>JAISKF010000050.1 GCA_031261005.1 Enterobacteriaceae bacterium | reverse complement strand
TATCCAGTCCAGAGTATGATGAAAGTCAAAAAGTCTATACGGCAATGGTCATGCAAAAACTCCCTATCAGAGAATACATGTGTTTTATGGATGTAGCTAATGATCTCTTTGAGCGTAATATTATTAATGAAACGGTTGCTACATTTATTATTAAACCAGACTATGAGTTATATAGTACATCTGTAAATTACTGGTGGTTACCTGATTGGCGGAAGCGATTTAAAAAGAATGCAAGTGTTTTACTGGATGAGGGATATATAGAGGAAATACTAAAAGGGGAGTCTTTCTTTTTAAATCCATACCATTAGTTAGATGATAGAGAGTGTTTAATATTCTGTGTTACGATGATTTAGCCATTATAAAGCGATCACATTGTCCAGACGCCCTTCAAAATAAATACTCTTCTAATCTTGATTTAATGCCCACGTTGTTTTCAAATCAATCAACGAAAGCTAGGTTATTAGGGAAAATAATTTCAGGGGCAAATCAGGCGATTCGAGCAAATTTTGCTACTATCAAAAACATACAAGTGAGATATTTCACTTTTCAGTAAACAAAGAATTCATTGATGAAAAAGACCATTAAAACCGCTACCCGCTGGGTAGATAGAATCAAGACAATCCCTTTTATCGCACATTTACTGCGGGCAACGGATCGCTTTAATGATCGCATGGGCAGTCAGTTTGGTGCGGCGATTACTTACTTCTCTTTCCTGTCGCTGATCCCAATTTTAATGGTGTCATTCGCCGCTGCCGGATTTGTTCTTGCGTCTAACCCTGAATTACTAGCAGGATTAATTGAGAAGATTGTCCGCAGTGTGTCTGATCCTAGTCTGGTTAAAACCCTTGAAAATACCGTGAATACAGCAATTAGCCAGCGTACTACTGTCGGGTTGACGGGTTTGTTGGTGGCGCTGTATTCCGGTATTAGCTGGATGGGAAATCTGCGGGAAGCCGTGCGCGCGCAAACGCGTGATGTTTGGGAGCGGAATCCCGATGAGCAGGAAAAAATCTACTTCAAATATATTAAAGATTTAATTTCGCTCATTGGTCTGATTCTGGCGTTACTGATTACCACTGCCATCACTTCTTTTGCCAGTTCCGCGCAAATCGCTACCGTTCACGCTTTAGGGTTGGAGGGGATTAGCTGGTTAAGACCGGTGATGCTGCTGATCGCGATGCTGATTTCCATCACTGCAAATTATTTTATGTTCCTGTGGATTTTCTGGATATTGCCTAAAAACCGGCTGAATACTAAGGCGTTAATAAAAGGTTCGTTGCTGGCAGCGATCGGCTTTGAAGTGATCAAATTCATTATGACGATTGTTTTACCGCGACTGGCTGAATCTCCGTCTGGCGCGGCATTTGGCTCTATTATTGGCTTGATGGCGTTCTTCTATTTCTTTGCCCGTCTCACGTTGTTTTGTGCTGCATGGATTGCTACTGCTAAAGAGAATCAACCCAGAACGTGATGTTATCGGCGCTTTATATATAAAATTGAAATAGCGTTTTATTTTGTCTTGACTCTATGTCAATAAGTCATAAAACTAACTCCAATTCCCACTCAAATTAAGATTGGAACCTTTTACTATGACGACTAGCCAAAGCAAAAAAATTGCCGTTATCGGCGAATGTATGATTGAACTCTCTGAAAAGGGAAAAGATGTCAGTCGCGGATTTGGCGGCGATACACTGAACACGTCGGTTTATATCGCACGTCAGGTACCGGCGGATAAACTTGCTGTCCATTATGTTACTGCGCTGGGTACAGATACATTCAGCGATCAAATGCTGACTACGTGGCAAAAAGAGAACGTCAAAACAGATTTGATCCAGCAGTTCCCCGATAAAATGCCCGGTCTGTATTACATTGAAACCGATGATCGCGGCGAGCGTAAATTTTATTACTGGCGTAATGATGCCGCAGCTCGTTACTGGTTGCTGCGGGAAAAATCCGACGAAATTTGCCAGAAATTAGCACATTTTGATTATATCTATTTAAGCGGTATCAGTGTGGCGATCTTAAATAAAGAGAGCCGCGAAAAACTGATCAAGTTGCTGCTGGAATGCCGTAAAAATGGCGGTAAAGTGATTTTTGATAACAACTATCGCCCGCGCTTATGGCAAAGCCGCGAAGAAGCACAGCAGGTTTATCATGATGTGCTGGCTTGTACTGACATTGCGTTCCTTACGCTTGACGACGAGGATTTACTATGGGGTGAAGAACCTTACGAGCAAGTCATTACGCGTACTCGCGCATTAGGCGTCAGTGAAATTGTGATTAAACGCGGTGCTGATGCTTGTATCGTCGCAGCAAACAATGAGTTGGAAGTTGTCCCTGCGGTGAAACTGCCAAAAGAGAAAGTTGTTGATACTACTGCTGCCGGAGACTCTTTCAGCGCGGGTTATTTGTCAGTGCGTCTGCAAGGCGGAAATGTGGTTGATGCGGCGATTCGCGGGCATCTGACAGCAAGTACTGTGATTCAATATCGCGGGGCGATTATTCCGTTAGAGGCAATGCCTGCTGTTTAGCGTTCAACCGCGCGCAAATAAATTTTGTAGGGACGACAATCTGTCGCCGTGAACCCAGCGTTGTTTATGCGGGCGGCAGGTCGTGAACTGCACCCCAAAAGTTAGACATCCCCTTAAGAGGCTTTCTGGTACTGAGTTCGGTATTCCACTGGACTCAGTCCTTTTAGCGATGGCTTGATGCGTACATGGTTATACCAGTCT
>JAISKF010000043.1 GCA_031261005.1 Enterobacteriaceae bacterium | reverse complement strand
GTGTGTGCAGCAATGAAAAAACTGCTGCAACTGGCTTATGGTGTATTGAAATCAGGGCAACCATTTATGGCAGAAATACCACTTGCCAAATGATTGGCAAGACGGTATCTACGAAAAATAGCATAATTATCTGAAATTTATCGTAATAATATAGCTACTTATCCGAAACTCAGGTTAAATTAACTACAGTTTGCAAGAATTTAAGACGTAAAAAAGGCTTGGCAAATGCCAAGCCTTTCATATAACTAATAACTTTCGGATGTTGCTTAAGCTTTGCTGCCCAGACGCTCTTTGATACGAGCAGACTTACCAGCACGCTCACGCAGATAGTACAGTTTAGCCTGACGAACGGCACCACGACGTTTAACAGAAATGCTATCAATGATTGGAGAGTGAGTTTGGAATACACGCTCTACACCTTCGCCGTTAGAAATCTTGCGAACAGTGAATGCAGAGTGCAGACCGCGGTTACGAATAGCGATAACCACGCCCTCGAATGCCTGCAGACGTTTCTTACTACCTTCAACGACCCATACCTTCACTTCCACGGTATCACCCGGACGGAATGCAGGTATGTCTTGTTTCATCTGTTCTTGTTCAATTTGCTTAATAATGTTGCTCATAATATCTCTCTTACCCTAGGTAAACTGAAACTGCGGGAACGAATATCTTTCCCTTATTAGTCTTGCTGCTTGTGTTCCTGCTGGAACTGTTTAAGCAACATTGCTTGCTCATCAGTCAGAGCTAGGCTTTTTAGAAGCTCAGGTCTTCTAAGCCATGTTCGACCCAACGACTGCTTCATGCGCCAGCGGCGAATATGCTCATGGTTTCCCGACAGCAATACCGACGGTACTTCCATATCATCTAACACCTCAGGGCGAGTATAATGCGGACAGTCCAACAAACCGTCAGCAAACGAATCCTCTTCTGCTGACATTTGATGCCCCAGCACACCCGGAATAAAACGGGCAACGGAATCAATCAATGTCATAGCAGGAAGCTCGCCGCCGCTAAGTACATAATCACCGATAGACCATTCTTCATCGACTTCGGTCTGGATTACGCGCTCATCCACGCCTTCATACCGACCGCAAATCAAAATTAACTTCTGATTCGTTGCCAGTTCGCAAACACCTTGTTGGTCAAGTTTGCGCCCCTGCGGGGAAAGATAAATAACTTTCGCCCCCTCGCCTGCCGCTGCTTTTGCTGCGTGTATTGCATCCCGTAAGGGCTGAACCATCATCAACATGCCCGGACCACCGCCGTATGGGCGATCATCTACAGTACGATGTCGATCATAGGTGAAGTCGCGAGGACTCCAATAATTTACACTCAGCAGGCCATTTTTTACTGCTCTGCCGGTTACCCCATAATCAGTAATCGCGCGGAACATTTCGGGGAACAGGCTAATAACACCAATCCACATACTTAACGTTCCATTTGCTACTACCGTACAATGTTAAATCAATGATATTTAAATCAACAAAGTGATACGGAGTTAAAAACCGGGATCCCAATCGACTTCAATCAATTGAGCAGTGAGATCTACATTTTTGATAACTTGCCCATCAAGGAACGGAATTAAACGTTCCTTTGCGCCAAAAGCATCTTTCAGGTTCGCCCGAACCACCAGAACATCATTAGAACCCGTTTCCATCATGTCAGTGACTTTACCCAGTTCATAACCTGAAGTTGTTACCACTTGGCAACCTAAAAGGTCTTTCCAGTAGTAATCACCCTCTTCCAGTGCAGGGAGCTGCGCTGAATCAACGGCAATTTCGCAATTGGTTAATCCATTAGCAACTTCACGATCATCAACACCTTTCAGCTTGATAATCAAATCCTGATTGTGGCGTTTCCAGCTTTCCAGCTCGATAACCTGCCATTCACCAGCACGTTGGATATACCACGGCTGATAATCAAAAATACTTTCAGACTGCTCGGTGGATGAGAACACTCTGAGCCAACCCCGAATTCCATATGTAGAACCTAGTTTCCCTAGCACTACCGGATTTAGCAGCTTGCTCATTGCAGACACCCAGACAAATTATGCAGCTTTGTTTGCGTCTTTGATCAGCGCAGCAACGCGATCAGAAACAGTTGCACCCAGACCAGTCCAATGATTGATACGGTCCAGATCTAAACGCAGACGTTCAGCCTGACCAGAAACGATCGGGTTGAAGAAGCCTACGCGTTCGATGAAGCGACCATCACGTGCATTACGACTATCGGTCACAACAACTTGATAAAACGGACGCTTTTTAGCGCCGCCACGAGCTAAACGAATTGTTACCATAACATCCTCTTTAGTTAATAAAACACACAGACCCCATCGAGGAACGGGGTCTGGTGCAATATAAAAAGCCCGAAAATTTTACTCATTTTGGCGCAAAAAGCAACTTAAAGCGCCGGATATTAGTGATTCAGTACCAAAACGGAGAAGAAATGGCGCTTGTATCAGCAATAATCAGGCTAAGTTACCATACAAACGCCATAAGCCGCGCCGTTATATTCTCTTCCGGCGAATATAAATAAATTAGCTAGTGTTACTTCTCACTAATTGCCGCACGAATAAACCCATTACTCGTTTGTAACGCCTGTTTAGCTTGTCCGGCATTCATACCGGTTAACACCATCACAATCGCGGTTTTACAATGATGCTGACACTGCGCGAGCGCTTGCTCTGCCTGCTCACGGCTACAATCCGTCGCCTGCATTACAATACGTTTCTGCCTTTCCACCAGTTTGGCGTTAGTGGCTTCCACGTCCACCATCAAGTTACCGTAAACTTTACCCATTTTGATCATAGAACCTGTAGTCAGCATATTCAGCACCAATTTTTGTGCTGTACCTGCTTTCATGCGAGAAGAGCCAGTAATCACTTCGCCGCCAACAACTGGCGTGATCGCAATATCGGCTAATTGCGTCATCGGCGAATCAGGATTACAACTAAGGCTGATTACTTTCGCACCTAACGAGTGAGCATATTCCATTGCAGCAATAACATAAGGCGTTCTGCCGCTGGCAGCGATACCCACCAGCACATCTTGATAGCTGAAATTAATCGCTTTGAGATCTTGCATGCCCAACGTCACGCTATCTTCCGCATTTTCTACTGCTTTTAAAATAGCCTGATGCCCGCCCGCAATTAAACCAATGACTTGTTCTGGCGCAGTACCAAACGTCGGCGGGCATTCACTGGCATCAAGAATACCTAAACGTCCTGATGTTCCCGCGCCGCAATAAATCAATCGTCCGCCCTGCAAAAATGCCTGACTGATAACATCAACAGCGCTGGCAATATGCTGAAGCTCTTTTTCTACGGCTAACGCGACTTTTTTATCTTCATTATTAATAACGGTTAGCATCTCAATAGTAGAAAGTTGATCGATATGCTCGCTGGCAGAATTGCGGCTTTCTGTCACCAATCGGCTTAAATCGATATTCATGGGATTAACTCCAGAAAGGGAAATATTTTATCTCGGCGGGAATGATAATTAGATAAGGGGAAACATGCGTTACTTTGCACATGGTTTCCCCTGATAAAAACAGACAAATCTGGTATTAACGCATCATGCCCGGCGGCATCATACCTTTCATACCGCGCATCATTTTCGCCATACCGCCTTTTTTCATTTTTTTCATCATGCGCTGCATATCATCAAACTGTTTCAGCAGACGATTAACGTCCTGCACCTGCATACCCGAACCAGCAGCGATACGGCGTTTACGTGAACCTTTGATGATCTCCGGCGCGGCGCGTTCTTTTAAAGTCATCGAATTGATGATCGCCTCCATTCGCACCAAAATTTTATCGTCCATCTGCGCTTTCACGTTATCAGGGATTTTACCGGCTCCGGGCAATTTACTCATCATGCTTGCCATGCCGCCCATATTACGCATCTGCTTTAACTGATCGAGAAAATCAGTGAGATCAAAACCATCACCCTTTTTCAGTTTATTTGCCAATTTCTCCGCTTGGGCGCGATCAACTTTGCTCTCAATATCTTCAATCAGGGAGAGCATATCGCCCATACCGAGAATACGCGATGCAATGCGATCAGGGTGAAAAGGTTCCAGCGCTTCGGTTTTTTCACCAATACCAAGAAACTTAATCGGTTTACCGGTGATATGACGAATGGATAACGCCGCACCGCCGCGCGCATCGCCGTCTACTTTAGTCAGAACCACACCGGTCAGCGGTAATGCCTCGTTAAAGGCTTTCGCGGTATTTGCCGCGTCCTGACCAGTCATGGCATCGACAACAAACAGCGTTTCAATCGGATTCAGTACGGCATGAACCTGTTTGATTTCGTCCATCATCGCTTCGTCAACATGCAGACGACCAGCGGTATCGACAATCAACACATCATAGAATTTAAGTTTGGCTTGTTGCAGAGCGCGGTTAACAATATCAACCGGTTTTTCTTTGGCATCAGACGGGAAAAAATCAATAGCGATAGCTTCTGCCAGCGTTTCCAACTGTCTGATCGCTGCCGGTCGATAAACGTCGGCAGAAACCACTAATACTTTTTTCTTCTGTTTTTCTTTCAGGAACTTCGCCAGCTTTGCCACGCTGGTGGTTTTACCCGCGCCTTGCAAACCAGCCATTAAGATGACCGCTGGCGGCTGAGCGGCGAGGTTAAGCTCGTTGTTCTCTTCCCCCATCGCAGCCACTAACTCATTGCGGACAATCTTGACGAACTCTTGTCCCGGCGTCAGACTTTTATTCACTTCCTGTCCGACGGCACTTTCTTTCACTTTATTAATAAAGTCACGCACAACAGGTAAAGCGACGTCCGCTTCTAATAGCGCCATGCGGACTTCGCGCAGCGTATCTTTAATATTGTCTTCAGTCAGTCGCCCGCGCCCACTGATATTGCGTAGCGTTTGCGATAATCTATCGGTTAAGTTTTCAAACATCGTTTATACCCAACGTCACGTTATGATAATCCGCTATATACCTTAAATAATTCGAGTTGCATCAAGGCAGCGCAAAGTATGGCAGGCATAACGGTAAAAAATTTTTGCGAGTATAACACGAACAGCAATGAGTTCAGTTAGTGATACGAATTATACCCAAAATGACGGGCATAGAATGTTTGGAGGGAAACGCCAGTAACGCTATACTGGTACAACATTTCTTCATGGTTCATGCACACATTAATTATTATGCCTGTTTTCGCCACATTATCACTACTTGCTTATCTGCTTAGTCTTGGGCTTATCATTCCGAGTCTGCTCAGAAAAAAAGGGATTCATCGTCGCTGGACGCTGATAGCGGCTGTTATTGCGCTTATTTTTCATGGAATATCCCTGCAACAGCGTGTTTTTAATGTCGATCATGGTCAAAATCTAAGTTTGCTGAATATCGCGTCCGGCGCAAGTTTGTTGATGAGTGCAATTATGACGTTTGTCGCATCACGCGATCGCGGCTGGATTCTGCTTCCCGTTGTTTACAGTTTTTCCATTATCAATTTGGCGCTGTCCAGCTTTACACCGTGGGAATTTATTACTCATTTGGAAGACAGCCCTGCCCTGCTGACACATATTGTGCTGGCTTTGTTCTCTTACGCTACGTTAATCATTGCTGCACTCTATGCACTTCAATTAGCATGGATTGACTATCAACTGAAAAATAAGAAATTGAGTTTCAGTCCAGATATGCCGCCGTTGTTATCAATTGAACGCAAGACGTTCCATATCACACAAATTGGCGTCATTTTACTGACGCTGACATTAGCAACCGGCGTACTATTTTTAGACAATTTGCTCGATCCAGAAAATTTACACAAAACGGTGTTATCCACAATAGCGTGGCTGGTTTATCTGACGCTGCTTTGGGGGCATTACAGCAAAGGCTGGCGCGGGCGCAAAGTGGTATGGTTTAGCTTGAGCGGTGCATTGTTATTAACATTAGGTTATTTCGGCAGCCGACTGGTTCAGGTTTTGTTGGCACAATAAGACGTAACTTGAGGGCATTCTACGGTGGACGACATATCAACCACGACGCTGATTATTATTCTGATCGTTATGGTGTTGGTTTCTGCCTATTTTTCAGCATCAGAAACCGGAATGATGACCTTAAACCGTTATCGTCTGCGTCATCTTGCCAGTAAAGGTAACCGTCAGGCTCGCCGCGTAGAAAAACTCCTGAAACGTCCTGATCGTCTTATTAGTCTGGTGCTGATCGGCAATAATCTGGTCAATATTCTGGCTTCATCGCTGGCAACCATTATCGGTATTCGTCTGTATGGCAATATGGGCGTGGCAATTGCTACCGGTATCTTAACTTTCGTGATTTTAGTCTTTGCCGAAGTGCTGCCGAAAACCGTCGCGGCGCTCTATCCTGAAAAAGTTGCTTTTCCTAGCAGCTTCTTGTTAGGTCCATTACAGAAAATCATGGCTCCGCTGGTGTGGCTGCTCAATGGTATCACGCGCATTTTGATGCACATGTTTGGCTTACGCTCTGATATAAAAGGCAATGATGCCATCAGCAAAGATGAACTCCGCACTATTGTTAATGCCTCTAATCCGCTGATTTCCCATCGTTATCAAAGCATGTTGTTATCAGTTCTCGATCTGGAAGTCGTTAACGTTGATGACATTATGGTACCGCGCCATGAAATCGTCGGCATCAATGTCAATGATGAATGGAAAGATATTCTTAAACAGCTCACTCATTCTCCTCACGGCCGCATTGTGCTGTACCGCGACTCTCTTGATGATGCCATCGGTATGCTGCGCGTGCGCGAGGCTTATCGACTAATGATGGAGAAAAGTGAATTCACCAAAGAAATAATGCTGAGAGCGGCGGATAAAATCTATTTTATTCCTGAAAATACGCCGTTGAATGTGCAACTAATAAAATTCCAACGCAATCGGGAAAAAGTCGGCATCATCGTTGATGAATACGGCGATATTCAGGGGCTAGTCAGTGTTGAAGATATTTTAGAGGAAATCGTCGGCGATTTTACAACATCAATGTCGCCATCATTAGCGGAAGAAGTGATACCGCAAAACGATGGCTCGGCTTATATTGACGGCAGCGCAAATATCCGCGAAGTAAATAAAGCCTTTAACTGGGATTTACCCACTTCCACCGCGAAAACAATTAACGGATTACTGCTGGAACATTTTGAAGATATTCCCCAAGTTGGAACACAAATAGAATTTAAAAATTTCTCAGTAAATATTATCGAAGTAAATAACAATATGATTAAAAAAGTACTGATTAAACCGCTAAACGGCGAACCACCAGCGCATAAGTTGTGTTAGTAAATAGTATTTTTCACTAATAATTAAAGTATTTAATATATAAAAACAGGAATAATATTTTAAAAAATTTATCATCTGCTAACTTTGAGTTATATTTACCGAGTGATTTAATTTTAATTCAAACTACATTAAGGGGAAATATGGGCGTTGGGCATTTTGTACGAGTCGGTGATAGAACGACATGTGGTGGTAAGGTGTTATCGGGGGATAGCAAATACTCAATAGGTAATGTCGCCGTAGCCAGAACCGGTGACAAAGTAATGTGTGGAAAAGATGGAAAAGTCTATACTATCGCAGGGGGTATTCCCACCGAGATTAGTCATGGACAACTCATGGCAGGAACACTGCACAGTAGGAGTACTTGTTCATGTCATGCTTCTTTTATTCCGTCATTACTTAATGCGACTTATTATTTTGACTCATCAACGCCCATAACGAGAGTTTCCAGCAATACACAAATAAAAGAAGAAAAACATGCGGAAAGTAATAATTTTCAACAAGGAATAAAAAACCAACAAAATAATATAGTAGAGAAAGAAAAACAGCATTTTACCACAGAAATAATATTAATTACTTCGACTTTAATAGAATCATATACTGAATATGAAGTTTTTGGAGATCACTCAGCAATTTATTTTACTGTCCAAAATGATACTTCAAGTCCATATCTCTATGACCCAAATGGTAGCTATAATCCAGATTCAAAAATTGATAGTCTTGCGGTAAGAGGTTCTGGTTTTTTCTTTTCGGGTGAGCAAGCAAATCTTGATAACTTTATTGCTTATCAGCAAAATCCTACACAAAAAAGTAAAAGTGAACGTGAGAACGAATGGTTTCCTTATAAAGTTAAACTTACTTCAATTCCGGTTACGGAAGAAGAAATAAAACTTTTGCTTATTAAAGCATACGAGCTTGATAATGATCCAGTGGATAAACCTGATAGTGTTGGTTGTGCTAAGTGGTGTTCTAAACTTTTACAGGTAATAGAACCACAACTAGATATTTATACTCTTCCTAATAATTTGTGGGAAGCAGTTGTGGAAATTAGAAATCGCAGATTAAATTCAGAGAGTACAATTTAAATGCGTTATATAAAATCAATTGGTATATGTTTTTTATTTATTTGTTTTCTTTTAATACATTATCGTTTTTTAGAGAGTTTAATAGTCAAACACCCTATGTATGATAATTTTTTATTATTTTATTATACAATGTTTTTTTCTTTAGTATTAATATCATTTTTAGTTTTTAATAAATTCTTTTTAAGCAAACAGAATATTTTTTCTACTATTTTAAGTGCGGTTTTAGGAAGCATTTTTTCATTCATCATATTGTTTATAGGTGATTTGTTTTTCGGAAGACTGGGTGTTCAACACGCTAGTGTTTATTTGTTTTTATCGAATGCTATTTTACTCGGATGGTTATACCCTATAATCATAATTATAACTATAAAATCATTTTTAAAATGGAGATATTGACTTTAATTATAAATATATTTATTAATAATATTAGAAAGCAAGTATGACATCAAATCTGATCTATACAAAAAGTTCGATGTATTGTCTTTCGACATACTCAATTGATAAAGAGGTCTGGATTGATTCATCTTTCCTAGTTTCAGGGAAGGTATAAATAAATTACATTAAGGAATGGGATAATATATGGGCATTGAGTATTTTATATAAATTGGTGATAAAACAACATGTAGCGATACAGGATTAACAAGAACTCACAATCACTCTCAGATAAAAACAAAAAATCACCGTTACACTTTAATATCTAACGGTGATTTTTAATCGTCTTTAACCTAATTATGCAATTCCGCCAACCTATCCGCTGATAACGCCAGCTCATTATTTTTATTTACGCGAATACCGCGATCAATAATATGTTGTGCAATTTCATGCGCTTCTTTTAGTGAGTGCATTTCATAAGTACCGCATTGGTATTCATTCAGTTCAGGGATTTTGTTTTGATCCTGTACTTTTAGAATATCTTCCATCGCGGCTTGCCATGATTTCGCTACCTGCGTTTCTTCTGGCGTACCGATTAAACTCATATAAAATCCGGTGCGGCAACCCATTGGGGAAATATCGATAATTTCTACGCCGTTGCCGTTTAGATGATCGCGCATGAAACCAGCGAACAGATGCTCAAGAGTGTGAATGCCGCGTTCTGGCAGAATTTCTTGGTTTGGGCGGCAGAAGCGTAAATCAAACACCGTGATGGTATCACCGTGCGGCGTTTTCATGGTTTTAGCTACGCGCACAGCCGGTGCTGCCATGCGGGTATGATCAACAGTAAAACTATCTAACAATGGCATTTTCATCACCTTTTAAAAAAATAACTTTTTTTACGCTGATAGGAAACTTTTTACGAAAACCTGAGTCCTATAGTTTATAAGAACACTCGTTATCATCGTCCCTCAAGAGAGATGTTTATTAGGTCACTAGATAGTGACCTTTCTTTTGCATATTTTTTACATGGTTAGCGGCGATTTTGTTCCGCTAAAAACGCATCAAAACTCTCGGTATCCTGCTGCTCCATCTCTTTCTGACGCTGAACAGACGCAACGCACTCAGCTTCCATTTGATCTTCTGTCAGCACACTTAGCGGCTCTGATTGCAACATCTGACGATATTGCTTCGCTAATGCCAAGCCAAACTGACCGACGCCGACATCTTTAATTGCCTGTAGCATTCTGCCAGAGAATGTCAGCTCAGGATCTTCAAAAGAGGAGATTAACTTATTACAGACATCTTGATATTGTGAATTAGTATTGCAGCCATCTAACACCTCAGCCACACGCAATAAATCAGCAAATAGCGATTTACCCACAACTTTTAACGGCTGACGAGCGCTATCACAACCAATGCCTATCGTTTGATCTGGTTTACGCCCCTCAAGGATCACCCGATTCCAGTTGTGGCGCGTACATTGCAACTCTTCGCTGCTCATTTCCGGCGCATCGGCTAACGTACACCAAATCAGGAATAGATCGAGGAAACGCGCCTGATCAGCATCAATACCGATAGGCGAGAACGGGTTAATATCCAGCGCCCGCACTTCAATGTATTCTACGCCGCCGCGCAACAAAGCATCTGATGGTGATTCGCCTTTTTTCGTGACACGTTTCGGGCGAATCGGTGCGTAGAATTCATTTTCAATCTGCAAAATATTGCTGTTGAGTTGCTGATAATGCCCCTCTTTTTTCTCTTCCAGCGGCTTAAATTGCTCCGCCGGAGTTGAAATGGCTTTTTTCAGCCCTTCCACATACGTACTTAAATCATTAAACGTAATGCCTAAATTGTTTTGCGTAGTGTTGGTATAACCTAAATCACTCATACGCAATGACGTAGCATACGGCATATAGCATGCGCCGCTTTTCAAACGCTCAAACGGTAATTTATCTTCCCGCCCTTTAATAAAAGAAGAACACAGCGCAGGAGACGCGCCAAACAGATAAGGGATTACCCAGCCAAAACGATAATAATTGCGGATCAAACGGAAATAGCCTGCGGAAATTTTCTCTTTACCACTTTGTGCATCAGTAATGCCTTCCCGCTCTTGCCAAAATTCTAATGGCAAGGAGAAGTTGTAATGCACACCGGAAATAGTCTGCATCAACGCGCCATAGCGATTTTTCAGCCCCTCACGATACAACGTTTTAAAACGCCCCTGATTAGACGTGCCGTATTGCGCCAGTTCGATTTTATCTTCCGAGCTAATAAAGCACGGCATACTTACCGGCCACATTAACTCATCGCCTAATTCACGGCTAACATGACGATGAATATCGCGTAAGAAATTCAGCAGATGATCGACATCGGTATCTACTGGTGTGATAAATTCTAATAATGCTTCAGCGAAATCGGTCGTTATCCAGTGATGCGTTAAAGCTGAACCAAGAGATTTAGTGTGAGGAGTCGTTGCCAGATGACCATTGTCAGTAACACGAAGTGTTTCGCGTTCGATACCGCGCTGGATACCTTTTAAAGCATGAGGGTGCGCTTCCAACCAGGATAACGCTTTCGATACGTCCGGGATCAATTTGACCTCCCATTATCAATTCATTTAATCAGCTAAAATAATTAACATATGTAATTACTTTGCTCTTTTTTCACCAAATTCACAAATTCCGTACATCAACAACGTCCATACCTGCGGCTTTTGCTGCCTGAAAACCAAACTGCGCGTCTTCAAAAACCACGCAAGAGACAGGCGAAACATTCATCAATTGCGCGCAGCGTAAAAAAGTATCCGGTGCAGGTTTGTGATGCTGAACATCATCAGCACCGACAATAGCAACAAAATAGTCACGTAATCCGACATGTTGCAATACTCGTTCGGCGAGACCGTGCATACTGCCTGTCCCTACTGCCATCGGCGTTTTACCGCGATAGGCTTTCACAACATCAGCAATCGGCAACGGTTTCACCATATCCAGAATCATTTCTTCAACAATATCAAATTTTTCTTGCGCGACTTTACGGGGATCGAGATCCGCCTGATAGCTATTGATAACAAACTCCGCAATGCGCCATGATGGTGAACCGTTTAATGCTTTCGCTGCTTCAAAATCCAGTGTCATACCGTACTTTGCTAACACCTCTGTCCATGCTTTGCGATGCCCTGCTTCCGTATCCAATAACGTGCCGTCCATATCAAAAATTAGCCCTTGATAACGGTCGTAGCGATTGCACATATAAAAAGACTCCACAAAAATGAAATTAGTCTGCAAATAACAAGCAATTTAGTCACTTTAGCGTAAAAGCGTATTGATGTCGCTTATTGCGTAAAAACTGTGGGTGATCGCAGTAAAACTCAATAAAAACCCTATATTTTATATGGAGTAACGCCGCAATTTGGTTAGCATCAAAATAGTAATTTTGCTTATTAATAATATTTTAATAACAAACAGTTGCAGCAATAATTTATCAAAAACAACACGTCCGTAGTGAATTTGGTATGAAGTTTCTTTATCATACCCGAAGAGTTAGCGTAAAATACCTATTATATAAATAGTCATATACGTCTGATCATATTGATTAGTTATACCGATATAATCAAATGAGCCAAGTCCATTGATACTTTTTTGATATGTATCATTTTATATAAAAATATTATATCAATTTGTTTTATATGAAATTATACCTATTAAATTGTTCCAGCGGAGTTCGCATTCATATAACTGGACATCATACAAACCATGAAATTCATTATCTCGATTACTGCTGTTTTATTTGCTCTTTCATTCAATGCCGTCGCCGAAGAATCTGGCAACGAAGGCTGGTGGGAAACAATCAAAAGCAATGTAAAAGAAACATGGAATTCACCAACGCGCGATCTCTATCTGCCGTTAAATACATGGCACAACCGCGCCATGTACGATAAAGAGAAAACTGATTCTTATAATGAAAGACCGTGGGGGATCGGTTATGGTGTGTCGCGCTTTGACAGTGATGGCAACTGGCATTCTATTTACGCGATGGAATTTCAGGATTCCCATAATGAATTCCAACCTATTGTCGGTTATGGCTATCTGAAAAACTGGTACTTTGGTGCCAGCAATGACTGGCGTTTTGGCTTAGGTTTCACCGCTTCGATTACTGCACGTCATGATTACTGCTATATTCCGCTGCCTTTACCGCTGCCGTTACTCTCTGTCGAATATAAAAATTTCGCTATACAGAATACCTATATCCCCGGCACCTATAATAACGGAAATGTTTTATTCACTTGGGCCAGATGGCAATTTTAGTAGTAATATCTCGTAGTAAATCTAACCAACACTCATACTTTTATTCAGGCAGATTGATATTTCTGCCTAATTTTTTGAGTTTTGTTACTACAGTTCTATTAATATTACGTCTCAATAAATTGATGATTTTCAGCAACCGAGAAGATTTATGACCCAAGCTCAACCATTGGCCTCCGTTAAAACTCGCCATAAAGAATATGCCCTTATTCTGACGATGTTTACTATTCCTGCGTTGCTGTATCTGCAACACAGCACCAGTCTGCTTATTGTTGTTTTAATCAATCTTCTGGCATTAATGACGATTTTAGGCAGCGCATTTAGCGTTGTACGTCATGCCGATGTCCTCGCTCACCGCTTTGGTGAGCCGGTTGGTTCATTAATTCTTAGTCTTGCGGTTGTGATTCTGGAAGTCAGTCTGATTTCAGCCTTAATGATGACAGGCGATACCGGACCTACACTGATGCGCGATACGCTCTATTCCGTCATTATGATCGTGATGAGCGGATTAGTAGGCATTTCGTTAATGCTGGGCGGGCGGAAATTTGCTACTCAACATGTTAATTTAGCAGGCATTAAGCAATATCTCACGGCGCTGTTACCACTGACGATTATCATTCTGGTGCTGCCAGCAACATTTAGAGAGGGAACATTTAGTGCAGGGCAACTGCTGATTATTGCGCTTATTTCTGCCGCGATGTATTTGGTTTTTCTGACTATCCAAACTAAAACGCATCAAAGTTTATTTGTATATGAACATGAAGATGAAGATCCTGATGACCATCACGGCAAGCCATCAGAGCACAGCACTTCATGGCATGGCATCTGGTTAGTCATACATCTGGTATCTGTTATTGCCGTTACCAAAATTAATGCCGGTTCGCTGGAATCTTTGCTGCAAGAATTAGACGCTCCGCCGCAATTTAGCGGCTTTTTAATTGCGTTACTGATTTTATCACCGGAGGGTCTCGGCGCATTACGCGCGGTGATGGCAAATCAAGTGCAACGCGCCATGAATCTGTTTTTTGGCTCGATATTAGCGACAATCTCGCTGACCGTTCCGGCTGTGGTGATCATTGCCGCGATCACCGGTCAAAATCTTATCTTTGGTTTATCAATGCCAAATATTGTTTTATTGATTACTATCCTGCTGCTATGCCAAAGCTCATTTGCTACCGGCAGAACGAATGTATTAAACGGCGCAGCGCATTTAGCGGTGTTTATCGCTTATTTGCTGGTGTTGATGATGGGATAAGGTGAACTAACATCATTGAGATAGCATAAAAGGCGGCAATCTGCCGCCGTAAACCCGCCGTGTTGCTAATTCGGGCGACAGGTTGTCGCCCCTACAAGTTATTCTTTATTATCAATCTATTAAGTTATGATTTTTATCACTTACTTATCCAGACCTGATGTTAACTAAAAGAAAAAACTATAGATCAAATAAAGATTTAGACTCACCACCAGCAATACGATAACTCGTCCAACATTTTGCATTACTGTGCTATTTACCATATCGCCCATCAACTGACGATTACCGGTAAAACTCAGTAACGGAATTAACGCCAGCGCGACACCAAAACTCAGGAAAACCTGACTGGTGATAAGAATTCGTGTCGCGTCCATACCACATAAAATAACAATAAATGACGGCAACATGGTTACGATACGGCGCAACCATAATGAGATTTTTATGCGGATAAATCCCTGCATCACCACTTGTCCGGCTAACGTACCGACTACCGTTGAGGACAATCCGGCAATAATCAGGCTGAGTCCGAAAGTCACCGCCGCAAACTCACCAAGTAATGGTTCTAGCGTGACATAAGCCTGATCCAGTTCGGAAATAGTTGTCTTGTCATTAAAATGAAATACTGCTGCTGCCATTGCCATCATTGCTAAATTAACGAAACCCGCTATCGTCATCGCTATTGCTACGTCCCATTTGGTTGCACAATAGCGCTCTTCATGCGTACCTTTAGAATTTTGAGTTAACGCAGAGTGCAGATAGATCACATGAGGCATAATCGTTGCGCCTAATACACCCGCAGAGAGAAATATCGCTTCATGATTTGGCATTCCGGGTATCAACATACCAACAGACAATTCCTCAATATCCGGCGCAGAGCAAATAAGTTCGATAACATACGCCGCAGCGACAAACAGCAGAAAAGAGCCTATCACTCGTTCCAGCGGCTTCTCACCGCGACTTTGCAACATCAAAATCAGACAAGTACAGATACCGGTAATAATCGCGCCATTTAACAGGCTGATACCGAACAACAGCCGAAAACCAATCGCTGCGCCGATAAATTCTGCCAGATCGGTAGCAATAGCAATGAGTTCAGCTTGAATCCAATAAAACCAAACTAAAGGACGCGGAAAGCGATCACGAATGTGTTCCGCCAGATTTTTATTAGTGGCGATCCCCAGCTTGGCTGAAAATAGCTGCACCACCATTGCCATAATATTCGCCCACACAACAACCCAAAGTAGCTGATAGCCAAACGCTGATCCAGCTTGAATATTGGTGGCGAAATTTCCGGGATCGATATAGCCAATAGCCGCGATAAAAGCAGGTCCCATCAAAGAACGCCTGATCTTTCGTGAAATTTTATCTGACTGCATTATGGCTTCCGAATCGGACATGTTTGTGCCTCTAACAAATAATTACCGCTAAAGATGATAACTATTATCATTTAAATAACAAGCTAATCATTTCGATGACAACTATTTTTCATAAAAACTTTTTCATAAAAACAATCTTCATAAAAACCAAGTTGGATAAGAATCTATACAGAGGCAAACAATATCTAATCAATATAAAACTCAACTAATTATAGTGCAGTAATCAATATCTAACCTTTTTTAGTTACCATGATTCACTCAACAAACGATCTTTTTTAACGCTAAACAGCGATACCATCAATCACAAAATAATAAGCATCATCAGCAATAATTTATGTTTAACAGAGAATGAATTTTTCTCTTTACTCATGAAGTTCAAAATTCTATAGTCGAGAAAAGCCATAAAAATATTTCTTAATATTTTTAATAAAATAATGGCTTAAAAATAAAAAAACTAACATTAGCGCAAACAATTTTTCGACAACATCAGATAAGCGAAGTTATATGACCTTTAAGCCAGTTATCGCCATTCACGGCGGTGCCGGAGCAATTAGCCGGACATCAATGACGCCAGAGAAAGAACTGGAATATCGTAATGCACTTACCATGATAGTTACTGCTGGTCAGGTCATTCTTACACATGGCGGCAGCGCGCTTGACGCGGTTACCGAAGCTGTCCGGCTATTGGAAGAAAATCCTCTGTTCAACGCCGGTAAAGGTGCTGTTTTTACTCATAACGGCACCAATGAACTTGATGCGTCTATCATGGACGGCGCAACGCTGAATGCGGGCGCGATCGCCGGTGTTTCTCATATCCGTAATCCTATCCTCGCTGCTCGTGCCGTGATGGAACACAGCAACCATGTAATGTTTATTGGTGAAGGCGCAGAGACATTCGCCCGCAGCCAAAATATCGAAATGGTGGAGCCAGACTTCTACTATACCGATGCTCGCTATGAGCAACTGCAACGTGCGCTATTAGATCAAGGCGTTATGCTGGATCACGATGCCGCATCATTAGCGGTACGAAATCCGCAAGGCGATCCGATCGATCCCGATAAAAAATTCGGTACCGTCGGCGCAGTAGCCATTGATAACGACGGCAATCTCGCTGCGGCTACGTCTACCGGCGGCATGACTAATAAGCAAGCGGGCAGAGTCGGTGACTCACCAATTATTGGCGCGGGCTGCTACGCCAATAATCGTACTGTTGCGGTATCCGCTACCGGTACGGGAGAAATGTTTATGCGTGCGGTTGCCGCTTATGATGTTTCTGCGCTGATGGAATACGCGGGGTTGTCTCTGGAAGAAGCGGCGAATCGTGTAGTGATGGAAAAACTTCCTGCTATTGATGGTCGCGGCGGATTGATCGCTGTCGATTCTCAGGGGAATGTCGCTTTACCATTTAATTCAGAAGGTATGTATCGCGGTGTTGGACGTGTCGGGCAACCGGTAGAAGTCGATATATATCGTTAACTATTTATCTGCGAATAAGATAGTAAATATTCAGGCTGACTTCTTTTGTTATAACGTTTATCGCCATAACAAAAAAAGATTACCGATAAATAGAATTAATCGCACTGTTATTAATAAATTGTTACTACTCATAACTGAAAATGAAATGAGTTAATAACAAAAATAACTTATTTATTCTCCGAATTCTCCCCATTGAAATGATATGGGCGATGAATTGACTACGTAAAATAACGATTAGTTAGGGATAAAAAAGCCGTGACAGAACTAACGACACAACCCACTTTAGCGCAGGATCAAAACACTATTCCTGCCGATAAACAGTCCAAAGAAATAACAGCAACGGCAATTCGCGTTGAGAATCTTTCCGTGCAATTTGCTACATCGGAACATACGGTTAATGCCGTTAAAAATCTTTCTTTCAGCGTAAAACGCGGCGAAACACTGGCAATTGTCGGTGAATCCGGTTCAGGAAAATCCGTTACTTCTCTGGCATTAATGCGGCTGGTAGAGCAAGGCGGCGGCAAAATTGTTTCTGGCAGTATGCTGTTCCGGCACGACGGCAAAAATCTCGATTTAGCGAAAGCCAATAACGCCACCATGCAAACTATTCGCGGTGCGGATATTGCCATGATATTTCAGGAGCCAATGACGTCTCTGAATCCGGTGTTTTCGGTAGGTGAGCAAATCGCTGAATCTATCCGCCTGCATCAGGGAAAAGATCGTGAAACTGCCAGAGCTGAAGCGCTGAAAATGTTAGAACGAGTAAGAATTCCCGAAGCAAAAAATGTGTTGGATCGCTACCCACATCAACTCTCCGGCGGTATGCGCCAGCGCGTAATGATCGCGATGGCATTATCCTGTAAACCAGCCCTGCTGATCGCCGACGAACCAACTACAGCATTAGATGTGACAATCCAGTCACAAATCCTGCAACTAATCCGTGAGTTGCAAGATGAAATGGATATGGCGGTGATCTTTATTACCCACGATATGGGCGTTGTTGCGGAAGTCGCTGATCGCGTATTGGTAATGTACAAAGGTGAAAAAGTTGAGGACGGCGATTCCGATACGCTGTTTGCTCATCCGAAACACCCTTATACCAAAGCACTGCTTTCCGCTGTGCCAAAGCTGGGCGCAATGCAGGGAACGGATTTTCCAGAAAAATTCCCGCTGTTAACCATCAATGATAGCGATCACGCAACACCAACAGAACCGCAGAAAACCGTTGATCATGCCAGTGCGCCGATTTTGCGCGTGAAAGATTTGATCACTCGTTTTGATATTCGCAGCGGTATTTTAAATCGCGTCACACGCCGTGTTCATGCTGTAGAAAAAGTAAGTTTTGATATTTATCCTGGTGAAACACTGGCGCTGGTGGGTGAATCTGGCTGCGGAAAATCTACGACGGGTCGTTCTCTGCTGCAACTGGTGGAAAGTCAGGGCGGCAGTATTGAATTTTGCGGCAAAAAGATTAACAACCTGCGCGGTAAAGAGCTGCAAGCATTGCGTAAAGATATTCAGTTTATCTTCCAAGATCCTTTCGCTTCCCTTGATCCGCGCGTCACCGTTGGTTTCTCCATTATGGAACCGCTTTTGATTCATCAAGTTGCTTCAGGTAAAAAAGCGGAACAGCGCGTTGCGTGGCTGCTGGAAAAAGTCGGCTTATTACCGGAACACGCCAAACGCTATCCTCATGAATTTTCAGGCGGTCAGCGCCAGCGCATCTGTATTGCCAGAGCATTGGCGTTAAATCCGAAAGTGATTATCGCCGATGAGTCCGTTTCTGCCCTTGATGTATCAATTCAGGCACAAGTTGTTAATTTAATGCTGGATCTACAACGCGAATTTGGTATTGCGTTCCTGTTTATTTCTCATGATATGGCAGTCGTTGAGCGCGTTAGTCACCGCGTTGCTGTGATGTATTTAGGGCAAATTGTGGAAATTGGCTCACGCAAAGATATTTTTGAAAATCCGCAGCACCCGTATACCAAAAAATTGATGGCTGCCGTGCCGATCGCCGATCCTGCCAGACGCCATATTAAGCGCGAGTTACTGTCAGATGAAATTCCAAGCCCGATCCGAGCGTTAAATGATGAACCGCTGGTAGAGCCGCTGATTCAAGTCAGTGAAAACCATTTTGTAGCACAACACCGCATTTCAGGAGTTTATTAAATAACCTCAGGGTGGGATAAGAAAATGGCGAGAATCATCGATTAATAATAATTAGTTGAAATTTATAATAAAACAATAATTTTATCAGAAGTTCAAATTAAATAGATAAAAACAAGACCGACAAAACACAGTATTAATACAACATTAACATCACATGGAGATTACATTTTATGTCAAAAATTACTTTTCCTCGTAAAACGCTGCTAGCAGCGGGTATCGTTACCCTCGCGGGCTTCAGCACTTTTCCTGCTTTTGCAGCTAAAGATGTCGTTGCAGCGGTTTATTCTAACTTCTCAACCCTTGATCCTTATGATGCCAATGACACGCTATCGCAAGCTGTGTCAAAATCATTTTATCAAGGGCTGTTTGGCTTCGATAAAGATGCTAAATTAATCAATGTATTAGCGGAAAGTTATACCGTTAGCGATGATGGTTTGCAATATACGTTCAAACTGCGTCAAGGCGTTAAATTCCATGACGGTACTGATTTCAATGCTGCGGCGGTAAAAGCGACGTTCGATCGTGTTACCAATCCTGATAACCATCTGAAACGCTTTAATATGTTCAGCCGCATCACTAAAAGCGAAGTTATCGATCCTTATACCGTAAAGTTGACCTTGAAAGCGCCTTATTCTGCGTTTATCAACTCACTGGCGCACCCATCAGCCGTGATGATTTCACCAGCCGCAATGCAAAAATACGGCAAAGAATTGGCTTTCCACCCAGTCGGTACGGGTCCATTCCAGTTTGAAGAATGGAACACCACCGATTATATGAAAGTGAAAAAGTTTGATAATTACTGGAAAGCCGGTCTGCCAAAAGTAGACACCATAACCTGGCGTCCCGTGGTGGAAAACAACACCCGCGCCGCCATGATGCAAACCGGCGAAGCTCACTTCGCTTATCAGATCCCTTATGAGCAGGCAAAATTGCTGGAGAAAAATGACAAACTGACAATGGTCTCTGCGCCATCGATTATCCAGCGCTATATCAGTTTCAATGTACTGCAAAAACCGTTTGATGATGTCAAAGTTCGTCAGGCAATTAACTATGCCATCAATAAACAAGCGCTGGCTAAAGTCGCATTCTCCGGCTATGCCACACCAGCGGTAGGCGTTGTACCACAAGGCGTTGAATATTCAGTCAACTACGGCGCATGGCCTTATGATCCGGCAAAAGCGAAAGCGCTATTAAAAGAAGCTGGCTACGCCGATGGTTTCTCCACTGTGCTATGGGCAAATGGTAACAGCACTACTGTGCAAAAAGTGATTCAGTTTGTGCAGCAACAATTAGGTCAAGTCGGCATTAAAGTTCAAATTGAAGCGATGGAACCCGGTCAACGCGTTGCTAAGGTAGAAAGTATCGCTACACCAGCAGAAGCCGGTGTTCGCATGTATTACGCAGGCTGGTCATCATCAACAATGGAGTCTGACTTTGCATTGACACCATTACTGGCAACTTCTTCATGGCCGCCAAAAATGTTTAATACCGCGTATTACAGCAATCCTGTTGTGGATAAAGCGCTGGAAGATGCA
Organism: Enterobacteriaceae bacterium; assembly: GCA_031261005.1. GTDB lineage: Bacteria > Pseudomonadota > Gammaproteobacteria > Enterobacterales > Enterobacteriaceae > JAISKF01. Next base: position 5,160 of record JAISKF010000043.1, on the reverse strand, counting down.
CTAAAAACCACCAATAAAGACGAAAAAACCAAGTTATATAAAGAAGCACAAGATCAAATTTGGGCTGATGCTCCGTGGGCATTCCTGCTTACTGACCAATTGCTTTATGTACATAGCAAAAGTCTGAGCGGAATGTACGTCATGTTAGATGGCTCATTTAACTATGATGATATTGATCTGAAACAGTAATGCTGTAACTGAGAGTTGAGCGTTGCGCTCCCTGCGGGGAGCGCTTTCAAGCCGATTTACATCAAGTTGGCAACGATTACCTATACGTCTTGCACGTAGCTTTTTGAGTCCGTATATATGTCGAGTTATTTTATAAAACGACTATTAGGGCTAATACCCACCCTATTGATTGTAATGGTATTAGTGTTCCTATTCGTTCACATGCTGCCCGGCGATCCAGCACGTTTGGCTGCCGGTCCTGAAGCCGATGAAACGGTGGTCAATCTGGTGCGTAAAGACTTAGGTCTGGATAAACCGTTACCGCAACAATTCGTGAACTTTTTCGGCAATATTTTACAGGGTGATTTTGGTACGTCACTGCGGACTAAACGTCCGGTCATTGTCGAGATCGCCTCACGGTTTATGCCAACGTTTTGGCTGACAGTCACCAGTATGAGCTGGGCAGTTATTTTTGGTATGGCAATCGGGATTATCTCTGCGGTGTGGCGTAATAAATGGCCGGATCGACTCGGTATGACGCTGGCTGTTTCGGGGATCTCTTTTCCCTCTTTTGCGCTGGGTATGTTGCTGATGCAAGTATTTTCGGTAAATCTCGGCTGGCTGCCAACAGTCGGCGCAGAAAGCTGGAAACATTATATTCTGCCATCGATTACGCTGGGTGCTGCGGTTGCAGCGGTGATGGCGCGTTTTACCCGCGCATCATTCGTTGAAGTATTGCAGGAAGATTTTATCCGTACTGCGCGCGCCAAAGGGTTAAAAGAGCGCGTAGTAGTGATTAAACATGGTCTGCGTAATGCAATGATCCCCGTCATTACTATGATGGGTTTGCAGTTTGGCTTTCTGCTTGGCGGTTCGATCGTGGTGGAGAAAGTATTTAACTGGCCTGGCTTAGGCCGCCTGCTGGTTGATGCCGTGGAAGCGCGTGATTATCCTGTTATTCAGGCAGAAGTTTTGCTGTTTTCGCTGGAGTTCATTCTTATCAATCTGATCGTTGATATGCTGTACGCCGCGATTAATCCAACCATTAAATATAAATAAGGAGCAGATATGAGTTCATCAACTACTGTCGAACCTGCCATCGTGTCCGCTTCTGACAAGAATAATGTCCGCACACCGTGGAGTGAGTTTTGGCGTAAATTTCGTAAACAGCATATCGCTGTTGCTGCCGGTATTTTTGTCCTGTTTCTGGTCGTGATCGCGATTCTTAGCCCGTGGATTACGCCGTTCGATCCAGAAAATTATTTTGATTATGAACAACTCAATGAAGGTCCGTCTGCCCAGCACTGGTTTGGCGTTGACTCACTGGGGCGCGATATTTTCAGCCGCATCATTGCGGGTACGAAAATTTCACTGGCGGCGGGTTTTGTCTCTGTTGCTTTAGGCGCGATCATCGGTACGTTTATGGGATTGATGGCGGGATATTATGAAGGCTGGTGGGATCGCATCACTATGCGTATCTCTGATGTTTTGTTTGCTTTTCCCGGTATTCTGCTGGCGATCGGTGTCGTTGCTATTATGGGTAACGGCATGACTAACGTGATTATGGCGGTTGCTATATTTAGTATTCCGGCATTTGCGCGTCTGGTACGCGGTAATACCTTGGTTATTAAAAATCTAACCTATGTGGAAGCGGTACGCAGTCTCGGCGCATCGGACTGGACGATTATCATGCGCCATATTCTGCCGGGTACGGTATCGTCTATTGTGGTCTACTTTACCATGCGTATTGGCACGTCGATCATCACTGCGGCAAGCCTTTCCTTTCTTGGCATGGGCGCTCAGCCGCCGACACCAGAATGGGGAGCGATGCTCAATGAAGCACGCGCGGATATGGTGATGTCACCGCATATCGCAATCTTCCCAAGTATTGCTATTTTTCTTACCGTGCTTGCTTTTAACTTGTTAGGTGATGGCTTGCGCGATGCGTTAGATCCTAAAATTGATCAGAAGTAGCGGAATACTCCAGCGCGCATCACAGCCGATGTGATGCGCTAATTTTTCAATTTACCTGTTTCGTTATCATTAGAAAAAAGGTCATCTATATCATGCCTGATTTCATTCCCCATATTGGTCAACTCTTCAGCGGAAAGCACAATATCATTACCGATGTTTCCAGCGTAAAAGTAGGTCATTGCACATTAAATCATGGTGAGCTGCAAACGGGAGTGACCGTTGTTACGCCGCATTGCGGGAATCTGTTTTGTGACAAAGTTCCCGCCGCCGCAACGGTACTCAACGGCTTTGGGAAAAGTATCGGGCTGATACAAATTGATGAACTCGGCGTATTGGAAACGCCAATTGTACTGACAAATACGTTTGGCGTTGGTGCAATGGCGCAAGCGCAGATCCGCCAGTCAATCCGCGAAAATCCACAAATTGGACGGGACTGGTCAACCGTCAATCCATTGATATTCGAGTGCAATGATGGCTATCTCAATGATATTCAGGCAATGGTACTTGATGAAAGCCACTATCTGCAAGCATTAAGCAGCTCGAATACGTTTTTTACACAAGGCGCTGTTGGTGCTGGGCGTGGTATGTCCTGTTTTGAGCTTAAAGGCGGGATCGGATCAGCATCACGTATTACGACGTTAAAATCAGGTGAAAGTTACACCGTTGGTGCTTTAGTACTAGCGAATTTTGGGCGGCTGTCAACGTTAACTATCGCCGGAAAACAGTTAGGAACATTGCTGCAACAGCGATTAGCCTGCCAAGTGCCTCAAATCAAACCGCTAACTGAAGAGAAAGGTTCAATTATTATGCTGATTGCTACCGATGCTCCGCTTGATGCGCGCCAGTTAAAACGCTTGTCACGGCGTGCGGGAGTTGGTTTATCACGTACTGGCGCTTTCTTTGGCAATGGCAGCGGCGATATTTCGTTAGCATTCTCCACAGCTTATACACTTCCGCATCAGACTGAACGCCCGATGCCAGCCGTAGCTTTTTTGCATGATGCGCTGCTTGATCCGCTCTTTCAGGCTACGGCTGACTGCGTAGAGCAAGCGATTATCAATGCGCTTTGTTATGCCGAAACAGTTGATGGTTATAATGGGCATCGCCGCACAGCACTACGGGATTTAGCGCCTGATTTACGGAATTTACTCTAAGTTATCATACGGAAATTGCATCATGAAAATATTAATCTCTACCGATATTGAAGGCGTTGCAGGTGTATTTCACCCAGAGCAAACGCGCCCTAATAACAGTGAGTATGAGCGTGCCAGAGTTTGGATGACTAATGAAGCAAATGCCGCCGTTTGCGGTGCGTTTGATGGCGGTGCGAAAGAAGTGATAGTTAATGATTCACATGGCAGTTTTCGCAATATTATCGCCGATAAACTCGATCCTCGTGCGCGCTTGTTGCAAGGTAAACCGCGCTATCTCAGTATGGTTTCCGGTGTAGAAACATCGCCAAATGCTTTGTTTATGATCGGTTATCACGCTAAAGCAAAAAGTCGCGGCATTCTGGCGCATACCATCAACGGTTTCGCTTTTGCACGTATCTGGCTCAATGATATTGAGTTAGGAGAAGCGGGTTTATACGGCGCACTCGCTGGTGAATTTAACGTCCCTGTTGCCATGATCTGCGGTGATAATATTTTTATCGAAGAAACCCTGCCGCTATTCCCTAATGTCACCAGCGTTGAAACCAAGCAAGCCGAAGGTCAAAACAGCGGATTAAGTCTCACACCAGAAGCATCGTGTCAGGCAATTTATAACGCAGCGCGAATGTTAATAGAAAAACCGGCGCAATGGCAACCGTATAGAATAACCCCCCCCGTTACCTGCCGCCTGCAAACCCAAACACCTGCGTTAGCGGATCTGTTCGGTCAATTACCCATTGTTGAACGACTGGAGGGAGACTTGATTCAGTTTGCCGCAGAAAACGTACAATCAGCGATTCGGATCATTAACTGCTTTTCGGCGATGTCGATGATGTTGCGGTAGGTAGAAAACTGGATAAAGCTGTATGACAGCTATAGACGCAAAAAAGCCGACCTCAAAGTCGGCTTTTTAAATTTGGTGGAGCTAGACGGGATCGAACCGTCGACCTCTTGCATGCCATTCAGGGAGATTAAGCAGTAAATACATTTAATTTCAATTAGATAATTATAATGTGAATTTGTCTTGTATAACGATGGAAAGCGGGTTACATCGCATTAAATTAAAGTAGTGACACAAAATTGACACAACGGATAACGTGGGATTAGTTGACTGTTTTAGATATTAAGGGCATATTGTCTGTACATCGGCAAAATCCGATGTCGGGATTGGCGTCCTGAATACTAAGAGCGCATAGCCGCGCCGAGCGGTTTTTTTATGCGTAAAGCACGGTCACATCAAATCAATGGTGGGCTGTGTGGGGGCGGAGAAATCCGCGCCGGAACTCTTAGCCGGTACGCCAACTCTGCACAGTTCACCACCAGCGATTGGCGTCGCAGTGGTGATTATCCAAATCTAAGGGAAAATCATCATGACTAATCAAATCACTTTATCCAGTCCAGAAATTGCCGTAGTAAATGGCATTGCGATCACAACATCACTTTCAATTGCTGAATATTTCCACAAAAATCACAAACACGTATTAGATAAAATTCGTTTAATTATCAGCGAGTGTGATGATTCGTACCATCAGCCGAATTTTCGGCAGGTGGTACGAAACGTTTCAGGCGGCGATGGCGCAATAAGAAAAATGCCGATGTTTGAGTTAACTAGAGACGCATTTGTACTGATCGCAATGGGGTTCACCGGCAAAAAGGCTCTTCAATGGAAAATTGAGTACATCAATGCCTTTAACAAGATGGAAGCAGAACTATGTAACCGTCCAGTTAGTAGAACAACAACAGACCAGCGAACGCCACTCCGTGACGCAGTTAACATGCTCGTCGGTAAAAAAGGATTGATGTATCCTGAAGCGTACAGTTTTATCCACCAGCGGTTTAATGTTTCCAGTATTGACGATTTAGCGTT
>JAISKF010000002.1 GCA_031261005.1 Enterobacteriaceae bacterium | reverse complement strand
GCGGCAGGTTGCCGCCCCTACGAAAAAATTACATAATTATCCGAAGTTCAGGTTAATCATCAACCTTATCCTCTAATTCCACCAAGATCAGAATCGCGGCATCACCGCCAAACTCTTTTGAGGCTTGATGAAATGCCATAATATCAGGGTGTTGTGCCAGCCATAGCGGTGTCTGTTTTTTTAATATATGTTTACCGTGACCGTGCATTACACAGGCGCAGTGGACGTGTTCGCGGCGGCAGGCAGCGATCAGCGCGCCGAGTTCTTGTTTGGCTTGTTGCTGAGTTAAGCCGTGCAGGTCGAGAAATAATTCTGGTGAATAGTCACCGCGCCGCAGTTTTTTAACTTCATAAGCACTTGCATCGGGACGGGTATAGCGAACGGGCGCATCTTCACTTAATAACGGTTGAAATTCGTCAGAAAAATAGAAGCTGGCATCGATCTGATCGTGTAACAATCTTTGTGCTGAAGGTTTCTTTATTTTCGTTTTGATGCGATGAACGGCGGTATCCTGCCGGATCGGTTTTGTGCCGCGTACCGATTCTTTAAACAGAACAACTTCTTCATCTGACAGGATAAATTTCTTTTTCTTCACGGTGATTCACAAATTCTGGTGATATAAAAACAAAGTAAAATCGAGCTACAGCGATGCTTAGTGTAACTGCATCACTAGCGTTGTTCACACTGTTATTATTATCAGAAATAGTTTGCGGCGAGAGTAACTGTTGATAGAGGCTGATTTGTTAAGCACTTCATGGCAAACTACCGAAATATTTATGGTCAATTTTGCGTGAATTTCCAGATTTTATTCCCTGTTATTGGGTTAATAGGAGGAGGGGTAATTGGACAAGATTTTTGTAGATGAAGTTGTCAGCGAAATGCACACCATTCAGGATATGCTGCGCTGGTCTGTCAGCCGTTTTAATGCGGCAAATATTTATTATGGTCACGGCACGGATAATCCGTGGGACGAAGCGGTGCAACTCGTGTTGACAACGTTGTTTCTGCCGTTGGATATTCCGGTAGAAATTTATCAATCCCGCCTGACGCTAAGTGAACGTCATCGTATCGTTGAGCGCGTCATTCGCCGCGTAAATGAGCGATTGCCAGTGGCTTATTTAACGAATAAAGCATGGTTTGCCGGTCATGAATTTTATGTTGATGAGCGAGTGTTAGTGCCGCGCTCACCTATCGGCGAGTTAATTAATAATCACTTTGAATCGCTGGTTAGTGATGAACCGCAATCTATTTTAGATATGTGTACCGGCAGCGGTTGTATCGCGATTGCTTGTGCTTATGTGTTTCCTGAAGCGGAAGTGGACGCTGTTGATATTTCTATCGATGCGCTGGCGGTGGCAGAACACAATATTCAGGCGCATCGTTTAGAGCATCAAGTCACGCCGATTCGCTCTGATCTTTTCCGCGATTTACCGCCGGTAAAATATGATCTGATCGTTACCAATCCGCCGTATGTTGATGCCGAAGATATGTCTGATTTGCCGACAGAGTTTCGTTTTGAGCCGGAATTGGGCTTGGCTGCGGGATCTGATGGCTTGAAATTAGCGCGCCGCATTTTGGCTTGCGCGCCTGATTTCTTAAATGAAAACGGTGTATTGGTTTGCGAAGTAGGTAACAGCATGGTGCACCTGATAGCTGAATATCCTGATATTCCATTCACCTGGCTGGAATTTGAACACGGCGGTGACGGTGTATTTATGCTGACACGCGAGCAATTAGTGGCGTGCAGTGAACATTTTCGTCTGTATCGCGACTAATAAATAAGTTTCATCTTTTTACTGAGCTTGAACGCTCCAAAAAATAATTAACAGCTAAGGAACTGTGATGGCAGGGAATAGTATTGGACAATTATTTCGAGTAACTACTTTCGGCGAGTCTCACGGTATCGCGCTGGGTTGTATTGTCGATGGTGTACCGCCGGGAATTTCGCTAACTGAAGCCGATCTGCAACATGATTTAGATCGCCGCCGTCCGGGAACATCACGCTATACCACACAGCGCCGCGAACCGGATAGCGTGCGGATTCTCTCTGGTGTATTTGAGGGCGTGACCACCGGAACCAGCATCGGTTTATTGATTGAAAATACCGATCAGCGCTCGCAGGATTATGGCGATATTAAAGACGTATTCCGCCCTGGTCATGCGGATTACACCTATCAGCAGAAATATGGTCTGCGTGATTATCGCGGCGGCGGTCGTTCTTCGGCACGTGAAACCGCAATGCGCGTGGCAGCAGGAGCGATCGCGAAGAAATATTTACAGCAGCAATTTGGTATTCAGATTCGCGGTTATTTATCGCAGATGGGTGATATTTGTTGTGAATTAAAAGATTGGGAACAAGTTGAGCAAAACCCTTTCTTCTGCCCTGATCCAGAAAAGATCGAAGCGATGGACGAACTGATGCGTGAGCTGAAAAAGTCCGGCGATTCTATCGGCGCTAAAGTAACGATTGTGGCAGATGGTGTGCCGGTCGGTCTTGGTGAGCCGGTGTTTGATCGTCTTGATGCGGATTTAGCGCATGCCTTAATGGGGATCAATGCAGTAAAAGGCGTAGAAATCGGCGATGGTTTCGCCGTTGTGAATAAACTGGGCAGCGAAAATCGTGATGAAATCACGCCGCAGGGATTTTTAAGCAATCATGCTGGTGGCATTCTCGGCGGTATCAGCAGCGGTCAGCAAATTCTTGCTAATATCGCATTAAAACCGACGTCTAGTATTACCATTGCGGGTAAAACGATTAATAAACAAGGTGAAGCGGTAGAGATGATTACTCGCGGTCGTCACGATCCTTGTGTTGGAATTCGCGCTGTGCCGATTGCCGAAGCAATGATGGCGATTGTGATCATTGATCATTTAATGCGTCACCGTGCTCAATGCTATGATGTGCAATCAGATGTGCCAGGATGGTGATAATGAGGAAGCTAACTATAATGCGCTGGTTTTTAGTTGTCACTGCATTGGTGACATCAATCTTTACAACTTCTGTTATTGCAGCAACGCCCTGGCAGCAGGTGAAACAGCCTGTCGCTGGTGCTCCTCAATCCATTGGCGGTTTTTCTAACGGCTGTATTATCGGTGCTCAGGCATTATCCCTGAACGGTTCTGGTTATCAGGTGATGCGTCCGCAGCAATTGCGTTATTTTGGTCACCCAAATCTGCTGGCATTTATTCATCGCTTAACCAAAACAACTCAGTCTCATGGTTTAGGAAATGTGTTGATCGGTGATATGGGTATGCCTGCGGGCGGTCGTTTTGCGACGGGTCACGCAAGCCATCAAAGCGGGTTAGATGTCGATATTTGGTTACAGTTGCCGACAGAACGCTGGAGCGCTGTAAAGCTAAGTAATCCTAAGCCGGTTGATCTGGTGGCAGGTAACGGTAAACAAGTGGTGGATCGCTTATGGCAGCCGCAACTTGCTGAATTGATTAAGCTGGCAGCAAACGACAAAGATGTCACGCGCATTTTTGTTAATCCGGCGATTAAACAGAAATTATGCCAGAGCGCCGGAACGGATCGCACATGGTTGCGTAAAGTGCGTCCGTGGTTTGGTCATCGCGCTCATATTCATGTGCGTTTGCATTGCCCGCCTGATAGCCGTGAATGCGAAGAACAGGCGGCGATTCCTGCGGGTGATGGCTGCGGTACGGAGTTAGCCAGTTGGTTGCAAGCACCGGCTAAATTACCCAGCGCTAAACCAAAACCGCCTCAAATTCCAGAACCACCAGCGACATGTAAATCTTTAATCACTAACAACTTTAAGTCGGAGTAATGATGGAGTGGCTTTCTTTTAGCGTTGAAATTTATGTAATTTTATTTTTATTCGCATTGTTAGCCGGATTCATCGACTCCATTGCTGGCGGCGGCGGGCTGATTACTTTACCTGTGCTGCTGTCTGCCGGTCTCTCTCCTGCACAAGCGCTGGCGACGAATAAACTGCAATCTATTGGCGGTTCATTTTCTGCCAGTCTCTATTTTATTCGTCAGAAAGCGGTGGATCTAAAAGAACAGCGCGGCGTTATTGCTTTGACATTTCTCGGTGCCATGATCGGTACTATTCTGATTCAGTTGATTAAAGCGGATATTTTGCGCTCGATCCTGCCGATTTTGGTGATCGCCATTGGTCTCTATTTTCTACTTAGCCCGAATGTGGGCGAGCTGGAGCAGCAAAAGCGTTTAACTACGCTGTCATTTGGCATGTTTGCGGGGTTCAGTATCGGCTTTTATGATGGCTTTTTCGGTCCGGGAACGGGTTCTTTCTTCGCGTTGGCTTATGTTACTTTGCAGGGATTTACCCTGACCAAAGCGACTGCACACGCAAAAGTGTTGAACTTCACTTCTAATCTCGCTTCGCTAATCTTCTTTATTATCGGCGGGCAAGTGGTATGGATCACCGGTCTGGTGATGTTAGTCGGTCAGTTTATCGGCGCACGTATGGGCGCGCGTATGGTGCTGAGTCGCGGGCAGAAATTAATCCGCCCGATGTTGATCGTCGTGTCATTCGTCATGAGCTGTAAATTAATTTATGATAATCACGGTGCGGAGATTCAGCAGTGGATAGCGCAGGTGTTTTAACTAAACAATATATATTTCCAAACAGAGTTAACTGAATTGACCAAACAACATCATTCCCAAGATCTTATCGATCTGTTTGAGCAGACTTTTGGTGCAGATTACCAAACTAAATTAATTCAGGGCGATGATGAGCCGATTTATCTGCCCGCAGATGAAAATACGCCTTATCACCAAATTATTTTTGCTCATGGCTTTTACGCCAGTGCCTTTCATGAAATTTCCCATTGGTGTATCGCCGGAGCCGAACGGCGCAAGCTGGTTGATTACGGTTACTGGTATTGCCCTGATGGACGTAGTGCAGAAAAACAGGCTGAATTTGAAGTGGTTGAGATTAAACCGCAAGCATTTGACTGGCTTTTCTGTGTCGCGTCAGGTTATCCGTTTAATGTAAGCTGCGACAATCTGGAGGGAAATTTTCAGCCAGATCGTTTCGCTTTCCAGCAAAAAGTACACGCGCAGATTTTAGATTATCTGGCTAACGGTATTCCTGAACGCGCTGCGCGCTTTATTAAAGCGTTACAGAATTTCTATCAGACCAAACCGTTAACGGCTGAGGATTTCCCTTATCCGCAGTATCCGGCGGATTGGGATATTTAACTTATCAAATACAAAGAGTTAAGGAACTTGCATGGTTGCAAGAATTGCAGAACTTGAAAACCGCATTTTGGCTTTAATTGACAGCAACGTAGAACACGCCAGTGATGATGAATTGTTTGCTGGCGGCTATTTGCGCGGTCATATCACGTTAGCAGCAGCACAAGCGGAAGAGCAGGGCTGCACGACATTAGAAGCGTATGCCGCATTGATTGAGCAAAGTCTGGATCAAGCAATTAAAGCTGGCGAATTGACTCCGCCGGATCAAGTGCTGGTATTTAATTTGTGGAAGTCGTTGCTGGCTTATCTTTGACTTAATACTCACCTTATTTTTAAATCGACCAACGAAAGCGGTAAATCTGTTGTCTGTATGGCATTCCAATCCACTGCAATTTTCACTATGGACTAAAACGGAATAATGAATGGAGTTAATATGGTGATAGAGGAAGGTTTGAGGGTTGTGCTCTCACCAGTACAACTGGCTGCGATAATGTCAGATAAAAGTGTTACTGAGGGAGAAATCTTAAGTAATCGCCTTTTCGGTGGACTAGCGCTGGTTGGCGGAGTTGTAGAACTTATTGGTGCTGGAGCGCTGTGTTATGCCCTGATCCAACACTGTTAACAAAAGTTGGATGTATCGTTGTCGGTACTCATAGTATAGACAGTATAAAATCCGCTTCTAATCAGATTATCACAGGTCAGCCGACAACAACTAATACATACCAATCGGCTGTTTCACTGGCACAAACGCTAGGGGCAGATGAGGATACCGCTTATAAAGTGGGCTTAACTGTGGATATTGCGGTTCCACTGTTTTTTGCTGTTTCGATAGGTGCGGCACGTGTTGCCTTTGTTCGTATGGGGCAAATTAAATTGATTGAGCATGAATCCATGACAGGTATTAAGCCTGGCGGTCATACGATAGCTCAGCATATAGCCAAAAAGCCAGAGGAACTGGCGAAACGACTTGCCACCTCCTCTAACATGCAAGCAGCAACTACATTTACCAATATACGTATTGCTGAAGAAGTCATCTCTAGCGCGATAAAACATAATAAAGAGTGGATTAAGATTTGGTCTGGCAGTTCAACACGACCAATGTCACCTCTTGTAATTAATTATCCCGCAGGACGTGTCATTGGATATGGTTTAAAGCATGGCGAGCAGAGTACAACTAAATTGACCAAACTTAGGATTATTATCCGTTTTGAAGTGTTTCAAGGTAAGCCATTTTACATTCTCACTGCTTACCCTATATTTTAGGTGTAACATCATGAAAATGATTGGTAATTTTTCTGCCCTTGAACATCTGATACAAATTTATTTCGGACAGGATTACTACGAAATCACGGGAGCTACAACAGTTTCCGGTGTTATGGCTTTTTATCTTAAAGATAATCCTCTATCGCAGATTGATCTTTTGATTACGGATATAACCGAATTTGAATCAATCTACGCTAATACTCTTGACAATGAGTTTAGTTCTCATTGGGGTAACGATTTTTCACCAGTGCGATGGGGAACAACGACTAAAGATTTCCTAAAGAAAATTAGGCTATTAGCTATAGAACATCAAGCTCTTACCCGCTAATTTATTGACTAATCTTAGACTCAGATAAGCAATTTGATTAACCTGAACTTTGGATAAAAAGTTATATTATTACAGTAACTTTCAGATAATTACGTGATTTTTTGTAAGGGCGGCAATCTGCCGCCTGAAATCTCACAAACATTGCTTAACGTTGAATATTATATTTCGGTGTTAGCGGGCGACAGGTTGTCGCCCCTACAAAAACAAATATTTTTCAATATGATAGTTTGTTTTTATGTCATTTCATGACGCCGATATTCGTAAAAACTTATGTAGCCAGTTCCGTTCTTATCCGAAGTTCAGATTTAACAAGTCTCGCCCATCAATAATGTTCTTATTCCGCAACGATCTGTGTGTTACGAGTACCCACTAACATTTCCCGTTTCTGCCCGAATCCTTTGATGCGGGCAACATTAAACCCCGCTTCTTGCAAACCGCGCCGGACAAATCCGGCAGCGGTAAAAGTAGCGAATGTGCCATTTTCTGCGGCGAGTTGTGCCATTCGCCGGAATAATAGCGGAGACCACATATCAGGATTTTTCGATGGCGCAAAACCATCAAGAAACCAGGCATCAACTTTGCCATTAGTGTTGTTATCAAGTGTTGTAATTAGTTGATTTACATCACCAAACCATAAATCGAGTATCACTTGATTGTTATTAAGATGCAGACGGTGACAGCCGGAAGTTGCGGCGGGTAATGCTTGACGCAATTCTTCACTTAATTCGGCAAATTGCTGCCAATGTTGGTGAACTGCGGCTAAATCTTCGCGTTTAAGCGGAAATTTCTCAAAGCTGATAAAGTGCAGTTGTTTTAATACTGCTTGCGGGTATGTCGCGGTGAAACGGCGGAAAGAATCCCACAGTGTAAGAAAATTCAAACCGGTGCCAAATCCGGTTTCAGCAACCACAAACTTACTGTTTTCGTGAGTGTTAAATCTTTCCGGGATTCGGTTTCCTTGCAAAAACACGTATTTGGTTTCTTCCAGCCCATCTTGATTGGAAAAATAGACATCATCAAATTCTGAGGAAACAGGTGTACCCTGTTCATTCCAATTGAGAACTGCATGTTGGATTAATGTATCACTCACGTTAAAACCCCGTCGATTCAAGTATCCGCGTGATGTTAATGATGAATGACTCAAGATGAAATTAACATATTTTATTGCATATATTTTGCTGATCGGACTTGTTCAGCGTACAACTGTACGCTAATCTGTTAAGCGGATTTCTCAATACATAAAAAGTAGAAAGAGGTAATAGATGAAACGTGCAGTTATCACCGGTTTAGGTGTAATTTCCAGTATCGGTAATAATAAACAGGAAGTTTTAGAGTCGTTGGAACTGGGACGTTCTGGTATTACCCATGCTCAGGAACTGCAAGACGCAGGAATGCGCAGTCATGTGTGGGGTAATATTAAATTAGATACGACAGGTTTGATCGATCGCAAAGTTGCTCGCTTTATGAGTGACGCATCGGTTTATGCGTATCTTGCTATGCAGCAGGCTATTGCGGATTCTGGATTAGCGGACGATCAAGTTTCTAACGAGCGTACTGGTCTGGTTGTCGGTTCTGGCGGCGGTTCTCCTCGCAGTCAGGTTGCTGGCGCAGATGGTATGCGTTCTCGCGGTATTCGCGGTGTTGGTCCCTACATGGTGACTAAAGCGATGGCTTCCGGCGTTTCTGCTTGTTTAGCAACACCGTTTAAGATTCGCGGTGTGAACTACTCCATTAGCTCGGCTTGTGCTACTTCTGCTCACTGTATTGGTCACGCGGTTGAATTGATCCAATTAGGTAAACAGGACGTCGTTTTTGCCGGTGGCGGTGAAGAGATGTGCTGGGAACTCTCTTGTGAATTCGATGCGATGGGCGCTCTGTCTACGCAATATAACGATAATCCGGAAAAAGCCTCTCGTGCTTATGATGATGGTCGTGATGGTTTCGTTATCTCTGGCGGCGGCGGTATGGTTGTTGTTGAAGAGCTGGAACACGCTCTGGCACGCGGTGCTCATATCTATGCTGAAATTATTGGTTATGGCGCGACATCTGACGGCGCAGATATGGTTGCTCCATCAGGCGAAGGTGCGATGCGTTGCATGAAGATGGCAATGCAGGGTGTTGATACTCCAATTGACTATCTGAACGTACATGGCACTTCTACTCCAGTCGGTGATGTGAAAGAACTGGGCGCTATCCGTGAAGTCTTTGGCGACAATACTCCGGCGATCTCTTCCACGAAATCTATGACAGGTCACGCATTAGGTGCGGCTGGGGTTCATGAAGCGATTTATTCGCTGTTAATGGTTGAGAACAGCTTTATTGCACCAAGTATCAACATCGAAAATCTTGATGAAAAAGCTGCGGGAATGAACATTATTACCGAAACGACTCGCCGTGAATTAACCACTGTGATGTCTAATAGCTTTGGTTTCGGTGGGACTAACGCTACGCTGGTGATGCGGAAATACAGCAAATAACTAATTGATTTAGTTTGCATAAACAGCCGGTGAGAGATCACCGGCTGTTTTGTTTTTATATAAAAAAGACATAAAAAAATGGATTAGCCTAAGCTAATCCATTGAATTTGATGGCGGAGGAGCAGAGATTCGAACTCTGGGATGGTTACCCATCGGCGGTTTTCAAGACCGCTGCCTTCAGCCACTCGGCCACCCCTCCGTAATGGCGTGCAATATAGACCAGCTTGATATGCCTTGTAAAGTGGATAATTAATCAAATTCGACCGTTCGCCTGAAAAAACATCAAAATTTCTGTTTTTTGACCAAATTTCTATTTTCTGACCAAATCACTGTCAGTGATTTTTATGCGTGGCAGATTCAGTATCTCAACGGAAATCAGCATCATGAAAGGTATTGCGGTAATTTTTTCAGTGTCCATTTTTTCAGTTACAATAGATAAAATGATTATTTGTGTTGAGGTTTTATGTTCGAGTTTGAAGGGCGTGCGATTGAAACTGACACGCAAGGATACTTGCTCAATAGCCAAGACTGGAGCGAATCAATGGCTGTGGTTTTGGCACGGCAGGAGGGGATAGCGTTAACGGAAGGACACTGGCAAGTGATTCATTTTGTGCGTGAGTTTTATCAGGAGTTCAATACGTCGCCAGCAATTCGCATGTTAGTGAAAGCCATGACGCAGAAGTACGGTGAAGAGAAAGGGAATAGCCGCTATCTCTATCGTCTTTTTGTGAAAGGTCCTGCGAAGCAAGCGACTAAGATTGCCGGATTGCCTAAGCCAGTAAAATGTATATAAAATCTCAGTACATATCAGTAAATGAGAATTAATTGCATACTATTGCTTGATAAATGGTGAATTCCCCCCATATTTAAGAAAATGGCAGTATTTAAATACAAGGAGGCGACAATGATTACCAGTAAATTCGCTATTGGTCAGCAAGTCAGACACCAGTTATTGGGGAACTTGGGCGTTATTATTGATATTGATGCTGAATACTCTTTAGAGCAACCTGCTGATGATGAAGTTGCCGCTGATGATAACTTACGCAAAGCGCCTTGGTATCATGTTGTGATGGAAGATGATGACGGGCAGCCGATTCATACTTATTTAGCTGAGATACAACTGGCGCGGGAAGAGGACGACACTCACCCTGAACAGCCATCACTTGATGAGCTTGCGGCATCAATTCGTGATCAGTTGCAGGCTCCTCGCTTGAGAAATTAGTACAGTTGAGTTGAAAGAGAATACGTCAGAGATAAGCCACTTAGCTTTGTTAAGTGGCTTATTTATATAAAATTCTATTTGTCTAAAACAACATAATACAAAACAGGATATTCAACATATTTGCATGTTGCTGTCCTTATTTTGCCAACAGGAAAGTAAGAATCCAGTGAGTAGTAGAACTCACTAAAAAAAGACAAAAAAATAGCCGTGAAACCCAAAAGTGTGTGGAGTCGGTTTCACGGCAAACCAAAAACAATAAGTTATAATTGATAAAACGCTTGGCTAATTATCACCGAGATTAACTGTATAAAACAAGCTGGTAAAATCACTAGTTTTTTAATGGTTTTTATCAATAAGATTTGATTGCTTTAGTTGGTGTTTTATATTGTTATAATTAAAAATTTAACGTTTATTGCTGAAATTTAATTATTATCTCTTATTTTTTAATATATTATATTGATTTCATGTTATTTCAATATGCTACTTTTTGTGTTAAAAATCGTAAAAACGTTATTTGCCGATAAATGCAGCTAGCATAATCCCCACTGATTGCTGATCCGCTTTCTTTCGATTCTCGTGAGTTCTTCCACTTTTTCATGGTAGCGCTTGCATTATAAGATGACTTATCAGGCACTCTTTTAGTGCGTTATTATTCTGGCATTTTGACTACTTTTGGTTATTTTTATCGAGCTGATAAAAATTTTGCTGAAGCCCTGTCTGCCTCTTCTTTTTTTGACTATCTTGTCGTAAAGCCAGTACGCATGGGATAAACACGCTCGTTGTATGGCTTTCATTCCTGCTATTTTTATCAATTTCCACCGCCTGCTGTTTTCTCCTTTCGTTGCTAAATCATCGGTCAATTTCTGTTTTGGCATACAACTTGCTTTGATCAGGTTATCAATTGTTTTCCTTGTAATGATTTTGAATCTTTATCCATCTATTTGAGGAGAGGCAGATGAAACTTATCACTGTAGTAATTAAACCTTTCAAGTTGGACGATGTACGCGAAGCCTTGTCTTCAATTGGTATTCAGGGACTAACCGTTACTGAAGTCAAAGGATTCGGACGTCAAAAAGGACATGCAGAGCTTTATCGCGGCGCTGAATACAGCGTGAATTTTCTGCCCAAAGTGAAGATAGACATTGCGCTGTCCGATGATCAGGTAGAAAGCGCTATCATCGCGATTACTGAATCGGCTTATACCGGAAAAATTGGTGACGGGAAGATTTTCGTTGCCGATCTGCATAAGGTGGTTCGTATTCGTACTGGCGAAACAGATGAAGATGCTTTGTAGGTCATTTAGACGCGCAATTTTTGAGAAGGATAAATAGTTATGACAATAATGAAGAAAAGATTTTTTCCCGTGATGTTTGCTGGGCTGCCGGTAATATTTCCAGGATTATCAATAGCGGCGGAAAGCGCTGCTGATGTGGCGGATAAAGCGGATAACGGCTTTATGATGATTTGTACTGCGCTGGTACTGTTTATGAGTATTCCGGGCATTGCGCTGTTTTATGGTGGATTGCTGCGCTCTAAAAATGTGTTGTCATTATTAACTCAGGTTATTGCTACGTTTTCTTTAGTCAGTGTGTTGTGGATTATTTATGGCTATAGTCTGGCATTTGGTGAGGGGAATGATTTCTTCGGTAGCTTCCACAGCATATTGTTGGCGGATATTCATTTAACTGATGTCTCAGGATCATTTTACAAGCTAATTCATGTTGCTTTTCAAGGATCGTTTGCCTGCATTACCGTAGGATTAATTGTCGGTGGTTTTGCGGAGCGGATTCGGTTTTCTGCGGTCATTCTTTTTGTTTTCATCTGGTTTACGTTTGCCTATGTTCCTATGGCTCACATGGTCTGGGGCGGCGGATACCTTGCTAACTTAGGTGCAATCGATTTTGCGGGCGGCACTGTGGTGCATATCAATGCCGCTATTGCGGCGCTAGTAGGTGCTTACATGGTGGGTAAACGCAGTGGTTTTGGGCGCGAAGCGTTTAAACCGCATAATTTACCGATGGTCTTTATTGGTACGGCGATCCTGTATATCGGCTGGTTTGGCTTTAATGCCGGTTCTGCCAGCAGCGCGAACGAAATTGCAGCATTAGCATTTGTTAATACGGTTACGGCAACGGCTGGCGCAGTATTATCATGGCTGATGGTTGAGTGGAGTTTGCGTGGTAAGCCCTCACTACTGGGCGCATGTTCTGGTTGTATCGCAGGCTTGGTTGCTATTACACCCGCCGCAGGTTCGATAGGGATCGGCGGTGCATTAATTCTGGGCTTGATTGCAGGTGTTGCTGGTTTGTGGGGCGTAATTATTTTGAAGTCTTGGCTGAGAGTTGATGATACCTGCGATGTATTTGGTGTTCACGGCGTCTGCGGTATTGTTGGCTGTATTGCGACAGGAATTCTGACTTCGGTCACATTAGGCGGTACAGGCTATGCTGAGGGCGTTTCTATGCTGTCTCAGATCGGCATTCAGGCAGCTAGTGTTGCCGTTTGTGTGCTGTGGTCGGGCGTTGTCGCTTATATTGCCTATAAGATTGCTGATGTTAGTCTTGGTCTGCGTGTACCAGAGGAAGTGGAACGCGAAGGTCTGGACATCAACAGTCACGGCGAAAGTGCTTATAACCAATAATATTGTTGACGGAATAGCGACGAATTTAGTCGTAAATTAATCTGAATTTAAGATAAGAAGTTATATTATTAGGATGTATTTCAAATAATTATGCGTTTTTCTCGTAGGGTGGCAATACCGTCCGTGAACCCACCGCGTTGTTAATTCGGGCGGCAGGTTGCCGCCCCTACGAATTATTCTTTATTATCAATATATTAATTTATCATTTTCTTATTCAAACCTGAGGTTAAATAAAAAGACGGAGACAGTTTTTAGGCTGTCTCCGTCTTTTTTGTTTACCTAACGTTTATCTTTAACATTCAGATAGCAGTAGTTAAGCGAATAAGGAATACAGAATCGCTGAAATAGCGATCAGTCCCATCACCACCACAAAAACATTACTGATGTGACCGCGATATTTTTGCATCGCAGGCACTTTAGCAATGGCATACATTGGCATGATGAACAGAATCATTGCGATAACCGGACCGCCTAATGTTTCGATGATGCCCAAAATACTTGGGTTCAGTGTGGCGATAATCCAGCAGGTGATGATCATGAAAATCGCTGTGATACGTTCTAACTTCTTATTATTAACGGGTTTACCTTTAGAACGCAGAGACTTCACCATCAAGCCTTGCATACCTTCACTGGCACCAAGATAGTGACCAAGAAATGATTTAGTAATCGCCACAAACGCAATCACCGGAGCAACATACTCAATCAGCGGGGTATGGAAGTGGTTTGCCAGATAAGACAGGATAGAAATATTCTGCGCTTTTGCTTCTGCCAGATTCTCCGGACTTAAACTAAATACGCAGCTAAAAGTAAAGAACATGACGGTAAATACCATCATAATGTGGGCATAACGTAAGATTCTTCCGCTCTTCTCATCAGCATTTTTACCGTAAGTTTCTTTTTCGCTAACAGCAAAAGAGGAGATGATTGGTGAATGGTTAAAGGAGAACACCATCGTTGGGATAATTAACCACATTGTTAACAGTAAACTTTTAATGTTTCCGGCATCGAATGTAGTATTTGCTTGTTCAAAAATCGCGCCGCTCCATTGTGGGATCAGATATAACGCTAACAGCATTAACACCGCGACAAATGGATAAACCAGAATACTCATCGCTTTAACAACCATATCGCGACCAAAGCGAACGATAGTCATAAAGCCAAGGATTAGAATAATTGACAGCAACCAGCGCGGTGGTGCTGTTAAGCCCAGTTGAACTTCAATGAAACTGATAGTGGTATTAGTGATACCCACGCTATAAATCAGCAAAATTGGGTAAATAGCGAAGAAATAAAGCAGGGTGATTAAAGCTCCGGCGAATTTACCAAAATGTTCTTCTACGACTTCAGTAATATCACCATTGTTTGATGAACCGGATAATACAAAGCGCGTTAGTGCGCGGTGAGAGAAATAAGTCATTGGAAAAGCGATGACTAGCATCACTAACAGCGGCCATATACCACCTAAACCAGCGTTAATTGGTAAGAATAAAACACCTGCGCCGATTGCGGTTCCATACAGACCTAACATCCAGGTTGTATCCTGCTTTTGCCACGCCGAAGCCTGAATTTTTGTATCTGTATCCGGTATCGATACCGAAATGTCTTTTATCGACATTTTAAACCACCATTTAATGAAAGATTAGAATATTAAAGTGCGCGCATTCTATAGGTGGTTTACTTAGGAAGCTATGTATCAGATCACACAATTGGTATTTTAATCGGTAATAATGGCGTTAATGCAGATTAAAAATTCGCATTTTCTGATTATTACACTGCGATATTTTTGTTTATTTTTCAATCAAAAAATAAAAGGCTGTTTAAACAGC
Organism: Enterobacteriaceae bacterium; assembly: GCA_031261005.1. Classification (GTDB taxonomy): domain Bacteria; phylum Pseudomonadota; class Gammaproteobacteria; order Enterobacterales; family Enterobacteriaceae; genus JAISKF01. The sequence continues at coordinate 19,760 of JAISKF010000002.1, read as the reverse complement.
CTTTGTAATTAATTGTTTCGATAAAATAAATATCCGTTATTCGTCTCGATAGTAGCGAATAACACCTTCTTGTGTCGTTGAGGCGACCAGTAGACCATTTCGGGTAAAAAACTGACCGCGAACAAAACCGCGAGCGCCTGATGCTGATGGACTTTCGACAGAATACAGCAGCCAGTCATCAAGACGGAATGAACGATGAAACCAAATTGAATGGTCAATTGTTGCGACCTGCATTCCTGGTTGCAGCAGCGCGACGCCATGCGGTTGCAGCGCAGTTGGTAAGAAATTGAAGTCAGACGCATAACCCAGCAGATATTTATGTACACCCGGATCGTCCGGCATATCGCCATTGGCTTTTATCCATACATGACGCACAGGCTTATCGATTTCGCCTTTTAATAAACTATGCAGTTTTACTGGTCGCATTTCGATTGGCATTTCGTTGCAGAAGATACGTTTCATCGATTCAGGCAGCAGATGTGCTACTTTTTGCGCGATTTCTGTTTCTGACAATAATTTTTCCGGCGGCGGAACGTTTGGCATTACTGCCGCCTGATGATCAAAGCCGCTTTCTGCACTTTGATAAGATGCTGTCATATAAAAAATAGTTTGCCCGTTTTGCAGCGCACTAACCCTGCGTGTACTGAAACTGTGACCATCACGAATAATTTCCACTTCATAATCAATATGCTGGTGGCTATCACCGGGACGTAGAAAATAGCAGTGACAAGAGTGAGTTTTCCTTTCCGGTAATACAGTTTGCTTGGCTGCTGAAAGCGCCTGACCGACAACCTGACCACCAAATAGCTGTTTTAGCCCTAAGTTTTGGCTCTGCCCGCGAAAGCGATTTTCACTGATTCTTTCCAGATGAAGTAACGCCAATAGGTTTTGTAAAACTTCGCTCATAACGGAGGATTCCTGTCTGATAAGTTGATGGAATTTATCCAAGATAACATATTGAATTGATTTTTGTTTATGTTGGAAAATGCCGTAAAAAGGGTTTGCCAAACGTGTTTAAAATTAATGACATTTATGGTTGTGTTAGCCAGCCATAAATTTTGAAACTAATTTTATCCGCAGATGTAAATTGAATACCATCAGCCAATAAAGCCTGCTTTTGACGCATATAATTTGAGCCAGTCAATGAGATCTTCCCCTGAGAATTTACCACTCTAAACCACGGTAGTTTACTGTCTTGCGGTAATCGGCTTAATATCATGCCGTCCCCGCTAATCGCGCGACAGCACCATAAGTGGTGACTTTACCTGCTGGTATTGAGGCAACTACGGTATAAATGCGTGTGGGCAGTGAAGGTTCACTATTGTTTAGCTGTTCGTCTTTACTCATTACTTGGCTATTGATCATCTTTTTACTGGGGAAGATGCCGCTATTTTGCCATAAATTATCGTACTAAATGATAAAACTGAATAAGAATACAGCGCTTGTCTGATGCCGCCTTGCAATTGCGTCGGGCATACCGGATAATGCCCGCACTTCAATAAAATGAAGCCATCAATGGGGGCTGTGTTGGTTCTCCCGCAACGCTAACTTGTGAACTCGGTCAGGTCCGGAAGGAAGCAGCCGCAGCAGGCGTCGCGTGTGCCGGGATGTAGCTGGCATAGCCCCCACCCAATTTTGTATTATCTCAACTAGTTGTATTCTAAACACTTCTCTTTAAAATTCTCCGGCTTTCATTCTTGTGATTTTCTATGCGTCATCTATTAACCTTTCATTTTATAACTTATCGCGGATAAGAGGAAAAATTAACGTTTATAGATAATAATTTTATAAATAATTAATTTAGTAATATAAGACGTTAGGATAAATCGTTTTTCCTTGACTTTCCCTTTAGGGGAATCATTAAGATGCTCTTTTCCACAACATTAGGTAACTATCATGAAAAAGCTGCTTTTAGTTTCAGTTCTATTTACTTCTCTGTCCGGTTTGGCGCTTGCTGATACGACTGAACATGCACACGAGAACGAGATAGTTAAATCAGCAGATGTAACTTCTTCAATCGTCACAACGCCAGCAGGTAAAGAGTATGCGGAGGCGATGAATAAGATGCACGATCCAATGATGGCGGTGGTGAATGAAAAAGATCCCGATGTGGCGTTTGCTAAAGGTATGATCCCACATCATCAGGGCGCGATTGAAATGGCAAAGATCGAGTTGAAATATGGTAAAGATCCTGAAATGCGTAAGCTGGCAGAAGCCGTAATTAAGGCGCAAGACGGTGAAATCAAGATGATGAATGATTGGTTAGCCGCGCACGAGAAGAAAGCAAAATAATTTTTTCCATTATTCCAAACAATAAACGGTGCATTAAGCACCGTTTATACGCTGGATCGCTAATATAAACCGCTATCCCGCACTGCCGATGAACAATCCGGTGGCAAAGACTAATAACCCGCCGACGACCACCTGAAATGCGGCTTGTAGTATTGGTGTATCCATATAACGATTGCGAACCCACGAAATAGCTGCCAGCTCAAACATAACCACGATGCCGGAGGCGATCATTGCTGTCCAGAAGTCGCTAATTAGAAAGGGTAAGGTATGCCCCAATCCGCCAAGTGTTGTCATTACACCGCAAGATGTACCGCGCAGCCACGGGCTACCGCGACCAGTTAATGAACCGTTATCGGAGACAGCTTCGGCAAATGCCATTGATATTCCCGCTCCGACAGACGCCGCCATGCCAACCAAAAATGCTTGCCAGCTATCTTTTGTTGCCAGCGCTGCCGCGAATACCGGCGCTAAAGTTGAAACAGAGCCGTCCATTAAACCAGCCAGTGATGGTTGCACGATTTGCAGCACAAATCGGCGATGAGCGGATTTCTGCTCTTTCTCTCTTATCTCAGGCGTGAGCAGATGTGATTCGAGTTGTTCGGCGCATTGCTGATGGCGTTGCTCTTCAACGGACAGATCATCTAATAACTGGCGAATATCGGCATCGGTGGTTTTAAGCGCGGCTTGCTGATAGAAATGCTGCGTTTCTATTTCCATCATTTCCGATAATTTACGAACTTTCTCGATTCTCAGCGGGCGGCTTAACCAGATGGGCGTGCGTTTTACAAAACCTTTGACGTCCTGACGGCGAATAAGGGGAATATGACAGCCGAATTTTTTCTGATAAAGCTGAATAAGACGATGGCGATGTTCGTTCTCTTCTTGCGACATACCATCAAAGATTTTAGCCGAATCAGGATACGTTTCTTGTAAGCCTATAGCGAATTCGTTATAGATATTATGGTCTTCTTCTTCTAATGAAATCGCCAGAGCCAGAATTTCTTGTTCAGATAGATCAGAAAAGTTTTTCATTATCGTTTAGACAGGAGACATTTTATACATGGATTTTATACATAGTAATGATAGTAAACTATTAGTTACATATTGTAAAAAGTCAGGGCTGCATAAAGCAGCCCTGATTCGGAGTCAAAAGTTAAACTAATTTAGTTTATTGCTTATGTTCAACAGGGTGTGAATGTTCAATATCTTCATTGTTTCGGCTAAAACGACGGCGAACAACAACAAAGAACACTGGTACGAAGAAGATAGCCAGTATTGTGGCGCTGATCATACCGCCTAGCACGCCAGTACCGACGGCATTCTGCGAACCAGAACCCGCACCATTGCTGAGTGCCAGCGGCAATACGCCGAGCATAAAGGCTAGTGAGGTCATCAGAATCGGACGTAAACGCATACGAACCGCTTCCAGTGTGGCTTCAATCAAACCTTTGCCCTCTTTGTCCATTAAGTCTTTGGCGAATTCAACAATCAAGATGGCGTTTTTCGCAGACAGACCAATAACGGTCAGGAAACCCACTTTAAAGTAGACATCATTTTCCAAACCGCGCAGCCAGGTTGCACAAACTGCACCGAGTATACCCAGCGGAACAACCAGCATAACGGAGAATGGAATTGACCAGCTTTCATACAATGCTGCCAGACAGAGGAATACCACAATTAGCGAGATAGCATACAGAGCCGGAGCCTGATTGCCAGACAGACGTTCCTGATAAGACATGCCTGTCCAGTCAAAACCAATACCGGTTGGCAACTGAGCAGCAAGTTCTTCCATCAGCTCCATTGCATCACCGCTACTTCTGCCTGGTGCAGGTTCACCTAAAATTTCCATCGCCGGTAAACCGTTATAACGTTCCAGACGCGGTGAACCGAATTGCCATTGTGTACTGGAGATTGCGGACATCGGCACCATCTGGTTATTCGATCCGCGTACATACCAATTATCAATATCTTTTGGCATCATGCGGTACGGCGCTTCCGCTTGTACATAAACTTTCTTCACACGACCGCGATTGATAAAGTCATTGACGTAAGATCCGCCTAACGCAATGGATAACGTTTGGTTGATGTCGCTGATATTTACGCCTAATGCTTGCGATTTTTCATGGTCAATGGTCAGTTTGAACTGCGGTGTATCTTCCATGCCGTTAGGACGCACACGTACTAACATATCAGGGTGTTGGGCGATCATACCGAGTAATTGGTTACGAGCTTGAGTGAGTTGATCGTGACCTAAACCAGCCTGATCGATTAACTCAAAGTCGAAGCCTGACGCCGTACCTAACTCAACGATTGCCGGTAAGTTAGCGGCAAAAACTAAACCATCTTTAATCTGAGAAAATGCTTGGCTGGCGCGACCGACGATAGCAGGAACTTTATTTCCCGCTCCGGAGCGCTCGCTCCAGTCTTTCAAACCGACGAATGCCATACCCGCATTTTGCCCTTGCCCGCTGAAACCAAAGCCAGCAATGGTAAACACAGATTTAACATTGTCTTTCTCTTGGGTGAAGTAGTAGTCACTGACTTCATTCAGCACTTGCAGGGTTCTGGTTTGTGTCGCGCCTTGCGGTAATTGAACAATAGTCAATAAAACACCCTGATCTTCTTCGGGTAAGAATGAAGAGGGCAGACGAATAAACAGTAATGCTGTACCGATAATCAGCACCATATAGATCAGGATATAGCGCCCCGTGCTGCCCAACATATTCGTAACGCTGTTGGTATAGTGATGCGTGTTTTTCTCAAACAGACGGTTAAACCAACCAAAGAAGCCGGTTTGAATACCGTGATCGCCTTTCGCAACGGGTTTCAGTACGGTGGCACAAAGAGCAGGTGTCAGCACCATCGCGACGATAACGGACAATACCATCGCGGAAACAATAGTAATGGAGAACTGACGGTAAATTGCACCTGTTGCACCGCCAAAGAACGCCATCGGCACAAATACCGCTGACAGTACCAGCGCAATACCGACCAGCGCGCCTTGAATCTGTCCCATTGATTTACGGGTCGCTTCTTTTGGCGGCAGACCTTCTTCCACCATGATACGTTCGACGTTTTCCACCACGACGATGGCATCATCAACGAGTAAGCCGATGGCGAGTACCATCGCGAACATTGTCAGGGTATTTATTGAATAACCAAACGCTGACAAAATGGCGAAAGTACCTAGCAACACGACCGGAACGGCAATCGTTGGAATCAATGTCGCGCGCAGATTTTGCAGGAACAGATACATGACTAAAAACACAAGCAAAATTGCTTCGACCAGTGTTTTTACCACTTCGTTAATCGAAATTTTAACGAATAGTGTGGTGTCATACGGATAAACAATTTTTAGACTAGGCGGGAAATATTTTTCCAGATTTGCCAGTTCAGTTTTGACTGATTCAGCCGTATCTAATGCGTTAGCGCCTGTCGCTAGTTTGACACCTAAACCCGCAGTTGGCTTACCATTATAGCGGGCAACAACGTTATAGCTTTCGCCTCCCAGCTCAATTTTAGCAACATCTCTTAAACGAACTTGAGAACCATCTGGATTGATTTTCAGTAAAATCGCACCAAATTGCTCCGGTGTTTCTAAGCGCGTCTGAACAATAATTGATGAGTTTAATTGCTGATCTTTTACCGGCGGAGTACCGCCTAACTGACCGGCAGCAATCTGATTGTTCTGCACCAGAATTGCATTACTGACATCAATCGGCGTTAGTGAAAAATCGTTTAACTTATTCGGATCAATCCAAACACGCATTGCATACTGCGCGCCGAATAGCTGCACGTCACCGACACCCGCAGTACGACTGATAGGATCTTTAATATTAGAGCCTACATAGTCGGCAATGTCATCTTGCCCCATCGAACCATCTTCAGAAATAAAGCCAGCAACCATTAAGAAACTGCTGGTTGATTTCTGAACTTTGATACCCATCTGCTGTACTTCTTGCGGCAGCAACGGCATCGCTAATTGCAGTTTATTTTGTACCTGAACCTGAGCAATATCTGGATTTGTGCTTGAGTCAAATGTCAGCGTAATGGAGACATTACCAACAGAGTCACTGGTAGAAGACATATACATCAGATTATCGAGACTGTTCATATTCTGTTCGATAATCTGCGTTACGCTATCCTGTACCGTTGTTGCATCAGCACCCGGATAAGATGCCGAGATAGAAACCGCAGGCGGTGCAATTGTCGGATATTGCGATACAGGGAGTTTTATAATTGCTAAAGCACCCGCCAACATAATAATTATGGCGATTACCCAAGCAAATATCGGGCGATCAATAAAAAATTTAGCCATCTGCTACACTCAATCCCGTTTTATGATTTCGCTGCTGGTGCGCTATCAGCGTTATCTTTAGATTTTTCTACAAATTCTTTCGCATTTACTGGTATGCCTGGTTTGATCTTTTGCAAACCAGTAACAATGACACGATCACCTGGTTGCAGACCTTCCGTTACCAGCCAGTTACTACCAATTGCCTGACCTGTGACAATGACGCGCGCTTCAACTTTATTTTCCTGATTCACAACCAGCGTTGTGGCTTGACCGCGTTGGTTACGAGTAATACCTTGCTGCGGAACTAACATGGCATCAGGTTTAAGACCTTGCTCCACGTTAGCGCGGACAAACATGCCCGGAAGCAACTCATTTTTCGGATTCGGGAAAATCGCACGTAAAGTGATAGAACCAGTGGTCTCATCAACGGTAACATCTTCAAACTCTAATGTGCCTTTTGTCTGATATTCCAAACCATTGCTAAGAATCAGAGAAACGCTTGCCTGATGCTCTTTTTTCAGCGAACCGTTAGCCAGCTCTTGTTTCATGCGGAGGTAATCATTACTGGACTGAGTAACATCGACATAAATCGGATCAAGCTGCTGCACTGTTGCTAATGCGTTCGCTTGGTTAGCGTTTACTAAAGCGCCTTCTGTCACATTAGATTTACCGATACGACCGCTAATGGGCGATTGAACTTTGGTGTAATTAAGATTAATACGCGCGTTTTTCAGCGCTGCTTGAGCAGATTGAACTGCCGCATTTGCCTGACGCGCATTTGCTACTGCGGTATCGTAATCCTGACGGCTGACAAACTTAGTTTTCAGCAACGGTGAATAACGTTTAACAGTCAGCTCCGCGATACTGGCATTTGCCTGTGCTTTTGCCAGATCGCCAGCCGCACTATCGTAAGCCGCTTGATAAGTTGCAGGATCGATTTGATACAGCGATTGATTCGCTTCAATCATGCTGCCTTCGGTAAACAGGCGTTTCAGTATGATGCCGCTGACTTGTGGGCGAACTTCGGCAACGCGAAAAGATGAAGTTCGTCCGGGAAGCTCTGTACTGATATTGACGGGTTGTGATTTCACTGTTACCACTTCAACTTCTGGCGCAGGACGATTAGCACCTGCATTGGAATCGTTATCGCATCCCACTAGCGCTAAACTGCTTGATAGCATCAGCACTGCTGCCAGAGGAATAAACCCTCTATTTTTACTCATAGATCAACCTCAATTATCAATATCCGTTACGACATATTTCGTTACGATATACATATTTTATTGCAATATATAGTTACTACCGAATGGCGATATGCCAGTAACCGCACAGTTTCTTCAAAAGTTAGCCAACCATAATACATAGATTAAAAATTCTATGTAAGTAATTTCCCTATATGCTGTTTATTGTGCTTAAAGTGAAAAACGACACATTAGAGAAAAATCATTAGATGTGATCGACTATATTATTTTGCATAAAGTTTAGCATTGATGGCATAGCATTGTGACAGCGCAATGAACTTTCCCATGCCTCATACTCTAAATAATTCAGTTGGATCAAATAACCAATGACAGGAAATAGACATGCAAAAAATAGTGATTGTGGCAAACGGTGCGCCTTATGGCAGTGAGTTGTTATTCAATGCGTTGCGCTTGTCAATTGCGCTTAAAGATCAGCCAGCGGATTGCGAACTGAAACTGTTCCTGATGTCAGATGCAGTAACGGCGGGCTTACGCGGGCAAAAGCCTCATGAGGGGTATAATCTACAACAAATGTTGGAAATTCTCACCGCACAAAACGTCACCGTGAAACTTTGCAAGACGTGTACCGATGGGCGCGGAATAACGGAACAACCTCTGATTGACGGCGTTGAGATTGGCACATTGGTTGAGTTAGCGCAGTGGACGCTGGCAGCAGATAAAGTATTAACGTTTTGATTGTTTGAACATTTGATTATCTGAAAACAGTATTGTTAATCACGGGCGGCATCTGCCGCCTTACGATTTTTTATCTAACGCATTAATCTTATTAATAAAATCTATTTCCACAATTTTTAGCGCAGCTAATACTGTTTGCGGATCAATTTCATTGCTTTCTAGCAGATAGATTAAATCGATAGCCAGTTTAATTTCTGGGGATTCTTGCTCTAATGACATGATGACATCTCGATTCAGGTTATTATAACAACTAATTATATTGTAATTATATGGCGTCGGCAGGTTGCCGCACGCCAAATTACGGTGCTTTATGCGCCGGATTCACGGCGTTCAATCTGCTTCTCGATTCGTTTTAATGCTTGTCGGCAGCGCATCAGACGACCTTCCAGAGCTGCCAGTTCTTTTTGTATCTGTTGCTGCGAACCGATTGTGGTTTGGCGGATTAACTGGCTCTCTTTATCACGCAGCATCGCCTGTAAACGTCGCTCGTAGTCCTGATGTTGCGCTAAGGTTTGATAAATATCCTTACTTAGCTTTGTATTCACACTATTTTGTGCGCGGATTTTCAGCGTGGCTAATTCACGTTGCAGCGCGGAGATTTGCGCGACAATGCGTTCAGCCAAAAAAGCCACTTGCTGCTGGCGACCGCAGGCGACTTCTTGTTTTAGTTGTGCGAGATTTTTTTCTACTTCCGCCAGATAATGGCTCAAACGGGAATCCGGCTGGTTAAAAAGCTGACTATCAAAGCGCGGTTGTTGTAATGACGGAGCAGCATTAGTGGGTGCAGGCACATCAGTAATCGCTTGTGCCAACTGTTGAACTTGCTGCTGTAAGGCTTGTAATAACGCGCTGGTGCTCATGGGCATTCCAAGTAAAACATGTTAAGTAAAAAGCGCTGAATAAAAGGCTCTAAATAAAGGTGTGATGAAAAACACATTCGCCGATTCACTATGGGTTATCTTATATCAGGCAGGCGTTGAAGAGAAATGCACATTGACCAATGATTCATTAGAACAGAAAGAGCCGCAAACAAGTGGAATGAATTTATTGTGACAACTAGCGGTTGCATTTCCTTTATGCTTTGCATAGATTTGAGCGTTTTTGCAGAGTATGACGGGTATAGCTCTATTAAAGAAAGACACATTAAAGAAGATGCAAAAGAACAAACATCAAATACCTGCATTTTAGAATAGCGATTTAATCGGACACCATTTATGACAAATACAGCACAGCAGCTACAGTTGATCAAAGATAGCATTATTACTATCCCCGACTATCCAAAAGCAGGGATTCTTTTCCGTGATATTACGACATTACTAGAAAATCCAACGGCTTATTCTGCTTCTATCCAACTGTTTGTTGAACACTTTAAACAGCAAGGCATCACTAAAGTTGTCGGTACGGAAGCGCGCGGTTTTCTGTTTGGTGCGCCGGTCGCTTTAGCGCTGGGAATTGGTTTTGTTCCTGTTCGCAAAAAAGGGAAATTACCGCGTGCAACGTTACAGGAAACGTATGATCTGGAATACGGTACTGATGTTCTGGAAATCCACACCGACAGCATTAACCAAAACGATAAAGTGCTGGTTATCGATGATCTGCTGGCAACGGGCGGCACGATTGAAGCAACGGCAAAATTGATTCGCCGTCTTGGTGGAAATGTAGTTAGTGCGGCATTTGTTATTGAATTACCAGAACTTGGCGGTCGTGCACGTTTGGCGGCTGAGAACATTTCATGTTATAGCCTTGTCGCGTTTGATGGTCATTAATCCGCATGTTTTTCAGTATTAAGTGATAAAAATCAACGCTAATTACACCCGCTAACAATCAGCAGTAGCAAACATCGTCACGGATCATTGGCTGTGATAAGATGTTTTACTTGTTTTAATCGACTTTTTAACCAATAACCGGCGGTTCTGATACGAATGAGCTATCAAGTTCTGGCACGTAAGTGGCGACCACAAAGTTTTGCAGATGTTGTCGGGCAGGAACATGTCCTGACTGCTATCGCCAATGGCTTGTCTATGGGGCGCATTCATCACGCATATCTTTTTTCTGGCACGCGCGGTGTCGGCAAAACGTCGATAGCGCGGTTGCTGGCAAAAGGTCTGAACTGCGAAAGCGGGATCACCGCTACGCCTTGCGGTAAATGCGCTAACTGCCGCGAAATTGAAGAAGGGCGTTTTGTTGATCTGCTGGAAATCGATGCTGCATCACGAACCAAAGTCGAAGATACCCGCGAATTGTTAGATAACGTGCAATACGCCCCAGCGCGCGGACGTTTCAAAGTTTATCTGATCGATGAAGTGCACATGCTCTCGCGCCACAGTTTTAATGCGCTGCTTAAAACACTGGAAGAGCCGCCGGAACACGTTAAATTCTTACTGGCGACGACTGATCCGCAAAAACTACCGGTAACAATTCTGTCTCGCTGCTTGCAATTTCATCTAAAAGCGCTTGATGTTGATCAAATCAAAAATCAGTTAGACAAAATTCTACAGGCTGAACATATTCAGTCTGAACCGCGCGCCTTACAGCTATTAGCCCGCTCAGCGCAAGGCAGTATGCGCGATGCTCTCAGTCTGACGGATCAAGCTATTGCGATGGGCAACGGTGTGGTTGCTGCGGATTCGGTCAGCATGATGCTGGGAACGTTAGATGATGAACACGCGCTGGCGCTGGTGGAAGCGTTGAGTCAAGCCAACAGCGAAGGATTAATGTCACTGGTGATGCAAATCGCCGCTAAAGGCGTTGATTGGGAAACGTTGTTAGTGGAAATGTTAGCGTTGCTGCATCAAGTCGCTATGGTGCAGTTGTTACCGTCAGCATTAGATCCTCTGCAACACAATGAACAGCGTATGCGCGAGCTGGCGCGCCAGATGTCGCCGCAGGATCTACAGCTTTATTACCAAACGTTATTAGTCGGGCGCAAAGAATTAGCTTATGCACCGGATCGACGCATGGGCGTTGAAATGGCACTGCTGCGCGCACTAGCATTTCACCCGAAAATGGTGATCAATACGCCGGAGCCATTACCGCAATCTCAATCTCAATTTCAATCAGTACAGCATTCTCAGCCAGCACAGAATCAACCGGTGCAGAATCATCAGGTTATACCAGAGCCAGCGAGAACTAGACCGGCAACGTCTGCATCAACGCCGGTATCAACAAATGCTGCACCAGTGAAAACATCGGACGCAGAAATAGCGCAAGGGTTATCGGAATCCACCGCGCACATGCTGCAAGCCCGCAACCAGTTACGGCGGCAACATGGAGCATCTGACGGAAAAAAGAGTGATCCGGCGGCGCAAAAAGCGAAGCCGGTTTCTTCGGTATTGGAGCGTTTAGCTTCAGCAACAGAGAATGCAGCGACACGGTCAGTAAAAACACCTCAGCCAGCAGCGAAAAAAGAGAGTTATCGCTGGAAAGCGCAACATGATTTTGAAGTTGCCAGCGAATCAGTAGCGACGCCGAAAGCCCTGCGCTCGGCGCTGGAGCATGAAAAAACGCCGGAACTTGCTGTTAAACTCGCGCAAGAGTCGCTGCAACGAGATGCCTGGGCGGCAGAAATCAGCCAGTTATCATTGCCGAAACTGGTACAGCAATTGGCGCTGAATGCCTTTAAACAGCAGGTATCAGAGCATGAAATCTGTCTGCATTTACGCCCATCGCAGCGCCATTTGAATTCAGAGTCCGCACAGCAAATTTTGGCTGACGCCATGAGCCAGAAAGCAGGTCAGCCGATTACGCTAACCATTGTGGAAGATACCGATCCGACGGTCAAAACGCCGCTGGAATGGCGTCAGTCAATTTATGAAGAAAAACTGGCACAAGCCAAAAACTCGATTGCAGCGGACAACCATATTCAAACCCTTTGCCGCTATTTTGAGGCAGAGTTAGATGAAGATAGTATTAGACCTGTATAAACAGTATTAGACCGGTGTGATCGTTTAATCACAGATAATTAATCTCAGGTTTGGATAAAAAAATGGTAAAAACAATATTTTAATATATTGATAATAAAGAATAATTCGTAGGGGCGGCAACCTGCCGCCCGTATTAACAATGCGGTGTGTTCGCGGGCGACAGATTGTCGCCCCTACGGAAAATGATATAATTATTTGAAATTTATAGGAATAATATAGTTTTTTATCCTAAGTTCAGGTTAATTAATTTTATAACAACTACTTACAGCAAAGAGAGAGATAAGCATGTTTGGTAAAGGCGGACTTGGCAACCTGATGAAGCAAGCTCAACAAATGCAGGACAAAATGCAGAAGATGCAGGACGAGATTGCGAAATTGGAAGTGACCGGTGAATCCGGTGCAGGAATGGTAAAAGTCACTATCAACGGTGCGCATAATTGTCGCCGCGTGGAAATCGATCCAAGCCTGATGGAAGATGATAAAGAAATGCTGGAAGACTTGATTGCTGCCGCATTCAATGATGCTGCTCGTCGCATTGACGAAACAAAACAAGAGAAAATGGCGCAAGTTTCCGGCGGTATGCAGTTACCTCCTGGCTTTAAGATGCCGTTCTGATGCAAACCAGTCCTCTGCTTGAATCCTTGATGGAAGCGCTGCGCTGTTTACCTGGCGTAGGTCCGAAATCAGCACAGCGCATGGCATTCCAGTTGTTGCAGCGCGATCGCAGCGGCGGTATGCGTCTGGCGCAATCTTTAACGCGCGCTATGTCGGAAATCGGTCAGTGCCGCGATTGCCGCACGTTTACGGAAGAAGAGGTCTGCACTATTTGCAGCAATCAGCGCCGTAAAAGTAGCGGGCAGATTTGCATAGTTGAAAGTCCGGCAGATATTCATGCTATCGAACAAACGGGGCAATTTGCCGGTCGCTATTTTGTCTTGATGGGGCATTTATCACCGCTGGACGGCATAGGACCTAATGATATTGGCTTGGATCGTCTGGAAGAATGTCTGGCATCAGAAACCATCAAAGAAGTGATTCTGGCGACTAATCCTACTGTTGAGGGTGACGCTACTGCTAACTTTATCGCGGAAATGTGCGGTATGTACGGCGTAATGGCAAGCCGTATCGCGCACGGCGTACCTGTCGGCGGCGAGCTGGAAATGGTTGATGGCACAACGCTATCCCATTCATTAGCCGGACGGCATCAGATTAAGTTCTGAATGTTGTTTTTTCGTAGGCGGCAATTTGCCGCCCGTCAAACTATTGTGAAATCAACTGGCGACAGATTGCCGCCTCTACAAATCTATTTTTCTCCAGATCCTATTTTATCGACTTGAAAAACCTCACTTAACCCCCATCTGTTTATCATTCCGTATTGGTACGGAGAATGTTCTAAATCTATCTGTATCCGTCATACTTCGAGCTGTTTCTGTGTCGGCGGCGTTTGATGCAGCTCGAATTGTTTTGGGTATAAATAAAATCAAGAAATTGAGGTAAGTATGAGTATCAAAGGTCAAGAAACCAGAGGATTCCAGTCAGAAGTTAAACAGCTTTTGCAGTTGATGATCCATTCTCTTTATTCCAACAAAGAGATCTTTTTGCGTGAGCTAATCTCTAACGCTTCCGATGCGGCAGATAAATTGCGTTTCCGTGCATTGTCCAATTCAGAATTATATGGTGGTGACGGCGAACTGCGTGTACGCGTGTCAGTGGATAAAGACAATCGTACCCTGACGTTAAGTGATAACGGCATCGGTATGACCCGCGAAGAAGTGATTGATAATCTGGGAACTATCGCTAAATCCGGCACAAAAGCCTTTCTTGAGTCGATGGGCAGCGATCAGGCGAAAGATAGCCAGCTTATCGGTCAATTCGGTGTCGGTTTCTATTCTGCGTTTATCGTGGCGGATAAAGTGACGGTATGTACTCGCTCTGCGGGCGCATCGGAAGATGAAGCGGTGTTCTGGGAGTCAGCCGGTGAGGGTGAATACACTATCGCCGATATTAGTAAGCCAGAACGCGGCACGGAAATTACGCTGCATCTGCGCGAGGGTGAAGATGAATTCCTTGATGACTGGCGCGTGCGTTCTATCATCAGTAAATATTCTGATCATATTGCTTTACCGGTAGAGATTCAGGTTAAAGAAGAAAAAGAGGGCGAAGAACCAACGCTCGTTTGGGAAAAGATTAATAAAGCCCAAGCGTTATGGACGCGCAACAAGTCGGAAATCAACGACGAAGAGTACAACGAATTCTATAAACACGTTTCCCATGATTTCAGCGATCCGCTGGCGTGGAGTCATAACCGTGTAGAGGGTAAACAGGAATACACCAGCCTGTTATATATCCCGTCACAAGCACCGTGGGATATGTGGAATCGTGATCATAAACATGGCTTAAAACTGTATGTACAGCGCGTATTTATTATGGACGACGCGGAACAGTTTATGCCGAACTACTTGCGTTTCGTGCGCGGTCTGATTGATTCTAACGACCTGCCGCTAAACGTATCCCGTGAAATTCTGCAAGATAATCGCGTCACACAAAGCCTGCGTAGCGCTTGTACTAAACGTGTGCTGCAAATGCTGGAAAAACTGGCGAAGAACGACGCAGAAAAATATCAGCAATTCTGGCAGCAATTCGGTTTGGTACTGAAAGAGGGACCAGCAGAAGATGGCGCTAACCGTGAAACTATCGCTAATCTGCTGCGTTTTGCATCAACTCATAACGACGGTGACGCACAAACTGTTTCGCTGGCGGATTACATCAGCCGCTTGCCGGACGGGCAGGATAAGATTTACTACATCACCGCAGATAGCTATGCAGCGGCGAAGAACAGCCCGCATCTGGAACTGTTCCGCAAAAAAGGTATTGAAGTGCTGTTGTTATCCGATCGCATCGATGAGTGGATGATGAGTTACCTGACTGATTTTGAAGGTAAACAATTCCAGTCAGTAAGCAAAGCTGATGAATCATTGAATAAACTGGCTGACGCTGAAAACGAAGCGCAGAAAGAAGCAGAAAAGGCACTGGAACCGTTTGTAGAACGCGCCAAAACGTTTCTTGGCGATCGGGTAAAAGAAGTTCGCTTGACACACCGCTTAACGGATACGCCTGCTGTTGTCACCACAGATGCCGATGAAATGACTACGCAAATGGCAAAACTGTTTGCCGCCGCAGGTCAGAAAGCGCCGGAAGTGAAGTATATTTTTGAACTAAATCCAGAACACGCATTAGTAAAACGCGCTGCTGATGTTAGTGATGACGCGACATTCGGCGAATGGGTTGAATTATTGCTGGATCAAGCGCTGCTGGCAGAAAAAGGCAGCTTAGACGATCCAAACAGCTTTATCCGCCGTATGAATCAATTACTCCTCAAGTAATTTGAAATACAGTCAGTAAGATACAAAACAAGCCAGCAGCGTTTTGCTGGCTTGTCTATATCCTGCCTCTTGAGCATCACCGCATTGGGTGATAAGGTTCACCAGTTTTCTAAACCAATCATACTTCGAGCTGTTTCTTAGCTGTATTTTCGATGCAACTCGAAGTATTTAGGTCTGTCACTTTTAATATAAAGCTAAATTTTTAGGGGATTTACGCAATGCGTATCATTCTGCTTGGCGCTCCGGGCGCAGGTAAAGGCACTCAGGCTCAATTCATCATGGAGAAATACGGTATTCCGCAGATCTCTACCGGCGATATGCTGCGTGCAGCAGTAAAATCGGGTTCTGAATTGGGCAAACAAGCAAAAGAACTTATGGACGCCGGTAAATTAGTTACCGATGAACTGGTTATTGCTTTAGTTAAAGAACGTATTACTCAGCCGGATTGCCGTAACGGATTCTTACTTGATGGTTTCCCGCGTACCATTCCTCAAGCCGATGCCATGAAAGAAGCCGGTATTCAGGTTGATGATGTGCTGGAATTCGACGTGCCTGATGACATTATCGTTGAACGCATTGTTGGCCGCCGCGTACATGCACCGTCTGGTCGTGTTTATCACGTTAAATTCAACCCGCCTAAAGTTGAAGGTAAAGATGATGTTACCGGCGAAGAACTGACCACTCGTAAAGATGATCAGGAAGCGACCGTGCGTCAACGTCTGGTCGAATACCATGCGTTAACCAAACCGCTGGTTGAGTATTACAGCGCCGAAGCCAAAAACGGCAACACCAAATACTTCAAACTGGACGGCACTCGTAAAGTTACCGAAGTTAGCGACGAATTAGCGAAAATTCTTGGTTAATTAAGTTCGTGTTAAACGAATAAATAGATATAGATAAAGACGCTCTTGTAGCGTCTTTGTTGTTTTTTATAGAAATAACTTGGTTTTTATTTGATTTATATCAATAGTTCATCTTGTTCAAATTGCTGTATATGTATACATTAAGCGTAGCAAAACAATTAATTATGTATTTAATATAAGCTCTCATTTATGAGTTTATATTATTAATTTGTATATAATATTTATGGGAAATGTCTTGATGATTGATATAAAAAAAGAAAAATATGCAGAGTGGTTAGAGACATTTAATTTTGATAATTGTAAGTTAAATAGAAAAGAATATGGAAAATTCATTATTGATTACATTACAGGCGAGCGTTCTGGATTTGTTCTAAATATTGATGGGGCATGGGGTTCAGGGAAAACAGAATTTCTAAAAAGGGTATATACCGAGCTACTTAATGAAAAACACCCTGTTATTTATATTGATGCTTGGGAAAGTGATTTTTCAAAGAGTCCGCTTACTGTAGTAACAAGTGAATTACTTAGCCAGCTAGAAGCATTTGATCTTCTTACTGCTAAGTCTGATGCTATAAAAAATATTAAGACATCCTTTGGAAAGTTTTTAAAAGGTAGCGCTGTCGCTGCATCAGGCTTTGTAACAGCTAAGTTAATGAATGATTCAAATATAGGCATGGAGTTTGCTAACCGTATACTTGAAGTTAGTGAAATAGATTATATTGATAAATTAACCAGTGAATATCATGATCAAGCAGCGGCAATTAAAGAAATTCGTACTAAACTTAGTGAATTAGCTTTAATACTTAAGAAAAATTATAACGCTAAATTACCAGTGATTGTTTTAATTGATGAACTAGACCGTTGCCGCCCTACTTATTCAATTGAAATGTTAGAAGTTATTAAGCATTTTTTTAAAACTGATAATTTTGTGTTTGTTGTTGCAACGGATACTGAACAACTTTGCCATTCAATTACATCGGTATATGGTAATAACTTTGACGCTAAACAGTATATAAAACGTTTCTTTGATAGAAAAGCTAGTCTGTGTCTGTCCGCCCCTGATCTGAACTGTTATTTAAACGCATTGAAGTTAGATTTTACATCTTATCATCAAGAATTAAACCTTTATCCTCTTATAGAAACTGAAGCTAATCTTGGTATTAATAAATATATAGAAGCTGTTTGTTATACTTATGATCTGAAAATTAGGGATATTGATCAGCTAATAAATAAATTACATGCTTGTTTGCGAACCGCTATAACAGCGAAAAAAGACACAGGAAAACAACAATATATTAATATATTAGTTCTTTTAGTTGCGTTAGTTGAATATGATAAGGAGAGACCTGAATTTTATACAAGAGGGAATAATAACCCTGAAATCAATGACATTGTCTTAAGAAGAGGAAAAATATCCATATATTTTAATGGAGTTATAAATAATATTTTTGAAATGTCATTACGATCTGCTGTGTTATATAATGATTCTAAATATACTAATAGGCAACCCTCTAACTTGACATATTTTAAAATTGAACCGTCGAGCTTGAATACGTGTGAGTCTGAGTTGATAAATTGTATAAAAAATGCGTTAAAGAAAGCATCTGAGCCAAAGAATAAATATTGGCTATGGGAAGATTATAAAAGAGTTACTGAATTAGCGGGATATTTATCTTAATACTCAGGTGATTATTATATTGATAATAAAGAATAATTTGTAGGGGCGGCAGGTTGCCGCCTACGAAAAGCGTATGTTCTGGCTGACCGCCGCATAATTGATTCTAAACCTATCACAATCATCAATATTTCCATAAAACCCTACATAGGCAGTCTGTCTGGCAACTGCTAATATAACGCTTATCTTTTTCAACATTCCTCGCCTCAGAGAGCATAGTAACTATGTCCCAGCTTAAAACCGGTATCCTGTTAGTGAATTTAGGTACGCCTGATGCACCGACGATAGGGGCGGTGAAGCGTTATCTTGCTGAATTTTTACAGGATCGCCGTGTTGTTGATACCCGTCGGTTGATTTGGTATCCGCTGCTGCACGGAATTATCTTACCGCGCCGTTCGCCAAGAGTTGCCGGATTATATCAGTCGGTCTGGACGCAAGAGGGTTCTCCGTTGCTGGTGTATAGCCGCAAGCAGCAATTGGCTCTGGCTCAACGCTTGACGGATACGCCGGTGGAGCTTGCTATGACTTATGGCTCGCCATCGGTAAATGAGGCGCTGACTCGTTTGTTGGATCACGGCGTGCAACGCTTGGTGGTATTGCCGATGTATCCGCAATATTCCTGTTCAACAACCGCAGCCGTTTGGGACGCATTGTCCGCAGCATTTGCTAAACGCCGTAACTTACCGGAAGTGGTTTTTATTCGTGATTATGCGGAACATGCACTCTATATTGCGGCGCTAGTTGCATCGATTAAGGTTTCGTTTGAGCAACACGGGCAGCCGGATCTTTTACTGTTTTCTTATCACGGCATTCCGCAGCGTTATGCCGACGAGGGTGATGATTATCCGCAGCGCTGCGAAGCGACCACCAAAGCGGTAGCCGCCGCATTAGGGCTAATGCAATCCCAATATAAAATGACGTATCAATCCCGCTTTGGGCGAGAAGTGTGGCTACAACCGTATACCGATGAAACCCTGAAAGCGCTGCCAGCGCAGGGGATAAAAAAAGTTCAGGTGATTTGCCCCGGATTCTCGGCGGATTGTCTGGAAACCATCGAAGAAATTGATAAGCAGAATCGCGCATTTTTTATGGCGCAGGGCGGAGAGTTTTATCACTATATTCCAGCGCTTAACGATAGTCCGGCGCATATTGATTTGCTACAAGCATTGGTGACAAAAAAGTAAATCAATCAGACTTATACTTTTGATAAAGTCACTCATCTCAGGTCTGGATAAGGGAATGGTAAAAATTAGATTAATATATTGATAATAAATAACAATCCGTAGGGGCGGCAACCTGCCGCCCGTGAACCCAGCGCGTTATTAAGTATCAGCATAAAAAACTTTGTGAATAGCAATTAAAACTTGCTGCGGGCAAATCCGGTGACTTC
>JAISKF010000052.1 GCA_031261005.1 Enterobacteriaceae bacterium | reverse complement strand
TAGGGAGTTTTTGCATGACCATTGCCGTATAGACTTTTTGACTTTCATCATACTCTGGACTGGATATAACTTGTATAGCATCACTGAGGTATTTAACTGAATTATGCGTAATATCTGCTACTATCTGGGTATCTATAGCGTCATACATATTAGTTAAATTATGCCACGTTACTACCCATAATTTCCCTGATTTATCTATTCGTCGTTCGGCTAACTTATCAACGAATACATAAAAATCATTATGTTTTGACGATTGAGTCGATAACGCTCTACATTTATCATCATCAGGTCTGATAGCAAAAAAATAATATAACGACAGAAAACAAATAATAAGAATAAAAAATGCAGCTATAATTTTTAGTATCGTTTTCACTCTATAACTCCTTTATAGTGGTGAAAGACAGTAAAATCATGGTCACCACTACGAGAATACCATAAAAATTATCAGGAAAATTTATTTCTCAGCAGTAGGAATATTTACTCTCCACTTTTTCTCATGACTTCCATCAATAGTTTTATCACAATATACAGAAACTGAATGTCTATTAGATAAACCATAATATTTAGGGGTCCATTCTACCTTTAATGGTACAGAACATTTTGGAACCCATATTTTAAGATTTGGTCCCATACTTCGTCTATTAATATTTGATTTGGTTTTTTCCTCATCAAGAAACTTAATAACTGCCTCATTTATTTCATAAAGACCATGTGCCGTATCAGTGGAACGGAAGTCCTTCAACGAAGTTTCAGAAAAAACAACAGTAGGAAATAATACTATTAATAGAAAACTACTTAATCGTAAGTATACCAACATATTTACCCTCATTATCAAGTCTATTACTGATTAAATATTTATAAATATCATTCCATTTATCTAGCTGAGATATCGTAATACAACCCTCAGATAGGTGTCCTACATGTACAAAGCTACTATTCTGATTACCAGCATATTCAATAGGAAACCAAACACTATCATATTTTAAATCAGGATAACCACCATAATTATTTCTATAAAAACTTGTCATGCTCGTATCTTTTGGATAATCAGGTGCGAGTATTTTATATTCCCCTTTCGGTAATGGAGAAGAATGCCTGACCTTTCTAAAATATGGACTATTACTATTGGTTTCCTCATAATCAATATCTGAATCCAACGTAATTTTTGCTGTATCACCATTAAAATTAAGAATAGAAACAAGTTGATTATAACCTGTATTATTTCTTGGTTTTGAAATAACCCATTGTCTTCCAGAAATAATTACTATAATATTTGCCCCTAAAGAGCGTTTAATCTGTATTAAACATTTCTTAGCATTTACTGAGGATAAAGAAGCTGTTTTTTTAGCATATGGTCCCTCCATAATAGAAAAATATGATCGACCAGACTCATCTTTTACAAGTAATACCTTAGTAAACTCACATAAATATACATTTTCTTTTGAAGGTTCTAACTTAACCCAAAGCCAACCAGAAGTATCTATAGATTTAACATATCTTATCTTCCCCGTTACTGTTTGATTACTATTACTTACCTGATTAGCAATTCCGCGATTATTTATTAATGGCATCAATTATTCCAAATCATATTCAAAAATTAGCTCTTTCTCTACGTCAGTAATAATACGTTCTGTCGCCCCATTATCATCTGTTATACCTTTATTAATAACCTCCCCACTAGTTGTAATTATTTTGTATTTCTGATTTGCTATAGGTTCTCCCTCCTCATCTAGAAGAATAAATTGTTCATCAAACCCTCCACACTGAATCACTGGAAACACCATTGTCGCCGGTTTAATCGATGCCCTGTCTTGCCGCCCGTACCGTCCCGCTTTCGTCGTATAATCACCCAACGTACCTAACTCAATCCGGTTTTCGTCCAGCGTGATATAACTTCCTCCACCATTGAGGGTGATTTTCTTCTTCGCGGTGATGTTAATCTCATCATTTGTGCTGGTTATCGTGATGGATTTCTTCGCCAGCAATTCCATCACATCATTATGTGCCTGAATGGACACCGCGCCCTGATTGGCTATCAGCTTTATACCCATCTTCCGCACAAAGATACTCAAGGCGTTGCCCACGCCGATAAAAAAGTCCTTAACCACACTGATATCCGCATTCTTACCGGCAGTGGCTATCAGGTTCTCTTTCGCCGTTAATTGCAGATGTTCTCCGCTGGTCAGTGCCATGCCATCCGGTGCACTCATCAGGAGAACTGACCGTTGCAGTTCGTTTAAACTCTCTTGTAGTAAGTCAATCTGTGCATTAAGGTCTGACGGATTGGCATTCGCGGTTCGGGCATCTCCGGCGATTTTCTCCATCTGCTGCCGGGCATTTTTCAGCAGGCTAATAGCAGGCTGCATCTCCAGCACTTGTCCCTGTGCTTTCGGCTGTTCATCTGCACTGATAAAAATCCCTTTTTGGGCGCGTATTGCGCCCCAACTGTCCGTCCGCAGCTCAAAACCCTCACCCCGTTTCTGTTTCTCACTGTCAACCAGATGACCCAGATTAAGCTGGGACTTGCCGCCATACTCGGTGCTGAGTTTGATATGCTCTTTACCGCGGTCATCGTCCAGCCGTAATTTATTGTTCGACGGCGTTCGCAGGACATTGCGTTTGTAATTGCGGATAGTCACGTGGTCGCCATATGCCGAGTCGTGCAGCACATGGGCAATATACGGGCGGTCCGGATTGCCGTCCTCAAAGGCTATCGCCACTTCCGTTCCCGCCAGCAACGGCAGGTGTAAGCCGTAAGTGTCTCCGGCATACGCTCTCGCCTGCCGCACCCACAGGCTTTCGTAACCGGTGTTCCACTCATCGCGGTCAAACAGCAGATTAACCCGATAACGTCCGTCTTTATCAATATGCCCGTAAATGTCATTTTGTCGGGTGCTGGTCACTCTGGCAAGTAACGTGCCTGCCATCACTGGTCGGTGAATCAGTGCCGGTCTAAAGCCGTAATCTTCCGAATACGGTATGGCGTTAAACGTGATTTCAAAGCTGCGGTCACGGCGGGCTGAACTCCTCATTGCCGTGATGACAATGCCCTGACTGAACACCGCTGCCACATTCGCTCCGGTCACTTTTAGTTCCTGACCCGGTGCCAGTGTGGCGCAACTGGTGACCCCCGTCAGTTGTGTCCGGGCATTGAGGTAACGTTCATGACGAATGCGCGCATAGAACGCGCCGCTTTCCGCTTCCGGCTCGCGTCCGGCTTTACCGGCTGCCAGATAGTTCTCCGCATAATGATACGCTTCGCCGTATGTGGTCGTGTCGCCGCGCGTCACATCAGCCTGTGCCGTTAAATCCTCTAACGCCGTGCGGTAGTTGTAATCCCGCGTGCTGACGGATTTTTCCACCACGCTGTGGCTGCGGCTCATGCCCCATACCGACTCCACGCCGCTGTCCTGCATTCCCGACGGTGGTACAGCGGGTAATGTCAGCCCCCGCTGATAAAATTGCTGGTCGTCGTAAAACTCAACCACATCAATATCCAGACGGGTATCTGCCGTAAAACGAAACCAGATACCGATTTCACTGAGCAGGTGGCGGATAAACGTCAGGTCATCTTCGCCGTACTGCATCACCTGTTCACGGCGCGGGTATTCATTTTTCAGCGTAAACACAAAATCCTGTCCGCGCATGCCATGACGTTCTCGCAGGATTTTCTCCACGATTTGCGGCACCGTCATGTCCTGATAAATCGCGTTCTGGTGACTGCGGGACAACAACGCCAGCCGCGGTTGCAGCGTCAGGGCATAACGGCTTTCGTCCCGTGACGTCGCTAGCTGTTTAAATCCCGTCACCACGCCGTGTATCACGCGCAGCGGCTTTTGAATGGACAGCCCAAAATCCTGCGCCACCGGCGCTTGCAGGGTCAGCGATGCCGCCTGCATCAGCATGGTGTTTTCACTGATGGATTTGTCAGTGCTGGTAAACTCAATGTCATAACTAAACGGCTGACTGAGCTGTTCATGCCCCTCAAAACTCAGTACATCTAACGGCGCGCGGTTATCCCGCACATGGAGTAAGTGATGGCTGTGGTTGAATATCAGTGAAGTAACAGAATTCATTTTTAATATCTTGTATCAGGATTGAGTTTAAGGTGTTACTAAATTAAGGATAGATCGGGCTGTAGTTTTTCTAACTGGATAACAGGTTTTCATTGTTTCTCCTTAATCAGCTTATTTTCCGCTTGTAATTTATCTTATGGTCTAATTTTTGCCGTTCAATATAGTTACTTTTGACGATATAGTGAACAAGCTTTTTTACGAAAATCAACTTATTTATGATTGAAGATCATAGTGTTGTGGAGCAACTCTACTGGTAGAAAAGTAAATAAAGTAGTAATTTGAAATCTCTTTGGGTTTGATAACAAAAAGCCCGAATATCGCAAAAATATTCGGGCTGGATTCCATCGGGAATAGTGTATTAACGCATCGTCACAAACTCTTCCGATGCGGTAGGGTGGATCGCTACGGTGTTATCGAAATCTTGTTTTGTTGCGCCCATCTTCACTGCAACCGCGAAGCCTTGCAACATTTCGTCCATACCAAAGCCGATGCCGTGAATGCCGACGATTTTCTCTTCTTTACCAGCGCAAACCAGTTTCATGCGGCATGGCTGGCGGTGAGAGGTTACGGCGGTGTACATGGCGGTAAATGATGATTTATAGATCTTAACCTGATCATCACCATATTGCGCGCGGGCATCTTCTTCGGTCAGACCGATAGTGCCGATTGGCGGGTGGCTGAATACCACGGTTGGAATATTGGAGTAATCCAGATGCTCATTCGGTTTGTTGTTAAACAGGCGTTCAGATAAACGGCGACCGGCAGCGACGGCAACCGGCGTTAACTCAACTGCGCCAGTGTTATCGCCCACTGCATAAATGCCCGGAACACTGGTGTTCTGGAATTTATCCACAGAAATATGACCTTTACCGTTCAGCGTTACGCCAGCCGCTTCCAGATTAAGTTTATCGGTGGCTGGTTCTCGTCCAATCGCCCAAATCAGACAGTCGGTAACGTGTTCAGTGCCATCTTTTAATATCAGTGTCAGGCTGCCATCAGCATTTTTCTGCACAGATTCAGGAATCGCATGAGTATGTAATGCCGGACCTTCTGCCGCCATCACTTCCAGTAATGTTTCGACGATCATTGGATCAAAAGTACGCAATGGTGCATGTTTCCGTACAAACAGATGAGTATCTGCGCCTAATCCGTTCAATACACCGGCAATTTCCACCGCGATATAGCCAGCACCGACAACAGCAACGCGTTTCGGCATGGCATCTAACGCAAAGAAACCATCGGAAGTAATACCGAATTCTGCTCCGGTAATCGCTGGAATAGACGGGCGGCCACCCGTGGCGATCAAAATATGTTTAGCCGTGATTTGCTCGCCGTTTACTTCAACGGTATTCGCATCAACGAAACGAGCAAAACCGTGGATCACGTCCACTTTGTTATTGCCTAATACACGTTCGTAAGATTGATGAATACGGTCGATATAAGCCGAGCGGCTTTCGATTAGCTTCTGCCAGTCGAAGTTATTTACTGTGGCATCAAAACCGTAGTCTGCGCCGTACAGATGAATCGCCTCAGAAATTTGTGCTGCATGCCACATGATTTTTTTCGGTACGCAACCGACATTGACGCAAGTGCCGCCAAGATATTTCGCTTCGATAATGGCACATTTCTGTCCGTAAGATGCGGCACGATTGATAGAGGCGATACCGCCGCTACCGCCGCCAATAGCAAGATAATCATAATGTTTAGTCATAATATTGTTACTTTCTCTCTTGTACTCATAAGGATAATCAAAGGTACTTAAACCTGAATAGAATATAAATTAAACGTTTATTCTGGCGTAATCCAGCTCACTTTAGTGTGACCGATGCCCTCAGGTACTAACACTTTGTGCAACCAGGGTAAAACGGTATTCATCTGCTGTTCCAGTTTCCACGGCGGATTGATAACAATCATTCCTGATGCTGTCATGCCGCGTCGGTCGCTGTCTGGCTGAACAGCCAGTTCAATTTGTAAAATACGGCGAATGCCGGTTTCTTCCAGCTCTTTGAACATTCGCTTGATTTGTTGACGCAAAACAACGGGATACCACAGAGCATAAACGCCGGTAGCAAAGCGTTTATATCCGTCCTGAATACTCTGAACAACCGCGTGATAATCCGTTTTAATTTCATAAGGCGGATCGATCAAGACAAAACCGCGGCGCGAAGCAGGCGGAAGCTGGGACTTTATCTGCTGATAGCCGTCAGCTCGCATGACTTTGGCGCGCGGATCTTTCAGGAATTCATGACGCAGCAGTGGATAATCGCTTGGGTGCAGTTCTGTTAAGTGTAAGCGATCCTGTTCACGCAGCAGTTGTGCGGCAATCAGCGGCGAACCCGGATAATACTTTAATTGCCCGCTTTTATTATAAGCGCGTACCGCTGACATGTATGTTTCCAGTTCCGCAGGAATATCGTCACGCTGCCAAATACGGGCGATCCCTTCCAGATATTCGCCGGTTTTTTCCGCGTGTTCACTGCCTAAAAAGTAACGACCGGCACCGGCATGAGTATCCAGATAAAGGAATGGTTTTTCCTTTTCTTTTAATGAGTCAATGATTAGGCTCTGGACGGTGTGTTTCACAACATCGGCATGATTGCCAGCATGGAAACTGTGGCGATAACTTAACATAGTATTTTAGGCTTTCCTGTGGATAGAGATTCTTTTGGATTACTAACAATCAGACTGCATGACTCTTGGGAAAATAGCCCAATCGAGAAGTTAAATATCAGCAATTTGACGCAATGATGCACAGTATAAACTGTCTGCATGATAAAAAGGGAAAATGATCTGCCTTCTCGCAGAGAAAGAGAACGTCTATTAGTGGGATTAGTTTCACCTACTATTGATTTCGCCCATAATAGCCCGCATGTTAATGCTATTGCCAAATTTAAGGACTGTTGCCATGACTAAAGCTATAACTAACCCATTGTTAACTTTTCAAGATCTACCGCCATTCTCTGCAATCAAACCTGCCGATATTGTTCCTGCGGTTAACGCAGCACTGGCGGATTGCCGTGCAGAAGTCGAGCGAGTTGTCGCGCAAACCGGTGCTTTCACTTGGGAGAATCTGTGCCAACCGTTAGCAGAAGTTGATGATAGATTAGGGAAAATCTGGTCGCCGATTAGTCACTTGAACTCGGTCAAAAATAGCGCAGAACTGCGCGAAGCCTATGAACAATCTTTACCGTTACTGTCTGAATATGGTACTTGGGTCGGGCAGCATAAAGGGCTGTACGATGCTTACCGCAATCTGAAAAATGGTGCGGCTTTTAATCAGTTAAGCAAAGCGCAGAAAAAATCCGTAGAAAATGCGCTGCGTGACTTCGAGCTGTCCGGCATTGGTCTGGATACAGAAAAACAGAAACGCTACGGTGAAATTGTTTCTCGTTTGTCTGAACTGGGTTCGACTTACAGCAATAACGTGCTTGATGCCACGATGGGCTGGAGCAAGTTAATTACTGATCCAGCGGAATTAGCGGGTCTGCCGGAAAGCGCGCTCGATGCCGCCCGTGAAATGGCAAAAGCTAAAGAGCAAGAGGGCTGGTTGCTGACGCTGAATATGCCAAGCTATCTGCCAGTGATGACTTACGCTGATAACCGCGAATTGCGCTATGAAATGTATCAAGCCTTTACGACGCGCGCCTCTGATCAGGGTCCGAATGCCGGTAAATGGGATAACAGTGAAGTTATGGCAGAAACGCTGGCGCTGCGTTACGAATTAGCGCAGTTGTTAGGTTTCAATACGTATGCCGATAAATCGCTGGCAACTAAAATGGCGGAAAATCCGCAGCAAGTATTGGATTTCCTCAATGATTTAGCCAAACGCGCTCGCGCTCAAGGTGAAAAAGAGCTGGCGGATCTGCGTGCTTTCGCGCAACAGCATTTTGGCAAATCGGAATTAGAAGCGTGGGACGTTAGCTATTACAGCGAAAAACAGAAGCAACATCTGTACTCCATCAGCGATGAGCAATTAAGACCTTATTTTCCAGAGCAATGCGTAGTGCAAGGGCTGTTTGAAGTGGTTAAGCGCGTGTTTGGTATCACAGCGAAAGAGCGCACTGGTGTTGATGTCTGGAATCCAGAAGTGCGTTTCTTTGATCTTTTCGATGCACAAGGCGAGCTGCGCGGCAGTTTTTATCTCGATCTCTACGCGCGCGAGCATAAACGCGGCGGGGCATGGATGGACGATTGTGTTGGTAGTTTGCGTTATGCCGATGGTCATCTGCAAAAACCGGTTGCGTATCTGACTTGTAACTTCAATCGTCCGGTGGGCGATAAACCCGCGTTGTTCACTCATGATGAAGTCACTACGTTATTCCATGAATTTGGTCACGGTATTCATCACATGCTGACCAAAATTGATACGGCGGGCGTTTCGGGTATTAATGGTGTGGCATGGGACGCGGTAGAGTTGCCAAGTCAGTTCCTCGAAAACTGGTGCTGGCAGCCGGAAGCGCTGGCATTTATCTCTGGTCATTATCAGACCGGTGAAGCGCTTCCGCAGGAAATGTTAGATAAACTGCTGGCAGCGAAAAATTATCAGGCAGCACTGTTTATTCTGCGTCAGTTAGAGTTCGGACTGTTTGATTTCCGTCTGCATTATGAATATCAGCCGTCTGAGGGCGCGAAGATTATGCAGACGCTTGCTGAAGTGAAAAAATTAGTTGCGGTGATGCCATCACCAAGCTGGGGGCGTTTCCCGCATGCGTTCAGCCATATTTTTGCTGGTGGTTATGCTGCTGGTTACTACAGCTATCTGTGGGCAGAAGTGCTGTCAGCCGATGCGTTCTCGCGCTTTGAGGAAGAGGGAATTTTCAATCCTGAAACCGGTAACTCATTTTTAGATAATATCCTGTCGCAGGGCGGTTCTGATGAGCCGATGACGCTGTTTAAAAACTTCCGTGGCCGCGCTCCGCAACTGGACGCTATGCTGCGTCATTACGGCATTAAGGGATAACCGCAAGTCGTGTCAGTCTATTTAACTAGTGAAACAGGCGCGGATTCCCGCGCCTTATCTGTTTTAGCGCAACGCTGGGGTTTAGTTTCCGATGAACAGGCGATCATGGCACTGGTGTTAACGCCTGAACGCCTTGAACTGCGTAAGCGTGATGAACCCAAATTAGGCGCAATTTATGTCGATTTTGTCGCTGGCGCTATGGCTCACCGGCGCAAGTTCGGCGGCGGTCGCGGTGAAGCGGTAGCCAAAGCGGTCGGTATTAAAGGCAGCTATCTGCCTGATGTTGTTGATGCAACAGCCGGTTTAGGCAGAGATGCGTTTGTGCTGGCATCTATCGGCTGCAAAGTGCGTATGCTGGAACGTAATCCGGTTGTGGCAGCTTTGCTTGATGACGGTTTGCAACGCGCTTATGCCGATGCGGAGATCGGCGGCTGGTTACAAGAACGGTTGACGCTATTACATGCCTCCAGCCTGACGGCGTTATCTGCTATTCAGCCCGCGCCAGATGTGGTTTATCTCGATCCGATGTTTCCTCATCGACAAAAAAGCGCTTTAGTGAAAAAAGAGATGCGCGTATTTCAGTCATTGGTGGGTGAAGATCTTGATGCCGATGGCTTGTTAGTTCCCGCCTGTCAGTTAGCGAAAAAACGTGTCGTGGTGAAACGTCCTGATTACGCACCGCCATTAGCGAATCAACCGCCGCAGGCATCAATTAACACTAAAAATCATCGTTTTGATCTATATGTGACGATATAAAATTAACCAATTTGAGCTGATTTTCATTTTGGTTTTTTCCCGATTTTCTTTATATCCCGTTAGGTTGAAAGTTCTTGGGCTATAAATGAGATGTTGAGCGTCGCTGTCATTTTCCTTTCTTTTGTTCATTACGCAAACGGTTGCGATAAATTTTAATTTCATTAAAATGCTCGTTTTGTTGCCACTGAGGTTCTCCATTTTAATTATGGCTAGCACACAATCCGCTTCTGATGCTGTCAAAACTCCGATCGACAGCAAGCCTACTGTTCGTAGTGAACTGATTTATCATCTCGAAGATCGCCCGCCGTTACCGCAAACGCTATTTGCGGCGTTACAGCATTTATTGGCGATGTTCGTTGCCGTTATTACGCCCGCGATGCTGATTTGTCAGGCGCTTGGTTTGCCTGCACAAGATACTCAGCACATTATTAGTATGTCGCTGTTTGCTTCGGGTCTGGCATCACTGCTGCAAATCCGTACCTGGGGACCGATCGGTTCTGGTCTACTGTCCATTCAGGGAACCAGCTTTAACTTCGTTGCGCCGCTGATTATGGGCGGAACGGCGCTGAAAAATGGCGGCGCTGATGTGCCGACGATGATGGCGACGCTGTTCGGTACATTGATGCTGGCATCTTGCACGGAAATCTTTCTGTCACGTATTTTGCACTTAGCGCAGCGCGTAATTACGCCGCTGGTGTCGGGCATTGTGGTGATGATTATTGGTTTATCGCTGATTCAAGTTGGTCTGATTTCTATCGGCGGCGGTTACAGCGCCATGTCTGAAACCAATAATACATTCGGTTCTCCAAGCAACTTGTTGCTGGCGGGCGTTGTGCTGGTGACGATTATTCTGCTTAACCGCCAGCGCAATCCGTATTTGCGGGTTTCTTCGCTGGTGATTGCGATGGCAATTGGCTATCTGCTGGCGTGGGCAACCGGAATGCTGCCGGAGAAGAGTCAGGTAGAAAATGAACTGATCATGATACCAACGCCGTTGTATTACGGTTTAGGTATCGACTGGACGCTGCTGATCCCGCTGATGCTGGTGTTTATGATCACTTCACTGGAAACCATCGGCGATATTACTGCGACATCTGATGTTTCCGAACAACCGGTTTCCGGTCCTGTCTATATGAAACGCTTGAAAGGCGGCGTACTGGCAAATGGTTTGAACTCTATGTTGTCTGCGGTGTTTAACACATTCCCTAACTCTTGCTTTGGTCAGAATAATGGCGTTATTCAGTTAACCGGTGTTGCCAGCCGCTATGTGGGTTATGTGGTTGCATTGATGTTGGTTCTGTTAGGCTTATTCCCTGTGGTGAGCAGTTTTGTGCTGGGCATTCCCGAACCGGTACTCGGCGGCGCAACGATCGTGATGTTCGGTACGATTGCCGCATCAGGTGTGCGAATTGTCTCCCGCGAAACCTTAAATCGCCGCGCGATTATGATTATGGCGCTGTCGCTGGCAGTTGGTTTAGGTGTTTCTCAACAACCGCAAATCTTACAATTTGCTCCTGAATGGCTGAAAACACTGTTGTCATCAGGTATTGCTGCGGGTGGGATTACGGCGATTGTGCTGAATCTGGTGTTTCCGCACGAGAAGTAAGATAAATTAACCTGAACTTCTGATTATTGCTATAAATTTCAAATAATTATGAAGTTTTTCTGTAGGGCGGCAATCTGCCGCCCTTATTAATTATTACTTATGCTCCCCTTCTTTTTGCAGGAATTGCACGGCTAAATCAGGGAAATCAGAGAACAAGCCATCAACTTTTGCCTGATTGTACATGATGTCCAATAACTGATTCATACTGGAAGCATAAGCTGGAAGTGCGTCAGCGCGCAGGGTATACGGGTGAACCACCATTCCGCTGTCATGGGCTTCTTTGGTCATTGGTGACAGTTTTATATCACCGACTTTAGATGCTTTAACATCTAACAGCATTGGATATTGTGGACCAATCCCATCAGCATATTTGGCGATCTCTTTCATCGCACCTGGTTTGAACATCCAGTCATAGCTGTAGTTAACCAGTTTGCCGTCAGCGTTTGGTTCAAAGGTTTCTTCCCAGTCAGTTTCCGCGATCAACTGAACCAGTTTCAGATCCACGCCCGCTTTTGGCATCAGCTCAGTTTTGATTCTTTTCAGTTCATTGAAATCAAAGCATTGCAGATAGATATTGTCGTCTTTTTTGGTGTAGCCATATTGTTTCAGCACATCAAGCACTTTAACGGAGATGTCTTTACCTTCACTGCGGTGGAACCACGGCGATTTAATCTCTGGATAGATGCCGATGTTTTTACCGGTAGAGTGATTTAATCCTTGAATAAACTCTATTTCATCTTCAAAAGTATGAACACGGAAGTCAGATTTACCCATTGGGAAACGATTTGGGAAAATCTGCACTTTTTTACCGTCTTTAATATCAAAGCCTTCGGTATATTTCAGTGATTTGATTTCGTCCAGCGTAAAATCAATAGCGTAATAACGACCATCTTTACGCGCGCGATCAGGGAAGCGATCAGCGACATCGGTGACGCGATCCAAAAAGTGATCATGCAGCACAACCAAATGATCATCTTTGGTCATCACCAAATCTTGCTCTAGAAAATCAGCGCCTTGCTGATATGCCAATGCTTTAGACGGTAGAGTATGTTCCGGCAGATAGCCGCTTGCTCCGCGGTGAGCAATGACAATTTTATCGTTTTTCTTGTCGTTTTTATCTGCGGCATCGGCAGCGGAAACCAGCGACATACTCAGAACTATACTGGTTAGTAACGTTTTAAAACCCATTTTCATCAGTTTTTCTCCGTAGTTAAAAGAGGTAAGCAGTTTATTTGTTAATTAATGCGTCTTTCTTATTAAAATGATTAATGACTGAAACAATGGCTAAAAAAATACCCGTAAAACATGACATCTCTGTGACGCTTAACGGGTAATTGGTTTAATTTAAATTAATAGCTTGGTTGCTGCCGACTGTCACAGTACGGCAGCACACTGATTACGCGGATTGTTTCGCTTGTAATTCAGCTTTGTGTTTGTTTTCGTTGATCATGGTTAATACCAACAGCACTACAGCCAGACAGCTACCGCCGATCATCACCATAAAGCCGCCGTCCCAACCGAAGAAGTCAACGGTGTAACCAACGATGGCACTTGCAGCAACAGAACCGCCCAAATAACCGAACAAACCAGTAAAGCCAGCGGCAGTACCTGCGGCTTTCTTCGGTGCGAGTTCCAGTGCATGCAGACCGATTAACATCACCGGACCGTAAATCAGGAAGCCGATAGTTGTCATACATGCCATATCGATACCCGGATTGCCTGCCGGATTCAGCCAGTAAACAACAGTGGCGATCGTCACCAGAATCATGAAGAACACACCGGTAGCACCGCGATTGCCTTTAAATACTTTATCTGACATCCAGCCGCACAGCAGCGTACCCGGAATCCCTGCATATTCATAGAAGAAGTACGCCCAGGAAGATTTATCCAGCGCGAAGTGTTTGACTTCTTTCAGGTAAGTTGGCGACCAGTCCAGAATGCCGTAACGCAGTAAGTATACGAACACGTTAGCGATGGCGATGTACCACAGCAGTTTGTTCGGGAAGACATACTTCATGAAAATTTCTTTTGCAGTCAGTTCTTCTTCCGCTTCTTGCGAGTAATCAGGCGGATAGTCGTTTTTGTACTCTTCAATTGGCGGTAAACCACAAGATTGCGGTGTATCACGCATCAGAGCAAACGCAATAATAGCGATCAGGATAGCGCCCAACGCTGGCATATAAAATGCGGCGTGCCAGTCATTGAACCATGCCATACCCAGCATAAATAACAGAGGAGGAACACCGCCGCCGACATTATGAGCACAGTTCCAGACAGACACGATACTGCCGCGTTCTTTCTGAGACCACCAATGCACCATAGTACGACCGCATGGAGGCCAACCCATACCCTGAAACCAACCACAAGCAAACAGCAATACGAACATCACCATAATGCTGGACGTTGCCCACGGTACGAAACCCATAAATAACATCACCAGCGCTGCCAGAATCAGACCTGCTGGTAAAAATACGCGCGGGTTAGAACGGTCAGAAACCGATCCCATGATGAATTTAGAGAAACCGTAAGCAATTGAAATACCGGATAACGCGAAACCCAAATCACCACGGCTAAAGCCTTGCTCCACTAAATAAGGCATGGCGAGGGCAAAGTTCTTACGAACTAAGTAATAAGCGGCGTAACCGAAGAAGATCCCTATAAAGATCTGCCAGCGCAGTCTGCGATAGGTCGGATCTATCTTGTCCTGAGACAGCCGTGCAATGTGCTGCGCGGGTTTGAATATACTTAACATTATGCCTCCACTGGAATTAGTTCATCTCAGTGTTTTCGTATGTGTATGTTTTTGGAATGAGCGAGTAATGAAATGCCCACATAATTTTCTTTATCGCGCACAATATTATCTGTTTTTTTGTCGATGATATGTGACCGAGTGCGAATTATAGGTTTACTGTACGTTCGCGGCGCAGAATGTATCATTTTTATAACCTATGGATCTGTTAATTTACATACTCTTTGTGATTTTTATCACATAAATATTCTTTAATGAAACAAACGCTCATTATTTATGCTCGAATTTGCTCATTATCAAACAAATTTATCTGAAAATATGCGTTAATATAAACATAAGAAAATTTCTATACCCAAAATAATTCAAGTTGCATCAAGGCGGCAAGTGAGTGACAAATTCGTCAGGAACGAATTTGAACAGCCGTAGGCTGCCTCCGGTGAGAGACACGATGTCTCTCATTAATCCCGATGAGCTTAGTAAACTAAGTGATTCGGGTGAGCGAACGCAGCCAACAAAGAT
>JAISKF010000037.1 GCA_031261005.1 Enterobacteriaceae bacterium | reverse complement strand
AATTTAAGTTTGATGCTCAAAGATTACTTTCAATAATTCAAATGAATTACTGTCTGGTCACTCTTTAAGACTTGGTATTATTTGATGTTATCGCACCGAAATGCAGATAACTGAGATACCGTCTTGTGAGTGCCCACACAGATTGTCTGATAAATTGTTAAAGAGCGATGCCGAAGTAAGCATAACCTGCTGCGGCACGGGCTGCGTATACTACGCTTTCCCGTTTTAGAGTCAAGTGTTAAATCGTGGATTTTTGCACTCAAAACACCAACCAACAACGGCTATCCCGTGTCAGTGGTGGCGCATTATAGGGACTCTGAGCTATCTGGCAAGTATTAATTTAAAAAACGATACCAACCGTTTATTTATTCATCAAATTATAATAAGAGGCGACTTTTATCGCCCCTTATTACTTATCATTATTACATCAACAATTATTTATTGTTTAGCGACGATTTTATCGTTTTCAATATCTAGTTCAACTGGCACACCCGGCAATAACTGACCGGATAGAATCTGCTGCGCCAATGGGTTTTCGATTTCCTGTTGGATAGCTCGTTTTAACGGACGAGCACCATACACCGGATCGTAGCCCTCTTTTGCCAGCAAATCTAACGCCGCTTCAGACATAGAAATAACATATCCGCGATCTTCCAAACGCTGATACAGACGTTGCAATTGAATACGTGCAATTGACTTAATCATACTTTCACCCAACGGGTGGAATACCACGGTTTCGTCAATACGATTGATGAATTCAGGGCGGAAATGATGGCTTACCACACTCATCACCAACTCTTTCATTTCACCATAATCCAATTGCCCAAAGCGTTCCTGAATCATATCGGAACCTAAGTTAGAGGTCATAATGACTACCGTATTACGAAAATCAACAGTGCGTCCCTGACCATCAGTTAATCGGCCATCGTCCAAAACTTGCAATAAAATATTGAATACATCAGGGTGAGCTTTTTCCACTTCGTCCAATAAGATCACTGAATAAGGACGACGGCGAACCGCTTCTGTCAAATAACCGCCCTCTTCGTAACCAACATATCCCGGAGGCGCACCGACTAAACGAGAAACGCTGTGTTTCTCCATAAATTCAGACATATCAATACGGATCATCGCATCGTCACTGTCGAACATAAAATTAGCTAATGCTTTCGCCAGTTCAGTTTTACCTACACCAGTCGGACCTAAAAACAGGAAAGAGCCAATCGGACGATTAGGATCAGATAAACCCGCACGACTACGACGAATAGCATTCGATACCGCTTCAACTGCTTCATTTTGACCGATGACACGATCATGCAGTTGCTTTTCCATACGCAATAATTTATCGCGTTCCCCCTCAAGCATACGATCAACAGGGATACCGGTTGCTTTTGCCAGCACTTCCGCAATTTCTGCATCAGTTACTTTATTACGCAACAAGTGCATGGTTTTGCCTTCGGATTGCACCGCTAAATCCAACTGTTTTTCCAATTCAGGAATTTTGCCATATTGCAATTCAGACATACGCGCTAAATCACCGACACGGCGAGCTTGTTCCAAAGAAGTTTTAGCCTGCTCTAACTCAGTCTTAATACTTTGAGTTCCTGATAATGCGGCTTTCTCTGATTTCCACTCTTCTTCCAGTTCAGAGTATTCACGCTCTTTCTGTTCTAACTCTTCATTCAGCATTTCCAAGCGTTTTTTACTGGCATCATCAGATTCTTTCATCAATGCTTGTTGTTCCAGTTTTAACTGGATAATTCGGCGATCTAAGCGATCCAGAGGCTCTGGTTTAGAATCCATCTGCATACGGATACTGGAAGCAGCTTCATCAATTAAATCAATGGCTTTATCTGGCAACTGACGATCAGAGATATAACGATGCGATAATGTTGCTGCGGCGACAATTGCCGGATCAGTAATCTGAACGTGATGATGCAGTTCATAACGTTCTTTCAAACCACGCAAAATTGCGATGGTGTCTTCTACTGTTGGTTCAGCAACATACACTTTTTGAAAACGACGCTCTAATGCCGCATCTTTTTCAATATATTGACGATATTCATCAAGCGTAGTCGCTCCGACGCAATGTAATTCACCGCGCGCTAATGCTGGTTTCAACATATTACCGGCGTCCATCGCACCGTCGCCTTTACCAGCACCGACCATCGTATGCAATTCGTCAATAAACAGAATGACGCTGCCTTCCTGTTTTGCCAGATCGCTTAATACACCTTTCAAACGCTCTTCAAATTCACCGCGATATTTAGCTCCCGCGATCAGCGCACCCATATCGAGAGAAAGTACTCGTTTATTTTTCAGACCTTCCGGCACTTCGCCATTGACGATACGTTGAGCAAGTCCCTCAACAATCGCGGTTTTACCAACACCCGGCTCACCAATTAATACCGGATTATTTTTAGTTCGGCGCTGTAATACTTGAATAGTCCGGCGGATTTCTTCATCACGCCCAATGACAGGATCTAATTTGCCCTGCTCAGCACGCTCAGTCAGGTCAATTGTGTATTTTTTTAACGCCTGACGTTGATCTTCAGCATTGGCATCGTCCACGTTTTCACCACCTCTTAGTTGATCGACCGCTTTGGTAATTTTATCTTCTGTTGCTCCGGCTTTTTTTAGCAAATCGCCTAACTGACCGCGATCTTGCAAAGCTGCAAGAATAAATAGCTCAGAAGAAATAAATTTGTCATTGCGCTTTTGAGCTAATTTGTCACAAAGATTTAAGATACGAACTAATTCATTAGATGGCTGTACATCACCACCCGCGCCTTCAACTTGCGGCGCGTGGCTTAGAGCATCATCTAAGTCGTTACGTAAACGGCTGACATCAACACCGGCTGAAGTAAGTAATGGACGAACGCTTCCGCCCTCTTGAGACAACAAAGCGCTCATCAAGTGGATAGGTTCTATAAATTGATTATCACGCCCTAATGCTAATGATTGTGCATCAGCCAGAGCGAGTTGAAATTTGCTGGTAAGACGATCCAGACGCATAACACCTCCAAAAATTGGGTTTAATATGTTGCTATGCTGTATAGATAAGGTTGCTTAAGCGTTTTTCAAGGTTAAAGTCAATATAAATTATCGAAGCCAATTCACAAAATTGAGTCATTCATCGACTTCAAAAAATTAATCTAACCAGATTAAGCTAGCCATCCTGCCGGTCTGTTTTTCACGCCGGTATGAAAAAAATAGTTCAGATTGGCTCATTGTGCAGAAATTACCGCCATAAATTTTTTGTACCCCTAGCGAGTTGAGGCGCTGACGAGCTAACAAATAGATGTCTGCTAAATATTTTTCACCCGTACATTTAAACGCGGATTCAGCTTGGGGATCAACATCAACAAAAGCTGCGCGCACCTCTGCTCCGACTTCAAATTTTTGTGCACCAATCGCGGGTCCCAACCATGCCATGATATTTTTCGGTGCAGCGCTAAAGTGCGCGACTGTCCGCTCAAGAACACCGGCATGAAGCCCGCGCCAGCCCGCATGAGCCGCAGCGATTTCATCACCGGCTTGCGAACAAAACAACACGGGAAGACAATCGGCGGTCATGATGGCGCATACCTTTCCTCGTGTTTTGCTGTAACTGGCATCAGCGCGTAATGAATCTGGCTGATGGCGATCTAGCGTCAATACATCAACGCCATGCACCTGCTCAAGCCAAGTAATATCGCCGGATAATGCTAATTGCCGTGCTAAACGCTGGCGATTTTCCGCCACTGCTTGTGGAGAATCGCCAACATGGTCACCCAAATTAAGGCTATTGTATGGCGTAATGCTGACACCGCCATTACGGGTGGTGCACATAGATTTTACTCCTGTAGGTAAAATCCATTCCGGCGTAATTAATGGCAGCATTACCAATTCATCTCATCTTTAAAGATTTCACTATCTGCGCGCAGAGCTTCAATTAACTGAACCATATCGTCTGGAATCGGCGCGTGCCACTCCATCAATTCACCGCTAACAGGGTGATGTAAACGTAACATCGTGGCATGAAGTGCCTGACGATCGAAACTGCGTAATACCTGAATAAATTCTGCGGAAGCGCCTTTTGGCGGACGCGGACGACCGCCATATAACGGGTCACCAACTAACGGGTGACTAATATGTGCCATATGTACCCGAATTTGGTGAGTTCTACCGGTTTCCAGACGTAAACGTAAACGAGTATGAGCGCGGAAATGCTCCATAATGCGGTAATGTGTCACCGCAGGTTTACCCATTGGAAAAACTGCCATATGCGTTCGTTTGCTTGGGTGACGTGCAATAGCCGCATTCACTGTTCCGCCGCCCGCCATCGTACCGATCGCGACCGCTTCATATTCGCGGGTAATTTCTCTGGCTTGTAATGATTCCACCAAGCGCGTTTGAGCTGGCACGGTTTTCGCTGCCACCATCAATCCGGTAGTATCTTTATCCAAACGATGCACAATTCCGGCACGCGGGACATCAACAATCGGCGGATAATGATACAGCAACGCATTCAATACTGTACCGTCAGGATTTCCCGCGCCGGGGTGAACCACAAAATCACGCGGTTTATTGATAACAATAATGTCGTCATCTTCATAAACGATATTTAACGCAATATCTTGCGCTTCCCAACGTTGTTCTTCTTCGATCAGCGCATCAATTACGATACACTCTCCACCCAGCACTTTTTCTTTGGGTTTGGCAATGATTTGATCGTTGACTGATACGCGTTCTTCCAAAATCCACTCTTTTATGCGAGAACGTGAATAATCAGGGAACAATTCAGCCAATGCCTGATCTAAACGTTGACCGAGTTGTGATTCAGCAACGGTTGCTGTGAGTTGTACTTGCTGTGACATAAAGATAACTTCTTAAGTTTTAAGTTGGGTTTTAACGGCAATGCCGTTTAAAATAATATGCTATTGTATTGTAACTGGTACATATCGGAAGCTGAATGGATAGCTTCCCGAACAACACTCTGAGGATAAGCAAAACGTCATGATGCGTATGAAATATTTAGTAGCCGCTGCCCTATTAAGCCTGACGTTGGCAGGTTGCTCATCGGATACTGTCCCTGATAATCCGCCATCGGAAATGTATGCCATCGCGCAAGATAAATTACAAAGCGGTAATTTCCGTTCAGCGATAACGCAGCTTGAAGCACTGGATACTCGCTATCCATTCGGTCCGTATTCACAACAAGTACAACTGGATCTTATCTACGCTTATTATAAAGCAGATGATTTACCAATGGCACAAGCGACGATTGACCGTTTCTCCCGTTTAAATCCAACGCACCCTAATATCGATTACGTGGTGTATATGCGCGGTTTAACGGATATGGCATTTGACGG
Organism: Enterobacteriaceae bacterium; assembly: GCA_031261005.1. GTDB lineage: Bacteria > Pseudomonadota > Gammaproteobacteria > Enterobacterales > Enterobacteriaceae > JAISKF01. The sequence continues at coordinate 2,049 of JAISKF010000037.1, read as the reverse complement.
CAATACCATTCAGGACTTCTTTGGTATCGATCGTTCTGACCGAGATCCGCAACATGCGCGTGCTGCATTCCGCGACTTTACTCAGTTAGTGCAACTTTTCCCGCGAAGCCAATACGCGGCTGATGCACAAAAACGTTTAGTGTATTTACACAACCGTTTAGCTAACTACGAGCTTTCCGTTGCACAATATTACACTAAGCGCGGCGCTTTTGTTGCAGTAGTTAACCGCGTTGAGCAAATGCTGCGTGATTATCCAGATTCTGAGGCGACTCGTGAAGCATTACCGCTAATGGAAAATGCTTATCGTCAGCTAAATCTTACTGCACAAGCAGATAAGGTTGAAAAGATCATCAGCGTCAATAATATCGAAGAGTAATCATTTTATTCTCTCGCTATCAATCGCTATGTTTCTGCATAGCGATTGATTTATTTTCCCTCATTATTCCTGTATTCCTTTCTCTGCTCTTCTGCTGATAAATCGGCTCCTATTGTTTACATTATGCGTAAAAATCGATAATTTATTCAAATGCAAAATATTTTATGAATAATAATTCATTTATGAGGAGTATTTATGGACAGACGTACACTATTAAAATCATCAGGCTTACTTTTGGGCGGATTAACGCTTGGCAATCTGGTTTCAAGCGTGACCAGAGCCAGTCAGGATAATCAGGCCGCGAGTAAAACCGCTAACGTTTTAATCACGCCAACTAAAGAACAACCGCTGCTACTTAACTTCAATGAAAATTCATTGGGTATGTCACCAAAAGCGCAACAGGCGATTATTGACGCACTTCCGCAGGCTTTTCGCTATCCCGATGCTGCCAGAGAGCAACTGATTGGTAAAATAGCTGAAAACCATACACTCAAAGTAGAAAATATTTCATTGGGTAATGGCTCATCAGAATCAATTCAAGCTGTTATTCAGATGGCAATTTATCAGGCGCAGAAAACAAAGCAAAAAGTTCAGGTTATCGTACCGAATCCGACCTTTAATTATGCTGAACTTTATGCTCAAGCACTCGGTGTTGATGTGGTAAAAGTTCCGCTTGATAACAAGCTGGCATTTGATATTAGCGCAATGAAAAAGATCGCTGATGAGTTTGCTGGCGTGTCAATTATCTATTTATGTAATCCAAATAATCCGACAGCGACAATTACACCAGCAGAGCAGATCGAAGCATGGATCAACGCTACGTCAGAGAAAACATTTTTCCTTATTGATGAAGCCTACGCTGAATTCGTTACTGATCCTCACTTTCGCAGCGGTATTGAGTTAATTAAGCGTGAAGCGAAAAATGTTGTCGTCACTCGTACATTCTCAAAAATCTATGCACTGGCTGGGTTACGGGTTGGTTATGCCGTTGCTCACCCTGACTTGATTGCACAAATTGAAGCCTTTATCTCCATTGATAATACCAATACTGCCGGTGCGGTTGCGGCTCTGTCTTCATTAGACGATAAAACATTCTTAACCATCAGCCGTACTTCCGTTGATACATCACGCAAAATTGTTACCAATGCGTTAGATAAGCTCGGATTAGAGTACCTCCCCTCTCAAGCGAACTTTATCTTTCATAAAGTCACGGGTGATGTGAAAACCTATCAGAACAGAATGAAAGAATACTTCATTTTTGTTGGCCGTGAATTCCCGCCAGCAACTGGCTGGAGTCGTTTAACACTAGGAACACCAGAAGAAATGACTACTTTTGTCAGTGTACTAAATGAATTCAGAATGAAAGGCTGGATTTAGCCGTGAATTAACCTGAGTTTTAGATAAGGAAATGGTAAAAAATAGGTTAATACATTGATAATAATAATTTTTAGGGCGGCAATCTGCCGCCCGTTGATTTCATAGTAGTTTGGCGGGCGACAGATTGTCGCCCCTTATATCTTGAGCTCTTTCCTCACAGGAATTATGCTCCCCGACTGATCATCGGGATGTCATGGGTGAGATTGTGTCGCCCCTTGGGCATTAAGCTTGTTTCGTAGGTTAATCCCCCATGACATATCTCATATCGCCTTAAAGACTGAACGGTATCTTGTGCT
>JAISKF010000026.1 GCA_031261005.1 Enterobacteriaceae bacterium | reverse complement strand
AAGGCAAAGAATGGGATTAACGTATGCACCGCGCTGCTAAATAAACCGCGCAATTCAGGATCAAGATTCCCCAGCGCAAAGCCAATTAAAAACGGTAAAACCGCGCCGACAAAGGCTTGCGGCTCAAACGAAGCGATACCGGCTGTACCTAAAATGAACATGGTCATTAACGGACCTGATTCGATGGACATCAGCACGAACGCACCCGCTTCTTCCTGTGAACCGTATTGCTGCATGATGGACGCGTACAGCCCGCCGTTAGTCATATCCATCGAAGCAACCAGCGCCAGCGTTGATAAACCGGTGAAGAAACCGATTTCAATACCATTTTCCGGCAGAACGTGTGATGCAATCGCCGCAACAACCCATGCTACGGCAACTTTGGTGATTACCAGCGTACCGGATTTACGCAATACCGTGCCGGTGGCACTTAGTTGAATAGACGCGCCCATACAGAAAAACCATACAGCCAGAATCGGCACAGTGCCGGAGATTAAGCCGTTAGTGAATGAACCGAAATATTTGCCCGCATCTGGCGATAAGGTATGGCACAGCGCACCGAGAAACAGCGGAACCAGCATCAATCCGCCGGGAATTCTATCGATAGCTTGTTTAATCTTCATTATTTTTCACCTGATTAAGAATGTTATTCTCAACGCTATTACCATTATGGTGAAACAAGTTTGGTGATAAAGCGTTGAGGTAAAGTTCACGTAATAAATTTGTTAATGTTTACTATTATTTCCCAGACAGATAACGAGATAATTTATTTAGTAAATACAATTAATTAAATTGGCTTAACCCATTCAGCGTTATTTATTAATCCATTGATATTTATCGTATTATTTTTATCCTGACAGTTTGGTTAACGTTAAGAATTGCGGCGATACTAGCGAATTATCAAGGTAGTTGGCTGTGATCTGAGTCATACAAACAATAAAACAAAGATAAAATTGAAATGCTATTTCAATTTTATCTTTATGATATTTTAGTAAAGAGAGTTTATTGTGATAATGATCACCATACATCAAAAGAGAACGGGTAAGAATGATGTAAAAAAAGAGTTGTCATAAAGGTTGCTAGGTGGAGAATTAATAATTAACCTCAGGTTTGGATAAAAAAACAGATTAATATATTGATAGTAAAGAATAATTCGTAGGGGCGGCAATCTGCCGCCCGCATGAACAACGCGGTGGGTTTACGGTCGGCAGATTGGAAAGCTGTCAGGTATACATACTTTTAATCAATTCGCTATTAATGACGTTTTCCAGCCACCAGCGCGCGGCTTCACCTTGCGCCATATTGCTCCAGCCTATGTAGGCAACGTCGGTTTTACGCAATGAAACCACCTGTTTTTCCAGTAATACGCCGCTGCGGAGATAGGGTTCGGCTATATGACGCGGCAAATGCCCGCAGCCTAGCCCGCAAATCAGCGCTTGTACTTTGTTGTGGAAATCAAACACCCGCATATGCTCCTGCTCTTTAATATAGTTGGAGTTTTGGCGCGGGCTATGTTGTACCGTATCGCTGATAACAATCGTGCGGTATTGGCAAATGATTCGGTTATCGATCGGTTCTTCTACTTTTGCGAGAGGGTGGGCAGGCGAGATGACAAATACGTTATCCAACGTACCAAGCATCTGATAAGAAAATTCAGAAGAGATCGGCGGATCGTTAACTGCACCAATGACAATATCAGCACTATTCAGAGTAAGCTGCTCCCACGTTCCCGCCAGTGCATGATGAGTAAATTGTAACTGAGTGAGGCTGTTGAGCTGATAAAACTCCTCAATCATTGGCAATAGTATATGAAATGGAAAAGAGACATCTAATGCAATATGCAACTCTTTCTCCCAGCCTGATTCAATCTGAACAGCTTGTTTTTCTATATTTTTAGCAGCATTAAGTAACATTCTTCCTTTTTCTAAAACCACTTTTCCGGTATCAGTGAATTTAGAACGATGACCGGAGCGATCTAATAGTTTTATATCTAAATCACTTTCTAATTTCTGCACCATATAACTCAATGCAGAAGGCGTTTTATATAATGATTCCGCTGCCGCAGCAAAGCTGCCATGCTTTTCCAGCGCATCAAGTATTTGCAGTACGTCCAGATTTACTCGCATATTAACCTTTTTAATTTGTTGAAATTTAATGATAAATTTAATTTTTTGAATTATATGGTTTTTATTAATTATTACCTATTTCATATTATATTGATGAAATTAGATTTATTTCCAGATGGAAAATTAACCCATAGCACAAAAAGTTGTTTTTATGAATGTAAATTAAATAATTGTAATAAATTTAAACGAAACAAATTTGTAATAATTACATGGTTAATTATTTTATTGTTTTTGTTTTTCATTAAAAATAATTTAATAACTTATTTGAATTATTTTTATTTGATCTGTTTTTGATGAGGAGATTAGTTGTTAATAAGGAAATTGAGTTACGGATAAGTCGCTATATTATTACGATAAATTTTAAATAATTATATGGTTTTTGCGTAGGGGAGGTTGTTAACCGCCCGCCAAACCACGGTGAAATCAACGGGCGACAGGTTGTCGCCCCTACAACTTATTATTTATTATCAATAAATTAATCTGTTTTTTTACTATTTTCTTATCTAAATTTGAGGTTAATTAATCTGAACTTCGGAGAAGAAATTATATTTTTATGATTAATTTCAAATAATTATGCGATTTTCCGTAGGGGCGGCAACCTGCCGCCCGTGAACCCACCATGTTTTTAATGCGGGCGACAGGTTATCACCCTTACGAATTATTCTTTAATATCAATATATTAATTTGTTTTTATCCAAATTTTAGGTTAATTACAGGCACTTCATTGGGGTATGAGAATAGAAAGGATACAACAAGTTCAATATGGCAGGGGCATTCTGTACGATGCTTGGAGCTTTGTCTTTGAATGATTGTCGAGGGGCATTGGGTATGTTTGCTATGAATTGGTAGGTTTCAACCCTTCAATATGGGGTAATTAATTCAGTTTTCCATCCTGATCCTGAGCGTAGATAATATATAAAAATATTATGCGTGTTAGTGCTATTTTTCAAGAACGCCAAGCAAAGCACGGTAGTGTTATTGCTAAGCGACAATCGCTCGGACGAGTGTCAGGGCTTTTTTAACAATATCGCAGGGAGCTTTTTCGATGAACTCCGAGCCACGCACCCTGAATGCTATACATTTCACTTGCTGACATACAGCCACACCTTTCGTCTTAGTTCCGGTCAGCGCAACCTCAAAACCATGATTACGCACGGTGCTTGTAACTGGCACAACCATCGCGAAATTCGTCGAAGTATTAAATATGTGCGGAGAGAGAACGAGAGCTGGGCGACGTTTCTGAATTTCTTCTCCTAATGATGGATCAAATTCTAGCCAAATTAAATCTCCACGATCAGGCGTGTAAATTTCCATTAAAGTTCTTCTCCGCGTGGGGGCATAGAATCCCATTCAAGATCTTCGGGGGTCAGCGCAAAATCTTCTGGTTTGCTACCCGCCAGAATATCAGCCAGAGTTAAAATTGGATCGGCAGGTTTAAGTAAGATCCCTCCTTCAATTTTAATGATTTCCACCTCATCACCCAAATTGAACCCAGACTGGTTGAGAGCTTCAAGCGGGAAAATCATTCCCCTGGAGTTACCCCATTTTCTAACAGTTGTACGCATTTTTCACCCTCAAGGTTAAACATTGTTTAATAAACATAAAACAATACTGATGTTTATACAATGTTTAATTTAAAAATAGGTGCAAAAAAGCACTGAATAGGATTTTTAATGGTTGAAGTATGGGGCTGAAATCTAATCGGTTTCAGTCCTTTTCAATATTGGGGTAATCAACTCTTCTTCGCCTTCTTGGTTTTGGATTTAACTGGTTTCAGTCCCCTTCAATATTGGGGTAATCAACTCATTACACGCTGAACAGTCGTCTTACCTGTAGGTTTCAGTCCCCTTCAATATTGGGGTAATCAACTCCCAAAAATAAAAAGGAACCACAAGATGAAAGGTTTCAGTCCCCTTCAATATTGGGGTAATCAACTCTGATCGGGGATCGTCTCCAGCTTCACTGCAGGTTTCAGTCCCCTTCAATATTGGGGTAATCAACTCCAACGCGCTGAGGCTCACTGTTGCGCTCTGGTTTCAGTCCCCTTCAATATTGGGGTAATCAACTCGGAGGTCATGTGAATTTTCTGCGTAACCGCGGTTTCAGTCCCCTTCAATATTGGGGTAATCAACTCGACGATAGCATCGTCAACGCCTAGCAATTTGGTTTCAGTCCCCTTCAATATTGGGGTAATCAACTCGAGTACAACAGCGAGATGTCGCTCCCCGCTGGTTTCAGTCCCCTTCAATATTGGGGTAATCAACTCCTGATTCAGGCGATAGTGCATGCCGTCGTTGGTTTCAGTCCCCTTCAATATTGGGGTAATCAACTCATGACTTACAGTCGGTGTGAGGATAATAATGGTTTCAGTCCCCTTCAATATTGGGGTAATCAACTCCGACTCAGTATAATCGCCTCATTTTTGAATATCAATTCAATGATATGTAATCATGATATAACGACTGAATCGGAGCAATTTTCGATATTTTCGCTAATAATTTTGCTCAATTACGCATTTTTTGGCGAAAATTCCAGTAAAGCACGTACCATTTCAACGTATTCTTTTGGCACTCTATTTGTTGTAATTGGTGCTGATTTGCCATCATCTTGCTTTATTTTTTCTCCGCCAAGATGTTTAATTTCACCAGATTTAATTTCTTTGATAACAAAAAGATGATGATTTTTATGTAATGGTTCAAAGGTAATGTTAATACCATGTTTTTCTAACAGATCGATAAATGATTTCGCTACTGCATTTTTTAGCTTGCGATCATAACTGACAAGCTCTCTAACGTGGCTTAATAACTTGAGCAGGCTGGCTTGTTCAAGGTCTGTTTTTAACGAAAGGATTAATTCTCCATTTTGATTAAATCTTCTGGTGAGGTAGTTAAAATGGGCAATGTAATTACGTTTGTCTTTCCAGCTTCCAGTGCTGTCTATATTTTTTTTTGCATATTGAGTGTTAACTGGTGATAACAAAATACTGTAACAGAAATTTTTATACTCTCTAGTAGATTCTCTTATATAAAATTCGTGATTATTATCTATGAATTCAGGTAGATCCGGTTGACCTGATGTATTGAAATAGGCTTCATGTAAAAATCGGAAATCCCGTTCCCATAAATGAACAAAACCGGCTAATCTGCCTAATATATCTATTAGTAAATTATGTAGTTGACGGATAAAAACTAAGTTTATTTGATTATCTAGCCAGTTGTAGCTATCTAGTCGATTGCAGAGAGATTGATAATACTGCCCATTGGTCATACCTGCTTTTTTACTAGTATTATTGAGCCAGCCTTTAATAAACTCTCGATCAGTTTTATTCTTTCTATAATCTTTTTTATGTTCAGCTTTTACCCATTCCTGATGGAGCTTTTGCCGTTCTGTGCTTAGTGCCGCAGGGTTATCTGTTTTGGACTCGGCAATTTTTTTCCAATATTTAATTGTATTTGTTGTTACTTTGAATTTATCGTGTTCCGTGAATAGGGCGGTTAATAAGCCATAAGTTGCATATTTCTTTGTTAACTCTATCGGGCTTTTAATAATCGGTGTTTTATTATCTGATTGAACAAAAATATCTGTTTGCTGTTTTAATACACTGAGTTCTGGTGCAACAAATGGCACTAAACTTAGCAGACATTCTGAAGTATTAGTGTAAAGTATTTCATAGTTATTTGGTGTAACATCACTGGTTAGTAATGTCAGACTGATAATTTGTTGTAAAGTATCCACATCAGTTTTTCCATTATCAGCAATATTTGCCTTAATAGCAACCTGTTGATACTTACTGAATTGATTGTGTAATTCATTTAAATGCGGCGAGTCCAACATTTTGCATAATAACCAAAAAGCGACATGACCATCTTTGTCTGGCTCAATACTTGATGTTACATCAATAAATTGTTTAATGATTTCCACTTGATTATTTTGCTGATTTGCCTGTAATGCCGAACTGTCACGATCAAATTGATATTCTGGCGTACAAATAAAATTGAAATTAGCATGGTTATTTAAATAGTTATCAAACCCTTTAACAAATAATTGCCAAATAAATTTTTGATAGTGACCGGTTTCCGTAGCAGTAAGTTTACCTTCTTCGCGTTTTTTATTTTCTTCGTTAATTAATTCACTTTGAATTTTAGCTAAATACTCTTTAGGCGATAGGTCTGATTGATAATGTTCAAAACCATTAAAAGCGAATTTATCTTTATTCTTATCCTTTGATTCCTCTGCCCGTTTTTTATTTGCTGCTAGTACTTCTTCAACAGTAGTCTCAAATATTGTTTTATCGTCCAAAAAAGTGGTAATAAAATGATGCTCATAAATTAACCCTAACAAGTTATAATGTGCCTGATGAGCAGGATAAATTATATCTTGCTTATCTTTAATAACATGTTCTGGGTTAAAGTAATATTTTAATTTCAAATAATCCTTAGCCTCAAACTGGTATTTGCGACCCCATGTAAAAATCTTTTTAAAGCTGGGTACAAATGCCAGTGGTTTTGCATTAAGGGTGAAGTGAGTTAGATGTTGTTTTATTTTTTCTGTTGGGTAGTAGTCAAGTATATTGGAGCTACGTAATTTTTCAGCAAAAATTTGCGATAATAAATCTTTTTCTTGTTTAAAATGAGACCGAAGTAAGTTCTGTTGGCTAAAATTATTTTCCGTATCTTTTTCTAGCAATTCATAAGTTGATAGATTAAGAAACTGTTCTAATCCATCATTTTTGAAATGTATAACATTGTTACGAATTCCTGCAATAGCTCCTCTGATAGCAAAAATAACATCAATATAATTATCGTTATCCTTTAAACTCTTTTTAATTTCCTGATGGTCAGTGATAACTTTTTTGTTATCAAAACAATAGTGTTGCTGAAATAAATATTGGCTTAGTCTCTCTACCAACTTATTTTCATTTATAGGGTTATCCTTGAACATGTCTCTTAAATCTTTAGTGCCTAAAATATCTTTTTCCGAACTTGGATTAACAATATTCCGTAGATTATTTGCAGCAAAAGCACAGGCATTAATAAACTGTAGTGTAAAGGATTCTTGTGTTTTTAATTTTTGTAAATCATCACTGGTTACTGATTCTGATTTATCATAACCATAATGAATCATTTTACCTTTTTGCAGTAAATATTGTTTTGTTGCATTCTCAAGTTGATGTTTGATGGTTTTTTTAAGTGTTTCCGCTGATAAATAATATTCAATATCATCAAGAGAAAGGGAACGTGACGATTTCTTTAATGGGAAATAACGCGCTAAATATTTAGTGACTTCCAGACTGTATTGTTCAACGGCGAGGTTATCTTTAAATTTACCATCTCTATAAAGTGCTCGTTGATGAGCAGTCAGAATGGTTTTTAATTTCCTTTTAAATTCAAAGCTATCTTTAGGCAGTCCTAATACTTTACGTTTATCTTCGTCTATATCTTTTTCTGTGTTTTTTTGTTCATCATTAAAACAAGTTAGCCATTCTTTTGCTAATTCTTCAGGCTTAAATTCTTTTTCTAATAATTCGATATTTAATTCAGCTTTAGGAGCAGTTACAAGGTCTTTTGCAAAAATTTCTAGCACTTGTCGGCGTTTAGTGCTTGAGCTTTCAGAAGAAAGGGGGATTTTATTATTGATAATCGATTTTGTTAAATATTGTTGTTTATTCTTAATATACCAATCAGCCCATTCTCTATATGGTGTTAATGCTTTGATGGTTTGCTCTGAGTCAGATTTCTGCAATGCTTCCCACAGTATATCTGGTAAATCAAGTTTTTTTGTTTTTTTATCAAAAGTAATTGGTGCTTGGAATTTATGTGAGAGATACTCTTTTAACTCATCTTTAGTAAGCTGTTCAGTAAGTTTTTTAAACTCATCAAAAGATGGTTTTTCTTTATTATTATCAAATAAATGCTCGAAAATTTTTTTTAATATATTTAGCTTATTCTTTCTATTTTCCTTTTCTACCATTTCTTCATCTGATTTTAGTTTAATCGATTTTACCAACGTTTTATTAACTACACTTTTTATAAAATCTTTTTCTTTTGCTTCTAATAATTTTTGAATTTCATCTTGTTTATTTTCATTTTCGTGAACTAAAAAACCTTCACATTTATTACGTTTCATTAACACTAATTTACTTTCTGACTGCTCATTTAATTTAACCTTAACTTTTGTAATTCTCATTAAATTATTCCTTCAACAAAATGTAGTGGGGCACAAAGTAATAAATTTTATATTCAACCTTTTTATCATTGAACCAGTATAATAATCAACCAGATATACCCGCCATTTTTCAAATAATTATGCAATTTCCTCGTAGGGGCGGCAATCTGCCGCCCGTGAACCCACCGTGTTGTTCATGCGGGCGACAGGTTGTTGCCCTTACGAATTGTTATTTATTATCAATATATTAATCTATTTTTTGTCTAAACATGAGGTTATTTATGTAAGTTCATATCGTGTTTTTCATTAGAAGCAGCTTACCTACCTGTAACTTGAAAGCTATTGGGGATATGGTCGGTAAATCTTGTGTGTATTATTTAATCTGCTATATACTCATGCTATATAGCATTAAAAAGGAGAAACACTATGATTCAGCAAGGTAAAGTTTTTATGAGTAATCGAACTCAAAATGTCCGATTACCCGCAGATACGCGTTTCCCTGATGATGTTAAGGACGTTATTGTTCGGGTTAAGGGAAAAGAACGCATAATTTCTCCCGTACAAAACGCATGGGATAGTTTTTTCTTCTCCGAACAATCTGTAACAGCTGATTTTTTACCCAACAGATCTGAACAGATAACAAGTGAAAGAGAATCCTTTGATGATTAAATATCTACTGGATACAAATATTGTCATATTTACGATTAAACGTAAGCCTGAATATTTATTACCTAAATTCAATCAACATGCTAATCAACTCGCTATATCTGCAATAACGCTTGCAGAGCTAATTTTTGGCGCTGAAAAGAGTATGAATCCAGCTAAAAATTTAGCGACCGTTAATGATTTTGTATCTCGTTTAACCGTTTTATCTTATGACGAACAAGCTGCATTTCACTACGGTGATATAAGGGCTATTCTTGAAAAAAAAGGTAAGCGCATTGGTGATAATGATTTGCATATAGCGGCACATGCAAGAAGCAAAGGACTTATTGTGGTAACGAACAATACAAAAGAGTTTGAAAGGGTTGAGGGATTAAGAATAGAAGACTGGACTCAATTATAATATAAAAGCCAGTGTTTTTTCTGGCTTTTAAGGGTGAGTCTAACTTTTGGCGTGTCGCTCACTTGCCAACCTACCTGCAACCTAAAAACTATCAGGCATACAGTAAATCCTGCATCTCCCCAAGTATCTGTTCGCACCAGTTTTCAATGCGTTCGTCGCTGAGGTCATATTGTACTACTTCGTCTAGCGCTAAGCCGACGAACTGGCTGCCATCGGCGGTGACGGCGCGTTGGCTGGTGAAGTTGTAGCCTTCTGTTTGCCAGTAACCGATAAATTTAACGCCCAACGGTTTTAGGTGATCGTGCAACATGCCCAACGCATCAAGAAACCATTCGCTATAGCCGTCCTGATCGCCTAAGCCGAATAGTGCGACGATTTTATCTTTTAAATCCAGTTGTTGCAGGTCGTCCCAGACTTTCTCCCAATCTTCCTGCAACTCGCCAAAGTCCCATGTCGGGATACCGAGAATCAGGATCGGATACTGCTCCATTAAAGAGACCGGATCATCTTTCACATTGTGTAGATCCACCAGCTCTTCGCCGAGAATATCGCGGATTTTCTCGGCTGCCATTTCGGTATAACAGGTACTAGAACCATAAAATAAGCCGATATTCATGGTATTGCTCATGGTGCTTTCTCTTTATCACAGGGATAGTTATTACAAGGATAGAAGTTTGCCGGAAAGTATATCAAATAGGGTATTATCGGATACAAATATCCCTACACAAAAATTAAGAGAGTCATTCTCTGCTGTATAGGAAATGATGGACAAAAAACAGGAGGATCAGTGCCGCAGGACAATTCGCTGTTGATTGAACAATTTCTCGATGCACTCTGGCTGGAGCGGAATTTGGCGCAGAATACGCTGGATTCCTACCGGCTGGATCTGTGCGCTTTAACTGACTGGCTGGCGGCGCATGATTTAACGTTGCAGAACGCGCAGGTGTTGGATTTGCAATCGTTTCTGGCAGATCGCGTCGATGGCGGTTATAAAGCGACCAGTTCCGCGCGTATGCTAAGTGCCATGCGCCGTATGTTTCAGTATCTTTATCGGGAAAAGATCCGCGCCGACGATCCCTCTGCGTTATTATCTTCACCAAAATTACCTCAGCGTTTGCCGAAAGATCTCACCGAAGATCAAGTAGAAACATTATTGCAAACACCTGTTACAGAAGATCCGCTTGGATTGCGTGATAAAGCAATGCTGGAAGTGCTGTATGCTACCGGTTTGCGTGTCTCCGAACTGGTGGGGCTGACGATGAGTGATATTAGCCTGCGTCAGGGTGTCGTGCGTGCTATCGGGAAAGGGGATAAAGAGCGGCTGGTGCCGTTGGGCGAGGAAGCCGTTTATTGGCTGGAACAATATTTGGCATATGGTCGTTCCTGGTTGATCAATAACGGTACACTGGATATTCTGTTTCCCAGCAAACGCGGGCAGAAAATGACACGTCAGACATTCTGGCATCGCATTAAGCACTATGCGGTGTTGGCGAACATTAATAGCGAGGCATTATCACCTCACGTATTACGTCATGCTTTCGCTACACATTTACTGAATCATGGCGCGGATTTGCGTGTGGTTCAGATGTTATTAGGGCACAGTGATCTGTCAACAACGCAGATCTATACCCATGTAGCAACTGAGCGCTTGAAACAGTTACATCAACAGCATCACCCGCGCGCTTAAGCCGTGGGCGAGTAAAAATCATCAAGGAAATGTAATGAAGAAAGGTTTATTACGATCTATTTCACTGGCATCGGTCACTTTGGCAACGATTACTCTGGCAGCTACGACGCTCTCTTCTGCGGTGAATGCTGATGATGCAGCGATTAAGTCCGCACTACAGCAAAAGATCGGTGCAACGGAAATCGACATTCTGCCGTCGCCGATTGCGGGTTTACAGACCGTATTAACTGAGGGCGGAGTGTTATACGTTTCCAGCAATGGTAAGCATATTTTGCAAGGCCCGTTATATGATATTAGCGGTGCTGTGCCAGTAAACATGACCAATGAACAACTGGCACCGATCCTCTCTAAGCGTATGGATTCCATGACTGATGACATGATCATCTATAAAGCACCGCAGGAAAAATATGCCGTGACGATTTTTACCGACATCACCTGCGGTTACTGCACCAAACTGCATAAAGAAATCGACGGTTATAACGAATTAGGTATTACCGTGCGTTATCTGGCTTACCCGCGTCAGGGACCGGATTCTGAAGTGGCGAAGAGAATGGCATCAATCTGGTGTGCGCCTGATCGCATGAGTGCTTTTGATAATGCTATCGCCGGTAATGCCGTAAAACCAGCTAACTGTAATATCAACCTGAAACGCCAGTATAGCTTAGGTTCTATGTTCGGCATTCAAGGCACGCCAGCCATTGTTATTGATGGCAGCACCGTGATTTCTGGCTACAGTTCACCAAGCGAACTGCTGAAAACATTAGATGCCTATGCTGCACATAAAAATGGTGCGGCGGCGGGTGTTGCTGCGGCGAAATAATCTTTATCCCATTGGATTACAGGCGGTAGTTGCCAGTTGCCGCCTGTACAACATCTGATCGTCTTTAATGCTGTCATCGATTCTGCGACTTCGCGTAAAATGATATAATTCATTAAAATATATAAATATTTTTGTCCAGAAGTCAGTATGTCCGGTATCCATGTTGGTCAACATAATAAACAAACATATAAAAACAACTTATGAATAAAACGCAATTACGCCGCCGCCCATCGGTTGATGGCAGCCATTTACCGCCAACACTCTCCCCGTTATTACGTCATCTTTACGCTTCACGCGGCGTTACGGACGCAAGCCAACTGGAAAAGAGTGCCAAAGGGCTGCTGAGTTATCAACAACTGAACGGGATTGCGGCTGGCGTTGATTTATTAGTTACCGCGCTAAAAGCGCAGCGCCAGATCGTTATCGTCGGTGATTTTGATGCTGATGGCGCGACCAGCACGGCGTTAAGCGTGCTGGCACTACGCAGTATGGGATTTTCCCGTGTTAACTATCTGGTTCCTGATCGTGAAGACGGTTATGGCTTAAGCCCTGAAATTGTTGATCAAGTTGCCGCGCAAGGTGTTGAGCTGATTGTTACGGTGGATAACGGCATCTCTTCTCATGCTGGCGTTGCGCGCGCTCATGAACACGGCATTCAGGTACTTGTTACTGATCATCATTTGCCTGGTGATATTTTACCCGCCGCTGATGCCATGATTAATCCCAATTTAAACGATTGTGAATTTCCGTCTAAATCGCTGGCAGGTGTTGGCGTTGCTTTTTATTTGATGCTGGCGCTGCGTGCGCGTTTACGGCAGGAAAAATGGTTTGAACAACAGGGCATTATTGAACCGAATTTAGCTGAGTTGCTGGATCTGGTGGCGCTTGGCACAGTTGCCGATGTGGTTCCTCTTGATGCCAATAATCGCATTCTGGTACATCAAGGGCTTAACCGGATTCGAGCCGGTCATTGCCGTGCCGGTATTCGTGCGCTGCTGGAAGTTTCTAAACGAGATGCGCGGCAGTTAACCGCTAATGATATGGGTTTCTCGCTTGGTCCGCGCCTGAATGCCGCAGGGCGGTTGGATAATATGTCGATCGGCATCGAGCTATTGTTGTGCAACGACATGACACAAGCCAGAGCGATGGCAAGAGATCTTGATGCGCTAAATCATACTCGCCGCGAAATTGAGCAGGGAATGCAGGCGGAAGCGCTGACCTTGTGTGAGCAGTTAGAAAAAAGCAGCGAAGAATTGCCGTATGGTCTGGCGATGTATCACCCGCAATGGCATCAGGGCGTGGTTGGCATTCTGGCATCACGCATTAAAGAGCGTTTTTATCGTCCGGTGATTGCTTTTGCTCCGGCAGGTGAGGGCATTCTCAAAGGTTCTGGTCGTTCTATTGCCGGTTTGCATCTGCGTGATGCGCTGGAACGGCTTGATACACTCTATCCCGATTTAATGCTGCGCTTTGGCGGACATGCGATGGCGGCGGGGCTTTCCATCAAAGAAAATCGCTTTGACGATTTTCAACAACACTTCGCCGAACTGATTGCCGACTGGCTCGAACCCTCAGCATTTGAGGGCGTTATCTGGACAGATGGCGAGCTGGAAAACGCGATGCTAACGCTCGATACCGCAGAGCAACTGCGCGATGCCGGTCCCTGGGGGCAGGCATTCCCGGAGCCGGTATTTGACGGTAACTTTAAAATTCTGCAACAACGGCTGGTAGGCGAACGCCATCTCAAAGTTACCGTTGAACCCGTTGGCGGCGGCGCATTACTTGACGGCATCGCTTTCAACATCGACACCACCCAATGGCCTGATGCCAGCATCAAAGAAGCGACTATCGCCTATAAACTGGACATCAACGAATTTCGCGGCAATCGCAATGTGCAGTTGATGATTCAGCATTTGTGGGCGAAGTGATTGATGCCGGTTAAGCCGGTTAAACGATAGTCTGAGCCGGTATTTGTGACCATGCCTTTATCGCAGTAGAGCTTTATCTGACAAGTAGATAAATTAGCTCAGGCTGATGAGGGAAAAGATTGCGAGGCGTAATGAAGTAGGGCGATCACCGAGATCGCCCGATCGTTAAAACTATTTTTGCCCATGCACCTGTCGGTTAATCTGCCACGACAACAACTCGGTGAAAGCACTCCAGCGATTAAACAGTTTTTCCTGTTCTGCGGTCATCGGTTGCGGATCGCCTATCATCATGCCGTTGTTTGCTGCCCACGGGCGAAATTCACCTTTTCCCGTCATGATGTATGCACCTTGTTGTGTAATGACGACTTCGGGATTATAGCCCTGACACCAGATGCTATCTAAATTCTGCGCCAGCAAATTACAGCCGGTGCGATAGTACGGCGTATCTGAAAGGCTGAGTTGATACAGCGTTGGCATAATATCTTTATGACTTCCTACCCGTGCTACATCAAAGTGGCTTTGATAGCGATAAGCCGTTGGTACATACAGATAAAATGGTACGCCGTGATTTAATACGCGCTCGTGAGCATCGGGATAGTCGATACCGCGAATATTGTGATCGCCCGTTGCCGCAATGATGGTATGACTTCCTGCTGGTTTTGATTTCACCCAACTGATAAATTTACCTAGCTGATCATTGGTGTAACGCAGGGTATGCAACACCTCTTGCAGCTCATCGCCGGTCGCCAGATTACTTAGCCGCTGCTTTTCGGCATCGCTGAGTTTGATGTCAGTTTTCTGGTAGCTGTCCGGCACTTTATACGGCGGGTGATGGGTGGTGGACATGGACATAATCATCACATGTTCGCCTTTTTTGTCTGCCTCTGCTAAACGCTCTTCCATATAGCGGAACATATATTCATCAGGCACGCCCCATGTCCCCATCGGCGCTTCGGGATAGCGTTTTTTCAGCCCGTTTTGTTCCATAAATTCACTGACGCCCAGTTGCGGCAGGAATTGATTCAGGTTGCGCCACGAACCGTTACCTGACGTGACAAAGATAACTTTGTAGCCGTTTGCCAGAAAAGGTTTAAACATATTGCTGGCGAAATCGATACTTTGCGCGCTGGACTGACTAATACCGCTCATCGGGCTGCGTACAAAGAAGCGATTCAGGGTATCGATTGTACCGTCACCTTCTGAGATAAAACGCTCAAAACGCCAGTCGCTTGCCCAATGTTCTCTTAATGCACCGAATAGATCGCGATCAGGACGATCGAAATACTCAAGGTGATAGCCCATGCTTTCCATCACCGCCAGCACTACGTTTGGTGGATTGCTTTTCGCCAGCGGATTGCTACCGGTTTTTGCATTAAACGGTGCGAGGCTGGCGGGCGTTGGTTTATCCAGAAAACGGCTTAGTAACGCTTGCCCTTGTTCGTCGGTAGCATCAGCAAAATGATTGTATTCGCTGTGCGCTTTAATCGCCCAGTTAAGTGCCATTAACCCGTTTGGGGTGAACATATTTAGCATCTTAACTTCAGAAACTTGCCCATCGGACTGACGCAGCGGGAACGTGCCGATCGAACCGCGCAGACCAGCAAAACATACGGCGAGGATCACTAACGTTGCTACGGTGGAGACAGGAATATTAATTTTACGTTCCGGTTTAGCACTAAGATAGCGCTGCCAGCGACAATACAACCCAAAAACCACTAAAGCAAACAGCATCAGTGCCACGATGCCGCGTATTACCGGATAGTCTTGCCACATGGTGGTTAGTACCGCGACGGTATCATCTTCAAATAAACCGAAAACAAAAATATCGATAGCACGCCCGTAAGTGGCGTAATAGAAAATATTACCGACGGTGAACATGGTGACGATAGTACTGAGTAATGCCGCCAGATAGGGGAATAACCGCCGCCAGATTTGAAAACCGCTTTTACTGATAGCAAAAATGCCCGCAATTAACAGGCAGGGAACGAAAAGAAAGCTGGCGATACGAATATCAAACAATGTACCGACTCTGAACATCCGCAGAATATCTGTCTCGAAGCCGTTCAGTGCTTCCGGCGTGCTATAAGCCCAGAGCAGATAAATCCTGCCTGCGGTTTGCGTGATAACGGCGAGTAGCCAGGGGAATAACAGTGCAAGAAATGCTTGTCGGAATCGGAAAAACCACATAACGCCTTCTTTCTGGATAAGAGTAAGACTCGGTAATAAGGCGCGTAGTGTACGAAATTTTTTGTTGTTATGACAAATTAGTGGCGGATTCTTTCATGTTGCGCGGCGGCAATCTGCCGCCCGCATTAACACAATCACTTATAACTTTGAGTCTAGAAAAACAGCCCTCTCCAAATTATGATGAATTTGATGAGCTGATGTTATTTGCAGAGTGTTTAGTCTTTAATCTTGGCGGCAGGTCACTTAAGATATGGAGACTTGTATTTCTTTGAAAAAATAGGAGTTACAGAAGTCAATATATCCTTTCCAAGAAAGTCTACAAGTATAGTTTTCTAGACAGCTCCCTGACTGTAGCGGTTCAATCAAAGCGTGATAGCGGTTCACAAAAGATATGACAACAGCAGTCATCATATTTTAAGTGAACCAGTCAGCTATTGCGCCGTTGGTTTCGGGTACGGCTGTACTTTAAATAATTTAGTATTCAGTCGCTTTTTAGCCCGTTTATTTAGAAAACGAATGTACCTAAATTGTTTAAATTTGTGAACCGTTGCCCTGTCAATGTTAGCCCTTAAATACCGCCCACGTTCGCCAGAGCGATTAATAGCCGTTTTAGCTATTTCATGATACCACTCACCATCAAGCTCATAGAACGTTGTGAAATGGCTGCCAATAAAGTCGAAGTTACTGGCTTGATAAACTACCCCAGCACGCCCGCAGCGCTCATCTGCGAATGATTGAACCCAACCAACAGATGGATATAGCAGCTTAATTGTTTTCAATGCGTAGCTAATCGCCCGTGATTCAGAATTTCGTGGCATACAATCATGCAACCACATGCGATTAAGCTCCATGTACTCCCTGTTACCCGTTCCTGTAACGACTCGTTGCCCACTATTTGGGTTGAGTGCATAGCCAAATTGCAGCACACCAACTAAATCACGTTCAGCGAAAACGCCCAGATGTAGATAAGAGTTGTTAACGAAACGCTTTGAGTAATGTTTACTTGCAACAATAACTCGTGCAAGCCAGCACGGGATAGTCTCAACACGCAATTCTCTTGAACCATAGCCGACCACCTGACCATCGTATATAATTGGTTCAGGCTTTGTTAATACCCTTGATTTGTTCTGTTTTCTCAAGATGTTATTGAGAAAACAGATTAAAAATTTTAGGCGTTAAGTCGGGATTCCTGTGCCTTAATGAATAGATAGAATCGATCAATAAAACAAACTCGATCGATTTCACAGATCAATGGTTAACAGGTAAATATTTATACACAGTGGATAAACCTATATTAAACTCACGCGCAATGCTTTTCCGAGAGATCCCAGCCTTTAACATTAGTTTGGCTCGATACCAATCTGATTGCGATAATTTCGCAATCCTCCCCGCAAAGTGACCCTTTAGCTTCGCTGCTGCTAGTCCGGCTTTTGTCCGTTCACTATTAAGGTCACTTTCATATTGAGCAGCACTCAATATATTACGAAAGTTGTAACGCCCAGATGCGCTTCTGACATCAACAGCATCGGTAATGCTGCGGAGATAAACGCCTTTCTCAACTAACTTTTGAAAAAGTAACAGAACATGGAGCGTATTCCTCCCCATTCTGTCGAGTTTCCACAAAACCAATTCATCACCGGCAGCTAAATTTGCAATAACGGATTTAAGTATTGGTCGATTTGCGTTTCGTCCTGACGCTTTCTCCTCGTAAACAATTTCACACCCAGCCGCTCGTAAAGAAATTAGCTGCAATTCGGTATCCTGATGGTTTGTTGAAACACGCGCATAGCCTACGATCATTTTCTTACCCTTTTAGTAATTAAAAAGCGGATCGTATAAATGGTGAAATGTGATTCTACAAAAGGTTGGTTTGGGAGGAGGCGCTTTAATGGCTGCTGCGACAGCGGTCGCGTCATCAGAAGGGCGGCTTTCGCTACCGGTCATGATTAACGGAGAAAAAAAGATCTTCGTAATTTAGTGGGGTATTGCCAACATTCCGCGCCAGACAACAACTAATGTCAACTTGACTTTTACTTATGATAATGAATGCTTATTTATCATGGCAGTAAAAGGGAGCGCTATATCACTGACGGGTGAATATGGGGTTGGTTGTTCCTAGGCAAACAATTCCACTATCGCGATATCTAACTCAAATGTTGGTACAGGCAGTACACAGGGCAACCGTTATCTAACTATCTGTTGTCAACTAGAGACTAAGTGCTACGAAGATAATGCATTGATATGTGCAATGCATGGATCTTCAAAAGACCCAAATACGAAAAAAATTACGTAAAAAACTATAAATTACATTGTATGTTACGTAAAATATCACGTAATTTTGTTCAACACTTTATGGATTACAGCATGGCTAGTATTGATGCAGATTATTGCTACTCTTTTCCTGCTATACGAGGCATTCAGGCTGGTCGGCCCTTTTACATCGCCACATGCCCGATGCGCATCATACCCAAAATATTCAGCTTTGATGAAAATGACGTTCCTCCTGAACTACGCGCACAGCGTACGCTGAATAAATCACGTATCCCCGAAATGGTGCGCTATCTTCTCGAAAATCCAAAAGATTATGTGTTCTCTGCACTGACAGCCTCCATTGCCGTTGATGTCCAGTTTGATGAGTTCCCCGGCACGAACAACCTGGGGACGTTATGCGTACCAATGGATGCACAAATTTTGATTAATGATGGTCAGCATCGCCGTAAAGCGATTGAGGACGCTTTAGAGGCTCGTCCGGAGCTGGGGCAGGATAATATTCCAGTGTTGTTCTTTGTTGATGAAGGATTAAAACGCAGCCAGCAGATGTTTGCCGATCTGAATAAATACGCCATTCGTCCCAGCCCGTCGCTGGCATCTCTGTACGATCATCGTGATGCCAGTTCAAATCTGGCGCGTTATCTGGCAATGTCCGTAGAGCCATTCGTCGGGATGACCGAGCTGGAAAAATCTGGCATCAGTCAGCGGTCAAATAAATTATTTACGTTAAGCAGCATCAAACAAGCCACCCGTGCGTTGTTGGGCAAAGATCCCAAAGAAGGCAATTTTGAAGAATGCACCCAGATAGCTACCTGCTACTGGCAGGCTATTTTTCACGTGATGCCCGACTGGCAGTTAGCGGCGAAAAAAGAGGTTTCACCAGTTCAGCTACGACAGGACTATGTTCACGCTCACGGCATTGGTTTGCAGGCGCTCGGACAACTGGGATATGCCCTGCTAACAGACTACCCGGAGCAGTGGCCGGAGAAAATTGCTGCACTCAAAACCTTTAACTGGCGCAGAAACAATCCGGATCTGATCAACCGCGCGATGCAGCACGGCAAGCTGAGTAAAACCAGTACGGCGATCCAGCTCACCTGCAATGTGCTAAAAACCGCGCTTTCAATTCCCCTCACTCCTGAAGAACAGGAGCTTGAAGCTCAAATGGTTGTCTCATGAGTAAATTAGTTCAGGCCTTCGATCTGGCCGAATACGAAGCTTTTATTAATCAGGAGCAGTTCGCCGGACGTCCTCTAACCGAATTTGTTGCCGAAGTACAAAGAATTTATTGTGCGGATAAGCGTCCGTGGGTGATTGGCTACAGCGGTGGGAAAGATTCTTCCGCCGTGATTACGCTGGTGTATCTGGCCTTGCTCGGCCTACCCCCGGAAATGCGCAGCAAAGATGTTTTTGTGGTGTCCTCCGATACACTGGTAGAAACGCCGGTAGTCGTGGATCTGATTAAGAAAACGATGTTGCAGATTGAGGCAGGCGCAAAACGCAATGGTCTGCCGATCACTCAACATGCAGTTATGCCAAAAACCTATGAAACCTTCTGGGTTAATCTGCTGGGGAAAGGTTACCCGGCTCCGACCCGCAGTTTTCGTTGGTGTACTGAACGGATGAAGATCAACCCGGTCAGCGACTTTATTAAAGATAAGGTCAGCCAGTTTGATGAGGTGATTGTTGTTCTCGGCTCACGTAGCAGCGAGAGTGCGTCTCGTGCACAAGTTATTGCCAAACATAAAATTGATGGATCCCGCTTGGCGCGCCATACAACTCTCTCTAACGCCTTCATATATACGCCTATCGATACATGGGATGTTGAAGACGTCTGGAAGCTTTTACGTGGAGCATTCCGTTATGCACCGGACGTTATAGAAGAATGGGAAAGTCCATGGGGGGGAAATAACCGTCCTCTATGGACCCTATACATGGATTCTTCTGCTCAAGGCGAATGTCCATTAGTAATTGATGAAAGCACGCCATCATGTGGTAACTCTCGTTTTGGGTGCTGGACTTGTACCGTAGTCACCAAAGATAAAGCGATGGAAAGTCTGATCAAAAATGGCGAAGAGTGGATGTCGCCGTTGCTGAAATATCGCGATCTACTGGCGTTTACCACCGATCCGGTAAATAAAAACACCTACCGCAACTATAAACGCCGCACCGGTAAAGTGAGCTATCAGTACGCTAAAGACGGCGAAGATCGCAGTGCAGAGCGTAAGCATGTTCCTGGTCCTTACTGGCTCAAATACCGCCAGCAGTGGCTAAAAGAGTTACTGGAAATTGAACGCGATTTAAATGACCAAGGTCATACGATTACATTAATTACCCAACCAGAGCTACACGCTATCCGTCAGGAATGGTTGAAAGATCCTAACGAGCCAGACTGGTACGACACGTTGCCGGGTATTTACCGCGAAGTATATCAGCAGGATCTGAACTGGGTGGTTGACGATCAATCGCGTTTTGATGCCAGCGATGCTGATTTGCTGATCCAGATAACGCAAGGGTTCGATGTAGTACCTGAAATGGTAATGAAACTGATAGAGCTGGAAACTTCGATGGAAGGGTTAAGCCGTCGTCAGGGGATTTTTGACAAGCTCGGCACAATTTTGAAGCAGGACTGGGGCCGTCTGGAAGAGATCCAGCAGCAACAAGCAATGTTGCAAAAACGCAACGATCGGGATATTCATCAGGACGAAGTTGAAAAGCTGGAGGCTGAACTCCAGACATTACAGCACAGAATTGTCGATGCAGGTGAATCGCCTGTGCTTATTGATGAGGAAATTGAACGTGCTCATTAAGCAAGTTGTATTACATAATTTTCGCGTATTTTGCGGCACACACACCATTGATTTGGCTCCCAGAAAGCGCTCACATGAAGCAAACCCTCGCCCGATTGTGCTATTTGGTGGTTTAAATGGCGCAGGGAAAACATCTATTTTGTCGGCGATTCGGTTGGCTCTATATGGACGTTTAGCATTTGGCTTGGCAATGCAGCAGCAGGAGTACGTTGAACAGCTTGGTGCGCTGGTGCATAACGGGACATATACGGCAGACCGCCCGGAAGAGGCTGCAGTAGAACTGACGTTTACCTACAACCAAAACGGCCATGAAACTGAGTTTATCGTCACTCGTAGCTGGAAAAAAGGAAAGAAAGATCGTCTCTCTTTGCAGCAGGACGGACAACCGCGTAGTGAACTCAGTTATGACCAGTGCCAGGGATTTTTGAATGAGCTAATTCCTCATGGTGTTGCCGACCTTTTCTTTTTTGATGGAGAGAAGATTGCAGAGCTGGCGGAGGATGAATCCGGCAATATTTTACGTACAGCGGTGCGCCGTCTGCTGGGGCTGGACTTGATCGCCAAACTGCAAAATGACCTGATGATTTTTATCAAACGCCAACAAACTGCCCAGTTGGGTGGCTCCCAGCAACAGCAGGTTGAAGCGCTTGAGACAAAAATTAAAACGCTTGCCGGTCAGGCAGAGAAATTGCTGGAAGAAGCCGATTTCGTCAACTCGAGGATTGAATTTTTATCCCAGGACATTATTCGCCATGAAGGATTGTTAAATGCACAAGGCGGCGCATTTGCCCAGACCAAAGCGCAGGAAAAACTGAAAGTTGAAACGCTGTTAAAAGAAAAAGAACGCCTGGAAAAAGCGTTACGGCAGGAATGCGATGGATCGTTACCATATGCATTAGCGCCTAATACGTTGTCACGGTTACTGGAAAAAATTGCTAATGAAGCGCAGATCAAGCAGGCAAAAAGCTTTGAGACAGAGTTAAATCAATTTTTATCTCAACTCAAAAATGATATCGCGTTCCGTTCTGTGAGTACTGGGAAAATAGCGGCTGAGACGATTGCCGATAACCTAGAAGGTTATATGGCAGCCAAACCCAAAGGTGATTTGCTGTTTGATATTTCTGAACGTGAAGCCGGTATGCTTCAGCAGTCCATTGAACAGGGCAGTAAGAAAGCATGGCAGTGTTTTGATATTTACCGCCATCAGTTAGCGGATGTTGAACAACAACTGGAACAGGCCGCTGCTAATATCGCTCGCGCCCCGGAAGACGAGCAGCTAATGGATCTCTTTGCAGCATTACGCGAGCTCGACCATAAGCGAGAAAAACAGAGGCAAAAATATCGCTCGCTGTTGGAAGCGGCTAAAAGGACGAAACAGCAGCAACTAGACTGTGTTCGTCAAGTACAGAAAGCACACGACATCACCCGTAGCCAATATGGTTTAAGTAGCGCATTTAAAAATGCTCAGGAGACAATTAACCTTCTCGATTACTACAGCGATGTGTTAACGCAGGCGCGAGTCAAAAAGTTATCTGCTAACTTCGAAATCGCCTATCACAAGCTGGCCCGTAAAGAGGATTTACAGCTTAATGCACATATCAATCCACAGACGTTTGATGTTGAGTTAGTGGATGAAAAGGGGTCAGTGATTAATCGTAAGCTTCTTTCTGCGGGTGAAAAACAAATTTACGCAATTGCTATTCTTGAGGCGCTGGCAAAAACTTCTGGGCGTGATTTCCCGGTGATTATTGATACACCATTAGGGCGTCTGGATTCTCAGCATCGGGATAAGTTGATTAATCATTATTTCCCGGAGGCCAGCCATCAGGTTGTGCTGCTATCCACCGATACGGAAGTTGACGAGCGCTATTTTGTCGATCGGCTGCGTGATGATATTTCTCATGCTTATGAGATAGTGTTTAATGCACATACTAAATCATCTGCGCTGAAACCCGGTTACTTCTGGGAACTAACCAAGGAGGCTATCTGATGCTCCCGAATCGAATGGTGCTTAGTCGTCAGACAGAAGACCAGCTTAAAAAGCTAAAAGGATATACCGGGATTACGCCCAATGTCGCGGCTCGACTGGCATTTTTCCGCTCGGTGGAGACCGAGTTTCGTTATTCGCCTGACCGAGATAGTAAGAAACTGGATGGTTTTCTGGTGCTGGATAAAATAACGTGGCTAGGGGAAACACTACAAGCTACGGAATTGGTATTGAAGATGCTTTATCCGCAGTTAGAGCAGAAGGCAATGATTAAGGCGTGGGCGGCGCATGTTGAGGATGGTATATCGGCATTAAGAAATTATAGAAACTTGAAAGAACTAAGTTTAGCAATATAATTTATTTACCCTCTTTCATATGAAAGAGGGTGGTGATTTTAAGAGACTATAATTTAAATTTTGTATCTGCCTGTTTTTGATATCTACAACGCGAATACGACTGAGC
Organism: Enterobacteriaceae bacterium; assembly: GCA_031261005.1. Lineage (GTDB taxonomy): Bacteria > Pseudomonadota > Gammaproteobacteria > Enterobacterales > Enterobacteriaceae > JAISKF01. The sequence continues at coordinate 22,125 of JAISKF010000026.1, read as the reverse complement.
CGCTAAATAGCGTGATCCGGCAGGCGATAAAGAAACGTAAGGTGTACCAGACAGACGACCCAGTTCAGAAAGTGATTTATCTGGCGATCAAAGATGCGTAAAAAAAATGGAATATGCTGAGCTGGTGATGAGCCGTTTTATTATCGAGTTCGGTGACCGCCTGAGCGATCACCTTTAATACGGTGGCAGTTACACTGAATTATGGATATACTCTTCTAAGATAATACAATTAATATTATAAATCAAAGAAATTTTTATCTATTTCATAAATTTCATATGTACTTACCTTCGCAACCCCCATACCATTTTGGACCAAAAATTCACATAACTGTCCACCATCGACAAGAGTAATGTTCATGCCTTGTGCTTTTTCCGCACTATTAATTGCCTGTTCGGTAAAGCACGAAGATGAGAAAAACACCCCTTTGTGTGCTCCTTTTTGGTTCATCGAGCCAATAAATTCTCTAATTTCACTAGGTGGTACTTTTTTACTATTATATCTTTTAGCTTGGATATATATTTTTTCTAAACCTAATTTATCTTCATTAATTATGCCATCTATGCCCTCATCCCCAGCACCACCAACAACTTTGCCTGCCTCAGACTCGTGCCACCCATAACCCATTTTTAATAAAAGTGTTACTACAAGTCTCTCAAAGAAAGCTGGGTCCGAAGAATTAATAGCATCAAGCAATTGCTCTTTTATGGTTTTAATATGCTCAATGTATTTCCCATGAATTATCTCTTCTGGTAGTTGATCTTTTGTTACTTTTTCAATTTTTAGAGGGTTAGCATTTGATACTTGTCCCTTCCATAGATCGTATAGTGGCTTCGATTGCCCTACAGATTTAACCTCAATAAATATTTTCCGTGGTGATGCACTCGGGAAATCGATGCCATAACAATGTTTTCTAATTTCACCTCGAACTACAGCCACAGGATCTTTTGCACCAAATGAATAATATCCTTTATTTATGATACAATCATAAATATCCTTGTGTGACAAAGAATTCCCATGTTCTTTTAATACATTTACGATAGCTTCAATAATCGTCATTTATAACTCCCAAAACGCCCGATCACGCATCTTATTAACCCTCTTACCCCCATCAATATAAAGGCTAAAATGCTTCTCAAGCTGTCGAATCTGCCCCATCAAAGATTCCTGTTCACCTTTATCATCAACGTTAAACACAGCCTTGATATCCGCATTCCTAATCTCAGAAACTCGATGGATCACCCAAGTTAAAACATAGGAGGCATAATTATTTTCCCCGGTCTTAAAGTGGGTGATCTCCTGTGTTGACAGAATCGCACCAACGCCATACTCACGACCTTCTTTAAGGATCTTACGCAGACTGGAAAAATCTTGACGCATAAAGTTATCAGCTTCGTCCACAAGAATCATTTTGGTGAGCTGACGATAATCCCCACGCACCACCGGTTTACCACGCTTTTGCATCTGCGCGTAAAACAGATCCAGCGTGAGCGCAACCACAAGGTTTTGAACTTCTGGCGAATAGCCAGCTAACTCAATCACAGTGACGCCGTCAATCAATTCATACAGACTGGTCATCTTCTCCGGGATAGTTTCGAATATCTTGTAACGCGCCAGCTTAGAGAGCGCTGCGTAAAGCGAATCTTCTTCAACCTTTTCCTGATCAAGAAAGCGCTGCCATACATCTTCAATCGTTGGCGCGGTTCTTGACCATGTTGTTGAGTCCTCCGGTGAAATCCCCGCAGCTTCGTAGCATTCTAAAATCAGGTTTTCTAATTTAAGCTGCTGCTTATGACCCAGACTATAGGCTTTCGCCATCGTTTCTGATAGTCCGCTAGCGGTATGGATAGGTAGCATTGGCGTATCGCCAAACAAAGATAAGGGGTTATAGGGCAGTTTAAATAGCTTATATTTTTTAGCCTCTGTAGCCGCCAAAAAAGCATCATCAATATAGTCCGACTTATAATCGAAGATCAACAGACCGATCGGCTTACCATCAACGTTACAGGATTGATTGCGCATCAACTGTGTGACCAGCGATTTAGTGAACTGGGTTTTCCCGGTACCCATCGTTCCAATAATGCCGGTATTGGTATTCATGAACTTCGCGGTGTTGGTTGGCTCCCAATGCAATGGATTCTGACGCGCAGCATCATGACCAAACAGGATCTGTAATGGCGCATCGCTAATATCAGGAGTCACCATCGGCGCAGCAGGCTGTAACGACTCCTGTTCTGAAACGAATTGCGAAGCAGTTGTCGTTGTGACGTGTACCACGACCTCTGGTTGTGACAGACTGGCATCACACTCCGGCTTAAGTCGGTATTTTTCCGGCACTCGGTAACGTTCGGCAAGCGGTAGTTCATCCCTCTGTGCGACAATCAACGAGGGCAACAGTGAATAAGGGATTTCAATCTGTAAGATATTCTCCTCCGTCTCTTTATAAGAGAGATCGAAGCAAGTTGCACTGTCCATATGCGCCACGACGAAGCCGTCCACATAGTTGGCCAACTCACCTAACTGATAGTCCCCCGTTAACCACCATTCGCGCCGCGCCAGCAAGGGAGCAAGTTTGTTGCTGTCCAGCACACCGTATAGACGCAGTTTCTCCACCTGCATCAACACCTGACGAATAAAGAGCGCCCGATAGAGTTGTGATGCCAGCGTTTGTGGTTCCAGAATGTCCTGCTGTAAGTAACGTTTTAGCTCACGAGCCTGTTGGCCTGCGTAGATATAGTCAGGTCGCGCTCCGGTTTTAACTTCCAGCGGTAACAGATAGAGGCGGTTTTCTTTGAATCCCACAAAGAGCACATCATCTGAGATCGCACCTTTACGATACCCCTGTAAATTTCTGGATAAATCGCTCTCTTTCATTTTCAGCCCGACATTGCCGGACACGCGGATCATTTCGGCCACTGATAGTGGAACCCAGCAAATATCGGACTGGTGCAGCATGGATTGCACAAATTTATACGCGCCAATAATGCCGTGCTTCTCTTTACGTTCCCTTTCACTGGAGCGCAGCATTTTCAGCAGCCATTCACCGTTAAAGGCGTTAAATTCAGCCAGCAGATGCTGGCTGTCAACCGCTGGTTGTCCGGACTGGCTTCCGGTCTGAAGCAGGCGCAAGAACAGATCAACCTGCTTAGTGACGGTGACGGCATCGTAGCCCGCACAACTGCTGTATTGGTCAGAATAGTGGATAAGAATCACATCTTTCTGGCTGGTGAAAAAGTCGAGGGTGACTTTAGGATCAATGATGGTGGTCCAGAGCGCACTATTGTAGGAGTAATTGAGTAGCTGTTTAAAGTTACCGCTCACGGCCAGGCCGATCCCCTGTCCGTGGTACTGGCTGTTGCTTTGACGTGCGGGTTGCCACAGGCAGCCGATTAGTCGGGCAAGACGCAGGGCGCAATAAGATTTAGTATCCACATCACGCAAGCCAAACGCGGTAAAATAGGCATCCCCTTGCGTTTCAGCACCTTCCCCAGCGATCAACCCATGACACAGTACCCCGCTGGACGCATCTTCAATACGGATCTGGCGGCAATCCACTGGTGCCGTATTGGTGAAAAATGCCAGATGTGCATAGGTCAGCTTGTCACTTTCTGACGGTAGGACAAACTTGCTGAACGTTAACCTGCTGCGCAGCAAGTCAATAAGCATATCCGCTTCCGCCCGCCATACGCCGCTATTCAGGTCGAGATCATTCTTAAGCTGCTCATAGCTACTACTTTCGGCAAAGTGATCGAACATATTGGGCAGCAGACGTTCATCGTAGCAGTTCACATGCACCGAAATAGCGTGCTCTTTTTCCTGCTTAAAATATTCCACTAATCCCAAAAACAGCTCTTTAGCATTACCCTGATTAATAGCATTGATAATTAACGCATTGTTTCCGGCGCTCTGGAACAATCGAGCGTAGGCATCCGTGAACTCATTGAGTTTGTCTTTTACCAGACGCTTAATGTAGTCATGACTAACCTGCCGCTGAGGAACCACATCAATCCAGAAGCGGTTCTCTTCCACCGGCTGTAATTGTGCATATTCATGTTCACTGTGGTAAACAAACGGCATTAAACCAGAAACCATCAGGCGATCGAGGGTAATCGGAGGCAATGTGGCAAATGAAGCTGAAGCGAGCTTTTCCAACTCCGCAACGATAGTTTCTGCCAGTTGTAGATGATAGGCCAGTACTAGCGGATGCAGCGGAGAAAGGCGCTCATGGCTATCATTGCGGCAGATCCCCAGATGCAGAAGACGTTTCTCCTGCGCTGTCAGCGCTCTGCTCAGGCCGATTTGCTGGACTGCCAGTTCAAACGTAGTAACAATGTAGCTAACCAGTGTGCGATATTCCGCTGACCACGATACCAGACTCGGCAGAGTGTTACGACGCTGATAGTAGGCAAATAACTGCTCATAGGCGTTATGGAGATCGGGGGAACTGGTAAAAAGTTCATCCAGCGTAAACTCGCTATCGTCACTTCCCGTACCCAGCAGACGTCGCTCAATTAATGAGGCTTCCAGCATCAACAACTGCTGACGAACACCGACGACCTTGTGTTCAGTATTATCAAGTATGATGCGCCCTTTTAGTCGGTTCCAGGTTGCATTGCCCTCTTCTTTGAACAACTTATTGAAACGACTTTGGTCAAAAAGCAGCGGCAACGTTAGCCCTTCCTCTGCTCCCGGCCCCTCGATGTTAAACGACAGGTGAGAATCGCCGGAAATGAGCACAAACTGCACCAGGTCACTTTGATTCGCCAGCGTCTCAAAATTCACCTGAGCATAATGCTGGCAGTCGATGTCTTCGCTCTCATCATCCAACGTACAGGTCAGGTTGCCAGACTCGGCAATACGCAGCGTGTTATCTTCCAGTTGTAGAGTTATTTGCTCTTTACCTGGCTCAATGCGGTAGCAGTGCTGAATATCATTTAGCCAGAATTGTCCCTGCTCGACCAGCAGCAAGCGGAACTTATACTCTTCGGCTGAATTATTGCGGTTGATTAGTTCGAGACTAAAGAAACATGGATGCCCGTCAAAAGGCACCGACGCCATAATGCGGGAAGTCTTGCCTCCTGCCCGACTGGTGCGCCAGAAAGACATGTTCTTTAACTGGCGATGATGGGCAATCTTTATCTGGTCATCCTGAAGATCGTTGCCCTGAAAGCTGAACTCCAACTCCGCTTTTGATTGTCCTGGCTGTACTTGCACCAGCAGACTGATGTCACATTTGCCTGCCTTACTGGCGCTTTTCGCCCGTTGCCAAATCTCGCCGTTTTCGACAGAAACGTTCTCCAGTACCAGTTTTTGTTCACTATTCTGTTCTTTCTCTTTCCTATAGTCGGAGAAATCGAGCTCACGCCAGTCTTCTTTATCGACGAAGTGCTCCTGAATGAACTTGGTACTGAATTCAGTCAGTACATTCTCCAGTTGCCCACTGTAGCGTTCAACGCTGTCTTCTATCTGGCGGTATAATTTCCGGTTTTCATTCAGCCGGGTGCGTAGCTGTTTCTGGCTATAGTTCAGTAGTTCATCATCTTTAAACAGATGAAGCTTGGAAAAATCCAGATTGCCATCATCCAGCAAGCGATACAAAGACGAGAAACCAAAGACGGTCGCCCCCTCATCCAGTACCGTCGCTAGTTGATCCTCCAGCAAACAGCGAGACAATTCCGAACGTTTACTATCGGTGGTAATGAGCTTTTCCAGTTGATGGCTGAAGGTTTGTGGATACCAGATAGCATCCGGTGCCGCCACATCTTTCGTGCTGTTAATCAGGGTATCGAGCATACTGTTATGAATAATCAACAGCGCCGTTTGGGCAAAAACGCCGCTGCGCCCGGCCACTTCATCACGCAGATGAGAAATATAGTTTTCTGTGAATGCCGGAGCCTCAGCACCGTGCAGTACCGGAATAAGCTGAATGCCATTGCAGGGGAGGCAATCAATATGTTGCCCTGGTGCAATTTCCAGCTGATTGCCGTCCGACAGAGAGACGAATGCTTCCCAGAGTTTTAAAGCATTATCGGGATCGGGAGATTTGAACTGGTAGCGCTCGCCCGGCTGGATGATACCGCCAACCCATTCAATAAAGGTTTCCGCCAGATAGGTTTCATACTGTTTTACGGACATACACGGCGTCTCCACTGTCACTCATTCGCTCTACATTTCCCATGCGTTCATAAAACGCCACCAGCGTTTGCGCCGACTGGTTATCCAGATAAAAACCGCGCTGTTCAAAACCATGCAGCAGTTCATGCAGGCGGAGTTTGTTATTTTTGCCCACGGTGAGATTAGTCAGTAACAGCAGACGATCCTGATTCAGCACCAGCACTTTCCCCGCCCGACCACGTACCTGAATGAAATCAGTGCAAATCTGGTTTTCCAGCTCATTAACGTATTTACGGTTTACCGTCGCGCGGTCAGTTTTTTTACCCTGGAACTGCTCTACGGCAACGGATAGTAGCTGTTTGAAGGCACTTTCCAGGTTTGTTGCGCGGTCACGAAGCGGAAGTCCACGATCCACAATAAAGTCCTGCAAATAATCGTTAAGGTCATTTAATACCTGAGAAGATGAGTCTGAATCATTCAGAGTGTCTTGATAAATCTGCCATAACGGACGCTTTTTCTGTCCTTTTCCCCATTGCAAAACCTCCAGCGCAGAAAGTATCGGGAACAGTTTTTCACTCTGCCCAGCAAACCATTTATAACCAAAGCGTTTAATTTGATCCCTCTCAGAACTGGCTTTTTCACTATCGAGAATAAAGAATAGCGATTTACTTTGCGGCTCACCATCTCTCCAGTTATCCAGATTGAGAGCTAGTTGAGTACACCAGCTAAAGGCATACAACCGCAGGGTATTGGTCAGTTCTTGCAAGAGATATTGTGGATGTTCCGCCAAAAATTCCAGGTCAGACTGAAAACAGACTGCCATATATGGAAGATAGGATTGCTCTTCGGCAAATGGTCCTTTCACCAGCAATTTTATTTTTTCATTGAGCTTATTCAACATTTGCTGCTCAATGAAGTTCAACCTGTCCTGTATGGGATAACGAAGGCTAAAATCGCCCATCAAATTGGCAAACAGCGTACCAAGACGTTTATCTGCCGTTGAACCTGCGTTTATTTTTTCACCCACAAACTGAGCGTGAAAAAGTAAGAAAAGTGGGGAGACACGGAAAATATCCCGGCTGGAAAAATACATCCGTTCCAGCACCGACCAGAATGCGGGCTCATCAAGCAGCTCTTGCATATGCATTTTACAATCATCACGGAATTGGTCAGGATCGTAGGATTCGATTTTACGTTTCAGGGCGTGACTAAGAACCAAACCGGTGACAAATTGCCAGTTAACATCATTGTTTTTATTGCGTACCGGCAGGTAACTATCCAGTTGATTGTTACCCACTTTTAACTCGGTTGCGATAGGATACATTCTGCTAACCCTCCATACCGCTAATAGTAATCATATCGTCATCTGCTTTTGCACGATAAATACGTTGTCCGCCATCATAAAATTTTATTTCACTGCTGAATTTAGCCTGTTCCGAAATCAACTCAACAATTTCATCTAGTAACACGATGGCATTTTTATCGTATTTATTCGGACGATAACCATTATTCAGCTTTTCCAATAATTCAAACAAATTCAGTCCGATATGGATATGCGGCAGTGAATTTGGTCCAACTTTTAAATAAACATCAAAGCCCGTTGAATGAGCTGTATGTTTGTTGCGAATAGAGTCCCAGTCAGGCTTTATATCTACCGGCGCCGTTATTTTAACCCCGCCAAACTCACCCAAAAAGAACTCTTCTTTTTGCATACTTAATTCAGGTGCTTTGCGGTTAGCGTAGCGCTGGATACCTGCGATAAGCTCAAAAGCATAGAAGCGATTCAATGACCTTTTTTGCTCCGGATCTGCTGTGTAATTTCTATGCAAATGCCAGATTTCTGAGTAACGTTCAAGCAACGATTCGTTAAAGAACGCGGAAAATTTCCGGTAATAATCATTCCCCAACGGCTCGTGCTGCAACAGCCAGAAAAGCCGGATCAATGAGGTTGCATCACCTGGTCTAACGCACTGGCGATCAAACTTAATGTGTAAAGGTTCTAGTGCGACTAAAAAATCATCGAGATCGGCGTCAACCAGTCCAAGCTCATAGCGCAAAATGAACTGATCGAGTTCATAGGTGTGTAATCTGGCGGGATCAAAATCGGAAACTTTTTTGATCAGATCATTTTCTGCACCAGTGAAGAGGTTATCAAATAAGTAACCTGGTCCCATCAACAGATGATGAAAAAAATCTAGCAGCGTTCTGGTTGTTACAAATTGGTCTTTAGCTAACCGAGCTTTAAATAGCTGAGTAATTAACACATCCTGCACACCAGGCATACAAAGCAACTTAAAGTTTGCAACTTCTTTCAGATGAGGATTAGTTACTTCTTCAGCCCTGAAAATAAAATAAAACAAATTTTTATCTTCATCCTTTGTTAAATTTATTAGTAACTCCTTGATAAAAGATGAGTACTGCTTATTTTTATCGAACTGAAATTTAGGATAGTGCTCGAAATCATAGAAAGAACAATTTGCCAACTGATAAGGGCCATTACCGTCCTGCTTTGCAGACAAAAATGAATCAATGGTTGAACGAATCGCCTGGTGGCGCGCAGCACCTTCTCTAGCGAAATTAGCTAGCATGCCAGTATTAATGCCAATAAGCAGAGGTTGCGCTTGGTGATGATGACCATCAAACAAATCGTTCAATGCATCGATGGCTGACTGGCGAGGGGCAAAACTATGTGTTGCATCAAGGTGGAAGCTAAACTTGTGCTGATAATGGGGATCTGACTTACATCGAGTTAAAATCTCGGATTTTCCATCTCCGCTACTACCGCACAAAAAAATTATTTCACCAAGCTTCGCGGTATCCAGGTAACGTTGCAAATCCGTCTCAATGTCTTGCTTTACAAAGAGTTGTGACTTTAACTGATCGAATTCATCCTTTTGTCGATCTGTCACCGTGGTAACAGAAAATGAAGATGACTTCGCAAGTACACCCAATGCTTTACGTAATGTGATCGCACTCATAACTTCATGTTCTCTAAAGAAAGAATACCCTTATTCTATACAAGATTACAATTGAGCACCATATACCTTTTTCTTCAGGTACGCTCAGCGGTTTGTCGAATAACTAGGAATCAATAAGCGAGCATCTACCATCATGGGATAGCAGTCAACTTTCACCAACGAGCCTACCTAACAAAGTGTGACGGTAGGCTCTATTGCTTTCTTTTACACCGTCTTAGCGTTTTAACGCCACAGCTATCTTGGCAAAATCAAACGGACTAACCCCCATCTCCCGATTCGCATCCAGATAATCCGCCCACCATTGCAACATCAAACGACGCTCCAGCCTTATGAATGTAAGCCGCATGTACTGAGTTACGCTCCATATGGCTCATCTGACGTTTTACCGCATCCCTCGACCATAAACTTGATTCAATCAATGAACTGCAGGTCATTGCCCTGAAGCCGTGACCACAAACCTCAACCTTCGTGTCATACTCCACGCAGCGCCTTGTTCACCGTGTTTTCACTCATAGAATTACGAGGGTTATGTTGCGCGAAGTGTAATTCACTGGAACGAATGAAGATTAACAAAGTGAGCTCAACAGTCAGGCGGGTCAAAGGGCGTCTCGTGTAACCATCAATTCGGTGGAGTAGTTCAGGTATGCGTTTTGGCTCAAACGCCGAACGATGAACACGATTACTTGAAGCGACTGCTCCAGCTATTTCTTGCGCGGGGTTATAATCTATCAGACCACTTTGTACTGCATAACGCATGATTGCGGTGGTTCGCTGCTGAAGTTCAAATCTACCTGTCGCTTCTACAACTTTTATTGGCGCAAGCAGGTCACGAGTTTTTAGCTCTTCGATACTACTCTTGCCAATAGCGGGGAACAGATTGTATTCCAGACTATTCAGCACACGCCGACTGTGGTCCTCTGACCATTTGCATGCCACTCTCTGGCAACTGACTCAAAGGTAATAGACTCTTTAGCCTGTTCTTTTTTCACAGCACGTTTATGTTCACGCGGATCAATACCAGCAGCTACCAGCTTTCTGGTTTATTCCCTCTTATGCTTAGTATCCGCTAAAGAGGTTTCAGGATAAACACCAAATGCTATCAGGTGCTGCTTGCCTCCGAAGCGAAAGCGGAACCGCCAATATTTTGAGCCGTTAGGGTGAATAAGCAAAAACATGCATCCCCATCGACAAGGGTGTTGTACTCCTTTTCCTGCGGTTTTGCAGAACACACTTTGATATTTGTCAGAGCCATAAAAGTTCTCCTTCCATGTGCCGCTGTGAGTATACAACCATTATCGAACCGGCATATATACTCGGTTCTATACTTACAAGTGACACGAACACCCTGATTTAGTATCCGTTGTAAAAATATGCCTTGCAACTGGTGCTCGCTGGTCTGAGGCCGAAGGCCTCAAGAAATCACAGCTATCAAAATATAAAATTACCTATAACTACACTAAAGGTAAGAAGAATCGCACGGTGCCAATCAGTAAAGAGCTTTATGAAGAATTACCAGCTAAAAACAAGGCTCATTCATGGTAGCTTATTCCAGAATTGCTATGGCGCTTTTCGTTCGGCACTGCAACGCACTAACATTGAGTTGCCTGCCGGACAGCTTACCCATGTATTGCGCCACACCTTTGCCAGCCACTTTATGATGAATAGTAGTAATATTCTGGTCTTGCAACGTGTGCTCGGTCATACCGACATCAAAATGACAATGCGATACGCCCATTTCGCTCCAGATCATTTGGAAGACGCAGTTAAATTAAATCCTCTTGTCTCAATAAGGTCATGACTATGCGTGCCGAAAAATGTGATAAATGCAGCTTGTTGGCTGATATATCAAATCACACACATGAACTGGCTCTTTTTACTTCATGTTACTGTGGTGAGCTCGAAGAGAAAACATACGCAATTAGTGAATGGTTGAAATTAGCTTCCATGCTTGAAAACGTAGAAGTTTCGGCTTGGAAGCATGAACTATTTAGTATGTTTACCTGTGAGCCCACAGCTGCTTTATTAAATTCAGAAGGCAAATATAATACGGCTTATATAACAGAGTTAACACGGTTTATTTTTACATGCAATGCACTAGAAGAAACCTATAAACTGATGAGCCTTTATTATAGCAAAAGCTTTCACCCACGTAATGAAACACCTAACAAACCTAGCGTTAAGACTATAGTTTTATTTAGCAGCATTGAAGACAGCCTTCTTCCAAAACATTTCTATCATTATTTAAATACCTTAGAAGATTTAGTGAAAACATATATAAAAAATCACAACAGTGAATTCAAATATCTAGATTTCTATGAAGAGGGGCATAAATGCAGAGCTTTAGACACCATCAGGCTTCTTAGGAATCATTATGCTCATGGGACAATACCAATAAATCTTACATCTGATTACGATTGTTCAATGCAAGTATGGAGTAATTTATTTCAAATAATCAAAAGAGCTACAAGGATTATTTTGATATGCATACAAGCTTTATTGAACAAGCATACATCGAAATTTAACTATGAGTTCTATCTCGAATGCATTGCGTACGAATACTGGTTAGAACGTCAAGAATTTGATATGAGTAAAGAAGAGCATATGTTGCTATTCCAGCAGGGGGTCCCCCGGTAAAGAAAAAATATTGAACGAACTTCATTTGAAGGGCTGCTTCGGCTTCTACAAATTTTGCCAGTAAGTCAATTCATAGCAGTGGCGGTAGAAATGGCATAAAGAGGATAATCATTAGCAAACTGTGGCAATCTATATCAACACAACCTATTGATTTTCGGTTGCTCTTGTAGGAACTTGATGTGGGTTGACTCAGATTGACTTCTGTTGAAAGAAAAATCGCGGGAAGTCTTGTATAGCGCGGATTTCAGCCATAAAAAAAGATGTCCATTGACGTCTTTTTTTATTCTAATGGTGCCTGAGGCCGGACTCGAACCGGCACACCCGAAGGCGGTTGATTTTGAATCAACTGCGTCTACCGATTTCGCCACTCAGGCACAGAGTAGTATGCGGAAAACGCTGGCATTATACCTACCAGATAGGTGCGTGCAAGCGTTATCCCTTAAACATTACTTAACTGGTGTGAAATTAACCGTTGGAGAGGTGACGGCGATAAGACGCAATCAGCATGTAAAAGCGCACGCAGTATGAGAGATTATTGTTAAAAGGAAAAGCAAAGATGTAGGCACTAGGAGCCGCGATGAGAAAGCTGGTACATCTGTGCTATGGCGTGCTGCATACGCAACAGCCATATGATAGAAATTATTCCCCTATTAAAGAATTAAAAGGGTTGACGAGGAAGAAGGTTACTACAAATCATTTATTATCAATATATTAACCTATTTCTATCGTCAGATAATGCTGTATATACCTGAATATAACTTTTATATGTTATTTAGTTATTTATTATGTCTATCGATTCTTTAAGCTAAATAATCGCGCGGGATACTCTTATTCGCAATAATACTAAAGGATCTGCATAACATGTCTGATAAGACCATTCTTTCTCCTGTGTTGCCTTTATCACAGGAGCAGTTAACACATTTAACGGCAGCAACGGCTGGGCTTGATGCGGTACAAATCGCTTGGCTGTCCGGCTATTTATGGGCGATCAGCAGCCAAAATTCAGTCGCATCGGCGGCGGTTTCAGCACAACCTGAATCAGCGGCGGCACCAGCGCGTCCGGTTACGATTTTATCCGCTTCTCAGACCGGCAATGCTCGCCGTCTGGCAACGCAGTTGCGTGATGACTTAGTTCACGCCGGATTAGCTGTAACGCTCATCAATGCAGGTGACTATAAATTTAAGCAAATTGATCAAGAGCAGCAATTGATCATCATTACTTCCACGCAGGGCGAGGGCGAAGTGCCGGAAGAAGCGGTGGCACTGTATAAATACCTGTTCTCCAAAAAAGCGCCAGCCCTAAAACAGACACAATTTGCGGTGTTTGGTTTGGGTGATAGCTCTTATGAAAATTTCTGTCAGGCAGCGAAAGATTTTGACTGCCGTCTGGAAGAACTTGGTGCCGCGCGTTTTGCTGATCGTGTTGATGCCGATGTGGAATATCAATCGCTGTCTGAACAGTGGCGGCATCAGATTATTGACAAGCTGAAAGCACAAGTTCCGGTTTCATTATCATTAACGGCAGCACATACGCCAGCAATTAATACAAACACAATTGCAGCAAATCAATACAGCAAAGAACAGCCGTTGATTGCTTCCCTGTCGGTGAATCAAAAGATTACTTCCCGCAGTTCTGATCGCGATGTGCGCCATATTGAAATCGATCTTGGTGATTCTGGTCTTAGCTATCAGCCCGGCGATGCGCTGGGTATCTGGTTTCAAAATGATCCCGAATTAATCGCGCAATTATTAGCTGAACTGGGTTTATCCGGTGATGAGAAAGTAGAAGTGCAGGGCAAAGTCGAATCATTGAGCGATGCGCTGAAATTTCATTATGAACTGACACAAAATACAGCGGCGATCGTGGAGTTTTACGCCAATCATACTGGTGATGCACGTTTAGTCGAACTGCTGGCAGACAAAAGCAAATTGCAAGAGTATGCCAAAAAAACGCCGATTGTCGATATGGTACGCCGCGCGCCCGTTAAGTTAGATGCTCACTCGCTGTTAAGTATTTTGCGTCCGATTACTCCGCGCTTGTATTCCATCGCCTCTTCACAAGAAGAAGTCGGCAGTGAAGTGCATCTTACGGTTGGCGTAGTGCGCTATGAAATTGATGGTCAGCCGCGTACCGGCGGTGCGTCGGGTTATCTGGCGGATCGATTAGAAGACGATGGCGATATAGCGGTATTTGTTGAGCATAACCCGAATTTCCGCCTGCCGGACGATCCGCAAACTCCGGTGATTATGATTGGTTCTGGAACAGGTATCGCACCATTCCGTGCATTTATACAGCAGCGCGAATCTATTGGTGCAGCGGGCAAAAACTGGCTGGTATTTGGCAATCCGCATTTTACTTCTGATTTCTTATATCAGGTGGAATGGCAGCGCTATGCCAAAGACGGGTTGTTAAATCGTATCGATTTGGCATGGTCGCGCGATCAAGAAAATAAAGTCTATGTGCAGGATAAGCTGCGGGAAAACGGCGGTGAACTGTGGCAATGGATTTCGCAAGGTGCACATATCTATATTTGCGGTGATGCCAATCGTATGGCGAAAGATGTTGAACGAGCATTACTTGATGTTGTGTCTACGCACGGGGCTATGAACCTTGAGCAGGCAGATGAATTTTTAAGTGAATTGCGCCTGAATAAGCGCTATCAGCGAGATGTTTATTAATGAGCAAACAACGGACACCGGAAGCGGCAGTGGAATCTACCAGCGTGAAAATCGTAGAGGGCAAACTGTCTGATAATGAGCGCATGAAAGCTGAAAGTAATTTTCTGCGCGGAACTATTGCCGAAGATCTGAAAGATGGTCTGACCGGCGGATTTCACGGCGATAATATTCAACTGATCCGCTTACATGGCATGTACCAGCAAGATGATCGCGATCTCCGTGCTGAACGTGCTGAGCAGAAATTAGAACCGCTGTTAAACGTGATGCTGCGCTGTCGTTTGCCGGGCGGTATCATCACTCCGCAGCAATGGCTTGGCATTGATAAATTTGCTGCTGAAGACACGTTGTACGGCAGTATTCGTCTGACCACGCGCCAGACTTTCCAGTTTCACGGTGTGCTGAAAAACGATATTAAACCCATGCACCAACTGCTGAATCATCTTGGTCTGGACTCCATTGCGACTGCGGGTGATGTGAACCGTAATGTGCTGTGTACGTCTAATCCGATTGAGTCAAAACTGCATCAGCAGGCGTATGAATGGGCGAAGAAAATCTCTGAATTCCTGCTGCCGAAAACCCGCGCTTATGTGGAGATTTGGCTGGACGGCGAAAAACGTGAAACAACCGATGTTGAACCGATTTTAGGTGCGACGTATTTACCGCGTAAATTTAAAACCACGGTGGTAATCCCGCCGGATAATGATGTCGATCTTCATGCTAACGATCTGAACTTTGTCGCTATCGGTGATAAACAAGGGCAATTAATCGGTTTTAATGTGCTGGTGGGCGGTGGTCTGGCAATGACGCACGGTGATAAGAACACATATCCGCGCAAAGCCTCCGAATTTGGTTATATCCCGTTAGAAAAAACCCTTGATATTGCAGGCGCAATTGTCACTACACAGCGTGATTGGGGCAATCGTGTTGAACGCAAAAATGCTAAAACCAAGTACACACTTGAGCGCGTAGGTATCGACGCATTTAAGCAGGAAGTAGAAAAACGAGCTGGTATTGCTTTTGTTCCGATTGTTCCTTACGAATTCACTCATCGCGGTGATCGCATCGGCTGGGTGAAAGGTGTGAATAATCAATGGCATTTGACGCTGTTTATTGAGAATGGCCGTATTCTGGATTATCCGAATCGTCCGCTGAAAACCGGCATGGCAGAAATTGCCAAAATTCATAAAGGGGATTTCCGCTTAACGGCGAATCAAAACCTGATTATCGCTGGTGTGGCGACTAAAGATAAAGCCAAAATTGAGCAACTGGCGCGCCAGCATGGTTTAATCAATGATGAAATTTCCGATCAGCGTAAAAATTCAATGGCGTGTGTGGCATTCCCCACTTGCCCGCTGGCAATGGCAGAAGCCGAACGTTTCCTGCCGAATTTTGTCACTAAAGTGGAGCAGCTCCTCGCTAAACATCAGGTTGCTGATGAAAATATTATTCTGCGTGTTACCGGTTGTGCCAATGGCTGCGGTCGCGCCATGCTGGCGGAAGTAGGTTTAGTGGGAAAAGCGCTGGATCGCTATAACTTGCATCTCGGCGGCAACCGCGTTGGTACACGAATTCCGCGTATGTATCGGGAAAATATTACGTCGGCGGAAATTTTAACTGAGCTGGATAGCCTGATTGCTCGCTGGGCAAAAGAACGCAAGGAACAGGAAGATTTCGGCGATTACGTGATCCGCGCTGGCATTGTGAAGCCAGTGATTGATTCTGCGCGTGATTTTCATAGTTGATTTACGCGGTGCGATAAGAACATCGCACCGCGTAACCATACAGTAGCAAGAGGTAACAATGTCTGATTTCGATTTACAGCAGCTCAATACATTAACGCCGGAACAGCAAAAAGCAGCGCTGGCGGACGCTAATCGCCATCTGGAAACGCTGACAGCAGTTCAGCGCGTAAGTTGGGCGCTGGAAAATCTGCCGGAAAATAAAGTGTTATCCTCCAGCTTCGGAATTCAGGCGGCAGTTTGCTTGCATCTGGTGACGCGCCAGCGACCTGATATTCCGGTGATCCTGACCGATACCGGCTATTTATTTCCTGAAACCTATCAGTTTATTGATGCACTGACCGAAAAATTAGGGCTGAATTTACAGGTATATCGCTCGCCTTATTCCCCTGCGTGGCAAGAAGCGCGCTATGGCAAGCTCTGGGAGCAGGGTGTTGACGGCATCGAACGTTACAATCACATGAATAAAGTTGAACCGATGAACCGTGCGTTGGCGGATTTACAAGCGCAAACGTGGTTCGCCGGTTTACGCCGAGAGCAATCCGGCAGCCGTGCAGCGTTGCCGGTACTGGCGATTCAGCGCGGTGTATTCAAATTACTACCGATTATTGATTGGGATAATCGGCAGGTATATCAATATCTGACAGAAAATGGTTTGAGTTACCACCCGTTGTGGGATCAAGGTTATTTATCCGTTGGTGATACCCATACTACCCGTAAATGGGAGCAGGGCATGAGCGAAGAAGAAACGCGCTTTTTTGGTTTGAAACGGGAATGCGGATTGCATGAGGGGTAATTCTTGACATACTTCAAACTGTTTTGGTGTCATTTGCAGTATGTAGCGTAAAATATAATTACGATAAATTTCAAACAATTATATCATCTTTCATAGGGGTGGCAATCTGCCGCCCGCCAAACCACTGCAAAATTAACGGGCGGTTAACAACCGCCCTACAAATTATTATTTTTACTATTTCCTTATTCAAACCTCAGGTTAATTAATGAGAAAAGGTTATGTTATTTCGATAGCATGACCTTTCTTCTTTTAACGCGATCTAAACGTTATTTTGCTTTCATAGCTAAATCCCACCCACACAAGATGGAATAATCTAATTCTATTCGGTTATATTAAATTCCTTTTCATCATTTCATTCGTTATCAGCGACTCTTTATAGTATCGGCTCATTGATTGCTAATGGGTGAAGATTTTTGTGGACTATTTACCGATATTTGCCGATTTAAAACATCGTCCAGTGCTAGTCGTTGGCGGCGGAGATATTGCCGCGCGCAAGATTAGCTTACTGCTTAGTGCAGGTGCAGAGGTGTTTGTTGTCGCAAAATCGTTAAGTCATGTCGTTGCAAAATTAGCACAAACTCAACAAATACAGTGGTTGGCGCAGGAGTTTGATGCCAGCCAGCTTGATGATATTTTTCTGGTGATCGCCGCAACAAATGATTTTGCCGTGAACGCGCAAGTATTTCAGGCAGCAAACCAACGCCATCGATTAATCAACGTAGTTGATGATCCCGCCCGTTGCTCATTTATCTTTCCTTCTATTGTCGATCGTTCCCCCATTATTGTTGCTGTGTCATCAGGTGGAAAAGCGCCGGTGTTGGCGCGTTTGCTGCGTGAAAAGTTAGAAGCCTTGCTGCCAAAAAATCTGGGAAAAGCCGCAGAAATTGCCGGAAACTGGCGTGAACGGGTAAAACAACAGCTTAAAACTATCACTGAACGCCGCTACTTTTGGGAACGCATTTTTAATGGGCGCTTTGCCGCATTAGTGGAAGCTCATCGGGTTAGCGATGCGGAGCAGGAGTTAGAACAACAGCTTTATCATCAACAAGATAACACTGGTGATGTTACGCTGGTGGGCGCAGGTCCGGGTGATGCCGGATTGCTGACTTTGCGCGGGTTGCAAGCGATCCAACAGGCGGATGTCGTGTTGCATGATGCGCTGGTGACTGACGAGATTTTGAATTTAGTACGCCGTGATGCCGAGCGGATTAACGTTGGCAAGCGTGCAGGTGCTCATGCCGTGCAACAGGACGAGACCAATAAATTACTGGTGAGTCTGGCGCAGCAGGGTAAGCGCGTGGTACGTCTGAAAGGCGGTGATCCGTTTATTTTCGGGCGCGGCGGAGAAGAGTTAGAAGTGTTGAGTGCCGCAGGCATTCCATATCAGGTTGTCCCCGGAATTACGGCTGCCGCAGGCGTGACCGCTTATGCTGGTATTCCGCTGACTCATCGTGAACACGCGCAAAGCGTCACTTTTATTACTGGTCACGCAAGGCTGGAATCTAATGGCTTGAACTGGTCGCAATTAGCACAAGGGCAGCAAACATTAGCGATTTACATGGGTACAGTAAAAGCCAGCGATATTCAGCAACAACTGATCGCTCACGGGCGCGCGCCATCAACATCGATTGCGGTAATTAGTCGAGGTACGCGCCTTGATCAACAAGTGTTAACCGGTGAGCTGCATCAATTAAATGAATTAGCTAAACATGCTCCGACACCAGCGCTGTTGGTGATTGGTGAAGTCGCGGCACTGCATCAAAAATTAAGCTGGTTTGGTGAATCGGCTCAATCGTTACAAGAGCTATCGTTGCAAGAACTACCAACATCACAACACTTAAAACAAAATAATCCGGCGCTGTGGCGATCGGTGGTCAATCTGGCATGACAAAGAATTGAGGTATTGAACGTGGACGAAAAACGACTGACTCACCTGCGCCAACTGGAAGCAGAAAGTATTCATATCATTCGTGAGGTCGCCGCAGAATTTTCTAATCCGGTGATGCTTTACTCGATTGGTAAAGATTCATCGGTGATGCTGCATTTAGCGCGTAAGGCATTTTTTCCGGGTAATTTACCGTTTCCGCTGCTGCATGTGGATACTGCCTGGAAATTTAAAGAGATGTATGAATTCCGCGATCAAACCGCCAAAGCCTACGGCTGTGATTTGTTGGTGTATCGCAATCCGGAAGGTATCGAAATGGGCATCAACCCATTTGTGCATGGCAGCGCCAAACACACCGATATTATGAAAACCGAGGGGCTGAAACAGGCGCTCAATAAATACGGTTTTGATGCGGCATTCGGCGGTGCGCGCCGTGATGAAGAGAAATCCCGCGCTAAAGAACGCATCTATTCATTCCGTGATCGCTTTCATCGCTGGGACCCAAAAAATCAGCGCCCTGAGCTGTGGCACAACTACAACGGGCAGATTAACAAAGGCGAAAGTATTCGCGTGTTCCCGCTGTCTAACTGGACAGAGCTGGATATTTGGCAATACATCTTTCTGGAACAAATCGACATTGTGCCGCTGTATCTTGCCAAAGAGCGCCCAATTCTTGAACGCGACGGTATGTTATTGATGGTTGATGATAATCGCATTGACATACAGCCTGGCGAAGTGATCGAACAGCGTAAAGTGCGGTTCAGAACGTTGGGCTGCTGGCCGTTAACCGGCGCAGTGGAATCTGACGCAGAAACGCTGCCGGAAATTATTGAAGAGATGCTGGTTTCAACGACCAGTGAACGTCAAGGGCGGGTAATCGACCGTGATCAGGCGGGTTCGATGGAGCTTAAAAAACGTCAGGGTTATTTCTAAGGAAAAGTATGATGAGTAACGTTACTAACCAGCCGCCAGTGATTAATGATGTGATTGCCCGACAAATCGCCGAACAGGGCGGCGTTGAGGCTTATCTTCACGCCCAGCAAAATAAAAGCCTGTTACGTTTTCTGACTTGCGGCAGCGTCGATGATGGTAAAAGTACCCTGATTGGCAGACTATTGCACGATACCCGCCAGATTTACGAAGATCAGCTATCAACACTGCACAATGACAGCAAACGTATCGGTACTGCCGGTGAGAAACTGGATCTGGCATTGCTGGTCGATGGCTTGCAAGCTGAACGCGAGCAGGGCATTACCATTGATGTTGCTTATCGTTATTTCTCTACCGAAAAACGTAAATTTATCATTGCCGATACACCAGGACACGAGCAGTACACGCGCAATATGGCAACCGGTGCATCAACATGTGATCTGGCTATTTTACTGATCGATGCGCGTAAAGGCGTGCTGGCACAGACGCGCCGTCACAGTTTTATTGCCACGCTGCTCGGTATTCGTCATCTGGTGGTTGCGGTGAATAAAATGGATTTGGTGTCGTTCAGCCAGTCAGTGTTTGAACAAATTCGCACTGATTATCTGGAGTTCGCCCGTCAACTGCCAGGCAATATTGATATTAAGTTTGTTCCTTTGTCTGCGCTTGATGGCGATAACGTGGCGATCCCAACGCAGAATATGGCGTGGTACAGCGGTGCAACATTGCTGGATATTTTAGAAACAGTGAATGTGATCGCGGATCGCGAGCGTAAACCGCTGCGTTTCCCTGTGCAGTACGTGAATCGCCCGAATCTTGATTTTCGCGGCTACGCGGGAACGCTCTCTTCCGGCGTGGTAGAAGTCGGGCAAAACGTGAAAGTGCTGCCATCTGGCGTCACCAGCAAAGTAAAACGCATCGTCACCTTTGACGGTGATTTACCGCGCGCTTATCCGGGCGAAGCGATTACGCTGGTGCTGGAAGATGAAATCGATATTAGCCGCGGTGATTTGTTAGTTGCTGCGGACGATAACAGCTTGCAGCTTGCTTATGGCGCAACCATCGAAGTGGTGTGGATGGCGGAACGCCCTCTGCAAGCCGGTCAGAGCTACGATATTAAAGTGGCAGGCAAAAAGAGCCGCGTGAATATTGTCGCTATTGAGCATCAGCGTGATATTAATTCGCTGGCATTGCTGCCGAGTGATAAATTACCGCTTAATGGTATTGGTTTGGTCGATGTGGTATTCGACGAACCGCTGATTTTTGATCGCTATGAAACCAATCAGGATACAGGCAGCTTTATCTTTATCGATCGTTTGAGCAATGTTACCGTCGGCGCGGCGTTGATCCGTGAAACCGATAACGGGCAACCGCAGAGTCAAACGCCAGCCGCGAATGAAGATTTTGAACGCGAGTTACATGCTTTGATTAAGCGTTATTATCCGCACTGGAATTTGGGTGATTTTCCGAGTAAGAAATAATGGGTGCTGGAGATAAATCGCATGACCAATAACATTGTCTGGCACGCTCACCCCGTTACGCGTCATGAACGGGAACAGGTTAACGGGCACGGTTCTGCCGTGCTGTGGTTAACTGGTCTTTCCGGTTCCGGCAAATCGACCGTTGCCGGTGCGTTGGAACAAGCGCTGCATCAGCAGGGCGTGCATACTTACCTGCTGGACGGCGATAATGTGCGTCATGGATTGTGTCAGGATCTAGGTTTTTCTGATGCGGATCGGCGTGAAAATATCCGTCGTGTCGGTGAAGTTGCGGGGTTGATGATGGACGCTGGCTTGTTAGTGATCACCGCGTTTATCTCTCCGCATCGACAGGATCGGCAAGACGTTGCTGCGCGTTTATCCGCAGGGCATTTTATTGAAGTGTATGTGGATACACCGATAGCGGTTTGTGAACAGCGTGATCCTAAGGGCTTATATAAAAAAGCGCGTAAAGGTGAAATCAAGCAGTTTACCGGTATTGATTTACCCTATGAAGCACCGCTGAACCCTGATATTCATTTAGATGGTCAAAAACCATTAGATCAACTGGTAAAACAGCTTATTTGTGAATTAAAAAATCGGGAAATTATAGGTTAATCTATTAGTAATCATTAGTAGGGCGGCAATCTGTCGCCCGCATTAACAACACGGTAGGTTTACGGGCGGCAGGTTGCCGCCCCTTATATCTTGAGCTCTTTCCTCACAGGAATTATGCTCCCCGACTGATCATCGGGATGTCATGGGTGAGATTGTGCCGCCCCTTGGGCATTAAGCTTGTTTCGTAGGTTAATCCCCCATGACATATCTCATATCGCCTTAAAGACTGAACGGTATCTTGTGCTCCGAGCATGTATTCATAAGGGAGGTCATGGC
>JAISKF010000045.1 GCA_031261005.1 Enterobacteriaceae bacterium | reverse complement strand
TAAAGTGGTACGCGAGCTGGGTTTAGAACGTCGTGAGACAGTTCGGTCCCTATCTGCCGTGGGCGCTGGAAGATTGAGAGGATTTGCTCCTAGTACGAGAGGACCGGAGTGAACGCACCGCTGGTGTTCGGGTTGTCATGCCAATGGCATTGCCCGGTAGCTACGTGCGGAACAGATAACCGCTGAAAGCATCTAAGCGGGAAACTGACCTCGAGATGAGTCTTCCCCTGGGCTTAGAGTCCGCTAAAGGAACGTTAAAGACGATGACGTAGATAGGTCAGGTGTGTAAGCGTAGTGATACGTTGAGCTAACTGATACTAATGAACCGTGAGACTTAACCTTACAACACCGAAGGTGTTTTGGTGAGAGACGAAGACAGAGACAAATTTTAGCTTGTGCGGATTGGGCTGGCTGGCGGCACAGAATAGTGCTGCGGGTTGGTTGAAAGAATAAAGAGAATGGTAAGTTAGAAGAACAGATAGTAAGAAAGAATCCAAAGAATATGCCTGGCGGCGATAGCGCGGTGGTCCCACCTGACCCCATGCCGAACTCAGAAGTGAAACGCCGTAGCGCCGATGGTAGTGTGGGGTCTCCCCATGCGAGAGTAGGGAACTGCCAGGCTTTGAATTTTATTATCAGATCATTTATCTGATAATGCGCGAATTTGGCGCTGATATGGCTCAGTTGGTAGAGCGCACCCTTGGTAAGGGTGAGGTCCCCAGTTCGACTCTGGGTATCAGAACCACTCGAATAATGTTAGACATTAAAAGAATTTGTCTGGCGGCGATAGCGCGGTGGTACCACCTGATCCCATGCCGAACTCAGAAGTGAAACGCCGTAGCGCCGATGGTAGTGTGGGGTTTCCCCATGTGAGAGTAGGGAACTGCCAGACTTTAATTAAAGAAAAACCCAGTCGAAAGACTGGGTTTTTTGCTTTTTGTCCGTCAAAACAATCTCATTACCCTTTTATAAAACCTCACTTATATTATTTTAAGTGAGGTTTTTTCATATATAGCATTTTTTATATGTAGCTATGTATTTTGAACCATTAGATATAACTAAAACGATCTTTCTCACTCGACATGCTATAAGAAAAACGTTATCTTAGCAGTTTAGAAGTCTAAACGTATGAACGTATAAATGGATATTTAAGGATCTAGCCATGCCGATTTGTATACCTGATGAACTTCCTGCTGTTAATGTATTGCGTAATGAAAACGTCTTTGTGATGACGGCCACGCGCGCAATCCATCAGAATATACGTCCACTTAAGGTATTGATTCTTAATCTAATGCCAAAAAAAATTGAGACAGAAAATCAATTCCTGCGTTTATTATCCAATTCGCCTTTGCAGCTAGATATTCAGCTCTTGCGTATTGATAATCATGAATCAAAAAATACACCTACTGAGCATCTGGATAGCTTTTACTGTAACTTTGAAGACATTCAAGATCAGAATTTTGATGGTTTGATTGTAACTGGCGCACCGCTGGGATTAGTTGAGTTTAAAGATGTTGCCTATTGGCAGGAGATTGAACAAGTTACTAACTGGGCGAAAGAGCATGTTACTTCTACGCTGTTTGTTTGTTGGGCTGTTCAGGCAGCGCTAAATATTCTCTACAATGTTCCTAAAATCACGATGGATAAGAAGCTATCAGGCGTTTACTGGCACAATATTGTTGAGCCTCTAGCGCCGCTGACTCGTGGTTTTGATGATCGCTTTCTCGCGCCGCATTCCCGCTATGCGGGTTTCCCGTCAGAAGTAATTCGTGAGATCCCTGATTTAGATATTTATGCTGAATCAGAACAAACGGGCGCTTATCTGTTTGCCAGCAAAGATCGGCGTTTTGCTTTTGCTACTGGTCATCCAGAGTATGATCCCCTGACATTATCCGCTGAGTATTTTAGGGATCAAGATGCCGGTTTAGAGCCTGAACTCCCTGAAAACTACTTCCCGCAGAATAATCCAGACCTACCGCCAAATGCTTCCTGGCGCAGTCATGGCTACCTATTGTTTAACAACTGGCTCAACTACTTCGTATATCAGAGAACGCCATACGATTTGCGTCAAATGAATCCAACGCTGGATTAGTGTATAAAGGATAAACACCTTTTATAACCTGATAATTCACCCATTACATAAACGTTACGCTGAAGCCTACGGCGTAACGCTTTTCTCAAGAGATTAACCCAATGACCAAAACAGAACAATTGCGCCAGCAGCTATCCGAACGGATTCTTGTCCTTGACGGTGGCATGGGAACGATGATCCAGAGTTACAAGCTGGGAGAAAGTGACTTTCGCGGAGCGCGTTTTGCTGACTGGAATTGTGATCTGAAAGGAAATAATGACCTGCTGGTTTTGACTCAACCTGACATCATTACTGCGATTCATAATGCTTATTTGGAAGCAGGCGCAGATATTCTGGAAACTAACACGTTTAACTCTACGCCGATTGCGATGGCTGACTACCAAATGGCGTCATTATCGGAAG
This sequence comes from Enterobacteriaceae bacterium, assembly GCA_031261005.1. Classification (GTDB taxonomy): domain Bacteria; phylum Pseudomonadota; class Gammaproteobacteria; order Enterobacterales; family Enterobacteriaceae; genus JAISKF01. The sequence continues at coordinate 9,417 of JAISKF010000045.1, read as the reverse complement.
AGATCAATTACGAGGGTGCGCGTCTGGCAAGGATCTGTGCCGATCAATGGACAGCTAAAACACCGCATAAACCGCGTTATGTGGCAGGTATTTTAGGACCAACGAACTGCACGGCATCTATATCACCGAAAGTTAATGATCCCGCATTCCGTAAAGTAACATTTGATCAGTTAGTTACTGCTTATCAGGGATCGACCAGAGCGCTGATTAAAGGCGGCGTGGACATCATCATGATTGAAACTATCTTCGATACTTTAAACGCTAAAGCGGCGGCTTTTGCTGTTGAATCGGTATTTGAAGAGCTGGGCATCACATTGCCGATAATGATCTCCGGCACTATCACTGATGCTTCAGGGCGCACGTTATCCGGTCAGACAACGGAGGCCTTTTACAACTCATTGCGTCATGTGAAACCGCTGTCATTTGGTCTGAATTGTGCGATGGGACCTGATGAACTGCGCCAATATGTCGCTGAAATGTCGCGTATTTCAGAGTCCTTTGTTTCCGTCCACCCTAACGCGGGTTTACCGAATGCTTTTGGTGAATATGATCTCGGTCCGGAAGAGATGGCGCGTCATATTGGTGAATGGGCGAGATCGGGATTTGTCAATATTGTCGGCGGTTGCTGCGGAACTACGCCAGCGCATATCGCCGCCATTAGTAAAGCGGTTGAGAGCGTTACGCCGCGCGTTATACCAGAAATTCCAATCGCTTGCCGCCTATCTGGTCTTGAACCGTTGAATATTGATAGCCATACCCTGTTTGTCAATATTGGCGAACGTACCAACGTAACTGGGTCTGCGCGTTTCAAGCGTTTAATTAAAGAAGAAAAATACGATGAAGCGCTGGACGTCGCGTTACAGCAAGTCGAAAGCGGCGCGCAGATCATCGATATTAATATGGACGAAGGTATGCTGGACGCAGAAGCAGCGATGGTGCATTTCCTGAATCTTGTTGCTGGCGAACCGGATATTGCCCGTGTGCCAATGATGATTGACTCCTCCAAATGGGACGTCATTGAAAAAGGGCTGAAATGTATTCAGGGTAAAGGCATTGTTAACTCTATTTCTATGAAAGAGGGCGAAGAAAAGTTTATCCGTCAGGCTCGTATGGTTCGTCGCTATGGTGCGGCGATGGTCGTGATGGCGTTTGATGAACATGGTCAGGCTGATACTCGTCAGCGCAAGATTGACATTTGTCGTCGGGCATACAAAATTCTGACCGAAGAGGTTGGTTTCCCGCCAGAAGATATTATTTTTGACCCGAATATTTTTGCAGTTGCGACCGGTATTGAAGAACATAACAACTATGCGCTGGACTTTATTGAAGCCTGTGCCGACATTAAAGCGCAATTGCCTTATGCCCTGATTTCCGGCGGTGTTTCTAACGTTTCTTTCTCCTTTCGCGGTAATGAGCCGGTACGTGAAGCGATTCACGCGGTTTTCCTTTATCACGCGATTAAAAATGGCATGGACATGGGCATCGTTAACGCGGGTCAGTTAGCCATTTATGATGATTTACCCGCCGATCTGAAAGATGCCGTAGAAGACGTTATTCTCAATCGCCGTGCTGATAGTACGGAACGCTTGCTGGACGTTGCAGAGAAATATCGCGGTTCTGCCAGTGATGCTGAAAGCAATAAGCAACAAGCGCAATGGCGCGGCTGGGAGGTCACTCGGCGTTTAGAATACGCGCTGGTTAAAGGAATCACTGAGTTTATTGAAGTTGATACCGAAGAAGCACGTCAGCAAGCTAAGTTGCCGCTGGAAGTGATCGAAGGACCTTTAATGTCCGGCATGAATATTGTCGGTGACTTGTTTGGCGAAGGAAAAATGTTTCTGCCGCAAGTGGTGAAATCGGCGCGCGTTATGAAGCAAGCCGTTGCGTATCTGGAACCGTATATTAAAGCCAGTAAACAGCAAGGCGCTGCTGCCGGTAAAATTTTGCTGGCAACTGTAAAAGGTGATGTTCACGACATTGGTAAGAATATCGTCGGTGTTGTTTTGCAGTGTAATAACTACGAGATTATCGATCTTGGCGTGATGGTGCCAACCGAAACCATTTTGAAAACTGCGCGGGAAGAGAACGTCGATATTATCGGCTTATCCGGTTTGATTACGCCATCATTAGATGAAATGGTAAATGTGGCGAAAGAGATGGAGCGACAAGGGCTTAATCTGCCATTGCTGATTGGCGGCGCAACGACCTCTAAAGCGCATACTGCTGTTAAAATCGAACAGCACTACAGCGGGGCGACAGTTTATGTACAAAATGCTTCGCGCAGCGTTGGTGTTTGTTCTGCTTTGCTTTCTGATGCACAGCGCGACAATTTTATCGCGAATATTCGTCAGGAGTACGAAACCGTCCGTATTCAGCATGGGCGCAAAAAACCGCGTACTGCGCCGATCACGTTGCAGGCAGCCAGAGATAACGCGTGGACGTGTGATTGGGCGCATTATACGCCGCCAGTCGCGAAACAACTCGGTATTCGGCAGATTGAGGCGTCCATTGATGAGCTGCGGAGTTATATCGACTGGACGCCATTCTTTATGACGTGGTCGCTGGCAGGAAAATATCCGCTTATTTTGGCTGATGATGTTGTAGGCGAAGAAGCAGAAAAGTTATTTATTGATGCGAATTGTCTGTTAGATCAACTGGCAAAAGATAAAACACTTATACCGCGCGGCATAATGGGCATTTTTCCTGCTAATCGTGTTGGTGATGATATTGAAATCTATACCGATGAAACTCGCAGCGAAGTGAGCGTTATTAGCCATCATCTGCGTCAGCAGACGGAAAAGAACGATTTACCTAACTATTGTCTGGCAGATTTTATCGCTGCGAAAAATAGCGGTAAATCAGACTATTTAGGTGCATTTGCTGTGACCGGCGGTTTAGAAGAAGATGCGTTAGCGGCGGCTTATGAAGCGGTTCATGATGATTACAATAAAATCATGATTAAAGCGCTGGCAGATCGTCTTGCCGAAGCCTTTGCTGAGTATCTGCATCAATTGGTGCGTAAAGAAATCTGGGGCTATGCGGCTGATGAGCATTTATCGAGTGAAGAACTGATTCGGGAAAATTATCAGGGAATTCGTCCGGCTCCGGGTTATGCGGCTTGCCCTGAACACACGGAAAAAGCAGCGATTTGGCAGTTGTTAGATGTGGAGCAGCATATCGGTATGAAACTCACGGAATCTTATGCTATGTGGCCGGGTGCATCGGTTTCCGGCTGGTATTTCAGTCACCCGGACAGCAAGTATTTTGCGGTGGCGCAGATTCAACGCGATCAAGTGGAAGATTATGCTGCACGGAAAAATATGAGCATAAGTGAAGCGGAACGCTGGCTTGCGCCTAATCTTGGTTATGATGCGGACTGATCTAACATTCTTACTATTCTCTTATCTAAACCTGAGATTAATTTATTCGTAAATCAGAAAAACAAAATGAGCAACAGTTGCCTGCTGCTCATTTTTATATTTGTGAATTATCGTATTAGCCGATAGCGCAGTTTATTGTTCAAATAAGTTATGATGCAGCGTTTTGATCACATGTTCGGCGTCATCTCCCGGTACGAGCAGGCATAAGTTGTGGCTGCTTGCGCCGTAAGAAATCATACGAATATTAAACGGCTCCAGAACACCTAATACTTCTTTACCCACACCGCGCGCTTTAATTAGTTTGTTACCGATTAATGCAACCAGCGCCAGATTTTCTTCAACTTCAACGCGGCATAACGCAGAGAGTTCAGTTAATAGCGCATTGGTAAGCAAACTGGCTCCGCTGGTTGATGAGCCGATTGTGTCCAGCGTTAGAGCGATGCTGACTTCTGATGTTGTAATCACATCAACTGAAATATTGTGGCTGGCTAAAATATTAAAAATTTCAGCGAGGAAACCGCGTGCATGCAGCATATTCAGGCTATGCAGCGTTAATAGTGTTTGTTTTCGGCGCAGTGCCAGCGCGCGGAATAGCGGCGGATTGGTGGTTTTTTTGCATACGAGTGTGCCGCCAGCGGTTGGCTCTTTGCTGGAACCAACAAACACCGGAATACCTTTACGAACGGCAGGGATCAGCGTGGCTGGGTGCAAAATTTTTGCCCCAAAAGTTGCCATTTCAGCGGCTTCTTCAAAGCCGATTTCATCAATACGTTGCGCTTTAGGCACTACGCGCGGATCGGTAGTATAAATCCCCGGAACGTCCGTCCAAATATCCACACGCACCGCTTTTAACGCTTCGCCCAACAATGCAGCAGTATAATCGCTGCCGCCGCGCCCTAGCGTGGTAGTTCGACCTTGTGCTTCGCTGCCAATAAAACCCTGAGTAATAATCAGAGTATTTGCCAGCCGCGGTTGCAGATGTTGTTCACATAATTCGCCAAGTGCTTTTACATCAGGTTCGGCGCGACCAAATCGGTCATTGGTTTTCATGATATTACGTACATCAAACCATTCTGCATCGACATTACGATTTCTCAGCAGCTCGACAAACACCAGCGTAGACATTAATTCGCCATAGCTAACCAGCTCATCAGTGAGCGCCAGTGAGGACGCCAGACTTGAGGCTTCTGATAGCGTCGTGATGTTCTCCAGCATGCGGTCGATCTCTTCACGCACCACATTGGAATCAGGCAGCGTATCCAGAATGCGATATTGGATCTGGCGGATTTGCTCAATTTTTTCATAGCGTACATCGGGATTACAGCCTTCTGCCAGCGCCACCAATAAATTGGTTACACCCGCAGATGCTGAAAGCACCACGACTTTAACATCGGGATTAGACAGGACAATATCGGCAGAATTATTCATGGCGACGCTATCTGCGACGCTGGTTCCGCCAAATTTTGCAACAACAATTTGGGACATAGTTCAATCATTCCTCGTGTCAGGTGGGGTTACGTATAACCCAAAAATTCATCAGCCTTGGCACAGAGGAAGCGCAGTCAACAAGGAGCAAACGTAGGCAGGAATGACTACGGTACACCCAGAAGCGCTCCACCTTGCCAGAGTTTTTCCCTGTGTATGCCAAAAAATTATCTGCACATTATATACCCGCCATATTTCAAGCCGCAGAGTTGTTGGCTGCTCTTCTTCACCCTAATGACTTACTTATGTAAGCTCATAGGAATGAACTCGTTTGCCGCCTGCATCTTGCAAACTATTGGGTATAAAACCACATCGAAAACTCTTCTTTCCGCTAATATGTCAGCGGGTAACATTGGTGACAACCCAAGGGATTCAGCCCTTGCAGCCGACAATGCTCCTATTCGGCGGGAACATTGTCTCGGCGTTGTATCCCCTGGAGTGTCGTCAACGGATACCGGCTCCTCTGACACTTTACCTGAACGACGCACCTCTTCTGGCTTGTGTACGGGATACACAAGTAGGCTGTAAGAAATAACGGGTTATCGGAGCTGTGTCAATAATGTATCTGGGTTTGTTTTTTTATTGCTGTAGTGGATTATCAGTGATTTACGTGGTTTTATTTCTGCTGAATAGATAAAAGCGTTATTGTAGGATAGTTCTTCGATTTTTGCTGCTGAGTTTATTGCCATTTTTATGATAATTATTTTTTTACTTATCGGAAAATTGCTGCATTTATGGTGCTAATTATGGTACGAAAATCGGCGAATGATCGCAGCTTACTCGATTTTGCTCCTGAAACATGACTGGTGTAACTGCGAGTGGCAAAAAGAGGCAAAGCTAACGGGAAGTTAAGGAATTAGTTGATTCTCTATCGACAATTTACTATATAAATGTGTAGCTGAATCCTGTCAGCTACAAGAGAAAGATAATAGCTGTAAGCTATTAGTGAAACTTCTTTAATCCATAAGTAAACGAGATACAATCGAACGGATTTCTGTCTTTATTCAATATAAGAGATTAATAATGAAAAGTATTAACCCGACGAAAACCGCTGCCTGGCAAGCTCTTGAAAAACATTTTACAGAAATGAAAGATGTCACGATTCATGATTTATTTCGTCAGGATAGCCAGCGTTTTGCCCAGTTTTCGGCGACGTTCGATGATCAGATGTTGATCGACTTTTCTAAGAATCGCATTACCAATGAAACACTCAAATTACTGCGGGATTTGGCTCAAGAGTCTGGTTTAAGCGGTGCGATTAAATCCATGTTTAGCGGTGAAAAGATTAACCGCACTGAAGATCGCGCCGTGCTGCATATAGCGCTGCGTAATCGCGCAAATACTCCAATTCTGGTTGATGGCAGCGATGTGATGCCAGAAGTAAATGCGGTATTGGCAAAGATGAAATCTTTCTGTGATCGTATTATCAGCGGTCAGTGGAAAGGCTTTAGCGGTAAGGCGATTACTGATGTCGTGAATATCGGCATTGGTGGTTCGGATCTCGGTCCTTTTATGGTGACAGAAGCCTTACGTCCTTATAAAAATCATTTAACTATGCACTTTGTATCGAATATTGATGCAACGCATATTGTTGAAACGTTGCGAAACCTTAATCCAGAAACCACGTTGTTTTTAGTGGCGTCAAAAACGTTCACTACACAAGAAACCATGACCAACGCTCACACCGCGCGTGACTGGTTCTTAAATGCCGGTCAGCAAAGCGATGTGGCAAAACACTTCGCGGCACTCTCGACCAATGGCAAAGCGGTGGAAGAATTCGGTATTGATACTGCCAATATGTTTGAATTTTGGGACTGGGTTGGCGGGCGTTATTCTTTGTGGTCGGCGATCGGTCTGTCTATTGCGCTTTCTGTCGGTTTTGACAATTTTGAACAGTTACTTAGCGGCGCTCATGCGATGGATAACCATTTCGCTAATACGCCGATCGAAAATAATCTACCTGCGACATTAGCGCTGATTGGTCTGTGGTATAGCAATTTTTACGGTGCAGAAACCGAAGCCATTCTCCCTTACGATCAGTATATGCACCGTTTTGCGGCTTATTTCCAGCAGGGCAATATGGAATCTAACGGCAAATATGTCGATCGCAATGGTAATAAAGTGGATTACCAAACTGGTCCTATTATTTGGGGCGAACCGGGTACGAACGGGCAACATGCGTTTTACCAACTTATCCATCAGGGTACTAAGTTGATCCCGTGCGATTTTATCGCGCCAGTGCATAGTCACAATCCGTTGGGGGATCATCACGCGAAATTACTCTCTAACTTTTTTGCTCAGACTGAAGCGCTGGCATTTGGTAAAAGTGCTGATGAAGTGCGTGCGGAATTTATCGCTGCCGGAGAGAAGCCGGAACATTTTGAGCCGATTGTAGCGTTTAAAGTGTTTGAGGGTAATCGTCCAAGCAACGCTATTTTGTTAAAAGAGATCTCGCCTTACATGCTTGGCGCGTTGATTGCGCTGTATGAACATAAGATTTTCACACAAGGCGTGATTATGAATATCTTTAGCTTTGATCAGTGGGGCGTGGAGCTGGGTAAACAACTGGCAAATCGCATTTTACCGGAGCTTGCCAGCGATCAGTTGGTATCCAGTCATGATTCATCAACCAATGGACTGATTAACACGTTCAAACAGTGGCGTTAATACGATCTCATCAAACAATATGGGGATAATTTAATCCTCATATTGTTATGCCAAAGTGCATTTTTCTTGTTCACCATTTCACTCAATCGGGCAAAGATAAAACAGCCAAAGCGGACATAATATCAGCCATATTGTTTTGTTAAAAAATAGTTATAAAAATATGGCGTTCAGTATTGATTGAATGGCTTTTGCGTTACAATGACACCTTACTTTATTCGCTAATTCGCTATCCATGTAGATGAGATTAAAGGTGTGATGATGACAAGCCAGAGACTTACCGTGCCGAACTGGAAAGATCGCGATTGGTACTCATCACAAAAGCACACATTAACTCACTCTCTTTCTGATTGGTTGTTAGAAGAAAATTCCATGACTCGTCGTTGTGAACAATATTGCCAGAAAGTGACAGTTCAGCCACAGTTTGAGGGATATGTTTCCGCCGAATCGATCGGCAACGAACGGGCTGAATTGCCGGAAGATCAACGTTATTGGATTCGTGAAATTTTTCTGTTTGGTGATACTATTCCGTGGATATGGGCGCGAACTATCGTGCCTGAAAGAACGCTAAATGAGCAATTGCTGACGTTGGGAGATGTTCCGTTAGGGCGTTATCTATTTAGTCATTGTGCGTTAACGCGCGATTATATTCAGGTTTCATTATGTGACGGACTATGGGGACGACGCTCTCGTTTGCGTTTGTCCGGAAATCCGTTATTACTTACAGAGATCTTTTTACCGGCGTCACCGCTATATTAATGGGGGAGAATGTGACTCAAGGCAAATGGCTGGCATACTGCCGTTTGATGCGTATCAATAAGCCTATCGGCGCGTTATTACTGCTTTGGCCAACACTTTGGGCGTTGTGGCTGGCAGGAAAAGAAACACCGAATTGGTATATCTTGCTGGTTTTTGTTGTTGGTGTATTTCTGATGCGCGCGGCAGGCTGTGTTATTAATGATTTCGCCGATCGCTATTTTGACGGTCACGTTGAGCGTACCCGTAATCGTCCGTTGCCAAGCGGAACGGTAACGGAAAAGGAGAGTAAAATTATTTTCTTAACGCTGGTGACGCTCTCTTTTTTACTGGTATTAACCCTGAATAAACTCACCATTGCTCTTTCTGTAGCCGCGGTGATCCTCGCCTGGATATATCCCTTTATGAAACGTTTTACCCATCTGCCGCAGGTGATTTTGGGTATGGCGTTTGGCTGGTCAATTCCGATGGCTTATGCCGCAGTAAGCGATGCGCTACCGTTAAGTTGCTGGTTATTGCTGTTGGTGAATATTTGCTGGACGGTTGCGTATGACACGCAATACGCAATGGTTGATCGTAATGATGATGTGAAGATCGGTATTAAGTCTACGGCGATCTTATTTGGGCGCTACGATAAAATAATTATCGGACTGCTACAGCTAGCAACGGTATTGTTGTTGGTCTGGATTGGCTATTTAAATCATTTGGGTGCGCCATTTTACTGGTCTTTGTTGCTGGTAGGAGCTTTGTTTATATATCAACAGCAGCTAATTACGCAGCGAGAAAGAGATAAATGCTTTCAGGCATTTATGAATAATAACTATGTTGGTCTGGTGGTCTTTCTTGGCTTACTGATGGATTTTAATATGGGTTAATTATTGATAATAAATACTAATTAGTAGGGCGGCAATCTGCCGCCCGTTGGTTTCATTGTGGTTTGGCGGGCGGCAGGTTGCCGCCCCTACGAAAAAATCACATAATTATTTGAAATTCATTGTAAAAATATAGTTTCCTATCCAAATCCAAATCCAAATCCAAATCCAAATCCAAATCCAAATCCAAATCCAAATCCAAATCCAAATCCAAATCCAAATCCAAATCCAAATCCAAATCCAAATCCAAATCCAAATCC
>JAISKF010000015.1 GCA_031261005.1 Enterobacteriaceae bacterium | reverse complement strand
CTGTCTACGGTGGTGCGTCCAATCTCATGTGTACCGTTACTGTCTTTGGTATACAGAATAATGGTGTCGCCTGCCGTACCGGTGCCGCTAATCGTCGGACGGTTGTCATCGGTGGTTTCGCCGGAGTTGACATTACCGGTGTAAGCCCCGACCTGATCGTCCACGCCGGTGATCGCCAGCAGGCTGGCGTCCGGTGCGGTGAAGTCTGCCGTCAATATGAAGTTATTCGATGGCTGGCTGGTATTTCCCGCTGCATCGGTCGCTGTAACGGTAAAATTATGCTGACATTCAGCAATAGCCTCAGATGGCGTGAATGTCCAACGCCCGATTTCGTCGGCGACTACCGAGCCTATTAGCACGCCATTATCATAGATAGCAATAGTGCTGCCTTTTTCGGCGTTACCAATTAATGTTGGGTGATCGTTGTTGGTCTCACTATTGTTAGCAAGATTTCCCGCCGTATTTATGGTTGGCTTGTTCGGCGCAGTAGCATCAATATCAACGATATAACCTGCTGATTTATCGCTGGTATTACCTGCTGCGTCAACGGTCTGGACGGTAAAAGTATGATTGCCATCATTTAATGCCGATGGCGTAAAGCTCCACTCCCCATTATTGTCTGCTTTGACACTGCCGATCGCGCTGCCATTATCATAAATGGTGACGATACTGTTCGCTTCTGCCTGCCCGCTTAACGTTGGTGTGTTGTCGTTGGTCAAGCCATTATGGGCGATGTTACCGACAATGCCGCCTTGCTGGTTATCTTCCACACCGCTAATCGCTGGTGTCGCATTAACGCTATCTACTTTTACTGTATATTCCGGCGAAGTAGCATTATTGCCTGCGGGATCAACCGATTGAGTGGTGAAAGTGTGATCGCCATCGTTGAGTGCCGGTGTCGTGAAGTTCCATTCACCCTGACTGTTTGCTTTAACACTGCCGATCACGCTGCCATTGTCGTAAATGGTGACGATACTGTTTGCTTCTGCCTTTCCGCTTAACGTTGGTGTGTTGTCGTTGGTCAAGCCATTATGGGCGATGTTACCGACAATGCCACCTTGTTGGTTATCTTCTACACCGTTAATCGCTGACGCGATAGTACTGGTATCAACAGTCACTACATATTCAGGTGAGGCAACACTCTTATTACCTGCGCTATCAACGGATTGAGTAGTGAACGCATGATTACCATCGTTGAGTGCCGGTGTCGTGAAGTTCCATTCACCCTTGCTGTTCGCTTTAACACTGCCGATCGCGCTGCCATTGTCATAAATGGTGACGATACTGTTCGCTTCTGCCTTTCCGCTTAACGTTGGTGTGTTGTCGTTGGTCAAGCCATTATGGGCGATATTACCGACAATGCCGCCTTGCTGGTTATCTTCCACGCCGCTAATCGCTGGTGCCGCGATGTTGGTATCCACATCAAAATTGATCGGATCAGAGGGTTTGCTGGTATTGCCTGCGCGGTCAGTTTCCGTGACAGATACACTGTGGCTACCCTCTTGCAAATCTTCGCTTGGAGTAAATGTCCAGTTGCCGTTTTTATCAACGACTGTACTGCCCAGCACTTTATCGCCGTCCATGATGGTGATGACGTTACCAACACTGGCTTTGCCGCTAAATTCCGGGCGTTTGTCATCGGTGGAGTCACCAGAATGAATGACTCCGGTATTGTCGCCGACGTTATCAGTTGCCGTCGGACGCGGCGGTTTATCCGGAGACTCAGTATCAACATAAAAATCGAAAGTCGGTGATTTTTCGCTGGTATTACCGGCTTTATCGGTTTCGGTCACCGTAGCCTGATAATGCCCGTCGGCTAAGGCTTCTTTTGGTGTAAAGCTCCATTTGCCATTGCTGTCAACGGTGGTACTACCGACTTCTTTTCCGTTCAGGTAAACCCTGATGATACTGCCGACTTCACCTTTGCCAGTGATTTCAGGGCGATTGTCATCAGTTGATGCGTTATTGGCTATTGCACCGGTGATCGTACCGACATCATCAATGATGCTAAAAATAGGTTTATTTGGTGCAACGGTATCAACGGTGAAAGTGTGATCACCGGATTGAGCACTGGTGGAACCGGCTGGATTCGTTTGCGTTACCGTGATTTTATGTGAGCCATCGGTTAATGCGGTTGTTGGTTTGAAACTCCAGTTGCCGTTTGCCGCGACAATGGCAGTACCGATCACCTTGCCATTGTCGTAAATCTTGATGGTGTCACCCGCTTCACCAGTACCGTAGATGGTTGGTTTTTTTTCATCGGTTACTGCACCATAAGCAATTGGACCGGTTACTTTGCCCGTTGCATCGGTCGCACCTGCAAGTGTTGGATCTTTGGCTGCATCTGGTGTTGGTGACGATTTATGATCATCATTATTATCGTGAATTGCCTTTGCAATAACACCGCCGCCTACAGCCGCTACGCCCAAGAACCATGGCCAGTAATCCAGCAAAAAGCTGAAATCATGTTCTTCGGTCTCTTCAAACAAATAAGCACCGCTGCCTAATGGCATTCCGCTAAGAGCAACCGGAACAAGAGTACCATCATCAATCAGATAACTATCACCAACAGCAGCTCCATCTGTGACGAGATAAGAGTAAAGCTGACCGTCCTCAGCCATACCTAATAATTGTACGTTATTACCTGAAATATAATAATCTTCAATGACAATTGCGGGTTCGTTATCCCCTTGCAAAATAACATTTAAATCATTCCCATTACGCTGTAACGCGGCGTTTTCAGGCGCAAAGTTATCATCGGGATTTTTTAACACATATTTAGTGCCAGGTTCGATTTTGATTTTTACAGGTTTATTCGCATTCAGAGAAATTAACTGAGAGACGCCATTTCCCGTATTAACTAACAATTTAGCATTTGCACTCATTATTGAATAACTCCTTTATATTTCCATATTCCTGAGAAAAAAAGATTCTGAAAAGTGTGAAAACCGACACTTAACTGAATATTTTTTAAATGGTAGATGCACTCTTTTAGGTAGATCTTACCTATAGATTAACTAAACATATTGTGCTTTGTGAATGGGTTAATTTAATCAAATAAACTACAAAAACTCATGTATACGAGCTTTATTCTGATTTATTTAAATATATGGCGGTGTTTCATCTGAAATATTCATTATCTACAGATAAACAGAATAGAAAGGGAATTAAAAAAATATAAAATATTAGGAATAAAAATTATTATTTATGCAGGTAACTATAAATGGGATTAATTACCTATATAAACTATATGAATTTTATGAGCTGTATCAACGAATTAATGTGATGTAACGCTCATTTGATAGTGATGAGATTGCTTTATTCTGTCTGGATCTTATTAATAAATAACATTATTTACTATTCCAAAAATTTTAATAACTTGTATAAATTAATTATACAAGCTATCAAGTAACGGTTTGTAATACCGAGCTAACATACGAATAGAAATATTTTGCAACAAAACTTATTAATTTTACATAGTGACTATTTTCAAATACTGATACCATCAACTTATATTCTTGTGATAATAACTTGATGTAAAATCATTATCTAAATGACTTGTCATTTTTGATATTAAAAACTATTATTTGCAGTAATTGTATAGAACATGGAGGTCTGTATTATGGCTATTATGTCCGTTAGATTAAATGATGAAATATCAACACAACTAGATTCATTAGCTAAATCTTTAGGGCTAACACAATCTGCTTTGGCACGAAAAGCAATTGAAGATTACCTCACTCGTGAGGCATGGCAAATTATTGAGCCGGAGGAAAATAAAAAGGAAGAAAATAAAACAAGAGCGGCTTCCGCAGAAGAGATGCAACGTATGATACATGCAGCATTATGTACCGTAGGGCATAAAAAATAATTTATCCGCAGAAATAAATAATAGCGGAATATATTCGCAGTTTAATAGAAGATAATATTTTATCGTATACAACATATTGTACCAGATGACCGATATTCGGTCATCTGGTTAACTCATTCCAGAAATGAAAATTAATTAACACAATTCTAGTTTTACATCATATTGTTTAATGATGTCCATTACACTGGCTGGCGGTTCCTGGTCGGTAAACAGATAATCAATTAATCCCATATTCCCTAAATTTACCATCGCATTACGACCAAATTTAGAATGATCGGTCACTAGCATAACACTGCGCGAATTTTCAATAATCGCACGTTTAGTGCGTACTTCATGATAATCAAACTCTAACAGGCTGCCATCTACATCAATACCGCTGATGCCTAAAATGCCATAATCCAAACGGAATTGAGAGATAAAGTCCAGCGTGGCTTCGCCAATAATACCGCCATCGCGTGAACGCACTTCACCACCAGCGAGGATCAGACGAAAATCCGCTTTCCCTGTCAGCAACGTTGCGACATTTAAGTTGTTGGTGACAACGCGTAAATTCTTATGATTTAGCAATGCGTGGGCAACGGCTTCCGGCGTAGTTCCGATGTCGATAAATAAGGTAGCGCCATCGGGAATATGACTCGCTACCTGTTCTGCGATACGTTTTTTCTCTTCCAGCCACATCACTTTGCGATCGTGATACGCTGCATTCACCGCAGAACTTGAAGGTAATGCTGCTCCGCCGTGATGACGCTGGATTTTGTCCTGATCCGCTAACTCATTGAGATCGCGGCGGATTGTTTGCGGGCTGACACCAAAATGTTCGACCAGCTCTTCGGTACTGACATAACCATTTTTACGTACCAGATCGATAATAGACTCATGTCGCTGAGTTTGTTTCACTTCGAGATCCTCAACACGCTGATACCAACGCGCTTTTTACGTTATTGATAATTGTTACAGTGGTTAATTTATCGTTTAGATGATCGGGTATCCCACCAGGCTAATGCCAGACCGACCGCCAATCCACCCGCGTGAGCCGCATTACCAATTGATATACCTAATACACCGACATAACCGATGATTAGCCATACCAATGCGAATACCATTAATGAGCGTTGCAAAAATACACCGCGCTGCGGTGCGCGTTCGCCGGATAACCAAGAATATCCGATCAAGGCATAGACCACGCCCGACAAACCACCGAATAGATGACCGCTGAATACTGCCTGTCCATATCCAGATAAAATAGCGGATAAAAGCGTTATTTCTAGCAGTTTTCCGGTACCAAGACGACGTTCTAATGGTCCGCCAAGATACCACCACCACACCAGATTAAATAGAATATGCAGCAGAGAAAAGTGTAAGAACACATGGCTAACCCAGCGCCAAAGCTGAATATATTGGCTATTGTTTGCCGGATAACCAAGCAGATCCAGCAAACTATCATCACCAAAAATCTGCATCAATCCATAAACAATAATGCAGATGACGATCACCGAAAATGTGAGTACACCACCCTGCTGGCGGATCTGCTGATATAGCGTAGATTTGCCCTCTGCGCGACGATAACGAATATTGGCGTCAAGATTTCCCGATTGCCAACTCGCCGCCAGATAGCGCGGATCACTCGGATTCTGAATGAATTGCTCCAATTCACGACGCACCATTGATTCAGCGCTGTCATCAGATAACCATAACTCCACCTGCTGATGCTGGTGACGCATTTCAATCTTGATATGAAGCGTTGCCATATAGTCAACAAAGGCTTGAGCCATACGCGGATTGGAGAAAGAAATTAATCGAAGCATCACTCTCACTTAAAAAACAAACAATAATTCACACAATGATAGCCAGCATGATGCTGGTTGAGATCATTTTTTATATGGGCGTAATCTATCACAACAACACTTCATCGTTAGAGTGTTATTCAATGATGTAGATCTGATATTTATGTACTATTTGACAAGGTGATACATCATAACTGGAATGAATCTCGCTATCTTAATAAAAAATAAGCTAATTTATTAAGATAATCATGTGCAATTCATCAATATCAGTAGAATAACGGCGGGTGCTTGAAGCTATCAGCTTCAAGCTAATAGACAGTCATAGTAAGAAGCAGATAGAAGAAAGCCCCAAGCAATTTTTCAATTAACTTGAGGCTTACCCTATGACTAGACATCATAAGGATAGCCTCTTAACCGCAGTAATGCAAGGAGGTCAATGATGCCGCGAAAGTCAGGTTCACAGAAACCAAGTTCACAAGAACTACGGCTTTATGCGCTTATCGTGATTTGTTTCACGATATTACTCTTCACCTGGTTAATGCGCGATTCACTGTGTGAATTGCATATTAAACAACGGAACGTGGAGATTGCAGCATTCTTGAACTACGAAGTTAAGAGCTAGCCAACCTAAGGCGGGGTTCTCCCGCCTTTTCGGTCGTCTGGTCACTGGGCTTCAAGCACCCTTTTCTCTCTTTATGTTCTCAAAAAGTTACCGCATTCAGCCCATTTTGGATTATCAGCAAAAATCCTGTTGCATCAGAAAATCTTTGCAATATACTATATATATATACAGTATTTTTAAGAATTAGTGAGGTTCAACATGCAGGTTGAAATTTCTATTCGCAAAGAAGATCGGTTACCTGACGGAGCAGAAGCCGCATTAAAACAGGAACTTGAAAAACGTCTGCTTTGCTACTTTGCCGATGTTCGGGTCAGGGTCAAACGTGGTACGGGTAATGATGTCACGGTACTTGGCGGTATGAAAACCGATAAAGAACGAGTCACTGAAATTTTGCAGCAAACTTGGGAAAGCGCCGATGACTGGTTTGACGCTTATCAGTGACGTACAAAATGGCTGATACATTAAAAAATCCCAGTCAACATGATGCTGGCTGGGATTCATTAGGGATATTACTCAGGCTGAAACAGAATGATTATTCATCTTCTGAATCTATGTCATCGGTATCGTCTGCATCATCAATTATATCAACTGATGCTGCATTCAATGTCTCATCAGCGTTTTCGTCACCGTCACAGATTTCATCATCGTCTTCCGGTTCAACAACGCGCTGTAAACCAACAACATTTTCATCTTCTGCGGTGCGAATCAAAGTAACGCCATGTGTATTACGACCAACAACACTCACTTCCGATACGCGAGTACGCACTAAAGTTCCGGCATCAGTAATCATCATGATCTGATCACATTCATCAACCTGAACCGCGCCGACGACACGACCATTACGCTCACTCACTTTAATTGAGATAACGCCCTGAGTCGCACGAGATTTCGTTGGATAATCACTCAGTCCGGTACGTTTACCGTAGCCATTTTGAGTCACTGTCAGGATTTCACCCTCACCGCGCGGAACAATCAGGGAAACCACGCGATCACTATCACCTAACTTGATACCGCGCACACCGGCAGCAGTACGCCCCATCGGACGAACGCCCTTAATCGTGCCATCTTCCAGTTTCTCTTCTTCGAGGAAGCGAACAACTTTACCTTCCGCAGAGAACAGCATGATTTCGTTAGTACCATCTGTCAGATCAACACCGATCAGCTCATCGCCTTCATTCAGATTAACCGCGATAATACCCGCACTGCGCGGACGGCTAAACTCGGTCAGTTGCGTTTTCTTCACTGTACCGTTCGCGGTAGCCATAAACACATTCAGTCCGGCTTCATATTCACGCACCGGCAGGATCGCAGTGATACGCTCATTTTGTTCCAGCGGCAGGATATTGATAATCGGACGACCGCGTGCGCCGCGACTGGCTTCTGGCAATTGATAAACTTTCAGCCAGTACAAACGACCGCGGCTGGAGAAACAAAGAATGGTGTCATGCGTGTTAGCCACCAGCAACCGTTCAATGAAATCTTCTTCTTTGATACGTGCTGCTGATTTACCTTTACCGCCGCGACGCTGGGCTTCGTAATCAGACAATGGCTGATATTTGACGTAACCCTGATGCGACAGTGTTACCACAACATTTTCCTGCTCGATCAAATCTTCGATATTAATGTCAGCCGTATTTGCGGTAATTTCAGTACGGCGCGGATCGTTGTATTGATCCCGAACGGCTTCCAGTTCTTCACGAATCACTTCCATCAAGCGTTCCGGGCTTTCCAGAATAAAGAGCAGTGCTGCGATTTGCGTCAACAACTCTTTATACTCATCAAGCAGTTTTTCGTGTTCTAAACCAGTTAAGCGATGTAAACGCAGCTCAAGGATCGCCTGCGCTTGCTGTTCAGTCAGATAATATTGGTTATCACGGATACCATACTCTGGTTCTAACCATTCAGGACGAGCGGCATCGTTGCCTGCACGTTCCAGCATTGATGCAACATGACCTAACTCCCAAGAACGAGCCAATAGCGCCACTTTCGCTTCCGCTGGTGTTGCCGCAGCGCGGATCAGTTCAATAATCGGATCGATATTCGCCAGCGCAATGGCTAAACCTTCCAAAATATGCGCGCGTTCGCGAGCTTTACGCAGTTCAAAAATAGTACGGCGCGTTACCACTTCACGGCGGTGGCGTACAAACGCCTCCAGCATATCTTTCAAGCCCAACAGTCTTGGCTGCCCTTGATGCAGCGCCACCATGTTGATACCGAAAGTCACCTGCAATTGCGTTTGTGAATAAAGATTATTCAGCACCACTTCCGCAACGGAATCGCGCTTAATTTCAATCACAATACGCATACCGTCTTTATCAGACTCATCGCGCAAGGCGCTAATGCCTTCCACTTTTTTGTCTTTGACCAGTTCGGCAATCTTTTCGATTAAACGCGCTTTGTTCACCTGATAAGGAATTTCGTGAACAATAATCGTTTCGCGACCGTGCTTATCATCAACTTCAATTTCTGCCCGCGCGCGAATATAAATTTTACCGCGCCCTGTTCTATAGGCTTCTTCGATACCGCGACGACCATTGATAATCGCCGCAGTCGGGAAATCAGGACCCGGAATATGCTGCATCAATCCCTCAAGGGTGATGCTCTCGTCGTCCATATAGGCAAGGCAACCGTTGATCACTTCCACCAGATTATGCGGAGGAATATTAGTTGCCATACCCACCGCGATACCAGAAGAACCATTCACTAACAGATTAGGAATTCTGGTCGGTAATACGCTAGGAATTTGTTCCGTTCCGTCGTAGTTTGGCGCGAAGTCTACGGTCTCTTTATCGAGATCCGCTAACAGATCGTGAGCCATTTTTGCCATACGGATTTCGGTATAACGCATTGCTGCTGCTGAGTCGCCGTCAATCGAACCGAAGTTCCCCTGACCATCGACCAGTTGATAGCGCAATGAGAATGGCTGCGCCATACGAACAATAGTGTCGTAGACAGCACTGTCACCATGCGGGTGATATTTACCGATTACGTCGCCAACTACACGCGCCGATTTTTTATATGGTTTATTCCAATCATTACCGAGTACGCTCATCGCAAATAATACGCGGCGGTGTACTGGCTTTAGTCCATCTCGAACATCTGGTAATGCGCGCCCGACAATAACGGACATGGCATAGTCAAGATAAGAGTTTTTAAGCTCATCTTCGATATTGACCGGCATAATTTCTTTGGCAAGGTCGCTCATAGAGCCGCTATCCCTCTGTTAAAATCAGCTATTTTCAGCTCGGAAAAGGTGCAAAATTATAACACAGAACGCGGCTTTTTTCTAATTTTCACAACGTTATCTTCTAATGAACTAACCGATAATACCATTGACAGACAAACATAATGGTTATGCTCGCCATCTTTTAAGTTACAGACAGGCGATAACTTGAAAACGCTTGGGGAAATGAGTGAAAACCGAGTTGATGTAACAAATTGGCAATACATTCAGTTATACTTATTTCATACTTAATAACACTGTTAACGTCTATCAGGTGCAGCTTATGAACTCATCAGAACATTTTGATCAAAAGAACAATGTTGATTACAAAAACAATGTTGATCAAAAAGAGATCGCTAAATTTGAAGCTGTCGCGTCGCGCTGGTGGGATTTGGACGGTGAATTCAAACCGCTGCATCAAATCAATCCGCTGCGTTTGGACTATATCCAGCAATGTGCGGACGGTATCTTCGGTAAAAAAATTCTCGATGTCGGCTGCGGCGGCGGAATTTTATCTGAAAGTATGGCGCGGGAAGGCGCTCATGTTGTTGGTCTGGATATGGGATCAGAGCCATTGCTGGTTGCCCGTCTGCACGCCATTGAAAGCGGTTTACCAATCGAATATGTACAACAAACCGTAGAAGCTCATGCCTTAGAAAACGCCGAACAATACGATATTGTTACCTGCATGGAGATGCTGGAACACGTTCCTGATCCCGCATCTGTCGTGCGTGCCTGCGCCAAGTTGGTAAAACCTGACGGGCATGTTTTCTTCTCGACCATTAACCGCAACACCAAAGCGTGGCTGATGCTGGTTGTCGGCGCGGAATATGTGATGAATATGGTGCCAAAAGGGACACATAACGCCGATAAATTTATCCGCCCGTCTGAACTGATAAGCTGGATCGATAGCACCGCGCTGCGCGAGCGCCACATGACAGGTTTACATTACAATCCATTGCTGCAAACGTTTAAATTAGGCGGCAATGTTGACGTTAATTATATGGTTCATTGCATTCGTGATAAGTAACATCAGATAGATCCCGCAGGAGCGCTTGCTAACCTCCCGTTAAATTGCAATGGAACTAAATTACGATAGAACTAAGTTGCGATAAAACAACTGGACAGTTAGCAAGCGCGCCTACGCATAACCACCACAAAAAATAATTAAACGTTGAATAAACCAACACTTAAAAATTTTTTACCAAAAATCACCAATCCATTATCAACTGTTCAACAGTTAAGAAACTCCAATGCAACGGGTAACTTAGCGATTTTATCCCCTCAGTTATCCACATATTTGGTTAATTTTGTTCACTTGCAAAAATCAATGAGCAACACTATCTTGTAGTCAATTCACTTCATCAACCCTATATATTGTGTTTTATCGTGAATTTGCTCCATGCTATTTTTACAGACGTAATGGGGCAGTCACACTATTCCTCATGGAAAGGTAGTACTACGTTATGAATCAAAGTCTATTAGTCACCAAACGCGACGGCAGAAAAGAACGCATCAATCTCGATAAAATCCATCGGGTTCTTGATTGGGCAGCGGAAGGTCTAAATAATGTTTCCGTTTCTCAAGTTGAGTTGCGTTCGCATATTCAGTTTTATGATGGCATCAGAACCTCCGATATTCATGAAACCATTATCCGTGCCGCCGCAGACTTGATTTCCCGCGAATCACCTGACTATCAATATCTGGCTGCGCGTCTGGCAATTTTCCATTTGCGTAAAAAAGCCTACGGGCAATTTGAGCCGCCTGCGTTGTACAATCACGTCAAACAGATGGTAGAAAACGGCAAGTACGATAAGCATCTGCTGGAAGATTACACGCGCGAAGAGTTAGAGCAGATGGACGGCTTTATCGATCACTGGCGTGATATGAATTTCTCTTATGCCGCTGTTAAGCAACTGGAAGGAAAATATCTGGTACAAAACCGCGTCAGCGGCGAAGTATATGAAAGCGCTCAGTTCCTTTATATTTTGGTTGCTGCTTGCCTGTTCTCGCGTTATCCGCGTGAAACACGCTTGGATTACATCAAACGTTTCTATGATGCAATTTCAACATTTAAAATCTCACTGCCAACGCCGATTATGGCGGGTGTGCGGACACCAACTCGTCAGTTCAGTTCATGCGTATTAATTGAATGCGGAGACAGTCTGGATTCTATCAATGCCACGTCCAGCGCTATTGTGAAATACGTTTCTCAGCGTGCAGGGATCGGCATTAACGCGGGTCGAATTCGCGCACAAGGCAGCCCGATCCGTAACGGCGAAGCATTCCATACTGGCTGCATTCCTTTCTATAAACACTTCCAGACTGCGGTGAAATCCTGCTCACAAGGCGGCGTGCGCGGCGGTGCGGCAACGGTTTTCTATCCGTTATGGCATCTGGAAGTTGAGAGCTTGTTAGTGCTGAGAAATAATCGCGGCGTAGAAGAAAACCGCGTGCGTCACATGGATTACGGCGTACAAATCAACAAACTGATGTATCAACGTCTGGTAAAAAACGAATATATTACCCTGTTCAGCCCATCAGATGTACCGGGGTTATATGATGCGTTCTTCGCCGATCAAGCAGAATTTGAGCGTTTATATACTAAATATGAAGCCGATGTTTCAATTCGCCAGCGTCAGGTGAAAGCGGTTGATCTGTTCTCATTGATGATGCAGGAGCGCGCTTCTACCGGTCGTATCTATATTCAAAATGTTGACCACTGCAATACTCATAGCCCGTTTGATCCTGCCGTTGCGCCGGTACATCAATCTAATTTATGTCTGGAAATTGCCTTACCGACCAAACCGCTGGACGATATTAACGACGAAAAAGGCGAAATAGCGCTGTGTACTCTTTCCGCCTTTAACTTAGGTGCGATTGAAAATCTTGATGAATTAGAAGAGCTGGCGGTGCTGGCAGTACGTTCGCTAGATGCACTGCTGGATTATCAGGATTACCCGATTCGTGCCGCCCGACGCGGTTCAATGGGTCGCCGCACTTTAGGTATTGGCGTGATTAACTACGCTTATTATCTGGCGAAACACGGCGTGCGTTATTCCGACGGCAGCGCTAACGGTCTGACTCACCGCACCTTTGAAGCGATCCAATATTATCTGCTAAAAGCCTCTAACGAATTGGCGCAAGAACAAGGTCCTTGCCCGTGGTTTAATGAAACGCGTTATGCTCAAGGCATTCTGCCCATCGATACTTATAAGAAAGATCTGGATTCCCTGTGTGATGAACCGCTGCACTACGATTGGGAAACCTTGCGTAAAAATATCCAGACTCACGGTTTGCGTAACTCAACGCTGTCCGCGCTGATGCCGTCCGAAACCTCATCACAGATTTCTAACGCCACTAACGGCATCGAACCGCCGCGCGGCTATATCAGTATCAAAGCCTCGAAAGACGGTATTTTGCGTCAAGTCGTACCGGATTATGAAAAGCTGCATCATGCCTATGAGTTACTGTGGGATATGCCGAATAATGACGGCTATCTGCACTTAGTTGGTTTAATGCAGAAATTTATCGACCAGTCGATTTCGTCCAATACCAACTACGATCCAAGCCGTTTCGCTGGCGGAAAAGTACCGATGAAACAATTACTGAAAGATCTGCTAACCGCTTATAAATACGGCGTTAAAACGCTTTATTACCAAAACACCCGTGACGGCGCGGAAGATTCGCAAGAAGACCTTCTGCCAGCGAAAGATGATGACGGCTGTGAAAGCGGCGCATGTAAAATTTAATAAGATTCAGGGGGCAACTTGTCCCCGCCTACTGATTATTAGGGAATATTTATGACCCACAATTACACGACGTTCTCTCAAGTTAAGAACGATCAGCTTAAAGAGCCGATGTTTTTTGGTCAGCCGGTTAACGTGGCGCGTTACGATCAGCAAAAACATGAATTGTTTGAGAAATTAATTGAGAAACAACTCTCTTTCTTCTGGCGTCCTGAAGAGGTCGATGTTTCTCGTGACCGCATCGATTATCAAGCGCTGCCGGAACATGAAAAGCATATTTTTATCAGCAATTTAAAATATCAGACCTTGCTGGATTCCATTCAGGGACGCAGCCCGAATGTCGCTTTTCTGCCGTTGATTTCCATTCCAGAACTGGAAACTTGGGTGGAAACATGGTCATTCTCTGAGACCATTCACTCGCGTTCTTACACGCATATTATTCGTAATATCGTTAACGATCCGTCCATCGTCTTTGATGATATTGTGTCGAATGAAGAGATCCTGAAACGCGCTAAAGACATTTCCGGTTATTACGATGACCTGATTACCATGAGCAGCTACTATCATTTGCTGGGTGAAGGCACGCATCAAATCGATGGCAAAACGGTGGTGATCAATCTGCGTGAGCTGAAAAAACAGCTTTATTTATGCCTGATGAGCGTCAACGCACTGGAAGCGATTCGTTTCTATGTCAGCTTCGCCTGCTCATTTGCTTTTGCTGAACGTGAATTAATGGAAGGTAACGCTAAAATCATTCGCTTAATCGCGCGCGATGAAGCGCTGCACCTGACCGGTACTCAACATATGATTAATCTGATGCGTTCCGGTCATGATGATCCAGAAATGGTCAGCATCGCCGAAGAGTGTCAGCAGCAATGCTACGATCTGTTTGTGCTGGCAGCGCAGCAGGAAAAAGATTGGGCGGACTACCTATTCCGCGACGGTTCGATGATTGGTTTAAACAAAGATATTCTGTGCCAATATGTTGAATATATTACTAATATTCGTATGCAAGCGGTTAGTTTGCCGCTACCGTTTGAAACCCGCTCTAACCCAATTCCGTGGATTAACGCCTGGTTAGTCTCCGACAACGTTCAGGTTGCACCGCAGGAAGTGGAAGTCAGCTCTTACTTAGTTGGTCAAATTGACTCCGAAGTGAATGCCGATGATTTGAGTGATTTTGAGCTGTGATTTATTGATTATTAACGGGCAATCTTTATGGTTGCCCGTTAATATCGCTGTGGTTTAGGGCTTAGCTAGTGGTAGATGCAGATTGCCGCACCTACAAAGAAATAACATAATTATTTGAAATTCATCGTAATAATCTATACTCACGAAAAGCGCCACGTCACCTCTCGCTATTAATAAACACAATTTTTTGTGCTTTCGCCAACAAACCGCATAAAACTGGCGGCGTTAACTGATCACAAAAGATAACAAGATAAAAAGAAAACAAAAAAATACCCGCAGGTGATTAACCAACGGGTATGTTCAAAAGAAAAAATCAGCAATAAAGATTATTTCGCTTTTTTCAGTGCTTCTGCCACACCATTACCGTAATCAGGGTGCACTTTGCTGAACAACGCGATTTGGCGCTGTTGAATTTCAACTGGCACCTGACTCAATTCACCCGCAATACGGGTAAACATACGTTGATGCTCTTCTTCGCTTATCAGATTAAACAGCGCGCGCGGCTGGCTGTAATAATCTTCATCATTTTCACGGTAGTTCCAGTGATCGGCTGCGCCATCAATTGCCAATGGCGGTTCGCTGAAATTTGGCTGCTCTTTAAATACACCAAAACTATTTGGCTCATAAGTTGCGCCATTACCGCTATTGCCATCAACACGCATTGCACCATCACGATGGTAATTATGGAACGGGCATTGCGGCGCGTTAACAGGGATTTGATGATGGTTAACACCTAAACGATAACGGTGAGCATCACCGTAAGAGAACAGGCGAGCCTGCAACATTCTGTCTGGTGAGAAACTGATACCAGGAACCACGTTAGCTGGGTTCATGGCAACTTGTTCAACTTCGGAGAAATAATTATCAGGATTACGATTCAGCTCCATTACACCCACTTCAATCAGCGGTGCATCTTTATGTAACCAAACTTTAGTCAAATCAAATGGGTGATACGGCAGTTTGCTGATGTCATTTTCATGAATAACTTGTACAAACAACTTCCAGCGTGGGAAATTACCGGCTTGGATCGCATCAAACAGATCACGCTGCGAACTTTCGCGATCTTTACCAATTAACGCTTCTGCTTCATCGTCCATCAGGTTTTCAATCGGTTGCTGGCAACGGAAATGGAATTTCACGTAATAACGTTGATTATCTTCACTGATAAAGCTGAATGTATGGCTGCCGAAACCGTGCATATTACGATAGGATTTTGGTAATCCGCGATCAGTAAAATCAATGGTTAACTGGTGCAGCGCTTCAGGTAATTGAGAGAAAAAGTCCCATTTGTATGTCGCATTACGCAAATTGGTATGCGGATCGCGTTTTACTACGTGGTTCAAATCCGGGAATTTCAATGGATCGCGGAAATAGAATACCGGCGTATCGTTACCAACCAGATCCCAGTTGCCTTCTTCGGTATAGAATTTAATCGCAAAACCGCGAATATCACGTTCCGCATCAGCCGCACCGCGTTCACCGGCAACTGTAGAGAAACGAACAAACAGATTCGTTTTTTTACCGATTTCAGAGAAAATTTTAGCGCGAGTGTATTTGCTAATATCGTGAGTCACTGTAAATGTACCGTAAGCACCAGAACCTTTGGCGTGCATACGACGTTCAGGGATCACTTCGCGGTCAAAATGGGCCAATTTTTCCAGTAACCAAACGTCTTGCAGCAGTACAGGACCTCTGGCTCCAGCCGTTATCACGTTATTGTTATCAACGACTGGTGCACCGGCTACTGTTGTTAATTTTTTATCACTCATCACTTTCTCCTGTTGAATATTAAACAAATAGTTATCGTTCAAATTATTTACTTATTTATAAAAGCATCGTTCAGGGATAGCTAATTGTTGCTGCCTATCATCACTATCAGTGTAGACAATCTTTAAAACTTTAGAGGGTTGGTGAATATTTTATTAGGTATAAATGCGGAAAATGAATGTTGAAATAAAAAGAAAACATTTAATTATAAGTAGAATTCTCTTTTTATAATGAACCTCAGGTTTGGATAAAAAAACAGAGCGAATGATAGATTGACAATAAAGAATAATTTGTAGAGACAACAATCTGCCGCCACTAAATCTACCGCATGGTTAATGCGGGCGACAGATTGTCGCCCCTACGAAAAAATAACATAATCATTTGAAATTTATCGTAATAATATAATTTCTTATCCGAAATTCAGGCTGTCAGGACTATTTTTAATATTAACCGTGAATCACATTGATTGTACCAATATGAGAAGTATTCACATTTTTATTAATCACAATATTAATATCAGCGCCAAGCAGCGTTAACATTTTCATAAGCCTCTTTTCACTAAAGCCATCGAAATTTCCTTTCAAGAGTTTAGATAATGCACCTTGCTGAACGCTCATGATCGGTGCAGCTTCAATTTGTTTGAGATTTCGCGCTCTCATCATCAGTTGAATAGTACGAACAAGTTTAGCTTTCACCAATTGTTCTTCTGGATCATCAAAACCAAGATCTGCATAAACATTAGTAGTGCCGCGTTCAAAATCTATCATCTGTGCATTCCTTCTAAAGCAATTTGAGACAGGCTTTCAGCCAACTTGAATCGTGCTTTAATTAATTCTATATCTGGTTTCGGTGTTGCTATACCTGATACAGATTTTTTTTGAAAACAGTGTAAAACATAAACCAGTCACGAAACACAAGAAACCAATCGCGTAAAAGCATCAGAATGAGCATTTTTGATGCCGGTTTCGATACTGATACGCTCGGCGATGTTCCCTTTATCAAGCACTAAAATATCTTCACACAGTTTAAAAACGACGCGTATATCATGAGAAATTAATAATAAAGAGATATTATGTGTCGTTTTTAACTGTTCTAAGAGTTCGATAATTTGTGCCTGAATGACCATATCAAGATTGCTGACGGCTTCATCTAAAATAAGAAGTTTAGGACTTAGCGCTAATGCCCGTGCGATACAGATTCTCTGCTGCTGACCGCCGCTAAAACGGGTGATGTTTTTGTCCATATCACTAGGATTTAAATCAACAGAACACATCAATTTAGCTGCGCTATCCCGACGTTGCTCCTGAGAATAAGAACCAAAATTAATCAGCGGCTCTGTGATTATTTTTAGCGCATTCCAACGCGGATTCATCGCACTAGCGGGATCTTGAAATACTGCCTGCATATTTTGGCGGAATTGCTGATCGCCGCGTTGCACCATTTGGTGTATATCCTGCCCGTTAAAAAGAACGTTACCTGATGTTGGTTTTTCTAAGCCAAGAATAATTCGAGTCAGTGTACTTTTACCTGAGCCGTTTTCGCCCAGCAGCCCCATACTGCGCCCAGCGATCATCTTGAAGTTCACATCATTTAGTACCGGCGCGGCTTGCTGCGCTGAAAACCAGTTTCCTTTTTTGTAAACTTTACTGATGTTATTACATTCAAGCATGTGCACCGCCCAAATTGATATGCCACGGGTTATCACATAAGCCTAAATTTGCAGCGATAAGACTTTGCGTATAATGATGACGATGAGTTGCATAAATATCTTTAATATCAAAGCTATCTACAATCGTCCCCTCATTCATCACTAATACGCGATCTGCCATGCGTAGCGCAACGCTCATATCATGGGTGATCATAAGTATCCCTTTGTTTCTTCTGTCAATCGCCATAAGTAAATTTAAAATTTCAGCTTGCGCGGGGAGATCTAAATCTGATGTGGGTTCATCAGCAATAATAAGCGGCGTTTCAAGCGCCAGCGTCAGCGCGATCATTAAGCGCTGCAACATTCCGCCGCTAAGTTGAAAAGGATAAGCACTGAGAATTTCTTGCGGATTATCCAGCTCAACATCTGCCATCATTTTGCTGAAATGGCGATCGGTACACAGCGCCTCTTTACCGTGCGATTTCAATATATCAGTCAACTGAGTGCGTATCGTAAAAACGGGATCAAAACACGATGCAGGCGCTTGCATAACCATACTGGCAATGCGCCCGCATATATCCGTTCTGTTTATTTCTCCGCCAAGCCGAATCGTTCCTGATGTTTTAATAATACCGGCGGGAAGTAAATCCAAGATTGCCATACTGGTCATGGTCTTACCGCTGCCAGACTGTCCAAGAAGAACGACAATTTCATTTTTTTGCACAGTAAACGATACGTTTCGTACCAGCTCAAGCCCCGTATTTGTCGCTATAGTAAGGTTTTCAACCTGCAATAAATTTTCCATGATTGCTATTACCCTACATCGCCGTTTGTTCGTTAGGATTACTGTGGGTGAGCGGCGGTTGAATGATCTCTGCGGCTTTCTCGCTCACTTTCTCAACGGATTTTTCACTGCTGTTTTGGCTGCTTTTTTCAACAATGGAAGGGTCCAGTTTATCTCTTAACACTTCACCTAAGCTGTTAAAAATAGTGACGATAATAAAGATACATAATCCCGGATAAATCATCAGTTCAGGATTTTCACGGATATAAGGCGCGGCATCATTGATCATGACGCCCCATTCCGCCGTTGGCGCTTGAACCCCAAGCCCTAAAAAACTAAGACCGGCAACATGTAGCAGCATATGCCCTAAATCCAACGTGGCAAGAATCAGTAATTGCACCACAACAGAGGGTAAAATATGGCGCACAATGATTTGAAAATGAGAGCCGCCAGCGCTTTTAGCCGCCAGTACATAACCTTTTGATTTCATTTCTAACACCAGCGAACGGACAATCCGCGCATACCACGCCCAGTGAGTGATAATAATCGCCAGAATGACATTGATCAGCCCCACGCCAAGCACGCCAATTAAAAACAGAGCTAAAATAAACGTCGGGAAAGTCAGGAATACATCACAAATACGCATCAAAATACTGTCAAACCACCCGCCGCGATAACCGGCAATACAACCGACTGTCAACGCACAAACTAAGGTGAGTCCGCTAATAATCAGTACACTTAACAGAGACATTCGTGTCCCGTAAATCAAGCGTGACAGCACATCCCGACCAAGATGATCCGTACCAAGCAGATGCTCTGAACTTGATGACTGTAATTTACTGCCAAGATCAATGGAGTAAGGATCGTAAGGCGCAATGAAGTTTGCAAAAATAGCAATGGCAACAAGCAATATCAGTGTCGCCACCAGAAATAGTAGATATTTATTTTTCATCATTGTTTTTCATCTTTTTTCCGTTACTCCTGCCCGTATCTGATTTTCGGATTCAGACAGGCATAAAGAATATCTGTCACCAAATTAATCAGAATAAAAATACCGGTCATGATGATCATAAAACATTGGATAACAGGATAATCGTGATTGGTAATTGAGCTGACGACGTAGCGCCCGACACCGGGCCATGCAAATAGCGTTTCGACAACAACAGCACCGCCCAGCAGTTCACCGAAGTGCATACCTAAAGACGTGATGATAGGGATCATTGAATTTTTCAGCGTATATTTGCCGATTATCTTGTTTTTGCTCATTCCTGTGACTCTGGCATACAGTACGGAGCGTTGATTCAGATGTTCCAGAAAACTGGTTCGTGTCAGACGAGTATTGATAGCAATCGACATCAGCGAAAGCGTTATAACCGGCATAATATAGTGTTTTATATCGCCATCACCGAATGGCGGCAGAATTTGAAATTTCACCGCGCAAAGATACATCAATAAAAAGCCCAGCCAGAAACTCGGCGTGGATACGCCAACAAAGGAAAATAACTTAATCAGCCTGTCAATAGTGCTATTGCGTTTTAATGCCGCGATAATCCCCATAGGAATACTTAACATCATCACAACTAACATTGAGATACCGGCAAGTTTTAATGTTGTTGGGAAGTAATACATTAACTCACCGAACGCATCGCGTTTCGTGGTATATGACAAGCCAAAATCCAGTGACATCGCACCTTTAAACCAAATGAGATATTGCTCAAGAAAAGGTTTATTCAGTCCAAGTTCCAGACGAGTCATTGCCAGTGCGTCATCTGTCGGCGGTATGCGTGAATTAAGTAAATAGGCAAGAGCCGGATCAACCGGTCCTAGCCTGAGTACCATAAATACAATAAAAGAGACCGCCAGCATAACCGGAATGACTAATGCCAGCCGTTTTAAGGCAAATGACAACATTATTTATTCAAATCCATTTCATTAAACATAAATTCCGTCGTCATCTCACCAAACTGGAAGTTGTTGATCCGCCCTTTTTTGAACAGCGCTAAATCCAACTCATAGCTGAATGGCAGATATATCGCTTCATTGTGCAGCGTGGTCAGGACATATTTGTATTTCTTCGCAATATCCTGTTCATCGGTAGAAATAATTAACGCCGATATTGTTCTGTCAATTTCTGGTTTCTCTTTTAAACCGATTTGAGCCTGATAATCCGCGTGTGATGGTTTTCTCATCGATGCCGTAAACGATCCCGGTTCAAAAGGCGGTCCCCACGTTTTATTGAAAATTAAATCAAAGTTACCGTTAGCTTGCAGGCTATAAAAGATAGTGCTTTCTTCCGCACGCAGATTCAGCTTAATACCAACCTGCATCAAATCCGCCTGAATAGCTTCTGCAATCGCTTTATGCTTGGGATCTGTCCCGATGTAATGCAGATCTAATTCCAGCGGAAGACTGTTTTTCTCACGATATACGCCATTTTTTTTCCAGCCATCAGCATCTAACAAATCATTGGCTTTTTTCACATCATAAGTGAATGGAACCAGCCCTATTTGACTATACTTCAACGTTGGATTGTAAAACTGATGGGCGATTTCCTCTTGATTTAGAAGAATATATTTTACCAGTGCTTCTTTATTTACCGCGTGCATGATCGCCTGACGTACTGGCAAATCTTTTGTAGCATTACGCGCAGAATTTAATGCGATCATATTAGTGCTGCGCGGTTCAGACTTATTTGCCTGATATTGCGGATCTTTTGATAAACGTACAAAATTTTCTACGGTGAAATTACCCTCACCAATAAGCAGGTCAACTTGATCCGTTTCAAGCGCAACAACTCGACTGTTCGCATCAGGCAGAACCAAGACTTTAAGCTGCGGATAAGAGGATTTCTTACCCCAATAATGTTCATTTCTGACAAAAATATCATATTCACCCAACTTACTTTCTGATAACACCCAAGCACCCGTGCCAATAGGTTGTTTAATGCCTTTGCTGGTATTAACTTCACCGTCGATAAAACCAGATGGCGCGAGGATTCGGAATGGTCGAGGCAAACTAAGTTCAAATAATGTAATGCTGTATGGGTGCTTGAGGTTAAGTACAAACGTGTTTTCGTCGGGTGTTTTCCAGTTATCAATCATACTCACAAGAGCAATCCAGCCATGACGCTCTGCATTCGCCATAATTGCCGCAAAATTCATCGCTACAGCAGATGAATTAAATGCGCTGCCATCAGAGAACTGAATATCTTTTTTCAGGTTAAAAGTATAAGTTTTGCCGTCAGGTGAAATTGTCCAGCTCTCTGCCAGTGCGGGTTCGACATCTTTTCCGTTATAACGAACCAGTGCATCATAAACCATCACCTGAGCAAACATTTGGTTTGGATTATACAGATGAGGATTTAGCTGCCCGACATTCGTTGGCCAGGCAATCACCAGCGTATCTTTATCATTTTCTGCACTTCCTTTATCTGCGGCATACGATAATGAAGTTAAAAAACAGCAACAAAGGGCTAGAGCCACAAGCGCCTTGTTAAACATACTATCACCATGATTTTATTTGTGTTTTTATAAATCATATACATCAAAGCCATACGATCAATTCACTTGTCGTATGGCTAAAAAATGAATACGGGAATGATTTGGCAGACGTGCTTAGGGTATAGAAGCCAGAATTGAAAGCAATAATAGAACAATCAAAGTATGATATTTATCAAAAATCATCATACTTTGACTGGAGGACGGGCGGCACTGCTAAGTTAAGTTAAGTTAACAATACAATAAGTCATCGATAATCAAACTTGCGGCAGAAAACCAAATACAATTCCCAGTTGGATTAAAATAATGGCGCAGCCAAAACATAGCGCAAGCATCAAGCCGAAATTACCGCCGAAAACACGATAACCCTCACTGTGTTGTTTACGCGTTTGCATCGCCAGTAACGCAGGCAGCAATAACGCCAGCACAGACAGCGCGATCGCCGCATAACCCAAGGCGATAATAAAACCTTTTTGGTAAAACAACGCGAATACTAACGGCGGTAAAAAAGTCAGCAATCCGGTTTGCAAGCGGCCTGCTGCGTTATCCTGACGTTTAAAAATATCAGCGAGATAGTCGAATAAACCCAGCGCAACACCAAGAAATGAAGTCGCCAATGCCAACGCAGCAAATACGCGCAACGAGATAATAACGCTTGGTGTATCAACCACTTCTTTCACGGCTTGCAACAATCCATTCAGACCGGACTCCGCCGCAATAATACCTACAAATGTCGTTGAACTAATAGAACCCAGCGTGGCTAACTGCCACAGAATATAGACCAGTAACGGAATACCGCTGCCGATAATAAAAATCTTACGCAATTTGGCAACATCGCCGTTCATATATTTCACAATGCTAGGAATACTGCCGTGAAAACCAAATGAAGTGAAAATCAGCGGAATAGAAGAAATAACTAAGCCCTGTTCTAGCGGCAGCGAGGTCAGGTTAACGTTCTGTACGTGCGGCAGCATTAAAAATAACACCATGACCAGAAAAACAATTTTAGTACAAAACAGACAGCGATTGATCAGGTCAACTGAATGCGTACCAATGCAAACAATACCGCCGCCAATCAGCGTAAAGAGCAACGGACCGGAAACACTTGGTAAATGAATCCCTAGCGAATCATTCATACTCACCGATAATATTTCACCGCCGCCGCTAATATAAGCGGCAACTAAAGCGTACATCAGAAATAACATGGCAAAGCCGGTGATTAAATTACCTTTTGTACCGAGATAACGATGAGCTAATGTTCCCAGCCCGTCATCAGCATCATTGTATTGATACACTTCCACCAATAACAGCGCGGTGTAACACATCACCAGCCATAAAATAATCAGCAACGCAAACGTGACACTAAAACCAACACCTGCCGCTGCCAGCGGCATTGCTAACATACCTGCGCCGATAGCAGTACCAGCGACGATAAAAATACTGCCTAAAGTACGATTCTTCACACGAACCTCGATTTCTTTTCGTTATGTAATGTGAAATAGGGTTAAAACAGATTGATACAAGTTAAAACAACAAAGATTGTTTATTATTCAACGTAATCTGGAAACTTAATCTTCCAGAATATAAAAGTAGGGTATGTGAGATATTCATAACTGTCAAATTATTGATACTGTGTGTAATTTTTTATTTACACTTCATTTGCGCTATTCTTTAATACAAAAATTAGCTGAATGGATAAAGCTGAACTTTTTGTATACACAAAGTTGTTTATACCCTAAATAATTCAAGCTGCATCATGATTACTCTGCATAGAATAGATTCACTGATAAAAAATCACCATGAGCGGAAATAATGCAATATCAGGAATAATACACAGTCAAAAAAAGTACAATATTAAAAAAGTACAATGTCAGGAGAAATACAATGTTAGTGGTTGAAATGTTAAGTACTGGAGATGAAGTTCTGCACGGGCAAATCGTCGATACCAATGCGGCGTGGCTTGCAGATTGCTTTTTTCAACAAGGTTTACCTCTTAGCGGAAGAAGCACCGTTGGTGATGATTTAGATAGTTTAATCCGCACGCTTTTGGAACGCAGTTTGCATGCTGATGTCTTGATCGTCAACGGCGGTCTGGGACCAACCAGCGATGATTTAACCGCATTGGCGGCGGCAACTGCCGTAGGTGAATCGCTGGTAGAACATGCTGAGTGGATCACCCGCATGAAAAATTATTTTGCCTCGCGCGGGCGGGTGATGTCCGACAGCAATCGCAAACAAGCGATGCTGCCTGCCAGTGCCGAGCTGGTGGATAATCCGGTCGGTACTGCCTGCGGTTTCTCGATGGTAATTAACGACTGCCTGATGTTTTTTACGCCCGGTGTTCCCTCCGAATTTAAAGTGATGGTTAACGATCAAATCTTGCCGCGGTTACGTCAACGTTATGAACTCCCTGCTGCGCCGTTATGTCTGCGGCTAACCAGTTTTGGTCGCACCGAAAGCAGTCTGGCACAGCAGTTTGATGTATTAACGCTGCCAGAAAACTGTGTCATGGGCTACCGCTCCTCAATGCCGATTATTGAGTTAAAACTCACCGGTTCAGCCAGCCAAAAAACCGAAATGCTAAAAAGCTGGCAAATTATCAAAGAGGGTGTCGGCGATAATTTATTGTATGAAGGTACTGACGGTTTACCGGCAATGATTAGCCGCAAGTTACGAGAAAAGCAGTTAAAAATCGCCCTGAGTGAACAATTTAGTGCCGGTTTACTAAACTGGCATCTGCACGCAGCCAATGCGCCGATGACTGGCGGTGAAATAATTTCCGCTACCACTAAACAACATCTTGCTACTCTGATGATGCGCGCAACTGATATAGCTGCACGTCACGGCGCACATATCGGCATGGCAATTGGCGGTTATCACAAAAATTACTTGTCCCTCGCACTGTACACACCAAGCGGCAGCTACGCCCAGCGAGTTCATTATATGCCACGCAATCACAGTACAAAAATACAGCAAGATGTAAGCGTCACGCTAATGCTGGATATGCTGTCGCGCTGGCTGAATCAACGTGATGTATTTGGGAATTATGAATGGCTGGAGCAGGCGGAAACATTGATGCATTGATTGATCGGAATGCGAGCGACAATCTGTCGCCCGCATTAACAACACCGTGGATTCACGGGTGGTGGATTTCTGTCCTACAGTAAAACCATTTTATTTCAATCGCCCTGCTGTTCCACCCACTCTTTCACCGCCAGCCGTGAAACCTTAATCCCGCCCTGTTTTAAATGCTCAGGTAATAAATAATACGCATCAGGAATTTGAAAACGGGCAATTTTACCAGCTAACCAAACGGAAAGTTGGTTGAAATCCAGCGCAGGTGAAGCATCGATCACCGCAACAGGGCGTTGCCCGAACTCTTTATCGTCGCGCGGGACAACAAACACTTGCTCGATTAATGGGTGATTAATTAGCACTCGTTCAATATCTTCCGGCTGGATTCCCTCACCGCCGCTGAAAAAGAGATTATCCATGCGCCCGAAAATATACAGCTCACCATCACGCAGTTCACCGCGATCGCGGGTATGAAACCATCCGTGTTCATCGGCTAACGGGTGGATTTCTCCTTGCAGCCAATAGCCGAGTGCCTGACCGCTGCCGCGCAGCCAAATCTCTTGCTCAACGATCCGCAATTCTCTTTCCGGCAAAGGCACACCAACACCGGCAGTTGCATCGGCTGGCTTAGCGCACGCCGTTGATGCCATTTCTGTCATACCATAACCGCACCAACAACAAATACCTGCTTGTTGCGCGCGTTCAGTGAGTTCAACGGGAATGGCTGCGCCGCCAAGCAGGACTTGTTTCAGCGTTAGATTCGTTGCTGACTGCTCTAACAAACGCCATAGTTGGGTAGGAACCAATGACGCATGCGTGCAGCCATTTAGCGCTTCGGCTAACGGATTCATATTACGTTGCACTAACGTCGCGCCTTTCAGCAACCAGCGCCATAACACGCCCTGACCAGAAACATGAAACAGCGGCAACGATAATAACCAGCTATCGCCCGCTTCAAATGACATGCGTTGTAACAATCCGCGCGCGTTAGCGAGATGAGCTTGCGGACGATGTACCGCCGCTTTCGGTAAACCGCTGGAACCGGAAGTTAACGTCATGGTCAACGCTTGTTGCGCGAAATCAGGCGCAAGGAAAGGAGCAATGAACGCTGTGGCTGAAACCGTATCCGCAGTGAGATCTTCAATAACAAATTCCGGTAACGGCGTAACATCAGCCGCCCAATCGCTTTGCTGCGCGCACCAGCCATAATCAATATTTAATAAAGGGAAAAGTTGAACCTGCAACGCTACGGGCAATTGCGGATTCAGCGGCAATACACGCGCACCAAGCTGCAATGCAGCTAAATAAGCTAATAGCAGTTCGGGGCTATTTTTACCGCGCAATGCCACGCCGTTACTGCTGCGAACACCTGCGCGGTAGAATATCGCACTGAGAGCATTAATTTCATCAACCAGTTGTTGCCAACTGATCGCTTGCTGATCCCGAATCAGTGCGATGGCATCAGGACGTTGTTTTGCCCATTGCTGCCACGGAAACGCCAGACAAGATGCCAAATAATCTAACGACGCCATACCACGTCCAGCGCATCAATATCTAATACTGGCAACGAACTTCCCTGCCAGGGACGAACTAACTGTGATTGCATTAACGACAGCGTATCCAGTCCGGGAATAGTCTCCGGCGTCAGCCAAGACGCGATACGAGCGAGTTGCGTCAAGCCGAAACTGCTTTCGATAGAAGAACTGATCACTGCCATCAATCCGGCGTTATGCGCTTGCTGCACTAAACGCTGACAACGCTGAATGCTGCCAACTAACGTGGGTTTAATCACAATCGCAGCAACGCCGGATTCCGCTTCTACCACGAAATCCTCTTCACGCACGCTTTCGTCCCACGCAATAGCAATACCGGTATCGTGGGCAAATTCACGAGATTCTTCGCGGGTTTTACACGGCTCTTCCAGAAATTGAATACGGCGGCGAAATTCTGGCTGCACATATTTAGCAAAACCATCAGCTTTAGCGCGCGTCCAGCTACGATTAGCATCAAGACGCAGTTTAAGATCAGGAATAGCTTCCAGCAGCAAATTAACGATCATGCCGTCGCGTACTGCTTCATATAGCCCGACTTTCACTTTCGCCACTTTCTCGCCCTGCATTTCGCCTAACGCAGCAAACAGTTCATCGGGATCGCCAGTACACAGCGGCGCTTTGCGATAATCCGCTTGCTGCGGCAAAAAACCTTCCAGCTCCGCCAGCGCACAGCTCAAGCCAAAAGCAACGGACGGCAACGCGCTCTCAAAAACCTGCTCTTCATTCACCCAGCTATGCAGCCAGCCGAGTGTAGTTGCTTCTGCATCATCGAGCGTTTCATGCGAAAACTCCGGCAACGGAGAAATTTCTCCCCAGCCTTGTTTACCGTTTTCCGTCAGGCAAACCAATAATCCGTCACGCGTTTTTAACCGCTGATTACGCAGGATAATGCCTGCCTCCATCGGCAGGCTAAAGCGATAAAGTTCAACTTTACGCATTATGGATTCCGTTTGAATTTGCTGAAATCAGGCTGGCGTTTTTCATTGAATGCGTTGCGCCCTTCCTGACCTTCTTCAGACATGTAGAACAACATAGTGGCATTACCTGCCAGCTCTTGCAGACCGGCTTGACCATCACAGTCAGCATTCAGTGCGGCTTTCAGACAACGCAGCGCCATTGGGCTATTCCGCAGCATTTCACGACACCAACGCACGGTCTCTTTTTCCAGATCCGCTAACGGAACAACGGTGTTAACCAGTCCCATATCCAGCGCTTCTTGTGCGTTGTATTGACGACACAGGAACCAGATTTCACGCGCTTTTTTCTGCCCGACGATACGCGCCATATACGATGCGCCCCAACCGCCGTCAAATGAACCCACTTTAGGTCCGGTTTGCCCGAAAATCGCATTATCTGCGGCAATAGTCAGATCACACATCATATGCAATACATGACCGCCGCCGATGGAATAACCGGCAACCGCAGCAACAACTGGCTTTGGACAAGTACGGATCTGGCGCTGGAAATCCAGCACATTCAAGTGATGTGTACCGCTGTCATCTTTATAACCGCCGTAATCACCGCGAATTTTCTGATCACCGCCAGCGCAGAATGCTTTCTCTCCCTCACCGGTCAGAATGACTGTCCCGATCTGATCGTCATAACGTGCATCAGCTAATGCTTCGATCATCTCTTTTACTGTTTGCGGACGGAAAGCATTACGCACTTGCGGACGGTTAATGGTGATTTTAGCGATGCCATCGGCGGATTTGTGATAACGAATATCCTGAAAATCAGCGGAGCAATCCTGCCATTCGATTGGCGCGTAGAGTTCCTGTTCACTTGGATAAAGCATAATTAGCATTCCTTCAAAAAATTAAGCAACTGTTCAGCAAATCCTTGCGGATTCGCCGTATGTGCATTGTGACCTGCGGCGGCAACAATCCGCAGCGGAAAGTGGTTTTCCAACGCAATCTGCTGAAATTTTGCGTCCTGTTCACCACACAAATAACAAAAAGGTAAATTCCGTTGTTTTATGATCTGATTCAGTTGTTCGGGTAAATATGGCTGCTGCCCTAACGATGTAGATTCCAGCATTGCCGCGACTGCCGCGCCGTTGTTAGCGCTGCGGCGCAAAATTAATTGCTGACGGGAATGTTCACTCAAATTGGCAAATACCGGCTGGCGATACCATTGATCCAAGACTCGCGCTAAAGGTTGATGACGAAATTTATCCGCCCAACGCTTGTCATGCACCAAACGCTCATCACGCAATTTTTGGCTTATCAATCCGCAATTTCCGCCTTCAATCACTAACCCGACTAAACCATCAACATGGCTAAAACAGGTATGGTACATCGCCGTGCGACCACCCAACGAATAACCAATCAGAATATAGCGCTGAATATTATAGTGACGCAGCGTAGCGCTCAACTGCTGATTAAGCTCATCAAAACCCGCAACAGTTAAGGATTGCGACTCCCCATGCCCTGCTAAATCAACGGTGAGACAAGACCAGTCAGTGAAATAAGGCAAAACCGTTTGCCAGTCCTGACCATCGCCCAATAAGCCGTGCAAAAATACCAGACACGGACGCTGATCAGTCGGCAAAGACGCGGGATAATACTTTGCTGCGAGCATCAGAATTGCACCGCATCTTGCACGAACTGGCGTAAGGTTTCTGCGCCCTCATGCGGAGCAACCTGTAATTCCAGCAACAAAATACCTTGTTGCTGCCAGCGATTTTGCACTAGCGTTTGCAGCTCGTCCCAACTTTGTGGGCTGGCATAATCTAAACCAAACATTACCGCCGCATGAACAAAATTAACGTCTTGCGGCATACGGTAAAAACGCTCGCGCTCGGCTTCCGGCGTGGGCAGCAGAGAAAAGATCGATCCGCCATTATTATTCACCACGATTAATATAGTTGGTGCGGTGCTTTGACTAAGTAATGCCAATGAATTCAGATCATAAAGCGCAGAAATATCGCCAACTATCGCCAGCATCGGTTTATCAGCAGTGCGCTGCACACCTGCGGCAGTTGATAATAAGCCATCGATCCCACTCGCGCCGCGATTGCTATAAACCGGATACCCTGCCGGAAGCTGACCAAGCGCATCAATCAGGCGCACAATCAGGCTATTACCTGCAAAGAAAATTCCGTTTTCCGGCAACAGTTGATCAAGACGGCTTGCCAGTTGTGCCTCACCAAATTTATCGTTTAATTGCTGCGTAACATGCGCCTTAGCTTTATTGGCGATAGGGGTTAACTCCGCTGCCCACGCCGCATTTCCTTGTATGCTGCTTTTTACAGCATGTAGTTGTAACCATGCGGAAATATTGGCATCTATACGGCGACCGCGATGATTCGCCGGATCTAGCCGCCCGCGAATAGGATCAATTAACCAGTATTCTTGCGGTTTGCAGCGCGCTTGCCATTGCAACATGCGCTTGCCGGTCAAACTGGCACCGAACTGCACCACAATTTCTGCCTGAGCTAATAAATCTTGCGCTTTTGGATTGTTCAGCCATAAATCCGCGCAAGGCAACGGCTGACCGGTACTGGACAGCACATCAGCTAATAAAGGCCAGCCCAACGACTGCGCCCATTGAGCAACCT
Organism: Enterobacteriaceae bacterium; assembly: GCA_031261005.1. Lineage (GTDB taxonomy): Bacteria > Pseudomonadota > Gammaproteobacteria > Enterobacterales > Enterobacteriaceae > JAISKF01. The sequence continues at coordinate 3,591 of JAISKF010000015.1, read as the reverse complement.
CTCGCCCCTCTTCAGCACTCATGCGCGCTGCAATCACCACGCCGCGCCGTTGTTGCCAGTCAGCCCAATCTGCTTGTTTAGCAACGCAACTCGCTGATCCGCTGATTAACCATGCTTTATCACTTTGCCACCAGTCACCCAGTGTTTCAGACCAGGCAGCATAAGCGGTTTGATCACCGCCGTATAACGGTTCTGCAAACGGGCAGTTAATATGCAGCGCACCTTGAGTTAACGCGCCCATCGCTTGATCAATGGTCGATGTCAGCCAGGCAGCAGGAATATCCGGCGTTGGGCGCGGAAGTGAAAGAGACTGACTTGGGTGACGGGAGAAAATATCGTCTTGGCGGATAGCTTGATTCGCGCCGCAGTCGATCAACTCAGGCGGGCGATCAGCGGTTAATAACACCAGCTTTTCACCGGTTAAACTGGCTTCAATTAAAGCAGGATAAAGATTAGCCACCGCCGTGCCGGAAGTTACGATCACCGCCACGGGCGCCCTGCTGACTTTAGCAATGCCAAGCGCTAAATGACCGAGACCGCGCTCATCAAAATGGGTATGGCAAGTTAATTTGCGATTGGCAGCCGCTTCCAGCGTCAACGACGTCGAACGTGAACCCGGTGCAATACAAATATGCTGCACACCATGACGGGTCAATGTTTCTAACAACACCGCAGCCCAACGACGATTAAATACACTTATAGACATGAGGAACTCACCAAGAATTCACATAATTAATTGATTTTATTTATAAAAATTAAAATCGATATTGTCGTTTATCTTACACCAACTCGATTAGGGCAACAATCTGTCGCCCATAAACCTACCGCGTTGTTCATGCGGGCGGCAGATTGCCGCCCCTACAATTTATTATTTATTATCAATAGATTAATCTATTGTTTTACCATTTTATTATTATGATAAATTTCAAATGATTATGTCATTTCGCGTAGGGGCGACAATCTGTCGCCCGCCAAACCACGGTGAAATCAACGGGCGGTTAACAACCGCCCCTACGAATTACTTTTTATTATCAATAGATTTATCTATTGTTTTACTCCCGCTCCAACAACGTCCTTAATCCTGCGGCTTTATTTTCAATCTCTTGCCATTCTTGCTGCGGATCAGATCCCGCGACAATTCCGGCTCCGGCATACAGATGGATATTGTTGCCCTCCACCAGCGCGGAACGCAGGGAAACGGCGAATTCTGTTTTATGCAGAGAAAGATAACCGGCAGAGCCCGCATACCAACGGCGAGTAAAAGGCTCGTGTTTTAGAATAAATTGCCGTGCAGGTTCGCGCGGAAGTCCGGCAACAGCGGCGGTTGGCTGTAGACGCTGTAGGCTATCCGCATCATCAATTGCGGCTAAATCCGCATGGATACAGCGGCGTAAATGCTGCACTTTGCGTAAGCGAATAATTTCGGCGGGCAGCACTTCAATTGAGGAAATACCGCCGTGCAAACGCTGACAAATATCATCGACCACCAGCAGATTTTCATGCTGATTTTTCTTATCCTGCATCAACCAGTCACCCAATTTTTTCGCTTGCTGATTGTCCGGCGAGCTGGCAACCGTTCCCGCCAGTGCTTCGGTGGTTAATTTTTTATCCACGCGCAAAAACAGACATTCCGGTGAAGAGCCGAGAAATGCGGTGCAGCGATCCATTCGCATCATAAAATGGAAACAATGATGATTAACTTGTTCACTGGCATGAAGAAATGACGCCGGATTCAGCGGTTCACTAAGGGAAAGTGTAGATTTGCGAGCCAGAACAACTTTTTTAAACTGCCCTTGATTAATGGCTTCTAGCGCCTGCTCTAATAAGTCGCACCAGCCCTGCTTTTCCGGCTGGTGATTCACTGCGGTAACTTTTACATTCAGCGGTAACAGCGGTTCATCTTGCGTCAATAGATTCAGGCATTGCTGCGCGGCAATCACATCGTCTGCCAGCGACGTTTCACTATAGAGATTCACCACCAGATGAGCGCTTTGTGCCTCACGCAGCAGCTCGATACGCGGTAAAAACAGCGCACTTTTCGGCATATCCGCAGACGGCGCTTCCACCTGATCGAATGTGTTAAGCCCCCAAATCCGCATATCTTCAACGTTGTTGGCAATCAGAAATTGGCGTGCTGAATCAGCATCAGAAAAACGCAGCACTTCTCCGCATACCGCTGCTTCTTCCTGATCATCGCGCTGACGCCAGTAAAACTGCGGGAAAATCGGCTGCGCTGCCAGCCAGGAAAGTAATGACGTACATTGCTGATTGGTTAAAGAGATGGCGATACGTTCTCTGCCAGATTGCGGACGAGCGACTGTTTGTAGGCGCTGATGCAGCAATTTCACCAGTTCAGACATGTGATTCACTCATTCTCTCCGCGATAACCTATTGTCAAATTAAGGGAGTGGATTATACGGCGCTAACAACGATGATGATAGAGATAATAAGTTGTTAAATATCGCTATACTTCAAGTTGCATCGACACGCATTTGCCGTTTTTATTCAACTTGAAAATTATTGGGTATAGATCACATTGCAGTGCTTATTTATCGGCAAAAAATATTTCATTTTGTGACTTGACTGACTGAGTGTTTATGTAGAATATATGAATTATTATTCAATATATGTACTTATTTATTCACAAGGACAAACTAAAATGCCATTAAACACAACTTTTCGTAACATTTTATTCACCCTGTCAGCATTACTAATCCCTGTTTCTGCGGTTAATGCAGAACAGGTTAAAGCCGCGAGTCAAACTGAACCAGAAGTGATTTTCGTCTGTACCGGTAACACGGGTCGTAGCCCGATGGCAGAGGCGTTAGCGAAACAAATCGTTGAGAAAAATCATTGGAAAATAGATATTGAGTCACGCGGAGCAAATGTTGATCCAAAAGAAATTGTTCCCGAAGCGAATACCGTCACACTATTAAAAGATCGCGGTATTGATATTTCATCTCATCGCGCGCAGTCATTAACGGAACAGGACGTAAACAAAGCCGACTATATCCTGACCATGACCGCTTCTCATAAAGAAAAAGTATTGAAGAAATTCCCGCAAGCTGAGGGTAAAACCTTTACGCTGGCTGAATTTGCCAGCAACGAACAAAAAGATTTGGACGATCCGTGGGGTAAGCCAATGGACGCTTACAAAACGGTGGCTTCTCAATTAGATACTTATTTACCGCTGGCACTGGCAAAAATCGCCAAATCAGTCGGGCAAACGAAATAAAATAATTTCGTGTTATATGAATAAACCCGCCGTCATCTCAATGACGGCGGGTTTATTTTTTAGTAATAAAAAAACAATTCTCTTCTCTGTAGGCGCTACAATCTGTCGCCCGTGAACCTACCGCATTGTTAATGCGGGCGGCAGGTTGCCGCCCCTACAAATTATTCTTTATTATCAATAGATTAATCTATTGTTTTACCTTTTTCTTATTACAATAAATTTCAAATAATTATCTGGTTTTTCGTAGATACCGTCTTGCCAATCATTTGGCAAGTGGTATTTCTGCCATAAATGGTTGCCCTGATTTCAATACACCATAAGCCAGTTGCAGCAGTTTTTTCATTGCTGCACACACG
>JAISKF010000041.1 GCA_031261005.1 Enterobacteriaceae bacterium | reverse complement strand
CAGTACATCATGCACGCTGAAGATAAGATGGTGATAGCGGGTCCTGGGGGCAGTATTACCATTGACGCGGGTGGGGTGACGATCAAGGCTAAAAGTTTGAAGATATTGACGCCTTCCATGGCAATCAAAGGCGGTGGAGCCGATCAGGTAGAAGCACTTAGTGCAATGGCTAACGAAGGGAAACCATTCTGTGAAATCTGCGCAAAAGCTAAAAAGGTCATAGAAGATGGAAAAAACAAATAATAAGCTTTATAGCATAAAGTTACCCGAAGAACGTCAGGATATGTTAGACATCGTTCGGACTTACTTATTCGGCCCAATACAGAATATTGATAACGATGGATTGGAGGTAATTTCTGGTAATGGCAACGTTGAATGTTATACCTATGCAATTATTGATGCGATGAAAAAACCTGACATTTCAGTTTTACTTGATGCTTATGATACGGACTGGCAATGCTTATGGAAAGGTGAAGCTTTTGAGCAGTTTTCTTTTTATGCCCCTTATATTGTAAAGGTTAATTCAGGAAGTCGTTTTTCTGAGTGGTTATTGGATACAGGATGGGGTAAGGGCTGGGGCATATATATACGAAGTTATCTGGATTTAAATAAACTGGCATACCATTTCAGGAAGTTTAATGAAATCTATGATGAAGCGAATAATACATGGGTAATGTTTCGGTTTTATAGTCCTAAAACTATTAAGGAATATATCCCTCATTTACCTATAAAAGATTTTATACAACTCACTGATGGAGTAACACGTATAGTCAGTGAGGATTATGAAACTAAAAACCTACTTATCCTGTAGATCATTACATTTTGCACTAAAGAGGGATTCTTACATATGACAGTTTCCGGTGGTTATTTTAGCGGTAGTGTGGTGTCTGTAGTCAACAATGGTACTAATACTATCTCAAATAGCGTTAATAATGGTGTTCAAGTTGTTAAAGATACTGCTGGGAAAAGTATCGCTCTTATTGATAATGTAAAAAGTGAAATGCAAGAATTGGAGTCTTCAACAGAGAATTTTGTAAGTTCATCTGAACAAAAATGGGATGAGTTAACAGATCTAAATAAATTTTCAGACATTGCACCAAATGACGAAATTTTTGATATCAGTAATCCCAATAATATTATGAGTTCAGCTAATGAAAATAATACAAATGCCGCACCTTCAACGAAAGATTTTAATCTCGGGGAGACTACAGATGAAACGTGCACATCGAATTGTCCATTAAGTGATTTCGGTTCAATTACCGAATTTGATGATTCCTCTCCAGAAGGCATAGCTGAAATAAATGATTTTTATGATAAAACACTCAGCTTTATGGGGTCATTCTTTGAACCTGCTGACGCTAAAGTTACAGAACGGGTTCCTCTACAAAAAGGGATCCCATTTAGCTTACTGAATCAAGAAATCGCTAAATATGCAAAAATGGATAGTGGAGGTGCTGATAGCGATCCTGCAGAACAAAAGATTATCGAAACAGCGAAAGAAATTACTGCAATGGATGAATTTTTTGATGCTGTTAGGGAAGAAATTGGGGACGAAGAATTTTTAAATTTTGCATTGTTGTTTGATGAACAAGCGCGTGAAAGCCCCTCAGGGAAAGGATTTATTGCTAAATATAAAGGTAAGACAGTTGATCTTGAAGATGCCAAGTTTAAAATTAGGTATCATAATGCGGGCGCTAATATAATTGACTCAGCACATGATATGAAAACGACAGGTTTTTCTGTCGAACACGTTAAAACCCATGGTAGTACTTTTTGGGGGGATGACTTTGTTGTTGAAGTTTCTCCTAACATCTCTATATATAAAGCTCCACGATATGTAATTCCAATAAATTTAGAATTGTTGCCGGAAGAGACGGGGGAATATTATCCTTATGATATGTTAGATTCGGCACTTATTATTGCAGAGAATAGTCGTGCAGAAGGTCTGTCTTATGAATTGGTTGGGAAATCACTTAATAAGGATGCTAAGGCATTAGCCAAAGAGTTTGTTGAGAAAGTCATTCAGCAGGCCGATGATAATAGAAACGCTGATTTAATTAGAGATGTAACAATTGAAATTGTAGATGCCGTTATAACAGTATTTGCAGTTGTCTCTGGGGCTATAGTATTAAAAGCTGCTGCAAAAGGAGTCGTGAAATTAGTTTCTCGTGTAGCCCTTTTTGCGTTAAATGCGAATCATGGGGTAGAAGCCATTGATAAACTTCATAATAGATGGATAGGTTCAAAAGGTCTAGGTTATAACCCTCTACTTGAGTTTTCTCGTTATCTTGATGATAAAAAAGGTGGAGGGCATGGTATTGAAACCATTTTCCACTCAATAAATACTGTGATGGTATTCGGAGGGAACTTCAAATTTAAGCTGGGTACAGCGGTCGCATCCGGTAGTGCAGGGGCGTATATGGGTAATAAAGTTGCTTTAGTTAATGAGATTAAAACCCAAAATTTGAAGGTTGAAAATGCCAAGGAAGGAGAAGAATAATGGCTGGTGTTGGAGTAAAAGTTGTTCAAACTGATAGGAAAGTATTCAGCCAGGTTAAAGGTGCAGTTCAGGCTGATGCCGAAGCGCTAAAGGCAAGTAGTGTTTTTGCTGTCTTTGACGACAGCATGGGAAATGTGCGAGTTACTGGCGGTGTATCTCATGGCACTAAAAAGGGTATAAGTGAAACCGAAGCCATTGTTCGGATAGAAATGGAGCCGATACCTGGCGATATAACCCATGCAACGTTTAAAGTTAGCGGTAATGTCGAAATTGGAATGAGCGCAAAGCGGTTTACACAGTTTTTAATCAAAAATAAATTCTTTAATAAACTTCTTTTTCTAAAAGTCAGGCAGTTTATCGGTGCGATAGGGGAGTGGCGGTTAGTAAAGCAGATGAATGAGGGAGCAATTGATTTTCACGTGTTAAGTGCAGGCGCTAACTCGGCTACAGACACGATTAGCTTTAGAATTGTACCTAATTCAGTGACTAACTTACAGCACTCACGCACAAAAAATGGTCTTGATATAATTGCTAAAATTGAGAATCCTGTCCCGCCTCCACCAGATTTTTGGGCTATTTTTGAAGTGAAAACGAGTGCGTTTCATGGTGATGATGGGAAAGGATTTGTCCAAATGGCAGGTCCTCTGTCGGATAAGCAAAAAGATGGGATTGACTATGCGATAGATAGGATTAAGAATGCGTTGAGTGCAAATTTCCGAAATCCTCTGGGATACATAATGGATACGGAGAAAAAGAGACAAATGCGCCGACTGTTAGCTGCCTTACAGGAACAAAGGAAAGTCAATGGTGAAACTACTGTAATGGGATTTGTCGTTGGTCAAGGATTAGATCAAAATTTTCAATTGGTTAAGAATTTAGCCTGTCCACAAGGCATGGCATCTTTATCTTTACATTTTGGTTCTCAAGGTATTTTAAGAAAACTCTTTAATGTAGATATCCCAAAACATCCACAAGTGAAAGATAACATAAGGAATTTTAAATAATGGCCAGATATGAAGAAATATCTAATTATTATAGAAGCGAAAATTCTGAGGGTATGGATGTTGAACGGTTTATTCACCTTCAAAAAGAAGAAGTCGATGACTATCTAAGTTTTCTAATTGAACCTAAGGTTAATTTTTCTAAGTCGAATGTTTTTTTTGAGAATATATCTCCTTCGTTTTTTGAATTATATATATGGAAATTATTTTTTAAAAATACATATGATAACCAACTTCTTTGTGATGCAATTGCATTTTGCACAATGGAACTATTTACAGAATATGGTTCTCAAAATAGTGAGATCCAATACTTTGATATGGATCTTTATAAACAAGGTGCAGCAATATTATTACTGATGGCCTGCAACAGGGTAGATATAGCAAGGTATTGTTATCCATTTCTGATTGAAGGACTTAAAAACTCAAAACTGGATGATGTAAAAGACTTAAAATCACAGCGGCTTATTATTCTGGCTGTAGAGATGCTTGCAAGTGAAAAAAAGCAAACCATTGATTGGGGTAACTTTGGTATTGCTGTGGATCGTTTCTATTCTGACTTCGTGAAAAATGCGCTTTATTCTGAAGACAAGGAAGTTCTTAATGAGTGGTTAACCGCGCTTTGTGATAATCATTTGAAATGGTCTGCCCGGACAGAAAGTACAGAAAATGAATTTGGAACAAATGGTTATGAAATTGAAGCTCAATATCTTCTGTTATGGCCATTTGAATTACAGGCAGTTAAGAATTTCAGGGCGCTACATAGGCTAACAACGCCTGAAATAGATCATCCATTATGTAAGACACCTATGGCTATAGATCATAAGCCCGACTACTCAAAATGGAATGCTCCAGTCTGGTTTGCCCCTTTGGTCGATGAATTGATTGTTTTGAATCCTCGTATTGCATTTGTGAAGGATTTCTTTAAGTAAATTGACAGACACTAGAGGGATTAGAAATGAGGCTTACTGCTGAAACCTATCAACGAATTGCACAAAGCCAAACACGCGGTTTTGTTAGTCGTGGTGCTGACTTTTTAGAGTCAAGGTTCCATTCTTTTATTAGCAATCGGCAAATTGAACGTTCAAGTCTGGAATGCACTATTAAGGATAGCTATGACTTTACCGTTGAAAATGGACGCCCCAGTGAGCTTCTGGCTGTAAGAATAGCCTGTGCTAAATTATGTTTTGGTTCGTTCTTTCTCAATGATATCCGATACGTGGCATTAAAAGAAATTGTTAATCAGCAACTTGAATGCCTTGTATTAACAGACGATGATCCAATCTTCAGCTACATTCTCAAGTATAAGGCTGACTGGACAATGGACTGGTTTCTCCAGAAGCATGACTATATATGGACAATAGCAGCATCACGACAAGTTATTCCACAAGGGGCACCGGAATGGCTTGATGGTATGGGGGTGATTGAGAAACTTTTTGAAGTTGAAGAACGTTCTACAACTTTAATTCCAGAGCTAGGCAGAAGACGATTCTTTGAACTACTTGAACGTAAAGCGTATGACTGTTTGCCAGTAGAGGCAGGTGAACAAGCTCGGGTACTTCTCACCATTGGTCAATTCTATGATGGCTATAACTGTTTTAATGATCCTCTCAGACCACGATGGTATGGAGTATTAAATCCAGACGATATGGAACTTACCCGTTGGCAGATCCAAAAGGTGTATACCCCGGAACAAGGAAATTAAAATGAGCAAAGCCGTTGCCCTGAAAGGACATTATCACACTTGCCCTATGGTCGATCCCGGATCTCAGCCTCACGTTGGTGGTCCGATAGATGAATGCCAGCAAACGTTTGTTACCTATAACGGTATACCGATAGCGTTAGTGGGCGACAAGCTGACCTGCACAGGGAGTGGTAGTAAAGATACTATCGTTTCGGGTTCCTCAACGTTGACCATCAATGGTATTCCTGTCGCTTGTGTGGGCGATTCAACCGCACACGGGGGAGTGATTGTTGAGGGGGCTCTTGGGCTTAAAATTTCCTAAGACATGTGCTGTTTAGCTCTCTATTTTGCATTGAACGAATCTCCGTATCGCGCAGAAATATAAGTATTATTTGAAGGTGAAGGAATATCTGCCATGTTGAAAAAATTAATAATAAAAGCACCTGTTTTCATTATTACCGGAGTATTGTTATTGTCCGGTTGTGCTACACCAGACTCTAAAAATCCGACCTACGTGAGTTCCCGTACAGTACAGGCTCAACTCTCTGATAACGATGTGTTTGACAGCGATTTAGCACATGAAATCACCAATGAAGAGATCCGTATAACCTACGATCAGCCCAACATGGGCGTGAAGTTGGCATCACATTCACCGATCATTTTAGTGCAGTCTGGGGCACTGGTGCCCGATGCCGTGATGCAGGCTGAAATGGCGAAATACTATCAGGTCTCTGTCTATTCCGGCATTCCGCCAACGAAACCTCGCGTCAAAAAAGACAGTGAAGGGGTTATTCAGAACAACTATATGAAGTCACTGCGTCTGGTGGCGGCGAAAGGTAAACAACCGACGGTTGTGGTTTACTGGGGGAGCCTGGAAATCGGTATCTATGATGAAACCAGCAAGTCCGTGCTCTGGTCGCCGTACCGTGGTGAAAAGCTGCCGATGAATACCAAATCATTACGCTACTTGATGCGTTTTGTGGCGGTAGATACCCGAACCGGGAATTGGGTGATGCACTCACCGTTAAATACCGAAATCGATTATACTGCCGCGCCATTTGGCTCTCAGACTAACGAACTGGTCCAAATTGATGAGTTGAAAAAGAATGCGTATATAGCGGCTGCTAGTGATTTTTCTACTCGTTATCAGCGTATAGCAAAATAAGTTGTTTTGAGGATGACTGTTTTTTATATCTTTAAAAATATTAGCCATATTTTATTACGGTATAAGTGAAGCTATATACCGTAGTGAAGCGCACCCGGAACCTCTGGAATCGGTTATTTATCATCAGCTAGGTTAATCTTATCTCCCCCGCCGCTAATTAAAATGCGCTTTTCCTTTATTAGGGCAACGACCAACGACGCCACTAGCGTGGCTGTTCTGGTTGTGGGGCATTGCTAATCAAATAGTAGCGTTTTAACACTTCATTAAAGTAAGCATCAAACGCTTTTTGTTCTGCTGGCGTGATACGTTGCCCCGCTTTGCTTTGTGCTTCCAGCTTGCGTAAACGTTCTTCCAACGGCTCTGACTGTGCCATGATAGCTTTCATGTTTTTAACGACGGTTCTTAGTCGAGCAATGGTGATAAATTTATTCTGCCGCTGGGCTTCATCCAGCTCGTCGAGCAGGGCATTTAAATCGCGTTCGGTATCATGGTAGCCATTAATGCCTGATAATGGGAAAGATGAGGGCTGTAGCCATTCGCGCCATGCCTGTGCCAGCGACTTTTGCTTCTCTGAATCTGGCCAGATCTTCTCAGATGTGGCAACAAGGTGGTTGCCATAGTAATAAGGGGCTAAAGGAGATAGTATCTTAAGGGTTTCTAACTGTTTTTGGTAATTATCAAGTACAGGTGTACTTAACTGGCGGAGTTGGTTGGGGGGGATATTACCTACATTAACTGGCAATAATTTGTCTGGTCGGTTAATAAACTCACTCAACTGAGGCTCGGTTAACATTCTGCTTATCTGTAGTTGTTCCTGCTGTGTCTGGTGATAAAAATAGCCAATGATACCTAATACCAGACTCGCTGTGGCGACACCAAGAATAAAACTTGACCACCGCTTCACGGTTGGAGGGGCAACGGTACTCATGTCAGATTTAGTGGTAGTTATCACTCTTGGTGGTTGATTTTTGGGTTGTAACTGAGGCGGTTTCTCTGGCTTTGCAGGTCGATTACGCGGACAGTGATTATCTGCAACAAAGATCATTTGCGTCTTATCTTGCGGCAGATTATCCGTTAGCTGAATGACGGCAGATTTTTCCAATTCATCTACTTTGGTTTGCACATAAAAATACAAATTATCAATACGTGGTACTTTAGCCAGTTTGACCTGCTGCAATTTATCCGAGATCAGTTCCAGAGCTGCACTGGCTCGTCTGAGTAAATCCAGATCTTCTATCTGGTACTCATGCTGTCGAATCATTGAGCCCGTTCGGGTATTTAGCCAATCCAGCGCATCAACCCGTGGCGGTATCTGATCTGGCCACATACTATCCCATTGGTAATATACCAATGCGGCAGCTAACTCTATGCCTTCAACAAATCCGGCAAGACCTGCCTGTTGAACTCTGGCTAACGTGAAATAACACGCGCTCAGTAAATCAATCCCATTTTTCTCGAATAGCGTAATCGCGTTTATCTCGATTAACGACCAATTCACGGTGGGCTGCCGGGGGTGAGTCAGCTTATTGATCTCTGTTCTGATCGCTTCAAACTCATCATATGAACGCGGATCGCTCCCGACATGGATGAAACGATAGTGACTATTTTCCACAATGGTTCCTTAATTCCCCAGTACACAGGGTGCACTGGGGTTGCGGTTAGTAAAGCGTTTCAGATAAATGGAATTGGTTGAATAGCCCGCCAGCAAACGGATTGTCTGCACTGTCAACATAGATGCGATACACCATGTATCCACCATCGGCGGTATAGCGAATGTCGAATGTGTTTTCTGTGATGTTTGACAGTTGTCCTGCATCCAGTAACCGGAGTTGTGCCCAGACGCCGCTACGTGAAATCCCCTTTTGCGTCAGGCTGGTACTGGACATCAGCGTTATTCGACTTTCCACATTTTCACGCATTGTGTTTGGCCAGATCATCCGAACTTTATTACCACGACCATGACTGTACTCCAGCAACTGACCATCAAGGTTCAGTACGCTGCGCCGTTTGTTGCCCGACATCTGAATGGGTTCAATAGCGTATTGGATACCCAAGCCATTTTGTGGGCTGAAGAATGTTCTGCGGATCTTTTCAATCGTTTTTAGCTGAGCCAGAACATCGCTGCGGATCAGTGACTGGTTATCAGTACCCTGAAGCAGATTATTTTCGACAAAGACTTTCAGGTTTTCCTGATAGAAACTGTCGATCGTTCCGCCGGGTTTAAAGAAGCGGTCAAATTCACTCAGTGGCACATCTTTAGGGGACGCTTTGTTAAATGGATAACGTCCGGCCAGATTGAGTTTATATTCACTCACCACTTTTTCGTTCCACTCAACCTCAAGGGATTGAATCGCTTCCCTCACCACGACGTCCCATACCTGTGTGGCGAGTTCATTGAGCCAGCGGCCAAGCGGTTCAGGCAATGTTTTCGCTAATTGTTGGACTTCAAAGATAGGATCGCTGCTGTTATTATTCAGGCGCAGTTGAACGGCTTTCAGTGCCGCTTTGCCCGGCGACGGTGCATTTTGTATCGCCAGCAGATAGCGATGCAGATCGCCGATTTTCTGCGTCGCATTCTGGATCGCACTTTCCTGATTATTGGTTTCATCCAGTACCGAGGTCTCTTTCGTGAACTCCCGATGGATACGGTTGATCATCAGTCGGTCCTGGACTGAGACCTTCTCCGTGGCAAGTTCTTTCTCCGTAGGGGGATCCATTCCCAGCGTATTTTCCTGGAGCGTTATCAGGGCTTTTTTCAGCGGTTGCTCACCACCGATCACATTTTCCAATGCGGATATCGCCTCTGGAATGTCGGCAAATTGCTTAATACTGAGATTGGCGACGGCACCATGCCAGGTACTGACATAGTCACTGATGTACAGTTCGCTGATTTGACGTTTGATTTCCGCGCGATCAGCATCGCTGTATTCCACATTTTGGGTGATGTTAAGAACCCAACTGTCCATGGAGGTCAGCTCAATCAGGTGATCATTCTGTTTGAGGAAATAGTTGAGTAAGCCTGAGTGAGTGAGGAATTTAGGGACATTCAGGAGCTTGTCATTATTGGCCACAAATATCGTATCGAAGCTGCTGCCAATCTGGGTTTTTAAGTTGAGATCGTTTGGCAATACATCGCCCGCTTTGATGCGTAGATTCTGATAGACCCGCTGATAGATAGAGAGCTTACTGAGTTCTTTTTGTGCCTCTTTTATTGGGGCTTGATAAGGCGAAAAGGCCTCTAATGCACCCATATCACCTTGCTGGCGAGAATGATGCCATTGAATATGATCCATGGCGTATTCCAGGTGATCATAAAGCTGATCCTGTAGGACTTTCTGTCCTTTAAATTCATTGCTCCAGCGATTATTTTGCATATGATGAAGAACCAGTGATTTATTTCTGCCAGACTCATCTTCAATCATGCGGATGATACGTAGAATACCTAACTTCTGCTCGCTTTCTTTTGGAGCCGCATTCAGTTCAGTGAGTAAACCATCCATGATGGCTGGCAGATATTTTTCTTGTAACAATCGCAGGTAGGTTTTTTCGATACTCGGTCCAATATTGTAGCCTTGGTAAAGCCCAAAATCAGCAATAAACCGGTTACGCTCGTGGTAATTACCATAGGCAAACATGGCATCACTTAGCGGATTGAGTAACGGTAACTGCAAATTGCCGTATAAATCTTTGCCGGTTGACTGCTCGATCGCCATAAACGCTTTAGCTTGTTTTAGGACATCTTCGCCAGCACGATAGTTCTGGATATAGTAATACTGCCAACTACCGATTAGACACAGGGTAAGTAAGGCTGCGCCGCTACCAAATATCGTCATTCGACGTCGGGTTAACTGGGTATATTGTTCATTTTCTCCCGCGAGATTTGGCTCGGAGAACAGTACCTGAGAAAACAGGTTACGGGTAAAATACGGCACGGTTTGGGCTATTTGCCAGGTCGGATAAGGCTGGCGACTTAGCTGATACTGTGCTGCCGCTGATTTAACAAACAGATCATCCATTTGACCTTTTTGCGTAGATGAGGTGAGGTAAAGACCTCTAAGCAACAGGCTATTTTTATCGATATTAAACAGCAGCGATTCAATCAGGTTTTTAGCAAACTCTTCCATTCCAACCATTTGGCGGCTGAAAGTAAAAAGCGAACTGCGTTGATGGTCGTCAACATTATTCAACATCATGTCAGGCATCGCTGTATTGATTCGCTGTATCCAGGTCTGCCAGAATGTCGCCAGTTCTTCTTCCCAGGACTGCTTGCCATTGAGCGTAAAGGTCATGCCGAGGATCGTATCTCGCTCTTCTTTGCTCAGCGATTGGTACATGGAGTCAAAGCCATAAAACAGATCGAGCTTAGTGAAGACCAGGTAGAGCGGCACCCGATGTTGACGGGTATTCACAATGTCAGTAAGCCGTTGGTTTAACGTGGCGATATACGTTTCGCGCTGCTGTTTACTGGACAGAATATATTTATGGATATCTACCGTAAGAATAATACCGTTCAGCGGCTGGCGCGCTCGCTCGGTGGTTAACCACGCCAATAATGACGTCCATAGACGGGTATAAAGTTTGGGTTTATCCTCAGGGCTATTATTTTGATTGATTAACTCGCCGCGAACATCAAGGATTGCCGCTTTATCGCTTAACAGGCAATCCAGATAGAGGCGTTCTTCGGCGTCATCCGTTTCCTCGATATCATACAGCCGCGTTAGCTTAGTGCCTTCGGTTAACAGGGTCGTTTTACCACTGCCTTTATCCCCCATCATCAGATACCAGGGGACCTGATAAACGGCAGAGCGAGACTGTTTAAAATGACGTTGCAGTCGGACCAGCCAGTGCTGTAAATAGCGCTGCTGAAAGAGAACATGGCTAGCAACCGGATCTTTGACTTCTTCTTTCGCTTCCTGGCGTGCTTTTTCATACTGGCGAATTTTTTGTACCATCAGCCAGACAATCCAAATACCTACGGAGAGCGCATAAACGGCGGTGATCAGTAAACGTTTAGTGATGCTGGCAAACGGTGCTGTGTCTCCGATCTTCCATTCGGGACCCCACACCCAGAGCCAGATTAATGACAGTACGATAAATGCAGCAATCATTAAAGTCACAGATGATCTGACATTGGGTAATCGTGGCTTCACTAACCGAAATATTGGAAAATTTGAAAGCATTTTCATTTTGGACTCCTATTCCAATTAGCGAGAGTGTGTTGTTAATGCGTTAAGAGCCGCAAAGAAAGAAGGCTCCCATTGCTCAATCGACAGGTGCTGACTGCCATGGATCAGGCTTTGAGCCTGCTGAGCCGCAAGTACGCCAAACCCGGCTTGAGATAACAACTGGGCGTTGAGTTTTTGTTGATGATATTGCTGGCGCATTTCTTGTCCCGGAGGTTGGGTATTGAGCTGTCTTAAGGCGGCTTCGTAGCCTTGCGTATCAAGGCATTCAAAGAGTTCTGTATCTGTCTCTGAGGTTCTGTTTACCGCCTCAGCGTGATGCTGTAACCACGTTTCCATCTCTGGCGTGATCAGGCGTGATTTGTCTTTAAAGCACAGCGTGCTTATTGTGGGTAGTCGGGCGATAAATTGCTGAAGTGACAATTTGATAGCATCAGCCGTGGCAGAAAAACCAAGTCGGGTGGCGAATTGCGCTGAAATATAATGCCCCTCTAACCACCACGGCATCACTGTCAGGCTATTTTCAAGTTTGAGCCATTGTTCCTGGGTTGGTTTTGACAGCGATTTGTATTCAGCAACCCGATCGGCATTTTGCGGGGGTAAATCGATGATACCATCGAGATTAATCGGTTCAGAAAGCGTACTGAAAATAGCATGACGCCGTAGTTGAAAGGCGATAGGTTCTCCCGGCGACCGTTCAAATAAAATTTCTGACACTTTGATCAGCGTTCGTTTCCAGTCCTGATCGGTGTGCTGATTGATATTTACCGGCGGTGTCACAGGATGTTCTGGGTTGGGTAAATGAGCGGTTTCAGTCTGCGTATTACGGCTTTCTGGTATCGACTTATCAATATCCTGTTGGACTTCATCAGCCCTGTTTTCAGCGGTTATTAACGTATAGCCTTTGACCGTTTGTTTGAAGTCATCATCGACAGGCAGATGGTTAATGGTGAAGTAGTCCTGGATACGCTGTAGTTGTAATGCGGCTATTTCGCGTTCAATCGTGGTAGATTCTGAAATAAAGAACGGTTTAGCCTGTAAGAACCGCTGAATAATTTGTTTAAGCAGGCGTAATTTTAATTTCTGCGATGGCGCACTGTTAGCCCAGTACTTTTCAATATAATCGGCCAGTAGCGTAAAGGCTAAAGCGATATCGTTAGGTTTCTTTCCATGCTGGAGGGTGCGTAACAGGTGCGTTACGACGCGCATATCCTTTGTCTTGCTTAACAAAAGGACGGCGTGTTCCTGGATTTTTCCAATATCGACATTGCCATGACCAATGGTGCCCAACTCTGCGATCCGGGCATCAATATATTCCCAGTCAGCGTCGCCATCTTTAGCGGCACAAGTGACATCATCAACGTCACTCAGTATTGCTTTTCGCAAATGATGATTTATAAATTCCATTCACATCCTGCCATATTACCAATGACAAGCCGATCGCAATGGAGCGATGGCCTGGGGTAAAGTCGATAAATTGAAGACAAGTCCGTTCAGGACCGGATCGTCAGATCCCAGAGTCAGCTTTTCTGCATGAATCAGTTGTTGAATTTCTTGTATGCCGGGTAAGCCTCGGCTGCTTTCAAGCACATAGCCGTTATCACGGATAAACCACTGCGTTTTGATTGCACCGCTGTTGGTTTTTAGCGTGATGTTGCCGTTGCCCGAACGAACCGGATCAACCAACATCACCTGTATCCGGGTGATGTTGTCAATACAACTGAAGAGCAACACGGGTCGGGGAGGCTGGCGACCCAGTGCCGGGGTCGTTATCAATACGTTAGGGTTATCCCCACCACTATGACTGGACAAAAATTCTGTTTCATTAGTATCCGTGCGTTTTTTTTCCAGTTCATAAGCCCATTCCCATGCGGGGACATGTTTCATCTTGGTCGCCGTCACCGGCGAAATGGGTACGTTCGCACGAAGAATGCGGTCATAACAATCAAGACGACTAAAGACGGAAGCGTCGTTGGCACACTCAGTCAATAACTTAAGTTTTGCCGCATCATCCGGTGCGGCAAATGCAAAACTTACCCATAGGCTCATTAACATGATGATCACACTACCCGATCTGTTTTTCATCCGCGTCGTTCCTTACTGGTCATCATGAGTTACTCTACCCTGGCAATAAATTGGTTATCTGCCACGGTGAAATTGATTGTCGAAATAGGTTCACCCGCAGAGAGCTTATTGAGCAGAAGCAGAGATACCGGTGGCAGCAGGGCTCCATCAATGATCGATTCCAGCATTCGGGCACCGTTCTCAGTACGTGTTGAACGGGACAGGATTTCACTGGCTACATCGTCAGTGAAAACCACCTCCGCGCTGAAGCGTTGGCGCAATATTTTATCCAGGCTCAATAACTTATCGGTGATGATAGATTTCAACGTATCTGGGGACAGCGGCAAGTAGGGAATAACTTCCATTCGGGCCAATAGCGCAGGTTTAAAGAAGTCAGCCAGCTCTTGATAAAGGTGATCAATAATGGCATCTGGCTGCTCGGCGTAGTTGACGATGGTCTGATAGCCGAGGTTGGATGTCAGAAAGAAGACGATGTTTTTGCAATCAATGATGCGACCTTCACCGTCCGCCAGTTCACCTTTATCGAAGGCTTGATAGAACAGGTTGAGTACATCTGGATGCGCTTTTTCAACTTCATCGAGTAAGACAACAGAGTAAGGTTTTTGGCGAATAGCTTCAGTTAATACTCCCCCTTCCCCATAGCCAACATAGCCCGGAGGTGAACCTATTAAGCGCGAGACAGTATGCTTTTCCTGAAATTCCGACATATTAATCGTGGTCAGGTATTGGCGACCGCCAAACAACAGGTCTGCAATTTGTAAAACGGTTTCAGTCTTACCCACCCCTGATGGGCCCACAAGCAGGAACGCACCCAACGGGCGGCCCGGTCTGCGAAGATCGGCTCTTGACGTTAACAGATGCCGGTGAAGATGAGCGATAGCGAGGTCCTGACCTTTAATCGATTTATTCAGGTAGTCTGGAAGTTGAGTCACCACTTTCAGCTCATCCTGAGATATTTGATTTAAGGGAACGCCGGTCCATTCAGCAATCACGCTGGCGATCTGCGTTTTGTTTACGTGCGGTGATACGAGAATATCTTGTTTTTGCAACGCGTTTAGCTCATCGGTTAATACTGCGAGCTTAGTCAGGGTTGCTGATTGTTCATCAGCCTGTTCTGGTACTTCAGTATCCTCAGCCGAATGTTGAACGTCAGTTTGCGTTAATAGCTCGGTACGCAGGGCAATGATTTGATGAACCAGTGTTTGCTGCTGCTGCCATTGTGTATCAATTTGCGTTAACTCAGATTGCGCGTCACCTTGCATTGCTTCCAGCGAAGCCAATCTTTCTGTGAAGTCATTCAGTCCCAGACGGTGCTCCCGTTCAAGCAGGGTTGATTCTGCCTGCAACTGGTGGAGTGTATTTTTTAAAGCTGAAATCCGGCGAGGCGGCGAGGTCAGGTTAATGGCTACCCTGGCGCAGGCCGTATCCAGAACATCGATGGCTTTATCCGGTAACTGGCGGCCAGATAGATAGCGGTCGCTGAGCAAAGCGGCAGCCTGAAGTGCATCGTCGTCGATCAGAACGCTATGTGATTTTTCATAGAGATGTCGCAGACCGCGCATAATGACGATGGCTTCCTGTGCGCTGGGCTCATTGACTTTGACTAACTGAAAGCGCCGGGATAAGGCGGCATCTTTTTCAAAGTATTTTTTGTATTCACTCCAGGTTGTTGCCGCGATGGTTTTAAGTTCCCCTCTGGCAAGCGCAGGCTTGAGAAGATTAGAAATATCCAGACCACCCGCATTGTTTCCTGCACCGATCACAGTATGCGCTTCATCAATAAACAGAATAATGGGCGTTGGCGATCCCATCACTTCAGCCATAACGCCTTTAAAGCGTTTTTCAAACTCGCCTTTTACAGAGGCGCCAGCCTGTAAAGCACCCAGATCGAGGTTCATCAGTTCAGTCCCACGTAACTTATCGGGAACGTCACCGTTAATAATGCGTAATGCCAATCCTTCAATCAGTGCGCTTTTGCCTACTCCCGCTTCGCCGACGACAATGGGATTGTTTTTACGTCGGCGACAGAGAATATCGATCATCAGATCAATCTCTTCATCCCGGCAAAGCACCGGATCCAGTTTTCCCTCTCTGGCTTGAGCGGTAATATTCGCGGCATAGCGGTTAAGTAGCGAGGGATCCGTATTGGCGGGGTATTTACTGTTTTCCTGGTCCTCGGAGATCCGTTCATTTTCTGCTGAGCCTTGAGTCCATACGGTAAACTGATTTTTTACCAGCTCAACGTTGATGACCTGTAGCTGTTTAACCGTCTCGGTGGAAAGATAACGAGCGGGATTGTCCAAAAGAGCCAATAGCAGCGTACCCGTTCGGATAGTTGACTGGTTAAGTTCCGCTGTTGAGAGCAAAAGTGCATCTTTGAACCATTCAATCAGCAGCGGTGAAAATGCAGGCGTATCATCGCGCTTACCTTGTCGGTAGGTGTTATTTTCAAGACCTTTTTTTACTGCGTCGTAACTCAGGTTAGCTTTGTCAAAAATAGCCCGTATATCGCATAACGGGGTATTTAGACATTCAAGTAGATAATGGGCAACGGTAATTTCGGACTCTTGTTGACTCACACAAGTGGATGCCGTGGTTTCCAGAATTTGTTTACTGATAGGGTTAAACCGGGCAACCAGTTTAGGGATGTCTATTCTGATCATCTTAAAGTCCTTATTAGTGCAATAACTTGTTCAGTTGCGCAAGAATGTCCATGCTCTGACTGTGCAGCTTAAATTGATAGAAAGCGTATACAACGCACAAACCAGCAGCCAGCCAGACAGACATGCGCTTAATGGAAAGGCGATGACTGAGTGAATACTTGCTTGTTATTGATTTGCCTTGATGAAACAGCGTACCGCCAGCATTTTCGTCTTCTCTTAAAACCATTATCTGACCATGCAAGCGGCGGAAAATACGGTTGAATTCTTCACTGTTTCCTTCAATAACTTTGTAACGACCGCGAAACCCTAAGCAGAAACAGATATAGATAAACTCCAATAAGTCCTTGTACCGCTTAGGTTCAGCCTGAAGACGCTCCAGTAAAAGATAAGCGCGTTCTCCCCCCCAGGCTTCATTATGGAATTTGACTAACAGCGATTGATTGCCCCAGGTGTTTTTGTTATCCCAGGGGTGTTGCATGGCAATTTCATCAATAAACGTACAGAGAATGTAACGAAATGAGACGATCTGGCTATTTTCATACCCGTGAGACTGTAATATTTGCTCAATTGCACTCATGTCGTTGACGACTTGTCGATATAGTGATTCTGCATTATCGAGATGGGTAATATCACGAAGCCGTTGCACCATACCTAATAGCGGTGTAGCGGCATCAACCATCGGATTTACACTATTCCCTCGCAGGGCAAAGGCGTGCTGATTCATATTTTCATTCGCCATCATTTGCCCCTGATTGCCCAAAACTGCATATCCAATTCAGGGAAATTGCCTGATACATGGAACGCAATAGCGCTATTAGTCACGATGTCAGCCCATGCCGGAGCCTGTGTATCTAATTGGAAATAGGTGTAGCCTGAATGGTGTGGTAGCTGTGCTGGTGCAGCACTCAATGGGATAAGAGGTACACCCTGAATCTGGACGCTGACGAGATCGCGGATTTTGTTTGGTGATGAAATTTTAGTTTGTTGAACAAACTGGCGGAACAGTTGGTCCTGCGGCACACGCGCTTTCACCGCAATGATAAAATCAGAGGTCGTCAGCAGTTGTTTATCATGAATCACGCCGTCAGAAATACCGTGTGACCGTTTGGTCAATTGAATTGAGACAGCTCTTGGCGTTAGGACAATGCTGAGTGCACGGCGAGTTATCATCATTAATTCATGGAATGTGGATGATAAATTGTCATGGTCATAATGAGCGAAGATCGGTGCAACGCGGGATTCATCGGTAAATGTCATCAGTTCACCACACAGTGAGACTAACTGACGGTACAAATCCTCAGGATGAACGGCACTGCGTTTTGCCAGATGGATAAAGATAGGCTGCATACGATTAAACAACTGAAGCATCATAAACTCGGCAACGTCTGCAACGCCTTGCTGACCGGGAGCACTAATACGACTTGAAAGCTGTTTGGCTCTTTCGGTAATTAAGCCCGCAACTTCACGAAGAAAGTCATACAAGTAAGGCACTGTGGTGAGTGAATTACATGTTGGAATAAACGTTTCATCGAGTATTAACGTACCGTCTGGATTTCGTTCTTTGATACAACAAACCGGTAGCGTTGTGTAGGCGCTAAGATCCTCTGAACCTTGAATCAGTTTTGGGGCAAGCATGGCGACGGGTATTGTGCTGACGCTGCCATTACGACCAAATACATCCCGAACATCATTACTACCCTGAACAAAACGCGTACTACCCGTTTTTAATTCCTGGGCTGTATCAATATTAGCGATAGAAAAATTGCGAATAGGTAAGGCCAGATAAATGATCCGGCTGGACGCATCGTTTATTTGAATAATATCTAACGGCTCAGGCGATTTGTCCTGATACGGCAACTCAAATAAGGTGCCATCCGGCATAGTTCCTTCAGCGGACGAGAGACCAATTCGGCCTAAACGTAAATACTCCCGGTTTATTTCTAAATGGTTAAATCCATAAAAATAACAGTTCAGCATGTTGAGCTGATGGCTTGACAGGTACTCGTGATACCGTTGCTGTTGCTGAAAATGTTGAGGGCCGATGAGTCCATTCAACCAGACAACGTTACTTTGTGTTCCCATTATTTATCTTCCTTTCTAATTTCAACCAGATCGGCACGGACATGGATCATGATGTTTTCTTTTTTACCCACACTTTCGACGTCGGTAATGTCGTACCACTGCGAATCATCAATAAAGGAATAGTGGGCGATAACACCGATGAATCGCGTTTGGGCGTCAAGTTTTATGGGCGGCAGTGATTTAAACTGACCGGGTAGCAGGCTGTAGTCTTGATGGTTGACATAATTTTTGCCTAATGCTTTTTCAGGACCATCGTCTAATATTTGGTCATAATCAATGGATAAAAACTTAGAATCGTCATTGAGATAAACAACCTGCAATTCTATTGGCGTGGCTTCACCGCTCTGGTTTGGATTCATATCGGGTTCTGATACCAGAGTCAGTGAAATTTCCGAGGGATTTTTCGATGGATAACCCACCGGGACATTCGGATCCTTAATGACTTCCACAATTTTCTGTGTTGTTTCACAACCACTTAATAACGTTACCATCGCCATAAAAAACAGGGGTAACAGATAGCGGTGGATACTAGGCATGATTTTCACGCTCCAGATTTAGTTTGCGGACTTGTCTGTCATATTCTTGTTCGTAGTGTTCCCAGAACAACTTTTCAAATCCCGTTTGGCGGTTAGAAGACAGTTCCCTGTAGTAACTACAAAACATTTGCCAGCTCCAGTTTCCATCCATCTCATGACGATGAGGACTATGTCGGTAACGCGCAAATCGGCTAAGCAATTGTTCTGGAGAGAAAGCATCAAGCATGGCTGACAGGGCATACTGCGTGGCGGTATGGCTTGCCATGTTGTGGAGCTGAATATTGTCCAGACTTTCAGCCACGGCTACAGGGGCTGATAAGTGTACCGAACAGGTCGTTGAGGAGAACAAACTGGCGATGGTGTCTTCATAGTTTTGGTTCAGGCGCAACGGATTATCTTCAATGGCACGAAGGTTCTTATGGTTCAGAATGTTTTTAGATTTTTGAAGTTTGAGTAACCCATCAATTGATGCACGAATGGTTTGCCCAAGCTCTTCCAAGATGACGTTTGCCTCATCCGTATTCTCAATATCAAGGCTTACGCCAAGCCCGCGTAGAAGCGGAGCAATGGCAAGATACATCTCAGGCGGAAATGAGTTTCCTGCCAAGCGATTATCACCATTATTTCCATAAGTCTTCATATCCAGAAACCCGGTATTTAGCCCGGTAGTTTCTTGTTTGAGATTATAATCATAGCGTTGTGGTTGGGGTGCGGAAGCGGGTAACGGTGCGTCAGTATCATGAAAATGACTGACTGAACTCAGTGAGTCAGCATCAATTGCCTTAAGAGGATCAATAATGACGTTATCCTGGACTTCTTCAACTGAGTGCTGTGATTGCGTTGCGGGATGACTGCTTAATAGCGCTTCCAACGGGTTATCTCTGTGGTGAATAATATCGGTTGGCTGCGTATTTAATATATCGATAAACGCCTCAGGATTTGAACCCGTATGAATGTTGACGTTCAGTTTACCGATCTGCGCTTTATCGCCATACTGCAACTTGACACGCTGATGAGAGCCAATTTCTGAGCCATTAATATATATGGTCTTACCACCGGATAGGGAGATGAAGAATGCACCATCCTGGTAATCTAGACGAGCCTGAGATTCTGCCACATTCAGATTGATGTCTTGCAAAACCCAGTCATTGGTTGCGGCACTGCCAATGGTCCCACCGTTGATTGAAAAATAGTGTTCACTCTTTTTTCCACTTTGCATAAGCTGTGGATTGGTGACTTTAAGTAATAAGGTATGCTGATTCTTTTCCATTTGATTATTCCCGCACACAAATAGTTACGTTTGGATTGGCTGGTATTTCACCAATAAAGGTGGTCCAACCCAGGAGACAAGTGACGTCGTTACTTAAATCCATCGCTGTTAATTGTTCGTCAACCAAAGAGAGGGTGATATCGAAAGCAAACTGGTCACGCAGAATGAAAGAAACGAAATTTTTTAAAGGCTGGTAGTTATCACCAGTGGGTAAAAATGAAAGATAGCGTTTAATCGGAAGATGACTCAGGCAAAGCGTAAATTTGCTGCTGCAATCGTGTAAGTAGTCACCGATAACAAACGTATCGCCTAACAGTGAATTTGACAGACCTAAATCAGTTTGCTGATCCTCTGGAATAGAGACTATCCGTGATTGCAGGGGCTTGATGTTGACCTCTGGTAAGTCAAAGCAATGAGCGATGATACCGCTCAATACTTCAGGTGAACGTGAGGTGCCAGAAAGCATCCCTGAATAGGCCAGCATTTTTGTATGGTTGACGTTTAGCGTTTCACGAATGACCGCATTTTCAAGACCAACCAACGCATACATTCTTTGAGAAAAGGGATCACTGCCCCGATCTTTGAACGAAATGTAGTATCGATATTTCCGCCAGATACGATGAAGTAATGTGGCATACCGGTGGTTAAAGAGATCTAAAAAATGGTTCAGTCCCGCTTCGTCTTGAGAATACTCCCACGCCAACGGTTCCAGATAGAAACCCGGTAAAGGTGACTGACTACCCTGTAGACCAAGAAAGTTGATAGCAAGATGGAAACGACCATCGTTACTCTGCGGGAGTGACGTCAGGTCAGAATGAGGAAACGCCAGCGAGCCGCTGGCAGAAAAATAAATCAGTTCGTCGTCTGGAGAGAGTTCTTTATCCAGATAATCCTGCTTTCCTGCATTTTTATAGATTAATTCAATGAGCTGATAGAAATCATATTTCTCAGGAACTATATCAGCGAGTGCTGACCGATTTTCACTGGCCATGTATATCGCTCCTGATTATCCATGTTGATCATGGTTAGTAAGTGGTAAGAATTTAATGCGGCTACTTGTGAGAAAAATTGCGACAACACGGTGCCAAACAAAACCATCTCACCTTCAGAATTGAACATCGATTGTTTCATATAAATAGACGTTTCAGAACCCCGAACGATTAATCCGTCGGGTAATTTCCGTTCTGAGGGTTTGGTTTCCATTTTGTGGATACCGCTAAGTTGTTTAATCGCATTTTTTTCAGATTGACGATTATGCTGAGCAGGAAAGTTATAGCCTATTAACGTTTGTTTAAGCATGTCAACATCGAGTAACGACATGTAATTCTGAGCCAGATTAGAAATAGCCTTCCAATATAATGTGTTGTCTAATATCGGTGATAGTTGCAGTGTTGGGCGCGTGATATTTTTCACTCTGACCACTTCAGCAAGTGTCTTATCGGTAATATGAGATATTTCACCAATATGAAGCTGGGCAGGCATATCGTTGTTGGTACACATTAACCGCAAAGAGATGATTTCATCTTTGTGCTGCCAACGCTCTTCGTCACTTCTGACAAACGATAGCCAATGTGTAATATTTTTATTTTCAATGTCTTGTGTTTGCTTAGATTGGTAGTAGAGCCTTTGGTAACCTTTTTCCCGCTGTATCTGGTGTTTAAAACTGTTAAAAGGAACGTAGGTATATTTATGCTGATTATCAGGAGCAGCAGAACGACGATTACCACTTTCAACGTGCTCGATTGAAAAAATGTCATATCTTTCAGGATACTGATAGCTAGCGACAATCGGGTATTGTGATTTGCGTCCGTGGAGAATGATGGGTTCACCATCATGGTGAAAGAGATTGATCGCCGGAACGCAGTTAATCAGAATGCTATCGTTGCGCAGTTTCAGTGATGGTGGAAATGAGCGACTAAAATTAATTTTTAGACTGAACGTCGAATATTTTAAAGATTTGGGAAAAATATTTTTGTTTTCATGGGCTATGCGTAAGAAAAGGAAACCCTCGTTAAAACAGAAATATTCTTGTAAAAGGCGATTGCCGGTATTGGTATTTTCAGGGTAAGGGATCATCGCATCGGAACGTTCGAACCCAACCAGGTTAAATGTTGGTGCTTCCAGCGGTAGCTCTGCATTGTTGATAACGACAGCTACAGACGTGACGTAATGAGTGAGCATCATGTATAGCTGGGAGCCAATATAGGGATCCTGACCAAGGTAAAAACTGAATTGTTCTAAATCCAGCGACTCAGGTGTATTACTGAATGAGAATGTCAATAATAGCGAATCAGAAGACTCTCGAATTATCTGGCTTGATTCAAGCGTTACCGGTGTTACGGTTAAGTCCCTGCATGTCTGAAATATACAAGCAGGTTGATCTGACGCAGACGTTGTGACTTGAGTTCCTTTCGGTATAGTGCTTGTTCGATGGCTTAATGACGCCGCATTAATCATGGTTATACTGGGGACCGGGCGCAGATAATTCGACCAGAGTAACTGGATCACGTCCTGAGTCAAATTTGGGAAATCTTGTTTGAGTTTCGCCTTCAATGTTGCAGTCATATATGCCAATCCATCAAGCATACGTTCAACGTCTGGGTCTTTCCCTTTCTCGATGAGAAATTGAGATAATTGAGGATTTGTATCAGCAAAATCATGAATTGCTGATTTTATGAACGTCATTTCATCCTGGAATTGGTGCTGTAATGGCATAAGGTCCTTCAGATATCTAATAAATAATGCCGTTCATTATCAAGGCGGAGTTGAAATTCAACGTTAGTTGAACCGTGCTCATTTGGTATCGTGGCCGTAATATCAAAAAACATGGTAAGAGGATCGTGATGATTGACTCTTGGTGTTACGGTTGCTGTAGCGATACGAGGTTCATATTTTTCAATGCTGTCTTTAATGGACTTGCAAATAGTGATGTTTAGCTCAGTACTCGTTTGTGTGGCGTCGTTCAGATCGATAACGCCAATCTCGTTCGTACTCTGACTACTACCGGGCCGCGTATTAAGAATGCGTATCAGATTAAGTTTTATCGACAACAGGGGATCCGTAGATACGCTATAATCGTCTCTGCTCGCTTTAGCCTGAACTCTTTCAAATAAACTTCGTGTAGAGTCTTTGGACCATCTTAATAACGCGGCCATCCTGTTTACGCTTCCTGATCTCTGTCCAGACGACCAACAAGCGACAGTTCAAAGTTTGCACCCATATACTTAAAGTGCGGACGAACCGATACCGAGACTTGGTACCAACCTGGATCGCCCTCAACATCAGAAACAGTGATTTGAGCTGCACGTAACGGGCGGCGGCTACGAACCTCTGCTGGTGGATTTTCCTGATCGGCAATGTATTGCTTCAACCAAGTATTGAGTTCGCGTTCCAGGTCACCACGCTCTTTCCAGGAACCTAATTGTTCACGTTGTAAGACTTTAATATAGTGCGCTAACCGGTTGATAATGAACATGTAAGGAAGTTGAGTGCCCAACTTATAATTGGTTTCAGCCTGTTTACCTTCCGGTGTATTCGGGAAGCGCTTGGGGATTTGCACTGAATTTGCGGAAAAGAATGCAGCATTATCGCTCCCCTTACGCATGGTTAGTGCGATAAACCCTTGCTCTGCCAATTCAAATTCACGGCGATCAGTAATGAGGGTCTCTGTTGGGATCTTCGGCTGGATTTCACCCAAGGATTCATATAAATGAACGGGCAGATCTTCTACTGCACCACCGCTTTGTGGTCCGATAATATTTGGACACCAGCGATATTTAGCGAAAGAATCCGTGATCCGACTCCCCAACGTGAATGCGGCATTCGCCCACAAAAAGTTCTCGTGGCGGGTATCAACATCTTCGGTGTAATTAAATGACTTAATTGGGTTATCCGTATATGAGTAAGGGAGGCGGGCTAGATAACGCCCTGCCACCAAGCCTAAATACCGGGCATCCTCACTTTCTCGCAGTGCCCGCCATTTGGTGTATGCCGGACTTTCAAAAATAGAACTCAACTCTTTAATTGAGGACAGTTCGGTATAGCTGTCAATACCGAAAAATTTTGGTGAAGCAGCGGAAATAAAGGGGGCATGTGCCATCGCGCCAACGGCGCTAACATACTTCATGAGTTTCAGGTCTGGGGCACTGGCGGTATAGGCATAGTTACCTAAAACGGCCCCAACGGGTTCGCCACCGAACTGACCATAGGTATTAGAATAGATATGTTTGTAGTAGCCGGTTTGAACAATTTCAGGTGCATACTCAAAATCTTCAAGCAATTCTTCTTTTGTTGCGTGAATAAGGTTGATTTTGATGTTTTCACGAAAATCAGTACGGTCAACTAAGAGTTTGATACCACGCCATGCGCTTTCAATCTGTTGAAGTTGCTCATTGTGTAAAATGGCATCCATCTGTGCGGATAAGACTTTATCCAGTTCGGAGATCATTTGATCAACCCGAATTTTATTTACGGGTTCTTCAGTGTTTCCACTTTCCAGCATACTCGTGATAAACATGGCTACGCCTTGTTTAGCCACTTCATAGCCTTCATCGGATGGCTCAATACGAGATTTTGCCATTATTTGTTCTAAAACGCTTGGGCTATGGGAAGCCGATTCGGCCTCTAAACTACGATCTTCTACTTGAGATTGAGACATATAAATTCCTTTATTCTGTCAGCAGCATATAGTCATTCTTGCTGGGTTATTCGTGTTCTGGCTTATAATTAGCTAATTCTTCAAGAATTTTCTGCCGAGCTTTTTCATCTTTTAATACGTTCGCAATTTGCTCTCTAAAGCCTTTGATATTGCCTAATGGGCCTTTTAACGCAACTAATGCTTCTCTAAGTTCAAGAAGTGATTGTAATTCAGGGACCTGTTTTATGATGTTATCAGGCGAAAAGTCTTGTAGATTTGCGATATTCAGCTTGACAGAAAGATCCTCTTCGGCATCTTCTTTGAGCATGTTCGGTACGGCTAAAGTCAGACTGATTTCTGATTTTTCCATCACGTCATTAAAATTATTCTTGTCAATAGAAATAGCGGGTCGGTCTTCAATCGGCGTGTCTTCGGTTCTACCTTTATGGTCACCAATGACCACCATATTTAATGGCAATTCTTTTTCAGCGACTTGATCGCCAGTAGCTGGTTTGAACTTAATGTTAATTCGTTCTTTTGGGGCAACACTTACGTTTTTATTACCACTCATAGGACAGTCCTTTTATCACCTTTCCGACGAAGATATTGAGGAAACATACAAAAAAAGACCACCCAGTTATGAAAATCAGGGTGGCATACTCAGACACATCTGTTCTTTGGCTGTATTAATTATCATAGATTCCTATAGTGATCTAGAGGGGATTACGCGTTTCTTAAATCGGATTGCATATTTATCATTTAATTTAAAAAATTGTCATTTTTATGAGCTGTATTCATTAATCGATAGTATAATGACCGCATTTACGTTTTGGGAACACATATGCAGGCATGATATGTGTTTGTTTATTAAAATATTTACAACCCTGTTGGCCTATTTTTTATTGGCTGACTTATTATAATATGATAACGACGTTTTAAGGAGAGAACAGAATGCCAACCCCATGTTATATCTCGATTGAAGGGAAAACGCAGGGAAATATTACCGCTGGTGCATTTACCGCAGAGTCTGTAGGTAATATTTTTGTGGAAGGTCACGAAAACGAAATGCTGGTGCAGGAATTCCAGCACAATGTTACCGTTCCGACCGATCCACAATCAGGACAACCATCGGGTCAACGAGCTCATAAGCCATTTATCTTTACCGTAGCATTAAATAAAGCAGTTCCATTACTATATAATGCGTTGGCTTCCGGTGAAATGCTGCCGAAGGTTCAACTGAAGTGGTATCGCACGTCTGTTGATGGCAAACAAGAGCATTTCTTTACGACCTCGCTGGAAGACGCGACCATTGTTGATATAAATCTGACTATGCCTCACTGCCAGGAACCAACTCAAAAAGAGTTTACTCAACTGATGGCGGTATCAATGGCATATCGTAAAATTGTCTGGGAACATACTGTTGCTGGAACTTCCGGTGCTGATGACTGGAGAGCTCCGCTCGAATCATAATGATTCTGCTTTGTCCGCCTTCATTGAAGGCGGATTAATGATTGTCTGTTGTATCATCGCTCATAAATCCCCTCATTATGTTTGGTAGAAATAGGGAAAATAATGCACGAGACGCAACAAGAATACACCAGACAACGCGGGGAGACAGCAGACTCCGGCTCTGGAATCGCCGTTATGTCAGCCAAGTCACTTTCGTCATGGATTGGACATATTCTTGTCGCTATCATCAGTTGCAAAAAAATAAGCCTGTGATAGCCCCAGATAGAAACTGTACTTTCCACTAGCTGGAACAGATAAAATGGGTTATCACATTATTTATATATAGCATCGCATCTGTGTATGTTGATTCACTTCTAGTTTTCAGTGTATACTTCAGTAGATGGCTGTAGTGCATTATATGTGTTTTTCTTGTGTTTCAGGGGGTTGGGTTTTTAGATTGATAGAGGCCCCCGCAACCAATTTAATATCTACGCTACGATATTAAGACAAAATCAGTTTTGTCGTTCTGTAATCAATAAGTTAACAAAGCGAAGTAAAAGTTTTTCGGACGCGGGGTGGAGCAGCCCGGTAGCTCGTCGGGCTCATAACCCGAAGGTCGTCAGTTCAAATCTGGCCCCCGCAACCAACTCATCATCCAGACGTGTTTTTAAATATAAACATCTCTGTGAATAAAAAAAACCGCACAGCCATTAGTGACTTGCGGTTTTTTTTCGTCTGTATGCTTCCCAGAGAATACGAGGGAAGTGAAAGAGAATGAGTGAATCTACTCAGTTCGTCACACAGCAGGGTGATAACATTCAGATACGTATGTTATGGTGATCCTGAAAAAATACCGTTACACCAACATTCATCTATCAGGAAAGATACTGCTGTTGTTTAAGATGGCGCAGTAACACCCGTCCCTCAGGCATAAACTCTGTGCCGTAACGAACCAGTCCGACGCCTCTCAGTTCAGCATCAATGGCATAACGCAGCTCACCGGGTTGTGTCTGCTCAAGCAGTACCACCTCGATTTTCTTTAAACGAGGCTCATATTTCAGCAGGACGGCAGACAGTGTATTCATCAGTTGATGAGCGGTACCAGGCATTCCTTGCAGAATTTTCGTCATGTCTGGCAACCCGTAATCAGGCAGATGCGCTAGTGTACCGGCACGGCTGTTGAGAATGCGTTGCAGGTTATCCAAAACGGAGAGAATAACCTGATCCTCTTCACTGATCTGGTGCAGATCGAGTCCGGCAATATTGCCGTGCAGAATGTTATGCAGGGAAGGATGGGGCATATTATTTATCCTTAACGGACTGTAACGTCAGACGGTTGTCACCGGCTTCAATAATGCGCGCTTTATCCGGGTCAAGTTCATCCAGAGAAAGAACTACCCGCCAGGTATTGTTTGTCTGATCCGGCGTCAAAAACATGGCTGCCACAGCAACAAACTGCGCGTTATCGTCCATCGGCATATCCACCGCGACTGCCCCTCCGGGCTGTAACCGAATATCCTTTTCCGCCAGCAAATCCGCTTTAATCGCCTGACTGTCATCAGCAAACAGCGACGGATAGTCCGTGTTGTCAAATGTCTGGCGATCATATCCGTATCACCGTAGAGAGCGGTACGCCGCGAGCATTGTTGTTAATGGCTTCGCGTGCCTGAATATCGAGATGCAGGGTTTTCACCTGCTTATAAAAAATGGACTTTGTCACCGCGATAGTGCCATCAGTCACTTTTTGCGTCAGTCCACAGCCTGCGGACAACAGTGCTAACGTCATCGCAATGAACACAAAACTGCTTTTACCAGCGATAATCGCCATCTTCATCAGTCTCCCTTTGGTGAATATTTTCCTGAACACGCTGGTAGCGCCCCAGATTTATGGTAACAATTTGATTTTGTTGTGTACCAGCATGTAAAGGTTTAAGCACAGCAGTACGCCCCAGTTGTGCACTGCCCGACGCCGGATGGCAATCAAGCTGAGCATCCGGCAACAGTGACCGCGCGACACATAACTGCAAGCGGACATCCAGACGACTTCCGAGATATACATGCAGAAGTGCCATCAGATCGGTGTACAGTTGCCCTCCTGGTAACCAGCCCTGAACTTCCTGCTTATTACCGGTGGAGAGTTGCAGCAACACCTGCCCGTTGACGTCTGTTGCATGGTCACCCATCACCGGACGACTTTTCAGACTCACCGGCTGACGGGTACGCATGGCGAGTTTCGACGCCAGCGGAATACGGCGGCGATCATGATGCCAGATAGTAGATCGGGTATCCGGTGCCAGCAGACTGACCAGTGATGCCAGCCCTTCTGCCGTTCGTCCGGGGAGTAGCATCACCGGTAACAGCGCCAGAAAACGTGAAACCGGCGTGGCGATATTTTCAGCACAGCCAGAGATCCCAAGCCCTGCCAGTCCTAACAGATACTGCGATGTCTGGTCGCGGCCGCCGGATTCAAAAGTTGCCGGATACGAATACTTACGCCAGATACGATAATACTGAGCTATCAGCCGGTGGTTGAATATATCGAGAAAAGCCGCGGTTGCCTCGTATCCCTCGCTCTGCTGCGTAATGTCATCCGTGTAGTGCCACGGTAGCGGCGATTCAGTACCGTACAATCCCATAAAGGTGATACGAACCGTCGGCGGCAGATGCGGATACTCAGCCTCTTCAACACACTTAATCTCACTCGCCGGAAAACCCATTCCTGGCCAGGGACAAAATCGTACTGGTTCCTGACGAACCTGCCAGGTACTACCTATTACCGGCGCATCTGACTGGCTGTGTTCCAGTAGTTGGCAGAAGCGGTAAAAGTTGGTGTACGGCAGTCGGTCACCAAGTTGTGCTATCAGCCTGGCAGACGCGGACAATGATTTTCTTTCCACCGGATACATTTTCCTTCTGGCTGAACAATCAGCGAGAGCTGGTTAAACTGATTCATATCGCTGTACAGAGCAAAAAAGCGGTTAAGCATTTCACCAAACAAATGGATATCGCCCTCACCGGTGAAACCATTACTGTCAATCGTGACTTCAATATCAAGCCCGCGCAGCAGATAGCCGCCCTCAAAACGCTGAATGCGGTAATGCTGAACGTCCTGAATGGCATCAAGACGACGATTATTCAGTTCATCTTCCTGCCAGTTATAGAGCGCCAGCGTACCGCGCAGGACTTCGGCACTACTCATCATGTTCAGAAACCCCGTACCGAGATGGCTCATTACCCGCCAGTGGAAACGGTCTTCTGCTGGCGGATAAACCGGCAGCGTTGGTTTACAAAGATTACGAACCGTCACGCGAGTCTGGAGCGTCTGCTCACAGCGGTCGAGCAGCGTACTACGCAACGCCCTGCGCGGTAACTGACCATTGGTGCCAGTAATACGCAATGAGACCGTTTCCTGTGCCATCATTCGATCGGCTTCCCACTGCTGACCGCCCAGTATTAACCAGGTATCGTGCATTCCCGTCACGCCGCGCTTCACGCGAGTATGATAATAACGTTCCGGCGCATGACGGCGCAGCATTCCCCCCTGATGACGAAAACTTGTGAACGGGACATATTTTGTACCGCCAGTTCGCCCGGAACCCGTCACTGAATCCACTGAGTAAATTTCCGTATGACCGTCCTGAAGACGTTTCGGACGCAGCAGGTACTCACTTTCAAGCCCGTTAATCGTCAGCGGATCGGCTTCGAGGGTGAAGAGGTTAATCACTGGCACACAGTGCAGACACAACGACTCATCAGTGACGGGGAGATCAGAAGGCCACTGCGTACTGAACACCACCTCAATGTCAAACCCGTCAATACCTGCCGGAAGTGTGATCCCCTCCAGCCCGTTAAGGTGAACGAACATAAACTTTTCACGAAAAGTGAAATACTCAAGCAACAACTGATAACCACTGAAAGCACTGTCTCCTTTTGGCCAGAGTCTGTCTTCTTCGGTAAATCCCCCTGGCGAAAAATAGCCCTCAATCCGAATACGATCAGTCTGTCCGGGCAAACGCAGATACAGGGCGACCTGACGCTTCGTTAACCACAGGTGCAACGCACTGTTCACTGACGCCTCTGTTGCAAGATACAAACTCAGACGAGTTAAATCAGCCTGCGACCAGTCAGTTTGCGGACTACAGGCAAAACGTATTCGCAACAGGGAGCGACCGTCCGGCTCAGTGGTCATGGTGACGTGATCCACCGCCATCGGGTTAAGCGGCATCGGGCGGGTGGTGCGGTAACGGCAGACGGTGTTTTTTGGTCCGACCGGTCGAGAAGAGACCTCTAAACCAGCGGGCACTGTTTCCGCCATCTTCATGGCAGATAAATTCGGCGTCAGCGTCACAATCGACAGCGACGGGATAGTACGAAGGTAATGCGGCCAGAGCAGGCTGACCAGTCCTTCCGTCAACTCCGGCAGATCATCATCGATCTTCTGCCGCAAGCGTCCCATAGAGAAAGCAAAACCTTCAAACAGGCGTTCTACATAGGGATCTGGCGTTCCAGCCTTATCAAGATCCAGCATTGCAGCACGATCAGGATGGGTCTGTGCAAACTCTTTTGCCGCTTCCCTCAGATAACGCATTTCGGCATCAAAATAACGCAGAGTTAAATCTTCCATAAAAATCCTCGGGGAATTAGTTCATCACATCAGAAGATGAAGCCAGGTCTTTTATTTTTGTTGGTTTACAGCATAACCAGACAAGAGCAACCGCGACTATGATGCTAAATCCCATGTTGACACCCCCTAATATCTTCCGGCTATTCGCATCATCCAGAAAATGCCTGAGGACGTAATAAACCAGAGGACTCAATATCGGTAAAACGAAAAGTTTTGTGAGCGCCAGTCCTCCAAACCACCATCCTGATTTGCCGATGTCGTGCATGCGGCGAACCCCAAGGGCAAGAACAGGAAGAAGTAAAACTAAAGGTCCGAATGTACGTAATGGAAGATAAATAAAATAAGCCCATACCATCGCCAGACCTCCAGCACTGGTCTTATCGGCTATCACATCGACGAGCAGGAAATAACTCCCGAAGCTAATAAATAAGAAGATAAGCAGATTAAGAATGATGAATGACCAGAACTCCTGGCGAGTAGCACAACCCCGATATACAAAACTTTTCTTCCATGCGGACCAATAACGTCCCCAAAGACTATCCGACATAAATCCCTCACACTAAGAAATAAAACTGATGATGCAAATCATGATGAATAAAGATTTATCAATTCCCTATCATCGTCAGCAGATAGAGAGGAAGCATCAGGCTTGCGTGATATATCATTTATTTTATAGAACCTATCATCGTCAGCAGATAGAGAGGAAGCATCAGAATATCTCCGGTCAGTGTTACGGGTGTCATAAGTACATTGAATGCCAGTTTCCCTCCATCAACACTTGAAACGTATTTGCTTCCGAAAAATCGAACGTGATAGCTATCATTAAGTGATGATTCTCCGGGTATTTCCCCTCTGAATCGTTCCTTCCTGATAATGACACCTTTAATCTCAACAGCTCGTTGATAGTATCCATCGCGCAGGCTAAAAGATGAGTTCTCAAGTGTATTTTTTTCTTCGACGGTCAGTGATGAGGCTTGTTGACGGGTTCTTACATTGAGAGACTGCTTAAATTCCGCATTCCCATACCCGTGGTAATCACTAACCAGATGAATATCTATATATTTACCATCACTCACAGACTTAAGCGGTATTTCTTTCATCAATGAATTTAGCGACAGCAAAGCATCACCGCCCACCGTAACAAAATATAGGTTCCGTTTACCGACAAAACCTATACTTTCAGTCGGCAATGCCACACCAGCCTCAGCCCCCGAAGACGTCTGAGTACTCAGGCTGGCATTTTTATATTCAAATACAGACTGGATCTCATCAGTGTACGCTTCAACAATTTCCTGATGACCACCATTACTCGGATCGTTAAACGCCCACAAAATTGCGGTGCATCCGTTTAATAAGCAGATTGATGCAAATAAAAAGGGCATGAAATATTTTCTATTCATTATGTTCTCATTCGATTTATTAAAATTAAGCTAACTATATATAGATATAGCAATAGCACGACAGCCCGCACGGAATCGACAGTGATAAGACCAGCAAGTAACTGTTCCATTTCCGGCTGCAAACGAGTTTTATCGCTTTCGCTGCGTCCGGCTTCCATACACAGCAATTTCAGGCGATACGCCCGAATCTCTATCAGTTGATGCTCCCAGCGGCGGCATCAACATCATCAACGCGCTCCGCATTATCTGCGGATTGCGATGATGCACTGACACTGAAAATGGTGTCCGGTAACGTGAAGTTACGTAGTTTCAGCAGCGCCAACGGACCTGATCCCGCTTCCGTTCGCAAGGTGTAATTCAGCGCTCTTCCGTCCTGTGCTTTCCAGCTCAGACTGAAACTGCTGCTCACGCCAGGATACGGCTGTACGTTCGCCTTATCCAGCAAGCGGATAAACCCCCAGTTTCCCGGCAGATCAGCATACAAACGAGTCCCCGTCTGTGTACTAATCCAACTTAAGGAAGCGCCTGGTGCTTCCGTATCTCCCGGCCACGTAAACCGCTTCCAGGCAGGCATCTGGTTAACATAAACCAGTTTCTGACCATCAATAATCATGGTCGTCTGCATCACTCCGGCAGCCGTACCTGGCCGTAAATCAAAATGCAGCCCCGCTTCACCGTTGGTGAAGACTACGTCCGCTATCTGACTCAGCGTATTGACGGCATGGAGGAACGCCGGATTAAAATTCAATCCCTGTGCATTAATACTGTCCGGTACCCAGCGATTGCCTTCCTGATGCAGTACACCGTTCAGGCTGCTTTGCAGAAAACGACTAATCCGTCCCGAATCGGTATTCAGGTATTTTGCCAGCAACGGCAGAGAAACATCGCTGCTGACATTTTTAAACGGATAGCGACCGGCAAACGTGCTGTTCCAGTCATCTACCACGGCGGCACGCCACTGTGCATTCAGGCTTTCCGCCGCTGGTGTCAACACTTGCTGCCATGCCTGCTCCATCGGACGGACAAATACCGACTGACCAAATCCGCTCCACTCCTGACCCAACCCCGCCGCCATCAGACTGCCGTAATCACGGGTTTCTGTGAGATCCACTGCCTTCCCCTGAAACACGGTCTGCGCTAGTGCCTGTGTCATCGCCTGCGGATCTGTCGCGTTAGTGACCTGTTGCAGACGCAAACGTACCTGAGTAACACGAGTGAGAAAAGTTTGCAGACTCAGTACCGTACTGCCCACTCGACTGACTTTCTGGTTATCCATCAGCGCCAGCACCGGTCCAAAAGTGGCATCAAGCGGACCATGCACCATTGCGTTCTGGTCAATCACTGGCTGTTTATCCCCGCTCATCATGTTTTTTGCTGATTTAATCAGTGAATCGGTGATCGCCTCACCGGATTGACCGGTTCGCCCCTGAACGTTGAGAGTGTTCATCAGTGCGACCAGCGGTGACTGACGCACATCTGCCATCAGGGTCAACTGGTCGATAGCATCAGAGAGCGTAGCGGCTCGCTGCCAGCGCAGGCTGTTGAGAAACGTCAACCAGGCACCGCCAAAGTCAGCAAAGTAATGCTCAGTCAGGCGTTGTTTCAGCACCTCCGGCATGCCCTGCTGCTGTGCGCGAGCATTACCGTCACTCAGCACCCAGTCAATCTCTTCACGGCGATCGTTTGCCACACGCTCAATCGCTGGTTGAACGGCATCTTCCCATGCCTGACGAGTGAACATGCCCGGCACCACTTCATCGGTAGTGAAAAGTCGGGACGCATCGGTGTCACCCGTCATGTCAGCCAGACGCATATCAGCGTACTGATGAGCCACCTGAGCGAGCATTTTTTGATACAGCGTGGTATCGCTGTTACGAACCCCCATCTGACGAACCAGCAAGGTACGAGCCTGACTGATAAGCCCCTCATCTGCGCTGAGTTTCCATTGCGGATGTGACGACAATTCTGCGCCATAAAAAGCCAGTAACGTTTGTGCGTTCGCTAGCCAGACACCATCAGAGACACCCTCTCGCTGCTGCCATTCACGCAGCAACACGGTGCTGAACCAGCCCGCGTCCATATGCTGCGGCTGAGCCAGCATCAGATACAGTTTCAACTGGTCATAAGTAGTTTTTGCCATTTGGCTGCGCTGCGGACTGTCAGGAGGAAGCTCGACAAACGTAGTTAACTGCTGCTGAAGATGCTGTGCTGCACCATCACGCAATAAAGGAAGGGCACTTTGTGCATAACGCGGAAAAACTGCGGTCAGCAACGCATTATTCTGGCTGAGACCAGCATGCAGATACCACGGCACACCATGTTCAGCGCGATACTGCAAACGAGTCAGTGTCTTTTGCAATTCAGCCAACGCCTGTAAACGTTGGGCAACGGGTTGCTTTATATCCAACGTTCGCTGAACCTGCTCCTGCGCGCCAGATACCAGACTGCGGTTGCCAGTAAAAGCCACCACCATGCCCGCGCCCCATAACACCATCAGCGCCGCACCTGCTATGGCAAGTGCCTGCTGCCAGCTCACACCGGGTTTTCGCGGACGCAATCCGGCAGGTAATGCCTGTACCGATACGGGTAGCACGTCCCAGCGATTATCTTTCCCCCAGTGATGCGGTACGGTTCGTTTACCGTTGGTCGTTGTCGGACTGAACACGATCCCCGCCAACGGTAACGGGCGGTACGGGTTTAATAACGTCGATAACGGAGCAGACACCACATGTAGCTCATGTGTGAGCCGCGTTGCGAGCGTCAGCAGAAAATCGTACTGCACTTTCGTGCATATTTGTTGTACACCCTGCGTGACAAGCGCGGGAATAAGCGCCTGTAACTGACTATTTAATGCCTCAGGACGACATCTTGCTGGCAGCAAACAACCCACTGGCTGCGTCGCGCGTCCAGTCTGTGCATTTGCCTGCGGGTGCAGTGACCAGACATACAGCGGCAGCCGCCAGCCCAACAACTTATAACGTTCGCTGATAGCGCGTGAGAGATTGTCCATATTATCTTCAGATAACGATACCGCCGACTCTTCACCGTTTTCTGCTACTAAAGCGGTTGTCACCCACACTATGCCATCAGCAGGGCGATGACGCAGTTTACGCAATGCACCAAACCAGTTCGCATCGACAGGCCGCTCAGGAACACCGCCCCAAAGCAACAACGTACCGCTGTCTTCCTGCCAGTATTGTGAAGTGAGCCCTGGTGTGAGTTGTTCGACATCGGAAACCAAGCCAGTGATGATGAATATATTTATTTTACGAAACCAGAAAGACCCATATTGCTGTTTAAGCTGGCTACAAATTTCCTTCCGAATATCTGGTATATTTCTGGTAAGTTCACTTTGCTGCAAAGAAGATTGATTAACACTTGTTTGTTCTGGTCTATAAATACGTTGTTCTTTGTGTAATTTCCGTCGTTGCCAAAAAAACTGGATTATCACAGCAAGAAGCAGAACAGCAAACAGACAGCCCCATATTGTCCAGATAATATGTTTTGTCATGCCTTTTGATATTAGTTTGTCCTGCCAGACAAAAAGAACAAATGCACATATTATCGCCAGACCAATAACAAGCATGATATAGCCAGTGATACTGTAACGAGGACTCGTTGACGCTCCCATTGTCATAAAAGTAAATCCCGTGTAATTAAACAGAATAAGAAATCGTTTTGTGAATGTTGAGAAATAAGCAACTGCATTTTACCCGTTTCTATTGCGGCATCAGTAACTAATGATATTGCAACAGGAAACATTAGAGGACCAGGAAAAGCAAACGAGTGATCCAGTGACAAATATGGCATCTTACTCGGTAAAGCCCAGTGTTTTAATGCCGCATACTGAACTAAAGCTGTGCGTGTATCAGTTTCCATACCAGAGAGCCAAACATAGCGCAGATTTTCATAATCCAGGCAATTGTATTCAAAAAGAATATCCAGATCTTTTGTCAATGCTTCGGAAGGAAGAATTCGACCAACACCTGCCAATATAGGTAATGTCTTCATGCGAGCAAATGATGCTGAAGTGATCAACTGCCCAGTAATAAATTCACTATAACTTTCTGATCGCCCCTCTGACCAATCCTGTACACTAAGTAGAAGTGCTAAGTTACCTGAATCATTCTCATCATATCCGGCATACAATTTCTCGACGGAACTGACATATTCTGGATATAAGTCCCAGATAGCATAAATAACCTGCGTCACTCGTTCCTGCTGGCGTTTATCTGCATACAATAATTTTATTGTATGCAGATAATTTCGATATCCTGGACATTGTTTTTCGCATTGCTCATCAATATATTTCAGTCGTTGCCAAAAATCTGATGAATCAAAAAATAATGACCTTGCCTTTTGGGGATATGCAGGAATATCAGCATATTCACCCAATAGAGTATGAATACCTTGTTCTTCTGGTGTAAGTACAACATTACCCACCACGACAAGTTGTTTCATGCTCCAGTGTTGCCAGTATTTTTTAGTTCTCTCCGTTTCTTTATCCCATAACAATGCGATATTAACTGACTGCTGATACCGATGAAAAGCCAGACTGAAGAAACATAACCAAAGTAAAAAAGCAGGCAGTGTACCGTAGAGAAAAGCCTCTCCATAACTTGTTACTTTTCCCGGAAACAAAGCAAGCACTGTTCCAGACACCAGCATAATACCCAATACACTACCCCATAGTTTGAGAGCAGGTCGAGAGGAGGGGATCTTTTTAGGGATTTCAGGAATAGACCATGACATAACTAAGACTCAATATCGTTTTCAGTAAAAGAACTGATGACTCTACAGCCACATTCACAAAGGCAATTATTGACGACTACAGGCACTCCGTTTTCTGTTGTTGTTGGATCACCTTCAATAATAGAATTTGTGCCATGTTCTGGACAGGAGACAAGATCACCACGCAAGGCAATCTGAACACCATTGATAAACATAGTTGATGACGCAGAAATAACTTTCCCACCATGAGTGGTGGCATCTCCCAAACAAACTGGTGCCGACATATTGCCTCTCCTTTTATTCAGTTTCGATATGGCTAACAGCATATTTCAATACTTTTCACTTTTATGAGAATATATTGAAAGAAATTTTATTTTATGGCGTTAATTTAACTTTTTAAAATGTATTATATCTACATCTGAGTATTTTAATTGTCAGCTAGTCGAGACTAACTAACTTTAAATGTGAATCTTTAGAATAACATTGACTATTCGTACATATACTAGTTTTTAAAACAACACATTACTAATGAGATTAATAATAAAACAATAATCCCCCATGAGTTAGTAATGCTAAAAAAAGCCATGCCGATGGGATAAGAAAAATTAGCCCCAACACTCTGACTGGAGTAGGATTAGTACTATCAAAAGAGGCTGAAATAGAAAAGGCTAATCCTAATATTGACCCCCATGTCAACCACACTGCCAACCCATTAAAATTTAACATTCTTCACTATTACTCCTGATACTTTAAATTCGCCAATTTTCATCACACAAGAAAGGTTATTCTCATTATCTATATCATCGATAACATATGCTCAAATAATAATCACGACACAAAAAACAAACGACAGATAACCCACGTTACCCCAACAAAGAAATATTATTTTCAGAACGCATTCGATCTATATCTAAATGTCCGGGTTATTCTGTCCCATATTTCAACAAGCTGTGAATCTGTATAATTTTTTGTTTCCAGACCAGAGTTATGCAATTCAACTGAAAGAAGAGGGTGTTCAAAATCAGCACTCTTTTCATTGATATAAAAACTAAAGAGATAATAGGGAACCATTTTATCTTCTGGCTGATATATGCCCTGTCTTGCCTTCATCAGCCACTCTTCGGCGGTGATACCGGAAAGCGCAACCGAACCTTTTTTAAGCGTATGAGCACCCGAACTAATAATTACAGCATTGATTTCATTTTCTCGTTCTAGCAGACTTTCACTTTCCTCAGAGGCGTTCTCACTGCTGATAGCAAATACGAAATCTCCCTGCCGATATAGCAAGGCAACATCTTCTTTTGCTTTGATATTACCATCACGAATAAATCCCTCCGGAATACAAGAACCTGGCTGAGTGGGTACTTCATCGTCTTTTCTGCCATTCAGTCGGGAAAGCAGATTTTGAATTTCTGCCAGTTTCTGAGGTTTATCATTCAAGTCAGATTCTTTCGTCCCACTATTTATATATTCCTCCCTGTCTTTTTGATATTTAGGATCTGATACGTCCCTGATTTCAGACGTCACTATAAATGCCACACCATTATTATAGAGATGCCCCTCCAGAATACGTCCGAAACCTGCAATGCTTGCACTTTCATTGCGGTCAAATATCACTGTATTCTCATCTATTCGGTATACCTGTTTGAGAAAAGGACTATCTATCGGGTCAACGGTATAGCTATTTTTCAGTTCCTGCTCCCGCAGACGGATACGCTGTTCAAATGCCGGACGATATAACCGTTGACTCGTA
>JAISKF010000032.1 GCA_031261005.1 Enterobacteriaceae bacterium | reverse complement strand
GAAGAACTCAAAATCACCGTTCGTCAGAATGCAGATAACGCCCGCAGCGCGAAGCAACTGGCTGAAAGCGCCAGTACCAGCGCGCGTAAAGGGGGCGAAGTGATGGTGAATCTGGACAGTATCATGCGGGACATCACCGATAACTCTCGTCAGATTGCCGATATTAACAGCGTGATCGACAGCATTGCCAATCAGACGAACATTCTGGCGCTGAATGCTGCGGTAGAAGCTGCCCGCGCTGGTGAACAGGGGCGGGGATTCGCGGTGGTTGCGGGGGAAGTGCGTAATCTGGCGAAACGCAGTGCAGATGCGGCTAAAGAGATCCGTCAGTTGATTAATACCTGTGTCGCGAATATGCACACGGGTTCTCAGGAAGTCGATCTCGCTGGTGATTCCATGAAAGAAATCGTTAATTCGGTACTTCAAGTAACGGACATTATGGCGGAGATTACCTCTGCGTCCGATGAACAGAGTTCGGGGATCAACCAGATTGCCCAAGCCGTTAATGAAATGGATTTGGTGACGCAGCAGAATGCCGTCATGGTGGAGCAAGCGGCGAAAATTTCCAGCAACGTTGAAGACCACGCAGGCGATCTGAATCAGTTAGTATCGCAGTTTGTTATCAATGACGGGCTGGGTAGCGAATCCACAGGGAGTGATACTCCTCATCGGGAACATCTGACGCCAACTGTAACACCTGCGCGTAAAGAAGCGGTTACCTCATCAGCAAAAGCAGAAGAGCAGTGGGAAACGTTCTAAGCGAGCCATCTGTCCGGTTTCATTTGCAGAGAGTGAGACCGGATAAAGTCCCAATATACTTCATTTCTTGCACGTTTATCAGGCTATAGAATTTACTGACGATCACCAATAATCTTCCTTATGTGAGTGATCATACGGGAAAGATGAAAGTGAACGGGATATATAGCCCTACGGGAACCATCAATAAAGATGATCTGTGGGCAAAATACGGTCATCTGGTTCGTTATGAAGCCCTAAAACTACAGGCTCGGCTGCCAGCCGGTGTCGAGTCAGAAGACCTTGTGCAGGCTGGCGCAATAGCAATGCTAAATGCGGTCGATCAGTTTGATCCCCGTAAAGGCGTTAAGTTAAGCACTTTCTTGCTCCAGCGGGTACGTTGGGCATTTATGGACGAACTGCGAGAACATGACTGGGCGCCGCGTCGGGTTCGTAGAAACGGGCGCGAGGTTAGCTCGGCGATTGCCCGCGTAGAACAAGCTACCGGACAGACGGCTTCTGAAACAGAAGTCGCGGCGGAAATGGGCATTTCGTTGCAGGAATACCAGCAAATCCTCTCCGAAACCAACACTAGCCTCGTATGCTCGCTAGATGAGCTGCAAGAAGAGCTGGGTGATGGTGTGGAACTGTCGGCGTTACAGGAGGAAGAACCGAATCCGCTGCTGATGGCGCTGCGTCGGGATTTGACGTGCAAGATAAGTGAAGAGATCCGTCAGCTACCGGAACGGGAACAGCTTTTGCTGTCGCTGTATTATCAGAAAGAGCTGAATATGAAAGAAGTGGGGATTTTGCTAGATGTGACAGAAACCCGCGTCAGCCAACTGCACAGTCAGACGATTAAACGGTTACGTGCACGATTAGAAATGCGTGGCTGGGATATTGGTGATGTTAATGCACAGTAATTTGTATGTTGTTTAGTCTGAATTAAATGAAAATATTAATAAAAGTATTATTTAATGAAAGGTGAAGTGAATGTGAAGTAAAAATGGTCAGATTATTTTTTCTGCTTAGGATCGGCTATTTAACCTACAGATATTTATTGTTTTTTGCAAGATAACTTATTTTGTAATAACGCGGTTAGCTCTTTATGTGTTTTATTAAATAATTTCATCTGTTATTATTAGTTTTATAATAATTATTATAAATAGGTATTAGTGAGTGTTATTTTTATATAACTCAACATGATAATTATTATTTGTTGCCCTAGCTAATTCATCTCAAAGGTGGTTTTTTAGATATTACATGTTAAAAAATTGTAGGGTTAGTGTGGGCATTCGGTTGCATAGAATGACCTTATGGGAGACATAATAAAATGAACGTAAGTAATTATGACGGGCAGGTTCAACGTATCCACGATGTGAATCTTTCCTAT
Source organism: Enterobacteriaceae bacterium (assembly GCA_031261005.1). Classification (GTDB taxonomy): domain Bacteria; phylum Pseudomonadota; class Gammaproteobacteria; order Enterobacterales; family Enterobacteriaceae; genus JAISKF01. The sequence continues at coordinate 127,470 of JAISKF010000032.1, read as the reverse complement.
TTACTGTTAGCTCAGCAGCTAATTCGAGAAGATAAGTTTGTCGCCGGATTTAGGCTGGGGTTAGATGAATCCACGATTGAAACGCTAAATGATTTGTCACTGCCAAAACTCATTAAGCTCTCATCAACCAGTCAACTCATCTGTCGTCTGCGTATTGATAATGAAAGAGTGCTGAATTGCCTGACCAGAGATTCCCGTATTGATGCTCTTCAGAGCATCCATACGGGAATCATTCTGTCCACTGATTTACTGAATGCTATGTCAGATTCAGATAAGGCTGTCGCTTAGGGCAGGTAACTATGTGTGATACAAGCATTATTGCCAGAATTAGGGATGAGAAAATTGCGATGGAACTGATTCATTTCGGCGCTCGTATGCAAGTGCTGGAATATGAAACTAGTCTGAGCCGTCGTTGGCTGCTGAAATTATATAAAGAAGTGAAAGGCTGTTCTCCTCCGAAAGGTATGCTGCCATTTTCAGCCGATTGGTATATGTCATGGGAACAGAATATTCACTCCTCTATTTTTTATAATATTTATCGTTATTTACAGAAATCGGAATATGGGCGTCCGGTTGAAATCATGCTGAAAGCGTACTGGTTATATCTGGGGCAAAGTCAGACAGAGCCGAATGAAAAGCCGGTTCTGGAGCTGACGCGGGCTTGGACGCTGCTGCGGTTTATTGATTGCGGCATGATTAATCATACGGTATGCCGCAGTTGCGGCGGAAATTTTATCACCACGCCGGAATATATGAGACAGACGTTTACCTGTAGTCTGTGTTTCCCTCCGTCACGGGCTAGCAAAAAGACCACACTCCCTGTATCGGGAATGCTGTCTGCCAGTGCGTAGTCCGCACGTTTATCATTTTGGATTGTTAACCATATTACCAGCACGGACGCATAGTATCACAGTGTGTAAGGAGCTGATGTGCTAGTTATTATTGGTTATATCGTTGTGTTCGCGACGGTTCTTGGCGGGTTCGCTCTAACGGGCGGGAGTTTCGCCGCTCTGTTCCAGCCCACAGAATTGCTGATTATCGGCGGTGCTGGTGTGGGTGCTTTTATTGTCGGGAACAATGGCAAAGCTATCCGTTCCACGTTGAAGTCGTTTCCCGTGTTGTTCCGCAGTTCCCGCTATACCAGAGATCTTTATATGGAACTGATGACTATGATGTTCTTGCTGCTCACCAAAGGGCGTCAGCAGGGAATGATGACGCTGGAAAATGATATTGAAGACCCGCTAAACAGCCCTATCTTTTCCGCTTATCCGCGCTTGCTTAATGACAGCAGCATCATGAATTTTATCGTTGATTACATGCGTCTGATGATCAGCGGCGGCATGAATGCCTTTGAATTAGAAGCGCTGATGGACGAAGAGATCGAAACCTGTGAACACGAACATGCCATTCCCGCAGACAGCCTGAATTCGGTTGGCGAAGGGCTGCCTGCATTCGGGATCGTAGCGGCAGTAATGGGCGTGGTGAATGCGCTGGCTTCCGCCGATCGACCCGCTGCGGAACTGGGTGAACTGATCGCACATGCGATGGTCGGAACGTTTCTTGGAATTCTGATGGCTTACGGTTTAGTGCTGCCATTAGCAACGTTGCTGCGTCAGAAAAGTTCAGAACACATCAAAGTGCTGCAATGTATCAAAACCACGCTGCTGTCTAGTGTTAACGGCTATGCGCCGCAGATTGCGATTGAATTCGGCCGCAAAACGCTTTACTCCAGCGAGCGCCCTAGTTTTACCGAACTTGAAGAACATGTTCGTCAGGCTAAACAGTCAGCTAGCAGTCCGACAGCGGATAACGCGCCATGAAGAACAATCATAATCCTGTAATGGTGGTACGCAAGTCCGGCAGCCATAAAAGCGGGCATCATAGCGGTTCCTGGAAAATCGCCTATGCGGACTTTATGACAGCAATGATGGCGTTCTTTCTGGTGATGTGGCTATTGTCATCGTCCAGTCCGGAACAGCGTCAGCAGATCGCCGAATACTTCAAAATGCCTTTAAAAGTATCGATAGCACAGGGCGACAGAAATAGCCTGAGTGACAGCGTTATTCCTGGCGGCGGGGAAGATGTTATTCGACAGCAGGGCGAAGTGATGAAGAAAACTGTAACAAAGAGGGATGACTTCAAAGGGAAGCAGAGTTTGCAACGTGCGCGGGAGAAGCTGGAAAGCCTGATCAATACCGATCCCCGATTGAATAATTTTAAATCCAGCCTGCTGCTTTCGGTGACGAAAGACGGGTTATTGATTCAGATAACCGACAGTAAAGATCGACCGATGTTTCCGGTGGGAGGACGCATACCAGATCCTTATATGGTGAGTATTCTGCAAGCGCTTGTACCCATACTCAATGAGCTACCTAACCGTATCAATATGACCGGTCATACGGATTCGCTGCCTTATGCCAATGGGGAATCGGGTTACAGCAATTGGGAACTTTCTTCCGACCGCGCTAACGCAGCGCGTCGGATATTGGTAAACAGCGGATTAGCGAACGACAAGTTTCTGCGAGTAATCGGAACCGCCGATACCATGAGCCAAACCGGTACTAAAGCAGATGACCCGATTAACCGGCGTATCAGCATTTTGGCACTTAGCCCGGAAAAGGAACAACAGATCCTTCAGGAAGATGTTCTGCTGCAACCTCAAAATGCTGTTTCCGCTTCTGATGTATCGGAGAACACCGTCACTCCGCCAATTCTTGACGCTCATGATAATACTACTGAGGAGAATGCGAAATAAGATGGACATCAGCGAGTTTTATCAGACCTTTTTTGACGAAGCAGATGAGCTTCTTGCCGATATGGAAAGCCATCTGCTGGAACTTAATCCGGGTGAACCGGATCGAGAAAGCCTGAACGCTATTTTCCGCGCCGCGCACTCCATTAAAGGCGGAGCGGGTACTTTTGGTTTTACTGTTTTACAGGAAACGACCCATATTCTGGAAAATCTGCTGGACGATGCACGCAGTGGCGCTCTTCAGCTAAACGATAATCTCATTAATCTGTTTCTGGAGAGTAAAGATATTATGCAGGATCAGCTCGATGCCTATAAATCCTCTCAGGAGCCGGATCAGGATAGCTTCCGCTATATTTGCGAAGCCCTGAGGACGATAGCACTGGAGAATCAATCAGCCGCCGTGCCAGAATCCGCGCCTCCTGTAATGGCGTCATCGGTGAGCGATGCAGGCAAAGTGCTCACCGTCACTCTAAGCGGGCTGCAAGAAAAAGATCGCCAGCCATTGACGCAAGAACTGGAAACGATGGGGACGGTCAGCGAATTACAACATCAGGGAGATAGTCTACAGGCGCGCTTGGTGACAACGGTGTCTGCGGACGATATTCAGGCAGTGCTGTGTTTTGTGCTGGAATCAGAACAGATCACGATAACGGAAGATCCGCAGGTATCTGACAATGCTGCGCCAGCGCCAAAAGTGGACGTTAAAGCAACTGTACCGGAAACACCGCTTCCCGCTTCATCGGAGACCTCATCTTCTACTGCTCCGGCAGCCCACCGTCCACGGGCGGGAACACACGCGCAGAGTGCCGAATCCGGCAGTATTCGCGTCGCAGTAGAAAAAGTTGACCAAATCATTAATCAGGTGGGTGAGCTGATCATCACCCAAGCGATGCTGACACAGCTTTCCGGCGCGTTGGAGCAGACCAATCACGATGCGCTGATGAACAGCATTGTGCAGTTAGAGCGCAATGCGCGTGACTTGCAGGAATCGGTAATGTCCATTCGAATGATGCCGATGGAATATGTCTTTAGCCGTTTCCCGCGCTTAGTACACGATCTGGCAGGTAAGCTAAATAAAGAAGTTGAGCTGACGCTGTTAGGGGGATCGGCTGAGCTGGATAAGAGCCTGATTGAACGCATTATCGATCCGATGACGCACTTGGTACGTAATAGTCTCGACCACGGCATCGAATCGGTGGAAGTCCGTCGAGCCAACGGTAAACCGGATAAAGGCAGTCTGACGCTATCAGCAGAGCATCATGGCGGCAACATTGTGATCGAAGTGGTGGACGACGGCGCAGGTTTGAGCCGCGAAAAAATTCTTGCCAGAGCGCACTCGCAAGGGCTATCGGTCAGTGACGCTATGAGCGATGACGAAGTTTGGCTGCTGATTTTTGCTGCCGGTTTCTCTACGGCGGAAAAAGTGACCGATGTATCTGGTCGCGGAGTGGGAATGGACGTCGTCAGACGTAACATTCAGGAAATGGGCGGTCACGTTACTATCCACTCTGAGCAGGGACGGGGTACTACGATCCGCATCATTCTGCCGTTGACGCTGGCTATTCTGGACGGAATGTCGGTACGGGTAGGATCAGAAATTTATGTTCTACCGCTTGGAACGGTGATGGAATCGCTGATGCTGTCTGAAATGCCGCTGTACCGAATGACGGGCGGCGAGCTGATGTTACAGGTGCGTGAAGAGTATCTGCCGTTGATCGAATTGCACCAGTTGTTCAGTATCGACAGTGATTCCCGCGACATCAAAGATGGGATTGCCGTTATCGTGCAGAGCGCCGGTAACCGCTATGCCTTGCTGGTGGATCAACTGATTGGACAGCATCAAGTCGTCGTCAAAAACCTTGAACAAAACTATCGCAAAGTGCCAGGTATTTCTGCTGCAACTATTTTAGGGGACGGAAGTGTAGCTCTGATCCTTGATATTGCAGCCCTGACGTCTCTGGCAAAAAACCAACAACTGATTGCCGAAGCTGGCTGAACCCAGAGCAGGAAAAAAAGGTACTACAATGAATTTATCTGATACAGAAAAGCAGCTTACCCACGATAACGCGGGAAATGAATACCTTGTATTTACTCTTGGTCAGGAAGAGTACGGCATTGAGATCCTGAAAGTTCAGGAAATCCGCAGCTATGAGCGGGTAACTCGCATTGCCAATACGCCGGATTTTATTACCGGCGTGACTAATCTGCGCGGAGTGATCGTGCCTATCGTCGATCTGCGCGTCAAATTCCGTCTCGATTCGGCAGAATTTGACGACAATACTGTGGTGATTGTTCTGAGCCTCGCGAATCGAAAAGTGGGGATTGTCGTCGATGGCGTATCTGATGTGCTATCACTGAGCGCAGAGCAGATCCGCCCTGCGCCGGATCTAAGCGTAACGTTATCAACAGAGTACCTGCTTGGGCTAGGCGCTCTGGAAGAGCGTATGCTGATTCTGGTTGACATCGAAAAATTGCTTAACAGTGAAGAAATGGCGCTGATAGAAAAGACCGCAGACGCCGCGTATAACTGAGTCGATAACCCGCTATTCCTGCATCATGCCGATCCGTTCTCGCTGATCGGCATTTTTACGCCTGTTTTTTGATGTTTAATCTGAGTTAACTTCAGGTTTAGATAAGAAAATGAGAAAAGTAATAAATTAATCGATTGATGATAATTAACAGGGGCGGCAATCTGCCGCCCGTTGATTTTATGGTGGTTTGGAGGCTGCCGATGAAAAAGCTCACCGGCAGAATTACGTATTAACGCAGCAGGGACAGAACGTTTTGTGGTACTTGGTTTGCCTGCGCCAGTACGGTTGTACCCGCAGATTGCAGGATATTTGCACGGCTCATTTCTGATACTTCAGAAGCGAAATCGGCATCTAAAATACGAGAGCGAGACTGAGACAGATTGTTAACAGTGCTGCCAAGATTACTGATAACCGAACCGAAACGGTTTTGTACTGCACCCAGACCGGAAAGCAATTTGCTAACGCCAGCGATTGCTTTATCAATGGTTGCCAGCGGATCGGCAGTCGTCTCAGTGATCAGGGTTTTGCCGGTAGCGCTAGCTGTAGCGTCAGCGGTCGTCGGAGCTGCTGCGTCAGGTTTGATCTCTGCGCGTTTCAGATCACCATTACTGTCTTGAATATAGTAATTGCCTTTACTATCGCTCAGCAGTTTATCGTTAGCGCCAAGTCCTGTCACACCAACTTCTACTTTCGCTTCATTACCATTTACGGAAGTCGTATTGCCTTTCGGGGAGACCGTTGTGCCAGAGTTAGCACTAAACGTGCCGTCTTTGTTATCGACAAGAGCAGCAAAATCACCGTTGCTGGTTTTTGCGTACAGAGTGCCGTCCTCATCTTTCACAATATCTGCAAAGGTTGCTGGGGTAGTGTTACTGTCAGTAACTTTACTGGCATCATAGTTATAACCGGCATTCACCATTGCCTTGCCGCCAGTGTCTTTCAGCGTGCTGGCGTCAACGTCTTTACCCACGACGAAACCTTCCATACCCAAACTTTCTGCGTCCATTTTATTCAAATCAATATCAATAGTCTGATTATCGTTAGCACCGACCTGAATAGTTAATTTTTGATCTTTACTGAGGACTTTTACACCGTTGAATTCAGTTTGTTCAGAGATACGGTTGATTTCAGCCAGACGCGCGTCGATCTCATCTTGGATAGATTGACGGTCAGAATCGGAGTTAGTGCCGTTTGCCGCTTGTACGCTCAGACGACGAATGTTTTGCAGGTTGTCATTGATTTCGTTCAGAGCGCCTTCAGTGGTTTGTGCAATGGAGATACCATCGTTGGCGTTACGGGACGCTTGACTCAGACCGTTGATGTTTGCAGTGAAGCGGTTGCTGATAGCTTGACCCGCAGCGTCATCTTTTGCGCTGTTGATACGCAGACCGGAAGACAGACGCTCAATAGCGGTTCCTAGTGCAGATTGTGATTTGTTTAGGTTGTTTTGGGCAACCAGACTCAAGGCGTTAGTATTAATAACCTGTGACATAGGATTATTTCCTCAATTAAGTGGTATCACCACAGTTTGTTATACAGAAAGATTATGCGGTTTTCCGTTCGCATACTTAAAACATCGGCACGTAAAAAAATGACTGAAATGTTTTACGTGAAAAAAATGATTTATCGCGTAGTCGGATTGATATAAAAGGATATTTTTCTTAGCGTCAAACGGCGTAATTAAATAACGTTTTTGGGCGTGATAATATCTATTCGCCGAATAGCAATAATAAATGACGGCATTTAAACTAATTAACCTGAACTTTGGATAAAATTATATTATTGCAACAAATTTAAAATAATTATATGGTTCTTGCGTAGGGGCGGTTGTTAACCGCCCGCCAAACCACGATGAAATAAACGGGCGGCAGATTGCCGTCCCTACAAATTATTATCAATAGATTAATTTATTATTTTTTATCCTAACCTGAGGTTAATTAATGATAAATGCCAAACGCAAATCCGTACCTTGTTATTACTTCGCAGGTCAGCAGGTAAAAAATTAATCTTTTATTTCCGCAAGCCGATAGCTTAGAGAAGAAACATATTCTAAATATCCTATTTCTGAAAGGAGAATATATGGGCATATCATCTCTGGGTATCGGCTCTGGGCTGGATACCGCAACAATGCTTGAAAAACTGAAAGCCAGCGAACAAACCCGCCTGAATCCTTATACCAACCTGAAGAAGAGCTATAGTGCCAAAATATCGGCGTGGGGGCAGATTTCCAGCCTTTTATCTTCGTTACAAAAGAGTGTGAAATCGCTGGGCAGTGATGCGTTTAATACGCTTTCTGTTAGCAGCAATAAGGCATTTACCGCCACCGCCGATAGCGGAGCGCTGGCAGACAGCCACGAAATTACCGTGCAGCAGATGGCTGCGGCGCATAAGTTAAAGACACAGGCGCAGGAAAATGCCGATAGCGCTCTTGGCGATCAAAAGGGCGGAACGCGCACTGTCACCATCAAGCAGCATGATGGTTCCGAAATGAAAGTGGAGCTGAAAGATGATGAGACATCGCTAAACCAAATTGCTAAAGCCATTAATAAGAAAAATGGTGATGTTAATGCTTCGGTACAACGTACCAATGATGGCTATCAGCTAGTGCTTAGTTCCAAGAAAACCGGTACTGATGGAGAAATGAGCGTTAAGGTGGACGGTGACGATGCTCTAGGTAATATTCTGAATACCTCTGCTGGCGGTCAGCATTTAGATACAGATGGCAAACCGATCGCAGGTGACGCAGGTGTCAATGACAAGATGATCTCAGTGGCGGACGCACAAGATGCGAAACTGCGTGTAGACGGCAGTGATTACACCCGTTCCGGCAACCACATCACCGATATTCTCGACGGGATCACGCTGAAACTGAACACTGTCTCAGAAAAGGATAACAACGGCGATTTCAAATCGGAACAACTGACGTTAACGCCAAATAACTCTGCGATTAAAGAGGGTCTGAAAGAGTTTGTCAGTCAGTACAACGCGCTGGTGAAACAGATGTCGGCAGCAAGTAAATATGTCCAGAACGATACATCAGGGCTGGACAAGGAGTCGGTGGCGACGATGAACAGCAAGAGCGGTGCGCTGATGGGGGATTCTACCTTACGTAGTTTAGTGGGGGAAATTCGTTCCGCGCTCAATGGCGTTTATGGTGATGCCGATGCTGACTATGGCTCGTTAGCCAATTTGGGGATCAAGATCGATGCGGCTACCGGTGAGATGACGCTTGATGAAGATAAACTGGATAAAGCCATTGCCGATGATCCTAAACAGATCGCCAATATGTTTATCGGTCGTGGTGATAGTGAGGGGTTAGCGACGCGTTTGAAGTCAATCATCACCAACTATATCGGCGATGGGAAAGACAGCCAAGTCGGTCTCATCAACGCAGCGACCGACAGTCTGGATTCCCAGTCGAAGTTGGCACAGCAGCAGATCGACAAAATGCAAAAACAGATTGATGCCCAAATAGAACGCTATCGTATACAGTTCCAAAGTTTAGACAGCGTCATGTCAAAAATGAACAGCATGAGTTCAGCGCTGAACTCTTTGTTAGCAACCTTGTAATTTTTAATTTCCGGCGGGCATTTTTCCCGCCGGTTAGCGGAGCAGGATATGTACGCAGCACAGGGTATCAACGCCTACGCTCAAGTTTCTCTTGAGAGCAAACTATCGGGAGCAACGCCTCATCAATTAATTTCCATGCTATATGAGGGCGCACATAATGCCATCTTGCGAGCCAAAATCTATTCTGAACAGGGGAACACGGCACGTCGCGGAGAGATGGTATCGAAAGCCATTAACATTATAGATAATGGCTTACGGGCAGCTCTGGATCATGAAAAAGGCAAGGCGATTGCCGCTGATCTTGAACAACTCTATGAATATATGTCGCGGACATTGTTACAGGCTAACTTGAACAATAAACCGGAACTCTTTGCCCATGTTGATGAACTGTTAATGAGACAGGCAGAGACATGGAAAGAAATTGCTCCTTAACAGAAGCGGAAACATGATGGCTGAGTCGATTGTCTGTTATTTCCATGAACTGTACGAAATGAATATGCTCCTCCTTAATAAGGCGCAGCAGGAGCAATGGGACAGATTTACGAAGCTGGCAGAATGTTATGTGATTAAAATGCAGGATCTTCCTGAAAAGCTGGATATGGAAGAGCTTTCCCACGAAGAAAAAGAGCGTATCAAAATGATCCTGATTCAGATTATGGATAATGGAACAGAGATTTCCCGTATCTTGAAAGTTAAGCTAAATAACTTAACGCAAAAAATGTCCTCCCTGAGTCAGGGCGCAAGATTCAGTCAATTTTATTCTGTCCAATAACCTACAGCCTTTCATTTTATTGATAAAAAAGAATAATTTGTAGGGGCAGGCAACCTGCCGCCCGTTTATTTCATCGTGGTTTGGCGGGCGGTTAACAACCGCCCCTACGCAAGAACCATATAATTATTTGAAATTTATCGTAATAATTATAGCCGTTTATCCTATCTCCCAAAAACTACCCAAAATAAAAAATCAACGATAACTGATGGTTAGCTGATTGCTAACCACGTTCAGTGGCGGGCGTAATTGCCCTTGGCGATTGACGAAATAAATGAAACGAAAATCTCCAGACGGTGACATGGCGTGTTTAAGCATCAGATGACCGGTGAGGCTTGGCAGCGACAGGCATTGATGTTGATTACAAAGTTTGATCTCCAGCCCCGTTGGGGGAGGAGAGAGTAGGGTTATCTTCCATGCGATCTGTTTTAACATCGCACCGCGTGGAATTTTCTGCGGCGAGCGAAGCGTATGACCAACTAATAGTTGCTGACCCATGCTGACAATACCGCCAGCAGATTGTTTATCCCAACTGCCGCCGTTGGCAGCATTAGCGGCTGACGGCAGGACGAGCAGCAGAGCGAAAGAGCATGCGATCAGAGCATGTCGGTTCATCGTTGTCCTCCAATAATGGTCGTCATCTGTACGGTACGGTCGTGGCTGATTTCCTGCGTGGAAAGCACTACTAATTGCGGGAATACCCGACGCAGGAAACGCGATAGCATGGCGCGCAGCGGGGCAGCAACCAGCAGAACCGGAGTAATATTCAGCGCGTTTTGTTCCATGATCGCCTGCTCAGCCTGTTTTATCAGGTTGTCGGCGATGCCTGGTTCAATCGCACTGCCGTTTTGAATGGCTTGGATAAGCAATTTTTCCAGCGAACTATCCAGACCAATAACTTTGATCTCCCCGTTGTTGCTAAACCATTGTTGAGTGATCGCCCGCCCCAAACGGACGCGCACCTGAGCGGTCAGTTCGTCAGGATCGGTCAGCACTGGGGCAAATTCCGCCAGCGTATCAATAATGGTACGCATATCACGGATCGCAATACGCTCCGATAGCAGATTTTGCAGTACTTTGTGGAATTGGGTCAGAGAAATGACACTGGGGATCAGGTCTTCTACCAGCTTCGGCATTTCTTTGGTAATGCGCTCCAACAACTGCTGGGCTTCCTGACGACCAAACAACTCGCCGGTATTCAGGGCGATCAAATGATTTAAATGGGTCGCGACAACGGAGCTTGGGTCTACCACCGTGTAACCTAGAGTTTGGGCTTGCTCACGCAGCACTTCGTCGATCCAGCAAGCTGGCAGACCAAAGGCGGGATCTTGACATGGCGTGCCGGGCAATTCGTCTTCGGCACAGCCAGGGTTGATTGCCAGCCAGCGCTCAGGCTGAATTTCTCCGCGACCGATTTCTACTCCTTTGAGTAGAATCCGGTAGTCGCCAGGTGCCAGATCCAGATTGTCACAAATGTGTACCGACGGCGGCAGGAAACCCATTTCTTGGGCGAATTTTCTGCGAATTCCTCGAACTCGTGTCAGCAGTTGACCGTCCTGCTCGCTGTCTACCAGCGGGATCAGCCGATAACCGACCTCCAACCCTAGTACGTCTTCCATTTGCACATCTGCCCATGATGCTTCGGTTGCCGCACGCGCTGCTTCAGTTTGGGCATCGCTACGGTTTTTCTCCTCACTGGCGGGGGAATTAGCCTGCATCTGTCGTCCGCGCAGCCACCAGGCAATGCCAAGCAACGCGATGGTGAAAAGTAAGAACACAAAGTTAGGCATACCGGGGATCAACCCCAGCAAGCCAATAACGGCAGCAGCCAGCAGCATCACTTGTGGGTTTTGGAATAACTGACCGACCATCTGTTCACCGACATCTTGCTCGGTAGCCACGCGGGTTACGATAACACCAGCGGCAGTAGAGATGATCAGCGCGGGGATTTGGGCGACCAGACCATCACCGATAGTCAGCAAAGTATAGGTTTCACCGGCTTCCCCCAGCGACATACCATGTTGCAGCACGCCAATGCTCAGACCGCCGATGACGTTAACTGCCATGATCAGCAAACCGGCGATGGCATCACCGCGCACAAACTTACTGGCACCGTCCATCGAACCGTAAAAATCGGACTCTTGGGTGACTTCATTACGTCGGCTTCGGGCTTCGGCTTCACCGATCAGACCTGCATTCAAATCAGCATCAATCGCCATTTGTTTACCGGGCATACCGTCTAATACAAAACGAGCGCCAACTTCAGCAATACGTCCAGCCCCTTTGGTAATCACCATAAAGTTAATGATGATCAGAATGGCAAATACGACGATGCCGATGGCAAAATTGCCGCCGACCAGAAAATTACCAAAGGCTTCAATTACTTGACCTGCTGCTCCCGCCCCTGTATGCCCTTCCATCAGAATAATACGCGTAGAAGCAATGTTCAGCGCGAGCCTTAACAGGGTGGCAAACAGCAGCACGGTAGGAAAGGCGGAAAAATCCAACGTATTGCGGGTGAACATCGAGACCAGCAATATCATCAGCGAAAGTACAATGTTAAAGGTAAACAGCGTATCCAGCAGAAAAACGGGCAGCGGCAGTACCATCATGGCGAGGATCATCATGATGAGTACTGGTCCGGCGAGGATTTGCCACTGTGTATCCTTTAGTCGGGGTAAACGTAATTTACTGGCAATATCAGTCATGATTCTTTATCTCCTGTTCAAAATCCAGTTTCTCTGGCACTGGCAGGTTGCGCGGGGCAGGCGGACGCGTTCCACCGCTGTGACGCCAGCGCCTCAGACCGTAAACCCAGGCAAGGACTTCGGCAACGGCGCTATACAGCTCCGTTGGGATTGGCTTGCCCATTTCGCCGTGTCGATATAGCGCTCTGGCAAGCGGCGGTGCTTCAAGCATTGGGATACGATGCTCTTCCGCCAGTTCACGGATTCGCAAAGCGGTTTCGCCTGCGCCTTTGGCGAGAACTATCGGGGCGCTCATGCCGAGTTCCTTGTAAGACAGCGCGACGGAATAATGTGTCGGGTTATTCACAATGACATCGGCGTCAGGGACGTCGGACATCATTCGGCTGCGTGCAGCGGCTCGCTGTAGTTGCTTAATCCGGTTCTTGATGTGCGGATCACCCTCTTGCTGTTTAAACTCATCGCGGATCTCTTGGCGTGTCATTCGCAGCTTTTTCAGGTTGCTGAAAATCTGGTAAAAAATGTCATAGCCAGCTACCGGCAGCAGGAACAGAATCACCAACAACAGACCGTGCAGGATCATCTTCATCGTGCTTGCCAGAGCCTCATGCACAGGGGCGTTAACCAACTGGATAAAATGGGTTTTAGTATTAAACAGGTACAGTCCACAAGCGCTGCCGACGAGAAGCACTTTCAGTATGCTTTTCAGCAGTTCAGAAGCGACCTGTGCTGACACCATGCGCTTTAGACCTGACAACGGGTTTAGCCGCTTTAGATCCAGTTTTAAGATTTTCTTGCCAAAGTGCAGCCCGCCAATCAGTAGCGGAGAGACGACTCCGGTCAGAAACAGCCCCAGCAAGAAAGGCAGTAGGGCAGAGACCATCAGATTCAGCAGCGTGTGCAACTGATGCAGCATGGTCAGCGGCTCTTGTATCTGCAATTTGCTAAAAGTCAGACCGCCATGCAGCATTTGCATCAGAATCCGCACTAGCCGTTCACCGCCAGCCATCATTAATGACCAGCCCATCAGCAGCATTAGTAGGGAGCTGAGTTCTTTTGAACGGGGAATCTGCCCTTCTTCTCTGGCTTTCTCTCGCCGATGGGGTGTGGGTTCTTCCGTTTTTTCATTGTCACTTTCTTCTGACATAACGAGACCAAAGAGGTAACAAAGGAAACAAAGGGCGCGGAGAGATCAAACTGGCAAAACGGTTACTGATGTAACCGCCATGCACAGGTTTAAAATCCCAGACTTTCAAGCAGATCATCAACCTGATCCTGTGTGGCAACGACACCCGGCTGACCGTGGTCGATTTGTGGTCCGTTCTTCAGCAGTTCGGGTGAATCAGCTACTTTAGCCACTTCGGTTTCTGGAATATTTTCCACCAAAACCTGAATCAACTCTTTCTCTATCACTTCAATTAAGGACATCATGCGCTGAATCACCTGACCGGTTAGATCCTGAAAATCCTGCGCCATCATAATTTCCATCAGCCGCTCATTGGTCTGACGCGCCACTTCCGGCGTCTGCCGAAGAAATTGGCGGGTATCAATCACCAGTTCACGCGCTTCTGGCAGGTGTACCGGCGCATCAAACCACGCGTCCCAACGTTCGGTCAGCCGATCAGCCTGCGTGCTGAGATCTTCTTGAAGCGGACGAGCCTGCTCGACGCAAGTCAGCACCCGATCGGCTGCCTGCGAAGTTTTGCCCACCACATAGCTTAGACGGTCGCGGGCATCAGGTATCGCTTCCGACACGTCCATGATGGCTCTATCTAATCCCAGAGAGATGAGGCTATCGCGCAGCAGACGCGTCAGATGACCGATGCGGGAAAAGATGTTTTTAAAGTTGTCTTCTGACGAGGGACCCGATGGCATGTTCATGATCATTTCCCGATTTTTTCAAAAATTTTGTTGAGTTTCTCTTCCAGCGTAGCGGCGGTAAACGGTTTCACCACATAGCCGCTGGCACCAGCTTGTGCGGCGGCAACGATGTTTTCTTTCTTGGCTTCTGCCGTCACCATCAGCACCGGCATTTTGCCGAAGTTGGCATCATTGCGGATTTCCGACAACAGTTGCAGTCCGTCCATGTTGGGCATGTTCCAATCGCTGATAACAAAATCAAAATGACTGCTACGCAGACGGGTCAGGGCATCTTGACCATCTTCCGCCTCTTCAACATTATTGAAACCGAGATCTTTCAGCAGGTTGCGTATGATGCGACGCATCGTTGAGAAATCATCAACAACCAGAAAGCGTAAGTTTTTGTCTGCCATAGTGTTTCCTGAAAAAATATTAATTCGCTGGTTAATGTATAAATAATGTACAAAAATTAATGCACAAAGGTTAATGTGCAAAAGATTAGATCCGGCGGGCTTGACCGGTTACGTTGTTAAGGATCTGCTGGCTCATCTGCTCCAGATCCGCCGTTTCTGTCACGGCATTCATTGCAATAGCTTCGCGCGGCATACCGAATACCACGCAGGTACGTTCGCTCTGTGCCAGCGTGCGAGCGCCTGCCTCGCGCATGGCAAGCAGACCAAGAGCCCCGTCATGGCCCATACCGGTTAGAATGACGCCAACGGCGTTACGGCCAGCGCATTGCGCCACGGAGTAGAACAGCGTATCTACTGATGGACGATGACGATTTACCGGCGGCGCATCTTTGAGACGGATATGGTAGTTAGCGCCGCTGCGTATCAGTTCCGTATGCAACCCGCCGGGGGCGATATAGACATGCCCTGGTAGCACGCGGTCTCCCTCTTCCGCTTCTTTAACGGAAAGCTGGCAGAGTCGGTCCAGGCGTTGTGCAAAAGAGCGGGTAAATCCAGGAGGCATGTGTTGAGCTATCACGATACCAGGGCAGCTTGGCGGCATTGGCAGCAAAACCTGACGCAGCGCTTCTGTTCCGCCGGTAGATGCGCCGATGGCGATGATTTTCTCACTGCCAATCAATGGAATAGAGGTGATACGGGCAGGCGGCGGCGCGATGCCGCGTTGAGGAAGACGCAGGCGTCCGTTGGCAGCGATACGAATTTTCTCCACGATCATTTCGCTGTACTGTTCCATGCCCTCCTGTAGACCCATTTGAGGCTTGGTGACAAAATCCACGGCACCAAGCTCTAATGCACTGAGCGTAATATCGGAACCTTTTTGGGTCAGCGAAGAGAGCATGACCACCGGCATCGGGCGCAGACGCATCAAACGTTCCAGAAAATCTAAACCGTCCATGCGGGGCATTTCCACGTCCAGCGTCAAGACGTCTGGATTGTGTTTCTTGATAAGGTCACGCGCTACGATAGGATCGAGAGCGGTAGCGACCATCTCCATATCCGGTTGCTGATTTACAATTCGAGTCATGATATTGCGGATCAGAGCGGAATCATCTACGCATAGCACTTTTATTTTTCTCATTGATTTTCCTCTGCCAAACCATAGACCGACTGTCCGCGCAGGCGAAAAGGACCATTGCTAGTGCCGAAATGCTCGGAATGTCCGACAAACAGGATTCCGCCAGGTTTCAACATTTTGGCAAAGCGTTGCATCAGTTGTTCCTGAGTTTCTTTGTCAAAATAAATCATGACGTTACGGCAAAATATGGCGTCGAACGGCGCTGGAATATCCCATTGCGGATCAATCAAGTTCAGACGCTTGTAGTGAATGGTGGACAGCAGGGATTTTTTCGCTTTCACTTTGTCTTTATGAGAACCGGTTCCGCGCAGAAACCCGTTTTTTTTCTGCTGTTCGGTCAGATTATCCAGATCGCTCAGGCGGTAAACGCCATTACGCGCCTTGCTGAGAACATCGGTATCAATATCTGTCGCGATGACTCTGGGAGTGATGCCAGGACCCAGTGTCTCTTCCAGTGTAATCGCGATGGAAAGCGGCTCTTCACCGGTTGAGGCGGCAGCGCACCAGACGTTGTACATTCCGCGGCGTGTTTGGGCATGTTTAGCGAGCAGCGGGAAGTGGTAAGCCTCACGGAAAAAAGAGGTCAGATTGGTCGTCATTGCGTTAATAAAGATCTGCCATTCCGAAGTGCCGTGATCGGCTTCCAGCAAGGACATATAATCGTTAAAGCGGTGCATGCCCAGCTCGCGTAGCCGACGGGATAAACGGTTATAGACCATATCTTTTTTCTGACCGTTTAGTACGATACCTGCCCGTTGATAAATAAGCGCACTGATCCGCGCTAACTCACTTTCTGTCAGCGTATCCTGAATGGGCAGGGAACGTTCAGCGGCGTTATTCATATCTTGGAGCACAGCCTCTAATTGATAGAAAGAGCTAATTAACCTGAGTTTCGGACAACCAGCTATATTATTACGATAAATTTCAAATGATTATGTTATTTCCCGTAAGGCGGCAATTTGTTGACCGCTAAATTACCGTGAAATCAACGGGTGTCCTTACGAATCCCAAAAGTTTTCAACTTTTAACTTTCAAGTTGCAGGCTGACTCTGGTGAGTGAAAGCAGCCGACATCGCTGCAACTTGAAAAATGACGGGTATATTTGTAATGCTATGGCGGTGAATATCAGTGGCGGTTTTATACCGCCATATTCATAATATCCTGATAAGCGCTAACCAATTTATTACGCACCTGAACGCCGAAGTTCAGGGATAATGATGATTTCTGCAAAGAGACCATAACATCGTTCAAACCAATGTCAGGAGCGCCAGCCAGATAATCTTGCGTCTGCTGTTTTGCCGTATTTTGAGTCTGACTAATGGCGTTAATACTGTTGAATAAAAGGTCAGAAAATCGTGACGGTTTATCAACGGAAAGTGCATTGTTAAATGACGGAATACTGTCAAATGACGGTCGTAGCGCTTTTTCGTCCTGAAACTTGATCTGTTCTAAGACATTGCCGATTGTATTCATAGACATTCGCGTGACCCCCTTACTTAAATAATCTGAATTTCGGATAAGAAATTATATTTTTATTATTAATTTCAAATGATTATATGATTTTTCGTAGGGCGGCAATCTGCCGCCCGCCAAACCACTGTGAAATCAATAGGCAGCAGTTTAATTGCCGCCTCTACAAATTATTCTTTATTAGCGTTTTATCCCGATATTTAACGTAATTCAGTCTATCACGGTGGTAATGAAAGGGTATTGTGTGAAAAGCAGACATAAACTCCGCTTTATTACCACTTAGGAACGGCAAGTTCTGGACGATAATACGCCTACAAGATTTTTACGGATCTTCCGTTATCCATCACCAGAGCGTGAGTTTGTGACTGCCTCTGGTTCTGATTTTGCATCATCTATTTTCTACAGGATCATGGCATGAGTGCCACAACCCAGAGTGATAAGAAAAACAATACTGTTGATATAACGGCAATGTTTGATCGTATTCGCGCTAATCCAAGAATACTGTTCATGGTTTCCGCTGCGGCTGCTATTTCCGTGGTGATAGCCCTGCTATTTTGGGTCAGAACGCCAGATTATCGGGTGCTGTACAGTAATATCAGTGAACAAGATGGGGGCGCGATTGTCACCCAGCTTACACAGATGCAAGTACCTTATCGGTTTGCAGAACAGAACGGCGCAATCATGATTCCCCAAGAACGGGTATATGAAGTGCGCCTGAAATTGGCGCAGCAAGGGCTGCCTAAAGGCGGTTCGGTTGGTTTTGAACTGCTGGATCAGGAAAAGTTTGGTCTCAGCCAGTTCAATGAACAGGTTAATTTCCAGCGTGCGCTGGAGGGAGAACTGTCGAGAACTATTGAAACGCTGGGGCTGGTGCAGACTGCCCGCGTTCATTTGGCGATGCCTAAACCCTCTCTGTTTATTCGTGAACAAAAATCACCGTCGGCGTCAGTTACGCTGAATTTAAACAGCGGTCGCACATTGGACACCGGACAGGTCAACGCCATTACCTACATGATCGCCAGTGCAGTACCAGGGTTGAGTGCGGAGAAAGTCACTATCGTAGATCAAGCGGGACGACTGCTGACGCAAAACGGCGCGCAGGCGGCGCAGACATCACAGTTAAAGTACACGCAAGACGTAGAAACGGATTATCAGAACCGCATTCAGGCGATCCTCTCGCCGCTTGTCGGAAGCCAGAATGTGCAGACGCAAGTCACGGCGCAGATCGATTTTACCCAGCATGAACAGACAGCGGAACAATATCAGCCCAACAATTCGCCGGACAAAATGTCGGTACGCAGTCGCCAGAGCAGCCATTCCGAACAGGGCGGAAAAGGCGGCGCAGGCGGTGTACCGGGGGCGTTGAGCAATCAGCCGTCAGCACCAACAAGTGCGCCGATTGAACAGCCCGCGCCTGAGAAGACTGCCGCAACCGCAGGAAAAAAAGGCAAAGCTGCTGCAACCGCAAACGCAGAGAAAAACGCGCCAGCTACGACGCCAGTTCCTCAGGCTGCGCCGTTGGTCCCTTATAACCAGAGTCAGAGCGACACCACCAACTATGAGCTGAATCGTACTCTGACGCATATCAAACGAAATACCGGCACGGTGGAGCGGCTGTCCGTCGCGGTAGTTGTGAACTATCTGCCGGGAGAAAAAGGCACACCAGAAGCACTGACAGAAGTGCAAATGGAACAAATTAACACCTTAGTAAAAGAAGCGATGGGTTACTCCGCCAGCCGCGACGACACACTGAACGTGGTGAACATGCCGTTTAGTACGCAAGATGAAGTAGCACCGATTCCGCTGTGGAAGCAGCCTGAATTTATCAACCTGTTGTTAGCTGCGGCGCGTTATCTGTTTGTCGCGCTGATCGCATGGGTATTGTGGCGCAAAGCGGTTCAACCTTTCTGGATAAAACATCAGGAAATGGCTTTACAACGGCTGGAGCTGGAAAAAGAAATTCGGCAGACAGAGATCAACGAGAAGCGGAGCAAAAAAGAAAGTAAAGAGAGGGAAAAGGCGCAGCAGCGCTTGGATACTGAGTTAAGTACGCTGAATCTGCGTGATATGGCAGATCAAGAACCACAAATTATTGCGCTGGTGATTCGCCAGTGGCTCAACAAGGAGCAGAAGTCATCATGAATGCCGCAGAAAGAAGTGCCATTATCATGCTGACGCTCGGTGACGAACGAGCCGCCGAAGTGTTTAAGCACCTCAATACTCACGAGGTCACGCAGATCAGCAGCGCAATGGTCAGTATGAATACGTTCACCCATGAACAGCTTGCTCAGGTTATGCAAGAGTTTCAGCGTGATTCCGGCGAATATGCTGCCATCAGCATTAATACCAACGAGTATCTGCGTAATGTATTGGTGAAAGCGCTGGGTGAAGAACGGGCGTTCTCACTGCTGGACGATCTGCTGGAATCACAAAATAGCAGCGATGGCATTGAGACCCTGAACTTCATGGAACCGAATATGGTCTTTGATCTGATTCGGGACGAACACCCGCAGATTATCGCCACCATTCTGATCCATCTCAAACGCGCTCAGGCTGCCGATGTGCTGGAACGCTTTGACGATCGCGAACGTAACGACATTATGCTGCGTATCGCCACTTTCGGCGGGGTACAGCCGGTCGCGCTGCAAGAACTGACGGAAGTATTGAACAATCTGCTGCACGGGCAAAACCTCAAACGTAACAAAATGGGCGGGATACGTCCTGCGGCTGAACTTCTTAACCTGATGAAAACTCAGCAGGAAGAAGCGGCGATTGAAGCGGTGCGTGAGTTTGATCAAGAACTGGCGCAGAAAATCATTGATGAAATGTTCCTGTTTGAAAATCTGGTGGAGATCGAGGATCGCAGTATCCGGCGTATTTTGCAGGAGATTGAGAGCGAATCTCTGATTGTGGCAATGAAAGGCGCGGCTCCGGCGCTGCGTGAGAAATTTTTCCGCAATATGTCAAAACGCCAGTCCGACATTATGCGCGACGATTTGGATTCGCGCGGACCGGTACGCATGTCCCAAGTGGAAGCAGAGCAGAAAGCGATCCTGCTGGTAGTGCGTCGTCTGGCAGAATCCGGCGAGGTCGTTCTGGGTGGAGGCGAAGATGTCTACGTCTAATCGCCTTTGGCAGCGCTGGAAACCAGATAACCTGCTGGATGAGATAGCCCCGCTTGATGTATTTTCCCGCTCTGAATGCGAGCCGGTAAGCGATTTGACCACAGAGGCAATGCAACAAGCTGAGTTGACCCGTCTGCGTCAGCAGGCTGAACAAAACGGTCGTACTCAAGGGCTACAGAAAGGAGAAGAAGAGGGACGCAAGCAGGGATATGACGCAGGCTATCAGCAAGGGCGCGAAGAGGGATTAGCGCAAGGAATTGCCGCAGGATTGGCGCAGCAAGAACAGCAGGCGGCGCAATTTTCCCGTCTATTGGACGCGTTTCAGGATTCGTTGGATAACCTCGATAGTGTCATTCCATCGCGATTGGTTCAGGTGGCTTTGACGGCGGCTCGTGCGGTGATTGGTGATTATATTATCAGCGGAAAAACGAACGCTGCCCTGCTTGCAGACATTCGGCAGCGGTTGAATGAAGATTCGTTGTTGAACGGTTCAGTCAGGCTGTGGATCAGTGCAGAAGAGCCGGAAGCGACCCGCAAGCAGTTGGAAAAATTGCTGGCAGATCATCACTGGGAGCTGTGTATCGATCCTCACATTTTGCCGGGCGGTTGTCGCATTAGTACAGAAGAAGGAGAGCTTGATGCCTCCCTTGAGACGCGCTGGCAGGCGCTTTGCTCCCTTAGCCGAAGTGAGGGGGAACGATGACCTCCCGTCTGAAAAACTGGCTGGGCGCAATCACACAGCATGAAGCGCGCATGGAGACGCTACCGACATACCGCCGGTACGGTAAATTGACGCGGGCTACAGGACTAGTGATGGAGGCAGTAGGACTCAAGCTGCCTATCGGTACGCTGTGTATTGTTGAATGCGGCAGTACACAGGAAAAGCGTATTGTTGAAAGTGAAGTCGTCGGGTTTAACGGTCATACGCTGTACCTGATGCCATTGGAAAATGTCGATGGCATTTTGCCCGACGCTCGTGTTTATGCTCCAGATAGTGCTGAGGGCAGTTCGCAAGGCAAACAATTGCCGTTAGGACCAGCTTTGCTGGGGCGTGTACTGGACGCCAGCGCGCACCCGCTTGATGGTTTGCCTCCTCCAGAAACCGGTGAACACCGCGCACTATTTACGCCTCCTTTTAATCCATTGCAGCGCGATCCCATTAAGCACGTTCTCGATGTCGGCGTTCGCGCCATTAACGGACTGTTAACCGTTGGACGCGGGCAGCGTATGGGACTGTTTGCTGGTTCCGGCGTGGGTAAAAGCGTGCTGCTGGGAATGATGGCGCGTTATACCAAAGCGGACGTTATTGTCGTTGGGCTAATTGGCGAGCGCGGGCGTGAAGTAAAAGATTTTATCGAAAATATCTTAGGTCATGCCGGATTACAGCGTTCCGTTGTGATTGCAGCTCCGGCGGACGTCTCCCCTGTGTTGCGTATGCAGGGGGCGGTATACGCCACGCGTATCGCGGAAGACTTTCGTGATCGTGGTAAAGACGTATTGCTGATCATGGATTCACTGACGCGTTATGCCATGGCACAGCGCGAAATTGCGTTAGCCATTGGCGAACCGCCAGCCACCAAAGGTTATCCGCCATCGGTATTTGCCCGTCTTCCTGCGTTGGTTGAGCGCGCCGGTAACGGTATCAAGGGCGGCGGTTCGATTACGGCATTTTATACGGTTTTGACGGAGGGGGACGATCAGCAAGATCCGATTGCTGATTCTGCGCGGGCGATCCTCGACGGGCATATCGTTTTGTCACGGCGTTTGGCAGAGGCGGGGCACTATCCGGCGATCGATATTGAGGCATCAATAAGCCGCGTTATGACCGAGCTAACGGAACAGTCTCAGTACCGCAAAGTGCAACGTTTTAAACAACTGCTGTCATCCTGGCAGCGTAACCGTGATTTGGTCAGCGTCGGTGCTTATGCCGCAGGCAGCGATCCTTTACTGGATCAGGCTATTGCGCTGTATCCGGAAATGGAGCGCTATCTGCAACAGGGCATTAATGAGAGCTGCGAATACGATGTGTCGTATAACCGACTGGCGGCACTGTTTCCTGATGACAGTACGACATCAGGTAAGGAGTAACGGATAGCCATGTCTGCATCTTCGCCAATAAATGTGCTGTGTAATCTTGCAGAGCAGAAACTCAATGACACCACGACACGGCTGGGACGGGCGCGGCAAAAACATGCCGATGAAAGTGATCGCCTGACGCAGTTACAGGATTACGAACATGAATATCGCCGACGGCTACAGGACAACATCGCAGAGAAAGGGGTGTCGGTTGTTACTTTACAAACGTATCAGGGGTTTATTGGCGCATTGGGGCGTGTGGTCGCGCAGCAGGCGCATGAGGTTTCCGCTCGCCGGAATGCAGTGGAAGATACGCTGTCTGTCTGGCAAAAAGATCGGCAGCGTTTGAAAGCATTTGAAACGCTGAAACAACGCGCTGACGAGCAGCGAGAGCTGAAAGAGAACCGGCAGGAACAGAAAATGATGGACGAGTTTGCCCGTCGCGCAAGCCAGAGGAAAGCATAACATGATAGTCAACACACAACCGATTGCGCCGACTGAGACGATGCGGAAACATGCGTCATCAGTTGATGAGACAACCGATTTTGCTGCTGAGTTAGGCAAAAAACTGTTGTCGGGAATATCTTCCTTGACGGAAAACGATGCAGGCGACACTAAGCATTTTTCTCCAGAAGATGAAAACAGCATGGCAGGTTCGCCAGACAACGCGGCAATTCTTTCACCGTTGTTGACTTTGCTGCCCGAAGAGATGACGCCGCCGAACATAGATACGTCAGCAATGCCTGCGGCAAAAGAGGGCGCGCTCGACGCTGAAAACTCAGTCGGGCTGGCTGCTACTCAACTGTCAGCACATCAACAGAACGCTACATTATTGATGCGCGAAGCGCCGTTAGCATCAGCAGCGCCGTTATCTCAGGCGACTGTTTTTGTACCGAAAACGCCGCGTTCGGTTTTAACCGAACGCGTGCCAGTTCTGAAAGTCGCACAGACGCCTGCTGCTATTTTTATAAATTCGTTTATAAATTCGTCTCTCAATTCAACTATTGATTCATCGAACAATACACCTGATACGTTGAACAAAGCCGGTATAACGGACGGTGAGCCGCTGCAAATCGCTAAAGACGACGCGTCGGCTGCGCTGATGCGTGATTCTGGCGGATCGACGCACGTCTTTTCGTCAATGGCGCAGCATTCGTTACCGATGGGTAGCGTAAAAGTGACTCAGACCTCCTCAGCCGTACCCGTATCGCCCCCTACGGTGTCGCAGGGAATACTAGCGCCGGAAGTCGGAACCACCGCATGGCAGCAAGCGTTAGGGCAGCAGATTGCCTGTTTTACCCGTGATGGTGTCCA
Organism: Enterobacteriaceae bacterium; assembly: GCA_031261005.1. Classification (GTDB taxonomy): domain Bacteria; phylum Pseudomonadota; class Gammaproteobacteria; order Enterobacterales; family Enterobacteriaceae; genus JAISKF01. The sequence goes on along the minus strand of JAISKF010000032.1, from coordinate 103,750 downwards.
CCATGCTGAACTGCGTCTGCACCCCAAAGAGCTGGGTGCGTTGAAGATCAGCCTGCGTTTGAATAACGATCAGGCGCAGTTGCATTTTGTGACCGGCGATCATCAGGTGCGTGCCGCGCTGGAGTCGGCAATGCCGCATTTGAGAACTTCGTTGGCGGAGTCTGGAGTCCAACTAGGGCAAAGCAGTGTAGGCGCGGATACCGCATCATCTCAGGAGTCAGCGCATTCGGAGCATGGCGCTTGGGGTATGGACAAAAATGATAGCGCTGATGACGAAGCGTTAATAGATGAGCCTGCGCTGGTTTCACGTATGCTCAGTTATTCCCAAGAGATCAACACGTTCGTCTGAGAATGGCGGCTATCTGTCAGGATACTGACAGAAACGGCGCTTTTTTAAGGAATTGTCCTCGCAAGGGGTGTAATAAAATGTTTTTTCCAGCAGGGCGCTCTTTTTTCGGGCGCAGATTATTTAATTACAGGGCTTATTTATCTGATGGCGAAAGAGAAACAGAAAACGACGCAGGGCAGTAAAAAACGCACGTTGGTTATTCTGCTGGTATTACTGCTCTTGGCTGGAGTCTGTGTGTTGGCGGGTTACATCTGGCTAGAAATAAAAGAAGTGAAATCGCAAGTAGCGGAAAATGTAACTGGGGAAACGTCCGTTGTGCAACATGAAACCGCACCCGTGTACGTGCCGTTAGAGACCTTTACCGTCAGCCTGAAACCGGAATCGGATAACAGCGATCACGTTTTGTATATCGGGCTGACTTTGCGGCTACAGGATAATCAAGCGAAAGAAACGTTAGAAAAATTTCTGCCGGAAGTTCGCAGCCGCTTGTTACTGCTCTTTGCACAGCAAACGGCAACAACATTGACGACAGATGACGGAAAGGTACAGCTAATTGAGCAGATCAAAAATACTATCAGTGATCCGCTAGCCGGAAAGCAGTCGGTAGGCGTCACAGATGTTTTATTTAATGCCTTTATCTTACGGTAATGAGTATGTCTGACAGTATCCTATCGCAGGATGAAATAGACCGTTTGCTGAACGGCGGTGACGGTGAGGACAGTGGAGACGAGATAGCTCACGCAAAAATGGACTTGGAGGGCGATATTCGTCCTTACGATCCCAATACGCAGCGTCGGGTGATCCGTGAGCGTTTACATTCATTGGAAATGATCAATGAGCGTTTTGCCCGTCAGTTCCGTATGGGGCTGTTTAATATTTTGCGCCGTAGCCCTGATGTTACCGCTGGTGGTATTAAAATTCAGCCATACCATGAGTTTGCCCGCAACCTGCCGGTGATGACCAACCTCAACTTGGTTCATCTGAATCCGCTGCGCGGCACGGCATTGTTTGTTTTTTCGCCCAGTCTGGTTTTTATGTCGGTAGAAAACCTGTTTGGCGGCGATGGGCGTTTTCAGACTAAAGCTGATGGTCGGGAATTTACTCCGACGGAACAGCGCATTATTCAGCGCATGTTGTCGATGGCGCAGGAAGCCTACGATGATGCCTGGAGCACGATATTCAGTTTGAAAACGGAATATGTGCGTTCTGAGCTACAGGTCAAATTTACTAACATTACCTCCTCGCCGAACGACATTGTAGTGACCACGCCGTTTTATGTCGAAATCGGCTCTTACAGCGGTGAACTGGATATTTGTATCCCGTTTAGCATTATTGAACCCCTGCGCGAGCTGCTTACCAATCCTCCGTTGGAGAATTCCCGTCAGGAGAATAAGCACTGGCGTAGCACGCTGGCTAGTCAGGTTCGGGATACGGAGCTGGAGCTGATGGTTAAGCTGGCGGACATTTCTACCCGCCTGTCGCAGGTGATGAACCTGAAACCACAAGACATTATTCCGCTGGACAAGCCGGAAAGCGTTGAGGCGTTTGTTGATGGTGTTCCGGTATTGTCGGGGAAATATGGCGGCGTCAACAATCAATATGCTTTGCAGGTGGAAAAATTGTTTAACTCTGCATTGTTATCTTTGAAAAAGGAGTGAGGCTCGCATGAGCGATAATGAAAAGCCTGCTGGCACAGATACCCCTGCGGTAGACGATCTCTGGGCGGAAGCCATGAGCGAACAACAAGCGGCGGAAAGTTCTGGCGCTTCATCGATGGCGCTGGACGATGCAGCGGCAAATTTTTCAGAAGATATGAGTTTAGTTCTCGACATTCCGGTAAAAATGACCGTGGAGTTGGGACGTACCAAAATGACGATTAAAGAGCTGCTGCGCCTTAGTCAAGGTTCTATTGTTACTTTGGACGGGTTGGCAGGTGAGCCGCTGGATATTCTGATTAACGGTTATCTGATCGCTCAGGGTGAAGTGGTGGTGGTGTCCGACAAGTTCGGGATTCGCATCACCGAGATTATTACGCCATCTGAACGAATGCACCGTCTGAGCCGCTAATGATGGACGGAACGCAAGTTGCTCATACCGCCGCTGACACCTATTCAGTGTGGCTGAGTATGAGCGGGATTCTGGGTTTGATACTTCTGATTTTTGTTGTCGTGATCTGGTTTTTACGCCGCGTCGGTGTGACAACGGGGCGGCTGCGGGGAAACTCGCTTTTTCGCGTGAAGTACAGCCTGTCACTCGGTCCTCGTGAACGTCTGGTTGTGGTAGAGATTGATGATCAGTGGTTATTGTTGGGAGTGACCGCTGAGAATATTACCTGCCTGAAAACGATGGAAAAGAAAACCAGCGATGAAACCCGTAATGAAAAAACAGCGGCATCGTCCATAAGTGATCATTTTCAAACGGTGTTGCTTAACAGCATCACGCAACGGCGTTCTGGCGGTCGGAAATGAATGTGAAAACATGTCTGAGATTCAGTCTGCGCGCTTTATTGACGGCTGTCATCTTACTGTTGCCAGCTCAGGCTGCACTTGCGGCAAACAGCGATATTCTCTTGACTCAATCGAACAACGGAGATGGCTGGTCGCTGCCAGTGCAGACGTTAATACTGCTGACGTCATTAACTCTTTTGCCTGCGGCGTTACTGATGATGACTGGCTTTACCCGTATTGTGATTGTGTTGGGGCTATTGCGGAACGCATTGGGAACGGCATCTACGCCGCCAAACCAAGTGTTGTTGGGGCTAGCGCTGTTCATGACCTTTTTCGTGATGTCTCCGGTATTTAACCGAATCTACGACGAAGCATGGTTACCGTTATCCCAAGATGAAATCACGATGGAAACTGCCCTACAAAAAGGGGCGCAGCCTTTGCGGGAATTTATGTTGCAGCAGACGCGCGAAGATGATCTGGCGCTCTATACCCGTATTGCTCATCAGGCTAATTTTGACAGTCAGGACGACGTTCCTTTGCGTATTCTGGTTCCGGCATTCGTCACCAGTGAGTTAAAAACGGGGTTTCAGATTGGTTTTACGGTCTTTCTGCCGTTTTTAATCATCGATCTGGTGGTCGCTAGTGTACTGATGGCATTGGGAATGATGATGGTGCCGCCTGCGACTATTTCGCTGCCATTTAAACTCATGCTGTTCGTGCTGGTGGACGGCTGGCAACTGCTGGTTGGCTCACTGGCTCAGAGCTTTTTTAGCTGACAGGAGAATGTTATGACGCCTGAAAGTGTGATGGCTATGGGGTTTCAGGCGATTAAGATTGGTTTGCTCATTGCTGCCCCTTTGTTGCTGGCAGCGCTGGTGGCAGGGCTGGTGATTAGCATTTTGCAGTCCGCCACGCAGATCAATGAAATGACGCTGTCTTTTATCCCCAAGATTCTGTTGATTGTCGCGGTGATTACTGTTCTTGGACCGTGGATGTTAGCGCTATTTTTGGATTATATGCGTTCGCTGTTTGACAGCCTGCCTTATATTATCCATTAACCATGCTGACACTATCTCTCGCTTCTTTGTACCTGCATATCAGCCAGTTCTTCTGGCCATTTCTGCGAATTCTTGCCCTGTTTAGTACCGCACCGGTCTTTAATGAAAAAGAGGTGAATAAAAAGGTCAAAATCGGTCTGGCGCTGATAGTGACTTTTTTGATCGCTCCGGCATTGCCGGAAAACGACATCGGTATTTTTTCTCTTGTCGGCTTACTGACTGGTGTGCAACAACTGGTTATCGGCATTGCTATGGGGCTTTCCGCACAACTGATATTTGTTGCTGTGCGCCATGCGGGAGAAATTATCGGCTTGCAGATGGGATTATCTTTTGCCACGTTTTACGATCCAAGCGGCGGGCAAAATATACCGGTGATAGCCCGACTGTTGAACGTGCTGGCAGTGTTGCTGTTTCTGACATTTAACGGTCATCTGTATTTGATCGATATTGTGGCAGGTAGTTTCCAGGTTTTGCCGATCAGTGCTGACTTTCCGGGTGCATCAGGCAGCCTGTCATTGGTACAGTCAGCAGGGCGAATTTTTTCTGACGGTCTTATGCTGGGATTGCCTGTGGTGGCGCTATTGCTATGTCTGAACCTGACGTTGGGATTGCTCAATCGCCTGACGCCGCAGTTATCTGTTTTTGTCATCGGCTTTCCCTTATCTCTTACGGTAGGCATGATGGCTCTGTCCCTGATTATGTACACCCTGAGCCCTTATTTTGAGCTGTTAACGGCGAATATGTTCGATAATTTGGGGCAAGTATTGTTTGGTTTTCTGAGGCAATTTAACTTCGGATAGGGAACTGTGTTTTTTACGATAAATTTCAATTGATTATATGTTTTTTTGTAGGGGCGGCAACCTGCCGCCCGTTGATTTCACTGTGGTTTAGCGGGCGGTTAACAGCCGCCTCTACAAATTATTATTCTCTCCATATCCAAACAATAAATTAGCTTTCCAACTCTGCAAACTTCGTTCGTATCTCTTCTTCCGGTAAATTAATACCGATAAATACCAGTGTGCTTTTGCGTTCTTCATCAGGCTGCCAGTCGCGATCCCAGTCGGCGTTGTACAGGCGTTGTACACCCTGGAACAGTAGGCGGCGGGTATCATCTTTTATTGATAGAATCCCTTTGTAACGCAGCAGGTTATCAGCAAAAGTCAGCAGGAGATTTTCCATTACATCGGAGATTTGCATCAGTTCTACGGGTTTATCGAGATAAACCACAATCGACTGAATATTATTCTGTGGTTGTGCAATGCGGCGGAATACGGGGGTTGGTGTAGTGACGTTTAGTTTGTCATTTAGCACAAAGCCCTCAATGTCAAATAAGATGCTGAGATCAATATCGCCATTGACTACTTTATAAATCGGCGCACGGGCGTTCATAAGTTGTAGACGTTGGCTTAGGGCATCGGTATCGGGTGCGACATCGGTTTTGGTCAGCAGAATGCGGTCGGCGTAACCGACTTGTGCTTGTGCAATAGGAAACTGGGTGAGCTGCTGATCGGCATGAACGGCGTCCACTAATGTTAATATGCCATCAAGCAGAAAACGTTGGCAGATAACTTCATGAGCGAAGAAAGTTTGTGTAATAGGTCCGGGATCAGCCATACCGGTGCATTCAATAATAAGCCGATCGAATTCGAGTTGGTCATTATCGATGCCGTCAATGAGATCTAACAGCGCATTTTCTAATTCGTTAGAGATACTGCAACAGATACAACCATTGCTTAACGTTGTAATACGGCTGGCGCGATCGCCAATAATCGTGTTATCGATGGGTACTTCACCGAATTCGTTTTCGATAACTGCAATTTTGTAACCGTGATTTTCGTTCAGGATATGACGTAATAGCGTGGTTTTACCTGAACCCAAAAAGCCTGTCAAAATGGTGACTGCAATGGGTTTCATGTGGTGTCCTCAATTGATGATTAGCGGCTGATTAATCGTTTTGTATATTAACTCACGATATTAACAGCAGCGCATACCGCCTTTGCCATCACCGCCGTAGCGAGATTGCTGGCGTTCGCGGAAAAATTCTTCGTAGGTCATTGGTGTTTGCTCTGGGTGGGTGACTTTTATATGCTCAACGTAAGTATCATAGTCTGGTACACCAATCAGCATACGCGCTGCTTGCCCTAGATATTTACCTGCCTGACCGAGACTTCCGAACATTTCTCTCTCCCAACTTTTTCTTGTCTAATAAATACAACTGCATAGATTCTCTGTAAGCCTGAGTTAAGAATGGGCGCAGTATTCGCTGCGCCCATTAGTATCAGATCTTCAGTGGTTTTGAATACGATTTAATTCACATTATGCAGCGTATCCATTAAATCACTATTGATTAGTGGTGCGAAGAAATTTGAATCCCACCTTCAGGAACTGGCACATAAGGCGTTTCCTGATCAGTGCGTTCTGGTTTCTTGTATGCAGCCATACCAACTTTGATACCGTAGAACAGAATGCTGTAAACAACGAGCAGGAACAGAATACTGATACCGGCATTAGTATAGTTGTTGATGACAATGTGATGCCAGTCAGCAAGCTGTTTCGCAGGTACGTCAGCACCAGCTTCAATGATTTTTTGGTTGAACTTGTTAGCAGCGAAGAAGAAACCGTCCAGTGATGGATCGTTGCTGATAAGTTTCAGTCCCAGTGCATAAGTTGTACAGATCAGCAGCCAAATAGCTGGGATCACTGTAACCCAAATGTATTGAGCACGTTTCATCTTAATGAAGACAACGGTAGCCAGAATCAGAGCCACAGCAGCTAACATCTGGTTGGAGATACCGAACAGAGGCCACAAACTCTTAACGCCGCCCAATGGATCAACCACGCCTTGATACAGCAGGTAGCCCCACAAACCAACGCAACCAGCAGTACCGATGATACCAGCAACCAGTGAGTCAGTTTTCTTCAGGAATGGAACGAAGTTACCCAGTAAATCTTGCAGCATAAAGCGGCCAGAACGAGTACCGGCGTCCAACGCAGTCAGAATGAACAGTGCTTCAAACAGAATACCGAAGTGATACCAGAAGCCCATCATACCTTCACCAGGAAGAACCTGATGGAATACGTGAGCGATACCAACTGCCAGAGTAGGCGCACCACCAGCACGGTTCAGTACAGAAGTTTCACCAATGTCTTTTGCAGTTTGCAGAATTTCATCCGGACTGATGACGAAGCCCCAAGAGCTGATGGTTGCTGCTGCGTGAGCAGTAACATCGTTCAGTGAAGCTAAGATCATTGGTGCATCTTCAGTACCCAGTCTGTGCAGGTCAGGCATAGTGATACCTAATCCTGCTGGCGGTACGTTCATTGCAAAGTACAGACCTGGTTCGATAATAGAAGCCGCAACCAAAGCCATGATAGCAACGAAAGATTCCATCAGCATTGCGCCGTAACCGATAAAACGAGCATCGGTTTCGCAAGCCAGCAGTTTTGGTGTTGTACCAGAAGAGATCAATGCGTGGAAACCAGAAACAGCACCACAAGCAATGGTAATAAACAGGAATGGGAACAGAGCACCTTTCCAGACTGGACCAGTACCATCAATGAATTGAGTTAATGCTGGCATTTTCAGTTCTGGATTCAGGATTACGATACCAATCGCTAAACCAACGATAACGCCGATTTTCAGGAAAGTAGCCAGATAATCACGAGGTGCCAGAATCAGCCATACAGGCAGTAAAGCTGAAATGAAAGAGTAACCAATCAGTGTATAAGTGATGGTTGTATCTTTGAATGTCAGCGCAGGACCCCAGAATGGATCAGCAGCAATAACACCACCGAACCAGATAGAAGCGATTAACAGTACAATACCGATAACAGCAACTTCACCTACACGGCCCGGACGGATATAGCGCATGTAAAGACCCATAAACAGCGCGATTGGCACAGTAGAACATACTGTGAACACGCCCCATGGACTTTCTGCTAAGGCTTTTACCACGATAAGAGCCAACACCGCGAGGATAATGATCATAATCAGGAAGCAGCCGAACAGCGCGATAGTTCCCGGAACCGGACCCATTTCCTTTTTGATGATTTCGCCCAAAGATGCACCGTTACGGCGTACAGAGATGAACAGTACGATGAAGTCCTGTACCGCACCCGCTAATACCACACCAGCTAACAGCCATAATGTACCTGGCAGATAACCAACCTGTGCAGCCAATACAGGACCAACCAGCGGGCCCGCACCAGCGATAGCGGCGAAGTGGTGACCAAACAATACGTTTTTATTGGTTGGTACATAGTTAAGACCGTCGTTATTGACGACTGCCGGAGTTGCGCGCGTCGGATCCAACTGCATCACTTTAGTCGCGATGTAGAGGCTATAGTAACGGTACGCTACTAAATAGACCGATACCGAAGCAACGATAATCCACAGGGCACTGATATGCTCGCCGCGGCGTAATGCAATCACGCCTAAGCAAGCTGCGGCAACTATCGCCAGCAACACCCAAGGGATATGTTTTAAAATACCCTCTCTTTTCATGAGGTTTCCTTTTATTCCTGTCTGGAAAATTAAATAATCTATCCGGTTATATGTCGAGTTAAGTAGATTACTGCCTACCCGGATAAACGTAATTTCCTCCGCCAATAGTTGGAGGAAGATAATAGCGACGAGCCATTATTTATATTAAGTCAAACTGTGAATATCTCAATTTTGGTTAGTGGTTCTATATTTGGGCTAAGCGGTCAAAATTTGAGACTAAGTGGTTAGCTCTAAAAAAGATAAAATGGCATCAATGGACAAAACGTAGAAATAATCGTGCAAAGATTGTGCAGAAGATAGCCAGCAAAGTACTGTAAAATAGCCAGATAACAACGCGCTAAACGGGTAACTTCATTTAATTAGCAGCATAACTTTTATTCTTCTCTTGATCCTTGTCTGTATTTGCGTTTTGTAGGTGGTTAGCGTATTATACGCACCTATATCGGACGCGGGGTGGAGCAGCCCGGTAGCTCGTCGGGCTCATAACCCGAAGGTCGTCAGTTCAAATCTGGCCCCCGCAACCAATTCTTCCTAGTTTGTTTTCAAATAATAAAGTGACTATTCGAAAAGAGGCTAAGCTGTTTCAGCCGCTCAATCGCTGATTCAGAAACAGGGCCCAGTTACAAAAAGCCCCGACTTAATCGGGGTTTTTTGTTATCAGGCAACAGAATCACTGGGCTTTATGCCCTTTTTTTATGTCTTGGGGGTGGGATTGGCCACGCTAGAGCAGAAGTTAACAGAATTGATTAGTGCGCCAGTAGAAGCATTAGGTTTTGAACTGGTTGGCATTGAGTTTATTCGCGGTCGTCAATCGACACTGCGTATTTATATTGATAGCGACGCGGGCATCAATGTTGATGATTGTGCTGATGTAAGCTATCAGGTTAGTGCTGTTCTGGATGTTGAAGATCCGATCACTACTGCATACAACTTGGAAGTTTCTTCTCCGGGTTTGGAAAGACCGCTGTTCAATGCAGCACATTACCAACGTTTTATCGGTGAAGAAGTTAGCCTGACACTACGCATGGGCGTACAAAACCGTCGTAGATGGGTAGGAACGATCAAATCCGTTGAGGGTGAAATGATAACCCTTAATGTTGAAGGTAAAGATGAAGTGTTCGCCCTGAGCAATATTCAGAAAGCGAACTTGGTTCCCCACTTTTAGAGCTCATATAGAGGCAACTAGATGAATAAAGAGATTCTGGCTGTTGTTGAGGCGGTTTCTAATGAAAAGGCACTCCCTCGTGAGAAAATTTTCGAGGCGCTAGAAACAGCTCTGGCTACGGCAACAAAGAAAAAGTATGAGCAAGATATTGACGTTCGTGTAAGCATCGATCACCGTTCTGGTGATTTCGATACTTTCCGCCGTTGGATGGTTGTTGATACCGTCACCCAGCCAACTCGTGAAATTACGCTTGATGCCGCGCGTCTTGACGAACCGGAAATTCAAGTTGGCGACTTCGTTGAAGATCAAATTGAATCCGTTACTTTTGACCGCATCACAACGCAAACGGCAAAACAGGTTATCGTACAAAAAGTACGCGAAGCCGAACGCGCAATGGTTGTTGAACAATTCCGCGAATATGAAGGCGAAATTGTTACTGGTGTGGTGAAAAAAGTGAACCGCGACAGCATCATTCTCGATTTAGGTAGCAATGCTGAAGCGGTTATCGGTCGTGAAGATATGTTACCGCGTGAGAACTTCCGTCCGGGTGATCGTGTCCGCGGTGTTCTTTACATTGTTCGTCCTGAAGCGCGCGGCGCACAACTTTTTGTCAGCCGCTCTCGCCCTGAAATGCTGATTGAATTATTCCGCATTGAAGTACCGGAAATCGGCGAAGAAGTGATTGAGATTAAAGCGGCAGCGCGTGATCCGGGTTCTCGTGCGAAAATTGCGGTGAAAACTAACGATAAACGTATCGATCCCGTTGGTGCTTGCGTGGGTATGCGCGGCGCGCGCGTTCAAGCCGTTTCTAGCGAATTAGGCGGTGAGCGTATCGATATTGTGCTGTGGGACGATAATCCAGCGCAGTTCGTGATTAATGCGATGGCACCCGCAGATGTTGCCTCTATCGTCGTTGATGAAGATAGACACAACATGGACATCGCTGTTGAAGCCAGCAATCTGGCTCAGGCGATTGGTCGTAATGGTCAAAACGTCCGTTTAGCCTCTCAGCTTACTGGTTGGGATCTGAACGTCATGACCACCGAAGAGTTACAAGCTAAACATCAGGCAGAAGCGTACGCTGCTATTGATACCTTTACTAAGTACCTGGATATTGACGAAGATTTCGCCACCGTGCTGGTTCAGGAAGGTTTCTCATCTCTGGAAGAGCTGGCTTATGTGCCGGTGAAAGAGCTATTAGAAATCGATGGTCTTGATGAAGAGACCATTGAAGCGTTACGTACTCGTGCTAAAAATGCGTTAACCACGCTGGCATTAGCACAAGAAGAAAGCCTTGGCGACAACAAACCGGCAGAGGATTTATTAAGTCTGCCGAATCTTGACCGTTCTATGGCGTACAAACTGGCTGCAAAAGGTGTTTGTACGTTGGAAGACCTTGCAGAGCAAGGCGTTGATGACTTGACTGATATTGACGGTATGACCAGTGAAAAAGCTGGTGAGCTGATTATGGCAGCACGCAATATTTGTTGGTTTGGCGACGATCAAGAGTAATTACTGTAGCAGGAAGGAACAGCATGTCAGAAGTAACCATTAAATCGCTGGCCGAAGAGATTCAGACTCCGGTAGACCGCCTGTTGCAGCAGTTCGCTGATGCAGGTATTAAAAAGTCTGCGTCAGATTCTGTGACCCAGCAGGAAAAAGAAACATTATTGACGCATCTAAACCATGATCATGGTAATGCGCCAGGTAAACTTACGTTGCAGCGTAAGACTCGCAGCACCTTGAGCGTTCCAAGTACCGGTGGCAAAAGCAAATCCGTACAAATTGAAGTGCGTAAAAAACGCACTTATGTGAATCGTGATTCACAAGAAGCTCAGGAAGCAGAGGAACAAGCTAAACGTGAGGCTGAAGAACAGGCGAAACGTGAAGCAGAAGAGCAAGCTAAACGTGCTGCTGAAGAGAAAGCGAAACGCGAAGCGGAAGAAAAAGCCAAGCGTGATGCTGCTGCTAAGAAAGCGGCAGACGAGAAAGCGAAAGTAAAAGCTAAACCAGCCAACAAGCCCGCTAATAACAAGCCTACGGTAAAAGCTGAAAAGCCAGCGCAGACTGAAAAAGCGCGTCGTGAAGCTGAAGCGGCGGTACTGCAACGTAAAGTTGAAGAAGAAGCCAAGCGCAAAGTTGAAGAAGAAGCCAAACGTGTTGCTGAAGAAGCGCGCAAAATGGCGGAAGAAAATGAAGGTCGTTGGGCGGCTGAACCGGTTGAGGAAGATGTCTCCGATTATCATGTGACGACTTCTCATCACGCGCGTGAAGCCGAAGATGAAAACGACCGCAAAGTGGAAGGCGAACGCCGTGCTCGCGGCGGTAAATCCGGTAAGCCGAAGAAAGGAAATAAACTTTCTGAATCTAAAGCTGATCGTGAAGAAGCCCGCGCTGTTACGCGCGGCGGTAAAGGCAAACGCAAACCAAGTGCATTGCAGCATAGTTTCCACAAACCGGCTCAAGTTGTTAACCGCGATGTAATCATCGGTGAAACCATTACTGTTGCAGAACTTGCTAATAAAATGGCAGTGAAAGGCTCTCAGGTTATTAAAACCATGATGAAGCTGGGCGCAATGGCGACCATCAACCAAGTTATCGATCAGGAAACTGCTCAACTGGTTGCGGAAGAAATGGGTCATAAAGTGATTCTGCGTCGTGAAAACGAACTAGAAGAAGCACTGATGAGTGACCGTGATATTGATGCAGCACTGGAGCCGCGTGCGCCGGTTGTTACTATCATGGGTCACGTTGACCACGGTAAAACATCACTGCTGGATTATATTCGTTCAACCAAAGTGGCTTCCGGTGAAGCAGGCGGTATTACTCAGCATATCGGTGCTTACCATGTTGAAACTGACAACGGTATGATCACTTTCTTGGATACACCGGGACATGCCGCGTTTACCTCAATGCGTGCTCGCGGTGCTCAGGCTACCGATATTGTCGTACTGGTTGTTGCTGCTGATGACGGCGTAATGCCGCAAACTATCGAAGCAATCCAACATGCTAAAGCAGCGAAAGTGCCTTTAGTTGTTGCAGTTAACAAGATCGATAAGCCGGAAGCGGATATGGATCGCGTTAAAAACGAATTAGCTCAGTACAACGTACTGCCGGAAGAGTGGGGCGGTGATACTCAGTTTATCCCTGTTTCTGCGAAAGTCGGTACGGGTATTGATGACTTACTGAATGCTATTTTGTTGCAAGCTGAAGTTCTGGAACTGAAAGCAGTGCGTGCAGGTATGGCAAGCGGTGTTGTTATCGAATCGTTTCTGGATAAAGGTCGCGGTCCTGTTGCGACTGTTCTGGTTCAGGAAGGGACTTTACACAAAGGCGACATCGTACTGTGCGGCTTTGAGTATGGTCGTGTTCGTGCAATGCGCGATGAAGTGGGTCATGAAATCATTGAAGCCGGTCCATCTATCCCAGTTGAGATTTTAGGGTTGTCAGCCGTTCCTGCGGCGGGTGATGAAGCGACAGTGGTACGTGATGAGAAGAAAGCGCGTGAAGTAGCGCTGTATCGTCAGGGTAAATTCCGTGAAGTGAAACTAGCTCGTCAGCAGAAATCTAAACTGGAAAACATGTTCGCTAACATGGAAGAAGGTGATGTTTCTGAACTGAATATCGTGCTGAAAGCTGACGTACAGGGTTCTTCTGAAGCTATTAGCGATGCACTGCAAAATCTTTCTACTGATGAAGTGAAAGTGAAGATTGTCGGTACGGGTGTTGGTGGTATCACTGAAACTGATGCAACATTAGCCGCCGCATCTAATGCTATTATTCTTGGCTTTAACGTCCGTGCTGATGCCTCCGCTCGTAAAGTGGTGGAAGCAGAAAACTTAGATCTGCGTTATTACTCCGTCATCTATGATTTGATTGACGAAGTGAAACAAGCCATGAGCGGTATGCTGGCACCTGAATACAAACAGCAGATTATCGGTCTGGCAGAAGTACGAGATGTATTCCGTTCACCGAAGTTTGGTTCAATCGCTGGTTGTATGGTGACAGAGGGTGTGGTTAAACGTCATAACCCAATCCGTGTACTGCGCGACAACGTTGTTATCTATGAGGGTGAGCTGGAATCTCTGCGCCGCTTTAAAGATGATGCTAACGAAGTTCGCAACGGTATGGAATGCGGTATCGGCGTGAAGAACTATAATGATGTTCGTGTCGGTGACCTCATCGAAGTATTTGAAGTTATCGAGGTTAAGCGTTCTATCGCTTAATGATCATGGCTTAATATACTATCCATTTGGGGGGCGAATACGCCCCCCTCATTTTTGGAGAATAGAGAATGGCAAGAGAATTTAGCCGAACTCAGCGCGTAGCGCAGGAAATGCAAAAAGAGATCGCGATCATTTTGCAGCGTGAAGTGAAAGATCCGCGTATTGGCATGGCAACGGTTTCTGGTGTAGAAGTTTCACGCGATTTAGCTTACGCAAAAGTTTTCGTGACTTTTCTTAATGATAATGACGAAGCGGCGATTAAAGCCGGTCTGAAAGCATTACATGATGCAGCGGGTTTTATTCGTTCATTGTTAGGTAAAGCGATGCGTCTGCGTGTTATTCCTGAACTGACCTTTGCATATGATAACTCGCTGGTGGAGGGTATGCGTATGTCAAATCTGGTCACCAGTGTTGTTAAAAATGATGCCGAACGTCGCGCAGCGGCGGGTGAGGGCGAGGACAAAGCGTAATGAGTCGCCCTCGTCGTCGCGGTCGTGATATTCATGGCGTTTTATTGTTGGATAAACCAACCGGCATGGGTTCTAACGATGTGCTGCAAAAAGTAAAACGCCTCTATAATGCCAACAGAGCAGGTCATACCGGTGCGTTAGATCCACTGGCGACAGGTATGTTGCCGATTTGTCTTGGTGAAGCTACAAAATTTTCCCAATTTTTGCTCGATGCTGATAAACGTTATCGTGTTATCGCACGTTTAGGGCAGAGAACGGATACATCGGACTCTGATGGCGAAGTGATCGCTGAACGGCCGGTGAATTTTTCGCAGGATCAGCTCGATGCCGCATTAGAACAGTTTCGCGGTGAAAGCGATCAGATTCCATCAATGTATTCCGCGCTGAAATATCAGGGCAAACCTTTGTATGAATACGCCAGACAAGGTATCGAAGTCCCGCGTGAATCTCGCAAAATCACCGTATATGAGCTGAAATTTATCCGCTGGCAAGATGATGAACTGGAGCTGGAAATCCATTGCTCAAAAGGGACGTATATCCGCAGTATTATTGATGATTTAGGTGAATTGCTCGGTTGCGGCGCTCATGTCATCTATCTGCGCCGCCTGAATGTTGCTGATTATCCGCCAGAACGAATGGTTACACTGGAGCAATTACAGCAAATCGTTAATGATGCGCTGGCAGCAGAACGCTCTGCTGCGCCGGAACTGGACGCGCTGTTATTGCCGATGGATAGCGCTGTGGCAGATTTCCCCGAAGTGAACTTACTGCCCGTGATGGGTGTATATGTTAAGCAGGGGCAAGCGGTACAAGTCTCTGGCGCGCCGCGCAGCGGGCTGGTGCGGCTCACGGTAGGTGACGAGCATGAGTTTATCGGCGTGGGTAAAATTGATGATGATGGTCGCGTAGCGCCGCGTCGTTTAGTGGTTGAAAATCCAGTTGAATAGTCTCGTTAATTAAAGAACAAAAAGGCACGAATATCGTGCCCTTGTGCCATTTATCGTGTCTTTGTACCATTTAAATGGCATCATCAATTGCTGAGTTTCAACTACAGCATCTCAACTACAATTGTCCCGCTGCTTTAATCGCCAGATACCTATTTACACTCTCAACTGCTAATTGCTGCGGCTGAACATCAAGACAAAGTATTCCGGCACTACGCAACCGCGTTAATACTGCCTGTCGCTTGGACTGGTAGCTCGCAGCCGCAGCACGCAGAGCTGCATCTTGTTGATTATTAATCGGCATTGAAGCGGCATTATCCAGTTCGGTTTCTCGCAGGCTGGCAACCAGCACCAGATGACGCTTACTCAGAAGTTTTACCGCATCCAGCAGGCTTTGTTCATCTTCATCTCTTAAATTGGTAAACAGAACTATCAGTGAGCGCTTACGTTCTCTGGTAATCAGTGATTGGGCGGCGACTTCAAAATCGCTACTGGATAGAGTAGGTTGCAGATCGTACACTTCATGTAGTACCTGATTAATCGCGTTAACTGAACGGACCGGTGGCAAATAGCGTTCCGAACCACCCAGAGTTATCAAACCTACTGAATCACCATAGCGTAGCCCAACATAAGAAAGCAGCAATACGGCGTTTAGTGCATGGTCAAAATGCATTAGTTCGCCTTCGCTGGCACCCATGCGCCGCCCGCAGTCCAGCATCATAATAATGCGCTGATTACGCTCATCCTGATATTCTCTGGAGATCATTTTCCTCATTCGGGTGGTGGCTTTCCAGTCTATTTGCTGCATCGTATCGCCACTGCGATATTCACGCAGTTGTTCAAACTCCATACCCTGACCCCGTTTACGGAATTTATGAAATCCCATACCTGCCTGAGTAATCGTTGTTTGCAGTGCCATTTGAGTTATTGGTGCAAAGTTTGGAAAGACACTCACTTTTTGCCTTGAGCCAACCAATGCCTGACGTTGCCATAGTTGCAAAGGGGAAAACAGACGTAGGTGAACGCGATCAAACCATAAATCGCCTCGCATTAGTGGCTTGATTCGGTAAACAACTTGAGAAACCTGCGGGGGCGTAAGTTTCAGATGAATGGCTTTATCATCATATTCACACTTTTCCGGTGGGCTATCTTTTAATTGAATTTTTTGACATACGGAGACCTGAGAGGTGACATATAAGGTCACGTTCCGCCAAATGGTTTGTGGTAAGCTGCCCGCGACTTCACGTTCAATAACCGGTAACGGCTGCCGATATAAACCGATGGCGTCCAGCGTAGCCAGCAGCAAAAGTGCTGTGCCGCTTATCAGCCAGACAGGAAACAGGAAAGGTACGATCGCTGCGGGTATTGACCCGCAGAACCAAAGACCGCCAAGCACCAGTAGCCGGTTAGATGGCAGAATCATCTGCGCGGCGCCTCAATTTGGTCTAACAGGCGGTTGAGAATGTGTTCTTTTGTCAGCCCCTCAATTTCTGCATCAGGTGAAAGGGTAATACGGTGGCGCAATGTTGGTATTGCCTGCTGCTTTACATCATCAGGTGCTACAAAGTCGCGACCCGCTAATATAGCGCTGGCACGAGCTGAACGAATGAGGGCGATACCGCCGCGAGGCCCTGCTCCGGTTCTGATACCCGGCCAGTTACGCGTTGTTCTGACAATGTTTAATGCGTAATTTAGTACGCTGTCATCAACCCGAATATTTGCGGTAATTTTTTGTAAAGCAACAATCATTTCCGGACTGGCAACCGCTTCTATTTTATCAACGTCCAGATGATTACCAACGCGATCAAAGGTACTGGCGGCTAATGCCAGCTCTTCTTGTTCTGTCGGGTAGTCAAACATGACGTGAAGTAAAAATCTGTCTAATTGAGCTTCCGGCAGAGCATAAGTTCCATCTTGCTCGATTGGGTTTTGTGTCGCAATAACTAAAAAAGGAGGTGAAAGCTGAACCGTTTCTCCCTCAATAGTAACCTGACCTTCCTGCATCACTTCTAATAGCGCGGCTTGGGTTTTTGCCGGAGCACGGTTAATTTCATCTGCCAGCATCAGGTTAGTAAATACGGGACCACGGCGAACTACAAATTCGGATGCTTTCATGTCATAAAACATATGACCGGTAACGTCGGCGGGCATTAAGTCCGGAGTAAACTGAATACGTGATGAGTGACAGCTACAGGTCTGTGCCAGTGCTTTTGCCAGTAAAGTTTTCCCCAGTCCCGGAACTCCCTCAAGCAGCACGTGACCACCAGCCAGCAGGGCGCAAAGGATCTGCTCTACAACATATTCCTGACCAATAAATACCTTGTGGATCTGTTCCTGAATACGCAGAACAATGTCCGTTGTCTCCTGTGGGGTTGTCGGGATAGACGGTACGGGAGCGGATGGTGAAAAATGGCTGTCCGTTGAGTTAAATTCCATAGTTTAGTCTCCTACTCGAACTGTTTTGCAGTGAGTATAATCGGTCGATCAGCAGGCACAGGGTTTGGACTGACTGAGTAAATTGGTTCAGGTTTTGAGCTTCCACTTCTATCACCTGAGTAATAAGCCCGATGTCATAATGAGTAATATGTTCAATAAGTCGGGCATCGCTGTATTGGTCAGGATACTGAATGCGTAATGGCTGTAGCAGGCGCAGTACGTCTTCCCTCAGTGGGGCAACTAGCTGTTCATAGTCGTTATTATGCAGATGGAAGTCAGCTACAGCCCTTAAATGTTCGGTAAGGCTGGGGCGGGCAGGCGGCGGCGTAGGGATAAGCGCGCCAAAACGAGGAATATAACGCCACAGCACCAGTAAGATACAAAGTCCAAATGCCAGTAATGTGTAAAATACATGTTCAATCAGCCAGCTCAACAGACTTGGTGACGCGGCATAACGAACCAGATAGAGAGTATCGTTTCTGTCCGGCAGCGTAGCAACATGTAACCAGAGTTTGGCATGGTCATATTGCTTAATATCATTATTATCAAACAGTTCGAGCGGCACAACCGTAACCCAACCCTGTTCAAACTGAAAACGGCTGATAATGTCCCATTTATTTTTTGTTGATTCCGGAACGTTTTCGGTGGTTTCCCAGTCTACATAAAAACGAGGTGTGTCAGCTAAATCCGCTCTCATCTTGTCTTTTTCAAAAACAATTGGCATACCATCTCGTTTTTTGATTTGTGCATTATTTTCTTTTTTAGGTTGTTTGACTGTAACTGACTCAACTGGCGCTTTTTTAGTGTCACATTTATCACCATTGTTACATTCATTCTTCAGATAAATATCAAATAGCTCCTGTAGGTCGATACTGTCTTTATCTTCAAGAGGCGAAATAACCAGATGACCACCTTTACTAACCCAATTCATCAGCTTAGTTTTTTGTGTGGACTCTTTAAGTAAGCCATCAGGATTGAATAATACTAAGGTTGATTTAGCCGGTAACTTATTCAATGACAACGAATCACCAATAGTTTTAACCTGATAACCAGACTTATTGAGTAGTTGCTCTGCGGTGTAGTAATTATTAGTGATAACTTTCCAACTGGGCGGTGTGGTAACTTCTTTTTCTTTCCACTCAAGTTGTTGATAGAAGTAAATTACCAGACCGGCGATGACGATAAATAAAATTGCCAAAATCGGCAATGGGCTGCTGCTCTTTTTCACATTATCCGCTGACATGATTAACTGACTTTCCACTGAGATTGATGATCGTAGTGAGTTGGCCACTCTCGGCAAAGTTGTTCTAACTTTGTGATGTCAGGAGAGCGATGCGCGTATGCCTGTGCCAGCCAAAGCTGAGTTAATTTAATAAAGAAAGCTGCGCTGTTAAGTTCAGCGCGTTTGACTAAATGGATACAGTCCTGTTCAGTATCAGAAGAGCGAAACATGACTCGATCCCGATGTGCAAGGACTGATAAAGAGCCGCGAAATAACAGGCTGAGCGCTGCGCGTAAATCGCCGGAGTGAATCATCGACAGAGCAACTTCGGCGATATTCTCAGGCAGGGATTCGGGTTGAATATCTAATCCGGCAATTTGTACCGGAGGAACCATTTTCTGACCGTTTCGCCCTCGAATATCGGGTAAGCGAATAATAATAAAGTAGACAATAGCGATAACCACTAAAGCCAGAACTCCCCAAAGTATCCACTGACCCGCTCCCGTCAAAGCCAGTAATGTACGATTAGAGTTAGATAAAATAGGTGGCGGTGAGAAATCCGGTTTTTTATTGGGCTTCTTCACCTTTTTTTCTTGTATAAACGTCAACTGCTTTCTGACTTCTTTTCTGCCATATTCCGGTTGTTTTAATATTTGCTGTAATTTTTCAGGTGCGTTGGTAATGGTTTCTTGTCTGGTTGCAGAATTGTTCTGGCTGGCGTAGCTATGGGAAGAGTAGCCAGAGATACCAATCGTTAGCACAAGCAACAAAGTACTCAACAAAGTTGATGAAGTCATGCGGCTTCGTTTTTCTATTTTGCGAAATTCCAGCTCAATATCCCAGGCTTCAATATCACTGCGTCTTTTTAAATAAAGCGAAAAACCAGCGGCGATATAAATAGGTTCCCACAATAAGATACCTAAAATGTAGAATCCCAGCGCCATAATTGAATAGTAATTAACATCGTTGAACCACAAGTCGTTTAGCAAATCGTCGGTATAGCTATTGTTATCAATAGATATTATGGCGACGAAAGCGATAGCGCAGACAGGAAACACCTTTTCAACCACAAAACCAAACAGCGTTAATACGGCGGCATTAATACCGATGTAGTTTGAAATTGTTTTACGTCTTATTCTGGCGTTGTGACCTTTAATACCCTCAAGAACATCAACCGGTAGCGTCAGTGAACGATAGGGTGAGAATCGTGCCCAAGTGAGTGCCCGAATTAATCTGGTTTTGAAGAGTAATGAGGGAATTGCTTTCATGCTTTGGCGTAATGTTGGGGTGGCACCAAATACTGCCCTGCTGATAACAAATAGCGCCATACGGTCAAGCATCGGTTTTATCCACCAAATCAGCAGATAGATACCGATATAACTAAATTCAGCCCAGTAACAGGATAAACCAAACAACAAGCCTATTATCGGTAAAGAAAAACATAACCACGCAATATAGAGCGGCTTGAACCAATACATAGCCATTCGAACGCCTAAATCAATGGCTTCATTGGCTGATCTGGTACGTAGCACAATAGCTAAATGATCAAGCTGCATGGCGGCGTCCTGTAAAAATAAAATAGCTGAGCAGCAGAAACAGTGTAATGACACCGCCAGCAATTTTTATCGGTAGAGGGAAATTATGTGGTGACCAGAATGCTTCAATCATCGCGGCGATCAATAACATAATACCGCTGCCGCAAATCAGCCCCAGTACTGAACGCGCCGTAGTTTTCAATGAATCAGGGCGACTCAGACGACCTGGCATAATCAAGCTCCAGCCCAGCTTTAATCCGGTCGCACCAGAAATAATTATCCCGCCAATTTCAAATGCGGTATGACCAAGAACAAACGAATAGAAGTTGCGCCCAGCGCCAATATTGACCAGTCTCGCTTCAAAAGCTCCGATGTGGATTCCATTGTATACCAGCGTATAAACCGTACCCAAACCTGCCAACAAACCGCCAGCAAAAGCCCTGAAAGCAATACTGATATTGTTATAAATATAGAAGCCAAACATTTTCCAGTTAGAACCGGAGTCACGCAGGATACTTGCACCATAGTCAAAGGCATCATCATTGTTGTACATTTCATCTATCTGGTGAATATCATCAGGAGCAATAACCACGTAGATAAAATCAGGCCACAGGTGAATAACCACCATCATAATGATCCATGGTCCAACAATAAGAAGCGTAGACAGAAGTACCCAGCGAAGATTAGCTCGCAGGTCGGCGGCAAATCCACCGGCAATATAGTTCAGCATTCTGCCGCTTATATCACTGTTGGCACGATATAAGATGTCGTGTCCTGACTGAACCAAATTATGTAACCGTTCAACCAGTAACAGGCTGTAACCGCGATCGCGGGCGATAGCCAAATGTTGGCAAAGGTTTCGATAGCGCTGTGGCATCTCGTGATTGGCAAAAGGTTGCTGAGAGACAGTTCCATTCTGATTTTTTATAATTTTCAGATGGTGACCTAACCAGTTTTCAAAGGCTTTCCATTCCGCCTGATGTAATGCCTCGAAGCGTTCCTGCTTCATGGTTTGCGTCCTATCAAAAAGTTAGCAAGGCTGATAAGGCGTGCTGCACCCTGAGGTTCTTGCGGGTGTATTGTTTGTGATAATTGCGGCAGCAATGCTGCCAGCTCTTCCTGTCTGGACTTTGTCAAACCCACTGAACGCTCGGCAAAGGAGACAATGGTTTTTTGCGTATCGCGCGATAATGGAAAATCGGGAGAAACCGGTATGGCTTCCGGCACGCTAAAGCCTCTGGCTACGGGTTCGGTATAAACCACTATAGTACCCGCCACAATATCCCCTAAACGGCGAAATTCTTTGTTGGTCAACATAGCGATTAGACCAAACAGATAGAAAAGCGGGAAAAAATCGGCAAAACGTAGAAAATTACGAATGATAGAAGGACTTAGACTAATGGGTGTTCCATTGTCATTAAGTACTTTTAAGCCCACAAGGCGTTTACCTGGTGTCTTTCCTTTAAATAGCACTTCGAAAAAGACCGGGTAAAACCATTCAATAAGAAAAATTGAAATCAGAAATAGCCCAATGCCCAAATCACCAATAAACATAGAGGGTATTGCGATAAGCAGTATTAAGAGCCAGCGTAGGATAGTATCAATAAAAAAAGCAAAGCCACGGGACAGAAATCCGGCAGGGTGCAATCGGATCTCGATTAGCTCCGGTGTAGTGATGTCACGAACCGTATCAAGCATCATATATTAAAGCCGGACAGCGGTCCGGCTTTATCTCTGAAAATTACTTAACGATAAACAGACTACGGTAAGTCGAGTAGTAAGTAATAAAGAACAGAGGCATGGTGATGAGCAGACCTAAACCAAAAGGTAAGGCTGAAATCAACATAATGATACCCATTACCAGAAAGAACAGCAGACCGGGAATAATGTTCTTTTTAACAGCAGACAGGCTCATAGAAACAGCCTGACCTAAAGGCAGGTTGTGAACAACGATTAATGCTGGCGCAAACCAGGTTAACGCATAACCAACCAGAGTGATAACCATCATTAGCAGGAAAGCGAGGAACATCATACCGCCGCTTGCGCCAGCCATTGCCATTGAAGGATCGCCGCCCGCTTGTGAACCCATTGCCATTGCTAGTAAAGCGCTACCGCCAACAACGAACATCACAATAAACGCCAAAATTATGATACCGAACATAATAGCGCCGACACCCAGCAGTGCCCCCAGATTCTTTTGGAAACCAGAGAACAGCAAACCAAGGTCAACTTCACCAGTCATACGTTGCTTTTCACAGATAGCAATAATGCCGCCAACGAAAATTGGCATAATAACAGCAGCTAAAATGTTCAGGAATGGGATGAAATTGATAATCATCAGAATTACGAACAGGACAATACCCAGAACAACCCACATGCCTAATTTAGGTTTCATTAAGTTCCAGGCTTCAGTAATCCAGTTCACGCCCTCACCGGCAGGAACAGCTTGACCGCCAGGGATAAAGGTTTCCGCTTTATCAAGTACCACTGTCACGTCTTCGACGCTAGATTCTGGTGGAGTGTAAGGGTTATGGTCTTGTTGAGTCATAGTGTGTTTCTCTTTCTTCCTTAGGGAGTTTATGGTCTATAAAAAACATTGACCAAATCCATATATTCAAAAAATTATTTTAGCTAAAACCTACAGCACCCAGAAAATCAAATTTAGCGGGGAATTGAGGAACGATGATCATATTTTTATGAAAAGAGGATTTGCAAATTTTCGATATAATATCTCACCAGAGGATTTTATGAAAAGAAGATTTGTGCATTTTTGATATAAAATCTTACGTTTTCCCATAAAATATATTAGGTAGCTAATGTATTTTATGGGAAATTGTTAATGTGTTAATAATTGTTGTAGTTAACGGTTATTGGTGACAGTTATTGGTTTTGTTCGATAAATTTTATAGGCTAACCGGTTCGCCAGCTTGCTATCTGGCATGGTGAGGCGTAGTATACGTCAGCTTATGTATTGGGTTGCTGAATTAGAGATCGGCACCTGTTTTATTATATTCCCAAGAATCGGAGTTCTATTATGTCTCTAAGCGTTGAAGCGAAAGCTAAAATCGTTGCTGAGTATGGTCGTGGTGCAAACGACAGTGGTTCAACAGAAGTTCAAGTCGCTCTGCTGACTGCACAAATCAACCATCTGCAAGGTCACTTTGCTGAACACAAAAAAGATCACCACAGCCGTCGTGGTCTGCTGCGTATGGTTTCTCAGCGTCGTAAGCTGCTGGACTATCTGAAGCGTAAAGACAGCGCGCGTTATACTCAACTGATTGCTAGTCTGGGTCTGCGTCGCTAAGTCGATGAGTTTCAGGAGAAAGGGACCTACTATGGTCCCTTTTTTCTAGGATTAAATGATAAATAGCAGTATCATAGAGAGTTAGTTTTTTGGGGTCTTCTGGTGCAGAGATTCGCGCGGCTAATGAAAGTATTGATAGCGTTGGGAAATCAGTATTTTCATTAGTCGTGAGGACGCAGTTAGAAGAAAAATGAAATGAGCCGGTGATAAGTAAATAATTACCTGGCTTACAATAAAAAGAAGGAAAATAATTTGCTGAATCCGATTGTTCGTCAATTTAAATATGGTCAGCATACCGTGACGTTAGAAACCGGTATGATGGCTCGTCAGGCAACTGCTGCTGTTATGGTTAATGTTGATGACACCGCAGTATTTGTGACTGTTGTTGGTGCGAAAAAAGCCAAAGAAGGTCAGGGCTTCTTTCCATTAACGGTTAACTATCAAGAGCGTACTTACGCGGCTGGTCGTATCCCTGGCGGTTTCTTCCGTCGTGAAGGTCGTCCAAGTGAAGGCGAAACGCTGATCGCGCGTCTGATTGACCGCCCAATTCGTCCGCTGTTTCCGGAAGGTTTCCTGAATGAAGTTCAGGTTATTGCCACTGTGGTTTCTGTGAATCCGCAAGTTAGCCCGGATATTGTCGCGATGATTGGTACTTCCGCGGCGCTAGCGCTGTCAGGTATTCCATTCAATGGTCCAATCGGTGCTGCGCGTGTTGGTTTCATCAACGGTCAATATGCTCTGAACCCAACAATGGACGAGCTGAAAGAAAGCCGTCTGGATCTGGTTGTTGCCGGTACGAAAAGTGCAGTACTGATGGTTGAATCAGAAGCTGAATTACTGAGCGAAGAGCAAATGCTGGGCGCAGTTATGTTCGGTCATGAACAACAACAAGTGGTAATTGAAAATATCAATGCACTCGTTGCTGAAGCCGGTAAACCTAAATGGGAATGGCACGCGCCGGAAACCAACCAAGTGCTGTATGCCCAAGTTGAAGCACTGGCAACCGCGCGTTTAGGTGATGCTTACCGTATCACTGACAAACAAGAACGTTATGCCCAAGTTGATGCTATCAAAGCTGACGTTACCGCTGCGCTAACTGCTGAAAATGCTGAATTAAATGAAAGTGAAATCGGCGATATGCTGGGCAGTATTGAGAAAAATGTTGTTCGCAGTCGCGTATTACGCGGTGAACCTCGTATCGATGGCCGTGAAAAAGACATGATCCGTGGTCTGGACGTGCGTACCGGTGTGTTGCCGCGTACTCATGGTTCTGCACTGTTTACTCGCGGTGAAACGCAAGCTCTGGTTGTTGCAACATTAGGTACGGCTCGTGATGCACAGAATATTGATGAGCTGACCGGTGAACGTACTGATAGCTTTCTGTTCCACTATAACTTCCCTCCGTATTCTGTTGGTGAAACCGGCATGGTCGGCTCACCTAAACGCCGTGAAATTGGTCATGGTCGTTTAGCAAAACGCGGCGTATTAGCGGTAATGCCGGATCAAGCTGATTTCCCATATACCGTTCGTGTGGTATCAGAAATTACTGAATCTAACGGTTCTTCATCGATGGCTTCTGTGTGCGGCGCTTCATTAGCATTGATGGACGCCGGTGTGCCAATTAAGTCTGCTGTTGCGGGTATCGCGATGGGCTTAGTGAAAAATGATGAAAACTTTGTTGTTCTGTCTGACATTTTAGGTGATGAAGATCACTTAGGTGATATGGACTTTAAAGTTGCCGGTAGCCGTGACGGTATCTCTGCGCTGCAAATGGACATCAAAATCGAAGGTATTACTCGTGAGATCATGAAAGTGGCTCTGAATCAGGCTAAAGGTGCGCGTCTGCACATTCTTGGCGTGATGGAGCAAGCGATTTCTGCTCCGCGCGGTGATATTTCTGAATTTGCTCCGCGTATTCACACCATTAAGATCAATCCAGAGAAAATCAAGGACGTGATCGGTAAAGGTGGTGCGGTAATTCGTGCACTGACCGAAGAAACCGGTACAACAATCGAAATTGAAGATGACGGTACAGTGAAGATTGCTGCGACCGACGGTGATAAAGCGCAGCACGCTATCCGCCGCATCGAAGAAATCACTGCTGACGTCGAAGTTAATCGCATTTATGCCGGTAAAGTTACGCGCATTGTTGATTTCGGTGCTTTCGTTTCTATCGTTGGCGGTAAAGAAGGTTTGGTTCACATTTCTCAAATCGCTGACAAGCGTGTAGAGAAAGTATCTGACTACCTGCAATTAGGTCAGGAAGTACAGGTGAAAGTGATGGAAGTTGACCGTCAAGGGCGTATTCGTTTAAGTATTAAAGAAGCGAATACACCAGCTCAGGGCGCGCCAGCTACATCTGAAGAGTAAGACCGCAATCATCTCTTTATTGAGATTGATCGCAAATAATTACACGGTGTCTTATCGCAGCATGACAGGACACCGCTTGTATAACTGGAACAGGGCGTTCTTGTGTAAAAGCAAGTGGATAGCAGGAAACCTATCCCATGTTTGTCTCCGGGAGTTGAAATGAAGCCTATTTTGCGCTGGTGCTGCATTGTTGTCGCAACAGCCATTCTGTTAACAGGATGTGGCAACCTTGAAGGGCGTAAATATGGTGTTTTGGCAATTCCATTGCAGCCGACGCTGCAACAGGAAGTGATGTTGGCGCGCATGGAGCAGATCCTTGCGAGCCAAGTATTATCAGGTGATGAGCGAGCGCAGCTCTTGTACGAACGCGGTGTGCTGTTTGATAGCCTTGGGCTGCGGGCACTGGCGCGTAACGACTTTTCGCAAGCGTTAATGATTCGTCCTGATATTCCAGAAGCGTTTAACTACTTAGGAATATATCTGACGCAAGGCGGCAATTTTGATGCTGCTTATGATGCGTTTGATTCTGTATTAGAGCTTGATCCAACTTATAACTACGCGCGTTTAAACCGAGGGATCGCCTTATATTATGGTGGTCGCTACTTTTTAGCGCAGGATGATCTGCTGGCGTTTTATCATGACGACCCGAACGATCCTTTTCGTTCTCTATGGCTGTATTTAGCTGAAAAAGAGATCGACGCAGGCAAAGCAAAAGCCGCGCTTCAAGAGCGCTATGCAATGGCTGAAAAAGGAACGTGGGGGTGGAATATAGTGGAATTCTACTTAGGCAAAATCAGTGAAAAAACACTGATTACTCGCCTACAGGAAGAAGCAACGGATAACACTTCGCTCGCTGAGCATCTCAGTGAAACTGACTTCTATTTAGGTAAACACTACCTGAGTCTGGGGGACAAGAACACCGCCGTGGCGTTGTTCAAACTGACGGTTGCCAACAACGTACATAATTTTGTTGAGCACCGCTATGCATTGTTGGAATTAGCCTTGTTTGGGCTAGAACAAGACGACCTATCAGAATCGGATAAAAAATAGATCGACGAATATGTCAAAACGACCTTGTGATGCAGCTTGCAGGCAAGGACGGTTTTGCTATTCGTTTTTTAATCCAATTTGAGCTGGTTCACACTTTTAAATGAAAATGACTGAGTATTTTCTCAATAAGGTATGTAGACTGGCCGCCATTTTTAGTGAGGCACGTACACATGTCTGAGATCGAAACCTCTTTTGCTGATTTAGGCTTATCAGCCCCTTTATTAAAAGCGCTGACCGATATGGGATACGAAAAACCGTCCCCGATTCAGTCGGCTTGTATTCCTAACCTACTGGCAGGCCGCGATGTATTAGGCATGGCGCAGACTGGTAGCGGTAAAACCGCGGCATTTGCCTTGCCGTTTCTAAATAATATTCAAGCTGATCTTGCCTGCCCGCAGGTTTTAGTATTAGCGCCAACTCGTGAATTAGCGGTTCAGGTTGCAGAAGCCTGTACTGAATACGCAAAACACATGTCCAATGTTCGCGTTGTCGCGCTTTATGGCGGTCAGCGTTATGACGTTCAACTGCGCGCACTGCGTCAGGGACCGCAAATTGTGGTCGGTACACCGGGTCGTTTGTTAGATCACCTGAAACGCGGCACGCTGGACTTATCCAAACTGAAAGGTCTGGTTCTGGACGAAGCTGATGAAATGTTACGCATGGGCTTCATCGAAGACGTTGAAACCATTATGGCGCAGATCCCAGCCGATCATCAGACCGCGCTGTTCTCTGCAACGATGCCGGAAGCGATTCGCCGTATTACTCGCCGTTTCATGAAAGATCCACAGGAAGTTCGCATTCAGTCTAACGTAGTGACTCGACCTGACATCAGCCAGAGCTACTGGACGGTGTACGGTATGCGTAAAAACGAAGCGCTGGTGCGTTTCCTTGAAGCAGAAGATTTTGATGCAGCGATTATTTTCGTGCGTACCAAAAATGCAACGCTGGAAGTCGCGGAAGCCTTAGAACGCAGCGGTTATAACAGTGCAGCGCTGAATGGCGATATGAATCAGGCATTGCGTGAGCAAACGCTGGAGCGTCTGAAAAATGGTCGCTTAGATATTTTGATCGCCACCGATGTTGCCGCTCGCGGTCTGGACGTTGATCGTATTAGCTTAGTGGTTAACTACGATATTCCGATGGACTCCGAATCTTACGTTCACCGTATTGGTCGTACCGGTCGTGCTGGTCGTGCCGGTCGTGCGCTACTGTTTGTGGAAAACCGCGAACGCCGTCTGCTGCGTAATATCGAACGCATCATGAAGATCGCGATTCCGGAAGTGGATCTGCCATCAGGCGAACTGTTAAGTAAACGTCGTTTAGAGAAGTTTTCTACTCGTGTGAATCAACAACTGGAAAGCAGCGATCTGGATCAATACCGTGCATTACTGGCTAAGTTACAGCCAGCCGAAGAGCAGGATATTGAAACATTAGCCGCAGCACTGTTGAAGATGGCGCAGGGTGAACGTCCATTAATTCTGCCGCCAGATGCGCCGATTGATCGCCGCCCGCGCCGTGAATCGCGTGATCGTGATGAACGCAGCAATGATCGTTTTGGTCGTCGTGAGCGTGGCGATCGCGGTGATCGCGACTCTGCACCGCGCCGTGAACGCCGTGATGTGGGCGATATGGAAATGTACCGTATCGAAGTTGGTCGTGATGATGGTGTTGAGGTTCGTCATATTGTGGGTGCAATTGCTAACGAAGGTGACATCAGCAGCCGTTATATCGGTAACATTAAGCTGTATGCCGCGCACTCAACCATTGAACTGCCAAAAGGTATGCCAGCCGAGTTATTACAGCATTTCACTAAAACGCGCGTATTAAACAAACCGTTAAATATGCAACTGATTGGTGATGCACCCGCAGGTGAAGCGCGTCGCGGCGGCGGACGTCGTGATGGCGGCGGAGAACGTCGTTCATTCGGTGGCGGTCGCGGTGATCGTAATGATCGCAGCAACGGCAGCCGTGACGGTCAGTCTCGCGGTCCTCGTCGCGATGCAGGTAGCCGCGATAGCAGTAACAGCGCACCGCGTCGTCGCTCTTATGGTGGTAATGAGTAATTATTGGTATGTTTAAAGGCTAATTATCCTTTAAATATCAATGAAAAACATCAAAACGTCAGGTGATAGTCATCTGGCGTTTTTTTATTTATCCAGCTATGCTAGTTCTATTAATGCAAACTCAGGTTTAGATAAGGAAATAGTAAAAATAATAAATTAATATATTGATAATAAAGAATAATTTGTATGGCGGCGGATTGTTGTCTCTACGAAAAATTGCATAATCATTTGAAATTTATCGTAAAAATATAACTTCTTATTCAAAGCTCAGGTTTATTAATATATTAAAGGCGTTTTCTGGCGGATAAACACCATCTCTGCCGGTAAAACGGAGTAAAATGAATCTTGAATTATCTCTTATGAAATGGACGACTTAAACATGACTAAAGCTCAAAACATTCTACCAATCCCAGCCTTACCTATTATTCAAACTGCCGTGATGTCACTTGCACCAACGTTTAACGGTGGACGTCATGATGGGCACATGAATATTCTGTGTGCTTACGTTCGTGGTGAGAAGACCGATGCCGATCTGGTGAATTACTTAAAAGAACACAAGATTGAAGCGACGGCGACTAATGATTTTGCGCTGTTTATCGGCGAAAGACGACCAGCGCAAGTAACCGCTTGTGCTGCTTACATTGCCAGCACCGTACTGATTGCGCCGAATCTGGCTGAATTCCTTGAGCCAGTAAAAGACAAACCGAAAAATAAAGACGGCAAGACCGAAGTTGCGATTAATCAGGAAAAACTCACTGCATCATTAACGACGAAGCTCGCTATTGCACTGGCAAACTGTGATCTGTTTGCGCTGATTGCACGTTTACTGCCAGAAGACCTGACACTCGATGGTTATCGTGATGAAATTATTCGTTTATTCAGCTCATTAGCACCCGTTTATCTGGAGCGTGTTCAGGCACATTACCAAAAAGGTCTGAATTTTAATTTATTGCAAATGCAAAATACGCAGTTTACGTTCACCTGCTCAACAGGTTATTTGTTCAACTTTGATATTCAAGGCTTGAGCTTAATGCTGGGTGGTATTAACTGGTATGGTCGTGGTCAACTAATGGGACAAGATTACGTGCTTGATGTAAATTATTTCACCGATAAAGTGTTTGATTTACTGAAATAATCTGCCGCCCGCATTAACAACGCGGTAGGTTCACGGGCGACAGGTTGTCGCCCATACAGAAAATGATATAATTGTTTGAAATTTATAATAATATAATTTCTTATCCGAAATTCAGATTAACGAATCAATTCACTACATTCTGCGGATTGCCTGCAATATAGCGTTTCACATTCTCAACGGTAATTTCCATCAAACGCAGACGCGCTTCTTTTGGTGCCCAGGCGATATGCGGTGTGATGATGCAGTTGCGGGCGCTTAACAACGGGTTATTTTTAGATGGCGGTTCAACCGAGAGTACATCGACACCTGCGCCAGCAACTTTACCGCTATTTAACGCATCAGCCAGATCTTGTTCAACAATCAAACCGCCGCGAGAAGTGTTAATCAGCATTACGCCATCTTTCATTTTGGCGATATTACTTTGATTAATCATTCCGGTATTTTGTGCGGTAAGCGGGCAATGCAGGCTGATAACATCGGATTCTGCTAATAATTGATCAAGACTGACAACGTGCAAATTAGGCTGCTCGATGCCTTTTTTCTGGCTTGGTGTATACACCAGAATCTCCATGCCTAATGCTAATGCCACTTTTGCAAATGCTGATCCGATTTGCCCGTAGCCAATTAAGCCTAATTTCTTGCCCATCAGCTCAATCAGCGGCGAATTCCAGTAACAGAAATCGATGCTGTTAGCCCAACTGCCAGAATGCACATCATTGCTGTGTTCACCTACGTGATGACACAGTTCCAGCAGTAGTGCGGTACTTAACTGCGCCACAGACATGGAGCTGTAGCTTGGTACATTACTGACAGCAATATTTTTCTGACGCGCGGCTTGAATATCTACCACGTTGTAACCCGTTGCCAGTACGCCGATAAATTTAATCGATGGGCATTGTTCAAGGATTTGTGCGGTGATCGGTGTTTTATTGGTTAGTACAATTTCAGCATCACCAATACGTTCAACAATGAGATCAGCCGGTGTGCGGTCATACACCGTGACTTGACCTAACTGCTCAATATCATGCCAGGAAATATCACCAGGGTTGAGAGTGTATCCGTCTAATATAATAATTTTCATGTGTCACCAACTTATTGTTATAAATTAATAATAATGTTATTCACGACGTTACTGAATTAATTCCGTATCGTACATTTCATTAGATTAAATTGGTTGCGGCTGATATGCACTAATTAACTGTTCTAACTTTGCCCGACTGGTTTTATCTGCTTCAATTTTTATATAAGCGGATTGTTCTTCCGGCACAATGACGACTTCATTTACGCCAGCCTGCATTTGTAACTTATCGGCTAATAAGCTGTTGTTCAGCGCATCAGGCGGTAATTCAATTCGTAAGCTGCTGACATAAGGCGGTTGCTGCATCGTGGTACTAAGAACGAACCACAATACACAAAGTATCACGCAGCCTATAAATACCGCACTTACTCCATTCAGACCAAATAACCAGCCGCCCAAACTGCCGCCCAGCGCTACACCGATAAACTGGCTGGTGGAGTAAACGCCCATCGCTGTACCTTTATAGCCTGCCGGAGCTTCTTTACTGATTAGTGACGGTAAAATGGCTTCCATTACATTGAAAGCGATAAAAAATAATTGAACGCCGATAAATAACACCCATAAGTGCTGTCTGTCGGAAAAAAGTATAGCTTCTGCAATAAAAAGCAAAATGATGCAGATTAAAAATACCTGTTTCATCTTACGTTTTTTTTCAGCCATGATAATGAAAGGCACAACAGCAATAAAAGAAATCAGCATAGTGATTAAATACACTTTCCAGTGATCGGCAGGCATGAAACCAGCATTTTCCAGAGCTACCGGCAGAGCGAGAAATGTCGCCATTAGTAAAGTATGCAAACACAAAATACCAAAATTCAGCTTCATTAATTGACGGTTATGCAGCACGTTACGAAAACTGCCTTTAACCATGCTGGATTCACGGTTTAACCGATGTTTCGATGGATTCGGCACTAATGTGATTGTTAGCACAATTCCGAATAGCGCCAGCAGCGCAATTCCCCAAAACAGCGCGTTTAACCCAAAGGCATGAGTGACAATCGGACCTGACACCATCGCAATGGCAAAAGTGATACCAAAACTGACGCCAATAAATGCCATCGCTTTAGTCCGATTTTGTTCGCGGGTGAGATCCGATAACAGCGCCATCACTGCTGCTGCAATTGCACCTGATCCCTGTAAAGCCCGACCAAGAATAATGCCCCAAATCGAGTTACTCAGTGCGGCAATAACGCTGCCAATAGCGAAAATGAGCAATCCGCCGACGATTAACGGCTTGCGTCCAATACGATCTGACATCAGACCAAAAGGGATCTGGAAAATCGCTTGTGTCAGCCCATAAATACCAATAGCAATACCAATAAGCGGCTTAGTCGCACCGGACAACGCCATGCCATAAGTTGTCAGCACCGGCAAAACCATAAACATGCCTAACATGCGTAATGAGAATACCAGCCCAAGTCCCCATGTTGCGCGGCGCTCTTGCGGCGTCATGTTGTAATCATTCATATTGCTTTGACCGTCACCTCAACTGTTATTGCAAACACGACTTCAAATATCGCTAAAAACTCGGCTTATTATGGCGGGCTGGCACAGAGGAGATTAGCCGTAGTGTGCCGAAGTGATGAAAATAGGGATACGGCTGAATATTTATCAACCGTATCCCTTTTTTTTCAATGGGTTATTTCTCAATTAAAAGGGCAGTTACCAAACAAAAGTCAGCAATGATTCGGTAGATGTCGCCTGAGAATAATCAACCGACATCATGATGCTTAATGTGGTAATCGCCACAATAGAAAAGATAAACAGCTTGCGCGCCCAGATACGATTATCGGCAGCGGTATAGCCCATTAACGCCATGATCAGCCAGCCAATACCGACAATCGCGGCGACAAACAAATAGCTATAACCGGCATAGCCGCTAATACCGAGCATTAAAGCGGCAATGATAAAGCCGATGATATACAGCGTAATATGATTTTTAGTGACAGAAATTCCGCGTTTCACCGGCAGAACAGGTATTGATGCCGCCAGATAATCCTTATAGCGGAAGATTGCGATAGCATAGGAGTGCGGCATTTGCCATAAGCTGAAAATCACCAGCAATAACAGCGCACCGGTATCAAACTGGTTGCTGACCGCGCAGTAACCAATCACCGGCGGCGCTGCGCCTGACAAACTGCCAACCAGCGTACCATAAACGGATTTTCGTTTTAGGTACAAACTGTACAGCCCGACGTAAACCACAAATCCCAACAGTGCGAACTCAACGGCTAACAGATTGGTGAAAAGATAAAGCAGCACAAAGCCGACGATCCCCAATACACTGGCATAAACCAGCGTCACTAAAGGAGAAATCAGCCCTTTAACCAGCACACGGTTTTTGGTTCTCTCCATCAGGCGATCAATATCCCGATCGATGTAGTTGTTAAATACACAGCCAGAGGCAACGACTAAGGAAACCCCGATAATCGTGGCAAACAGCAGAGAGAAATCCACTCGCCCTTGTGAGGCGAGCAGGAATCCCCCAATGACTGAAACCATATTGCCAAAGATGATCCCCGGCTTGGTGACTAACAGATACTTTTTCATCATCTGAATCGATCTTCTTTGTGTCGCACTTATTGAACCATCATGTTGATATTGAGGTTGTACATAATCCATAACGAACCAATAACCACAATGGCGATGATCAGCACGGTAAACATCAAGGCAACCAAGTTCCAGCCGCCCTCAGATTTAGAGTTCATGTGCAGGAAATAGACCAGATGAACCACAATCTGCACTATGGCAAACAAAGAGATGGCTACAGCCAGCGTTGACGGCGCAGCAGCACCAGTCATCACTAGCCAGAACGGGATCGCCGTCAGAATTACCGAGAGAACAAACCCGATCAGATAGGACTTAACGGAGCCATGACTCGCGCCGGAAGCATCTACAGCGGTATTTTTCATTTAGATAGTCCCCATCAGATAAACAACGGTAAATACACAGATCCAGATAACGTCCAGAAAGTGCCAGAACAGGCTCAGGCACATTAAACGGGCGTTGTTTTTTGGTGTTAATCCTTTTTGGGCGACTTGAATCATCATAATCACCATCCAGATCAGCCCCAGCGTGACGTGCAGTCCGTGAGTACCTACTAAGGTAAAGAAACCAGATAAGAACGCGCTGGTCGATGGACCAAAGCCTTCACTGATGAGCAGATGGAACTCGTTGACTTCCATGCCGATAAAGCCTAAACCGAACAGGAAAGTAATCACTAACCAACCAATCACCTGACTCTTTTTGCCGCTGTGCATGGCGATGATTGCCATGCCGTAAGTAAAGCTGCTTAACAGCAGTAAGGCAGTTTCCCCGAGAACATAAGGCAGCTCAAAGATGTCTTTACCCGCCGGACCATCTGCAATACCTGTGCTTAATACAACATAGGTGGCAAAAACAGCGGCAAACAAAATACAGTCGCTCATCAAGTAGATCCAGAACCCAAAAACGGTTTTGGCGCTGCTGTCGTCATGCCCATCATGTTCATTATGATGCTGATGCGTGTTTGGATTGATCGTGCCTGGATTGATCAAAGTATCAGTTGCCATGATTTATCACCCCAGCCTGATTAAGTTTTGCAAAATTCTGGTTTTCGATTTTTTCGATCTCGTCCACAGGGACGAAATATTCAGTGTCATCATTAAAGGTATAAGCAATATAAGTCACTGCGATACCGATAAAACCGACCAACGCCATCCACCAGATTTCCCATACCATCGCGAAGCCAAATACCACGCTGAATGCGGCAATAATCACTCCGACACCGGTATTTTTAGGCATGTGGATCGGCTCATAGCTTGCCGGACGCTGATAAGCGGTGCCATCTTGTTTCATGGCAAAGAACGCATCGATACCTTTGACGCTTGGCAGATGAGCGAAGTTATAGAACGGAGCCGGAGAAGACGTTGACCATTCCAGCGTGCGCCCGCCCCACGGATCGCCGGTTACATCGCGATTCTTGTTGCGATCTTTAATACTGACGATTAATTGCAGAATTTGGCAGGCAATACCAATAGCGATCAATACTGCACCGATAGCAGCAACGACCAGTAAAGATGTCCACTCTGGTTGCAGGCTATAGTTCAAACGGCGCGTCATTCCCATAAAGCCCAGTGCGTACAGCGGCATAAAGGCAACGAAGAAGCCGATAATCCAGAACCAAAACGCACATTTACCCAGTTTTTCGTTCAGCTTGAAACCAAACGCTTTCGGAAACCAGTAGTTGAAACCAGCCAGACAGCCGAATACTACACCGCCGATAATCACATTATGGAAGTGAGCAATCAGGAACAGGCTGTTATGCAGCACATAGTTTGCTCCCGGAACTGCTAACA
This sequence comes from Enterobacteriaceae bacterium, assembly GCA_031261005.1. Classification (GTDB taxonomy): domain Bacteria; phylum Pseudomonadota; class Gammaproteobacteria; order Enterobacterales; family Enterobacteriaceae; genus JAISKF01. The sequence goes on along the minus strand of JAISKF010000032.1, from coordinate 68,057 downwards.
GCACGCCAGTCATACCGCCAACGCTGAATGTTACCAAAAAGCCGAGTGTCCACATGATGGGTGTCGAGAACTGGATACGACCCTGATACATGGTAAATAGCCAGTTGAATATCTTCACCCCAGTCGGTATGGAGATAATCATCGTGGCGATACCAAAGAAAGCGTTAACGTTCGCGCCAGCACCCATCGTAAAGAAGTGATGCAGCCAAACGATAAATGACAGCAGGGTAATGACGATAGTTGCCCAAACCAGCGAGGTATAACCGAATAGCTGCTTTTTACTGAAAGTGGCGACAACTTCGGAGTAAATACCAAAACAAGGCAGGATTAGAATATAAACTTCAGGGTGTCCCCATGCCCAAATCAGATTAACGTACATCATCTGATTGCCGCCGAGATCGTTGGTAAAGAAATGGAAACCGAGATAACGATCTAATGTCAGCATGGCAATGGTTGCCGTCAGAATCGGGAACGAAGCAATAATCAGCACGTTAGAACATAGCGCAGTCCAGGTGAATACTGGCATCTGCATCATCTTCATGCCTGGTGTACGCATTTTCAAAATAGTAACAAAGAAGTTCACACCAGTGAGCAACGTCCCGACTCCTGATATTTGCAGACTCCATATCCAGTAATCGACCCCGACGCCCGGATTGTACACCTTGCCCGAAAGCGGCGGATAAGCCAGCCAACCAGTTTGCGCGAATTCACCGACACCCAGCGAAATATTAATGAGCACCACACCCGCGACAAACAACCAGAAACTTAGGGAATTCAGGAATGGGTATGCCACATCACGCGCGCCGATTTGCAGTGGTACGACGATATTCATTAACCCGATCACGAACGGCATCGCCATAAAAAAGATCATAATCACGCCATGAGCGGTGAAGATCTGATCATAGTGATGCGGCGGCAAGAAACCGTCACCCGCAGTCGCAGCCGCGACTGCCAATTGAGTACGCATCATAATGGCATCGGAAAAACCGCGCAGCAGCATAACGATCGCCACCAGAATGTACATTACACCGATTTTTTTATGATCGACGCTGGTTAACCACTCTTTCCACAGCCATTTCCATTTGCCGAAATAAGTGATCAGTGCCAGCAGTGCGATCCCGCCGATAATAATGAAGCCAACCGCACCCATGATAATCGGCTCATGGTAAGGAATGGCATCAAGCGTTAATTTTCCTAACATCGTTTATTCCTCGATTCCAGAATGATGTGAGTGCTTGCTCATATCCATACCCATGTATTTATTAATAATATCGAGGTACAGATCAGGCTTAACGGTTGAGAAATACTCAACACTATTGTTTTCGCTTGGTGCAGCAAGTTGGTTGTAATCCGCCCATTGCAATTGATTCGGCGATTGTCTGACTTTCTCAACCCATTTATTGAAATCTTCTTGCGAAGTGACAATGGCATTGAACTTCATTCCGGAAAATCCCTTACCGCTATAGTTCGCCGACATGCCGGGATAAATACCTTTTTCATTGGCGATTAAATGCACAATATTTTGCATGCCAGCCATCGCATAAATCTGGCTGCCGAGGCGGGGAATAAAGAAAGAGTTCATCACCGTGTCGGAGGTGATTTTGAATTTTACCGGCACGTTATCAGGGAAAGAGAGTTCATTAACGCTGGCAATGCCAAGATCCGGATAGATAAACAGCCACTTCCAGTCCATTGAAACGGCTTCAATAGTAATGGTCGTCGCTTCACTTGGGATCGGCTTGCGTGGATCGAGCGCTTGCGTGGTTTTCCACGTCAACGTTCCTAATATTAAAATGATGATGCAGGGAATCCCCCAAACCACCATCTCTACTTTTTTTGAGTGCGCCCAGTTCGGCGTATATTTCGCGTTTTTGTTGGATTCGCGATATTTCCATGCGAAGAGAAAAGTCATAAAAATGGCAGGAATAACAACGATTAACATCAAGATAATCGCTGTTATGATCAGGGATCTCTGCTCCATCCCGATCTGCCCTTTCGGATTCATCAATGCCATATCACAACCGCTGAGCAGTAAGCCAGCGAGTCCGAGCAGTAGCACTTTAGAAAACTTATTGCATTGTTTGAGTCTCATTGATCAACGGCCTCATGACACTGTACTTTCACATAAAGTACTTGATAAACAGCACCTCATAAAAAGTACGTTAGAACAAAACGCGAAGCGCTTTGCAGTATTACGAACCTCAATAAACAGGTTCAGATAGTAGGGCTAATTCTATGGAAAAGTTGCATTTATGTAAATAATACTAAATTTATGTTATTTAATTGTAATTTTTTACAATTAATAATCAAGAGTTTTATTTTTTATTTTATGGAAATTTATATATTAATCTCTATTTTTAACGATTATTTTTCGATATTTTCAATATAAAATATTGATATATTATTTGTTGAATCATTTTATGTGCAAAGTGAATAGTGATGTAATATGAAATTATCTTATTGAAAAATAATTTATTTTTAGAATTATTTGTTATCAGGTATTACCTGACAGAAACATTTACCAGCTTACCGATGCGATTTAACATATTCACTAAAGCATCAATAGTGAATTTACCGGCTTTTTTATTCACCACATCAGACGTGCGCGGACGGGAGATGTGAGATAGATGTGCAGCATTGCGGGCAACATCTGCTTGTTTCATTTTTTATGCACATCTTGCTGCTGCGAATAAATCAATTTAGGGCGTAATAGAGTAATATTGTCTTTAGTTTGTTAAGTGCTGATGGAAAGGTTTTCGATTTCGCTCACGATTGTTGTTGGCTGTTGAAAATAATGAAGTAAACACCGCGTAATGAATGTCGCAAAACTAAAATAAATAAATTTTTCTTTTCGGGAGATACCTAATGAAGTGTTTTACCCGCACGGTACTATCGGCGTTGTATCCTTGCGTGCTTGGTTTAATGTTAATGCCTGTTAGCGGGCTGGCTAAATATGATCCGGCGAAGAATTATCAAGAAATGCCAGCGATCGTGAAGCAATTCCCCGCGCCAACATTGGTGGATATGGGAACGCCAGCATTTGCTGAAGATAAGAAAGATTTTACTTCCCAAAAAGAGATGGAAGATTTTATTCAGCAGCTCAGTAAAACCACAAATCAATTAAAAGTTAGTATTATCGGGCATTCGCAGAAAGGTAAATCCATTCCATTACTGATCTTTTCCGATTCAAACAGCGCTACGCCAGAAATTTTGCTGAAAAATGGTAAGCCAACGGTACTGATTATTGCTCTGCAAAATGGCGATGAACCCGCACCGGGCGAAGCCGCTCTGGCTTATGCGAAAAGTTTAGCTCAGGGCAAAGAGGGCGATGTGCTTTCTCAAATCAATGTCCTGATAATCCCGCGCGCCAATCCTGATGGCGCAGAAAGTTTCACTCACGATTTAGCAAACGGAATCAACCTTAACCGAGACCATCTGTTATTACGCTCACCAGAAAGCCGCGCGATTGCTAATGTATTCAATCAGTATCAGCCTGATGTAGTTTTAGATTCTCATGAATACAGCCCTATTGGTGTCTGGCTGGAAAAATTTAACGCACTACAGCGTTATGATGCCATGTTCCAGCAAGCAACTACCAATAATCTGCCTGCCAGTTTGATGAAAATTATGGATAAACCATTCCGCGAAAATATCGTTACTACCTTTGAAAGTAACGGACTGACTCATTCCTGGTATTTCACCACTGATAAAGCCAATATAAAGGATAAAACCTTATCAATGGGCGGGATTGAGGCAGATACACTACGAAATATTGCAGGGCTGCGTAACTCTATTTCGTTTCTGCTGGAAAGCCGCGGCGTAGGGTTGGGTAAAGCTCATTATGCCCGCCGTGTTTATACTCAACTGGTGGCGATGCAAACACTGGTGAAAACTGCCGCGAAAAGCAGCAGTGATTTAATCGCACTAGGCAAAGATATTCGCCGCGAAATCGCTAATGAGGCAGGGCAAGGTGCAATGGTGGTTAAAGGTCAAGCCACGCCAGAAAAACGCACCATTGCTATGATTGATGCGAAAACTGCCGATGGCGTGAAAATTAATGTGGATTGGAACTCTTCACTAAACATCACGCCAGTTATTACCCGCGCGCGTCCTTACGCTTATTTATTAGCACCAACCGAGAAAAAAGCCGCACAGCATCTACAAGCATTAGGTGTGGAAGTTTATGTAGTCAACCAACCGCAGAAAATAAAAGCGCAATTATACAGTCTGGCACAGCGCAACAACGCGAATAAAAAAGATGTTAGCGGTAGTGTAAGTAAAGCAGGTAATAAGATCGTGCAAGTCACCACACAAGTTGAAGAAACGGACTTAGCGCTCACCGCCGGTTACTACTATATCCCGATGCAACAACCGTTAGCGAATCTGATCATCGCCGCGCTGGAACCGGAAAGCCAAAGCAGCTTCGCCTCCAACGGTCTGATCAACCTGCCAGCCAAAACCTCAGCCGTGAAGAAAAAAGCAACACCTAAAACCCCAACCGCCAGCGAGATAAAATCACAATATCTACCAATTTATCGCCTGCAAGAAAACGCTGAATTAGCGGTGACGTTGATGTAGGTGGGAATCTGGTATGGCAGCAAAAATTTACTGCCATTTCACAGCCACTTTGCGATAAACAACAAAAAGCCCACTTAACAAAGTGGGCTTAATTATATGTATTCAAAGCTAAATTTTGGTGGCCCCTCCCCGGCTTGAACGGGGGACCAAGCGATTATGAGTCGCCTGCTCTAACCACTGAGCTAAGGGGCCGAGTGGCGGGGATTATACGGTAATCGTTGGCGCTTCGTCCATAGCTACTTGAGTAAACGTCTGTTTTCTGAACAGTTGTAGGTGATTGTATTTATTGAAAGCAGCATTATTAAATGTGGTGAGAGTGAGTGTGCCGTGACTGGACAATTATCTATTTGATAATTCATTATTTTAGGCAATGAAAAAACCAGAGATGATCGCCATGCCCGTTGGTTAGTTAATCTCAGGTTTGGATAAGAAAGTGGTAAAAACAATAAATTAATAATAAAGAATAATACGTAGGGCGGTAATCTGCCGCCCTACGCAAAAATCATGTAATTATTTGAAATTTATCGTGGATATAGTTTAACAATACCAACTATTGCACTTGTTTTTTCTTCAAGCCTGCCAGTAATTTCTCATGGATACCGCCGAAACCACCGTTACTCATTACTAAAATGTTATCGCCGGGTTGTGTGCTATCCACAATCATATCAACCAGTGCATCTAAATCGCCTGACCAATGTGCTGGCTGAATACAAGCATCAGTTACATCGGAAACTTGCCACGCTAGATTCGCTGGCTGAAACATAAATACTTCATCAGCCCGACCAAAAGCGGGTGCCAGATCGTTTTTATTAACGCCCATCTTCATGGTATTTGAGCGCGGTTCCAGCACTGTAAGAATACGCGCTGTACTGCCAACTTTGCTTCGCAGCGCTGATAAAGTAGCTAAAATTGCGGTAGGGTGATGCGCGAAATCATCATAAATCGCAATACCGTTAACTTCACCGCGCAATTCTAACCGGCGGCGTGCATTGATAAAATCATTCAAAGCCTGACAAGCATCATGCGGTTGGATACCAACGTGGCGCGCTGCTGCAACTGCCATCAAGCCGTTTTGCATATTATGTTCACCGACTAGCGACCAGTTCACTTCACCAACGACTTCGCTATTGAACAATACTTGATAATGGCTGGCATCAGGGGTTAATTGATGTGTTGACCATGACTGACCATCACCCGTTGTTTCAAGCTCGCTCCAGCAGCCCATACTAATGACTTGTTTTAAATTGGTATCACTTTCAGGAAGCATAATTTTTCCCTGACGAGGAACCAGACGCACTAAATGATGGAACTGTTTTTGAATTGCCCGCAGATCTTCAAAAATATCTGCGTGATCAAATTCCAAATTATTTAAGACTAAAGTACGCGGGCAATAATGAACAAATTTGGAACGCTTATCGAAGAAAGCGGTGTCGTATTCGTCAGCTTCGATCACAAAGAATGGGCTGTCGCCTAAGCGAGCCGATACATCAAAATTACCGGGAACACCGCCGATCACAAAACCGGGTTTATAGCCGCAGCTTTCGAGAATCCAGGCTGTCATGCCTGCCGTTGTTGTCTTGCCATGAGTGCCTGCAACTGCCACAACCCAGCGATCGCGCAGGACATTATCATGTAGCCATTGCGGTCCTGAAATATAGTGAATTCCCTCTTCCAGTACCGCTTCAACACAAGGATTACCGCGCCCCATTGCATTACCAATAATGACTAAATCAGGGTGTGGATTTAGCTGTGCCGGATCATATCCTTGAATTAAATTGATGCCTTGCTTTTCTAACAGCGTGCTCATCGGCGGATAAACGTTAGCATCAGAACCGGTAACATGATGTCCAAGTGCACGGGCGAGCATGGCAATACCGCCCATAAAAGTGCCGCAAATACCTAGAATATGAATATGCATTGTATTTCCAGTGTGTAGGTGTATCGAGTTAGCTCTCATTCTAACGCCTTGCCTAAGCGATAAGAAGCGGAATAGCCTATCAATTTCTTGAGCTTTTAGTTAAAATTTACCCTATACATAAATTCAATGGCGGATAATGCCATTTTTCTTAGGTTGACTCAGGAATCGTTCATGAAAACGTTAGGCGAATTTATCGTCGAGAAGCAACAAGACTTCCCTCATGCTACCGGTGAACTTACTTCACTACTCTCAGCAATCAAGCTAGGCGCTAAAATAATCCATCGAGATATCAATAAAGCTGGTCTGGTTGATATTCTTGGGACAAATGGCGTTTCAAATGTTCAGGGCGAGGCTCAAATGAAGCTCGACCTTTACGCTAATGAAAAACTTAAAGCCGCATTGATTGCGCGCGGTGAAGTGGCGGGTATTGCTTCTGAAGAAGAAGATGAGATTGTTGTATTTGAAGGCGAGCGAGCAACAAACGGGAAATATGTGGTATTGATGGATCCGCTTGATGGTTCTTCCAACATTGATGTTAATGTCTCTGTCGGAACGATTTTCTCGATCTATCGCCGTATCACTCCTATTGGTCAACCGATTACTGAAGCTGATTTCCTGCAACCGGGGAATTGTCAGGTTGCTGCTGGTTATGTGGTGTACGGAACATCAACCATGTTGGTCTATACGACAGGCGTAGGTGTACATGCCTTTACCTATGATTCCTCTATCGGTGTATTTTGTTTATCTCATGAGAGAGTCCGTTTTCCGGCAACAGGAAATATGTACTCCATCAATGAAGGCAACTACATTAAGTTTCCGCTGGGTGTGAAAAAATACCTGAAATACTGTCAGGAACAAGATGAAGCCACGAGCCGTCCTTATACTTCAAGATATATCGGTTCTCTGGTCGCTGATTTCCATCGTAATCTGCTGAAAGGCGGCATTTATCTCTATCCAAGTACCGCATCGCACCCATACGGGAAACTGCGTTTATTGTACGAATGTAACCCAATGGCATTCCTTGCAGAACAAGCAGGCGGCAGGGCGAGTGATGGATTCCGCAGAATTCTGGATATTATCCCTGAAAAACTGCATCAACGTATGCCGTTGTTTATCGGTACAGAGTCGATGGTGAAAGATGCAGAACGCTTTATGCATGACTATCCAGACGAATGATAAATAATTTATTGTGATAATTAATTTCTACAAAAAAGCAGAGACTTAGTTCTCTGCTTTTTTATGCTTTATCGAATAATCAATTATTTCTTTGCCAGAAAAATACCATTCATGAGTTTATTTTTATGCTGTTCCAGTCTGGCAATATCGTAGTGGCTGGTGAGTAACAGCGTATAAAATTTGCTCTCATAATTCAGTAATACAAAGATACCAGAGACATCTTGATTACCATCTTTGGTGCTGACCTCGAGCTGTTCTGTGGTGACATCACCATAAGTTTCGGTACGGCGTTGCAGCGTCGCTGACTGATACTGGAAACTTTCGGCGATGGAATCGACCTCATCGGTTAACTGCACACTATCTTCCACTTGTTGGGCAGAGATTCGTCCCAATAAGTTGGCATCGTCTTGATTTTTCAATAACCAAATTGTTGATATATCAGTTTCAATCAATTCCCAATTGTCGGAAAGCTGACCGGGCAAGCCTGTTATCTCCGTCCAGCTTTGTGCCGGAGCATACTGCTCTTGCGGTTCGGCAGGCTTGGCTGCTGTCTCAATGGACTTCGCCGAAACATTTGAAAGCGTTCCTACAATGGTAACTAGCGCCCATATAAACTGTTTCATTGTTGTTTGTCCTGAAAATTGACTAAAAGCGGAAGTCATAAAGATAACAATTTCTTATTAAGTCCTTATTAGTATGGTGAAAATATATACTTTATCTATCGATAGGACAAAATAAAAAAATGAATGGAATTATATTCTATTGGAATAGAATAAATTGATGATAATGGACTATTGATGTTGACTGGGCGGTAATTAATGCTATTTAGCTATGCAATTAGCACAAGTGCCGTGTGTCTCTAATACGCTGTGTTGAATGGTAAAACCGCTGGTATCCGCCAGTGCTTTTAATTGTTGATCGATACCTTCAGCATGATATTCGGTGACCAGCCCGCAATTATCGCAGATAAACAACGCAGAAGTATGCAGCGGTTCACCAACATGGTGGCAAACGACATAGCTATTGGTGGATTCAATTTTATGAATGAAACCTTGCTCAAGTAAAAAATCGAGAGCGCGATAAACCGTCGGCGGCTTCGCCTGAGGTTCTGAGATCCGCAGCAGATCCAGCAAATCGTAAGCGCTGATAGCACTTTTTTGCTCTGCCATTAAACGCAGCACTAACTGACGCTGCGGCGTAAGCCGAACAGCACGCTGTTCACATAGTTTCTGAACTTTCGCTAACATTGATTCAATATGGCTTGATTTCATTATTATTTCGTTGCCCGATAAATTTATGGACGATTCTAGCATGTTGGAGAGGGGCATCGAGCAACAAATTGTGATGCTCTTCAAATAAATTAATCTGGTTATGTAAGAGAATAAAAATATTGCTTTATGTTAATTTTCTATGATTTTTATTTAAAATATTATTAACACAATGATATGGTAATGTAATAGTACTTTTTTGAGATATATAGATTTTGCATATTAGTTCTTATGGTAATGAATTCTAGTATTTAAGATAGTTTATTTTTAATGAACTGATATTTTTATATTTTATTATTAATAAGTTAGAATGATTGAAATAAATGGGGACTCTATGAGGTTAACTAAGTCTATTTCTGCGTTTTATCAATTCTTACAAGAAAAAGAAAGAAGCAATTTATCTTTTACTGAAGATGACATATTAGCTGCTACTGGGTGGAAAAAAATTACTTTTAGAACATATTATGGTAAAGGGCAGTTAACTGATTTTATTAGTAATACTAGTGATGATAAGTTTGAAGCTTCAAATACATTAAATATTTCAGATGTTGAATTTGCAAAACGATTATCTCAGAGTAAACATGTAGTTGCTTTAGGGCATAATTGTAAATCAAAATTAGCTAAAGCGTTATTGAAAAAATCAAGGGATAATATGATATTAGCTCTTGAACTATATAATAGACCATCTTTAGAGAATAAAATGGACGCATTTGTAATGTGTTTCTGTACATCATGGGAACAATTTCTTAAAGCTAAACTTATTGAAAGTGATGGGGAGGATTCAATATTTAAAAATACAAAAAAAAGAGGATTAAAAGAAACAATTTCCCTTAGGGATTGTCTTGGTAAAATATATGCTTCTGATTCTAATATTAAAAAAAATATAGAGGAAATAGCTTTTTATCGTGATTGTGCTGTTCATCTTCTTATGCCGGAAATTCAAGGTATTGTATCAAGAATATTTCAATCAGGAGTTCTGAATTTTACATCAGAATTTGAAAAATTTACGGAAGTTTCTTTTTTAAAAAGCTCTCATGTAGGTATGATTTCTTTAGTCGGAGAGTTTAAATCACCACCATCTGCTATTATGAAATCTACTTATGGTGATATAGCTGATGACATATTAGCGTTGACAAAATCACTGTATAACACAATGGAAAGTAACAATGATATTGAGTTTGCTATCCCTCTAAATGTGAAGCTTGTATATGTGAAAGATAATAAAGATGGTAACTCTATTGTTTTAACAAAAGCAGATGAAGGTATTGAGAAGCTGAGGAAGGCACTTTTTATTGAAAAACCAGTAGATCGTTCAAAAACGCATCCTCTACTTCAAAAAGATATTATTAGAATGATTAATGAAAAATTATATGAAAAATATGATGTAGTTAAGCTACGTAATTGTCTAGTATGTAAAGATAAAGGAGGAAAACCTATTATAAATAAAAATTGTTTTATTTCTGTCTTAGATAAGAAGAAATGGAAAAATAGTAATAATGAATATCATTATAAAAATGAGAATCCAGAAATTCATTATTATTCTTATGAATTAATAGATAAATTTATTGAGCTAGTTGTTGGACAAGAAGATTACTTGGCTGGAGCAAAACAATCTTATAATAAAAAGAGATAGAGTGGTTATATATTATTTCATCTACTATAATTTAACAGGTAGTGCTGAGATCCGTTATTCCTCAATATCCATTAATCAAAAAATCTACTGCACCGCACAATTTATCCCGATATGCTGTTAAATCTTCTACAGGTTTGCCAAGTTCTTTTATTGGGATTCCCGCCATCATGTGTGTCATGGCTACGTAGGATCGCCCCGCGATGTCGATAATCGGGCAAACTTTTGCCGGAGGTGTTGCGCCGAATGATTCAAAGTCAATTACTGGAATTACCAATACATGTTTTAGTACATCGGCGACAGAATGCTGCATGTTGATTAAATAAGGATATATTCTCTTCCCTGTGCCATTGTTTTGATAAGCATAAAACTGTTCCATCAGAAGTTCCTCTGATAATCACTGAATGAACCGTGTTCATCAATAAATTGATTTAGAGCAGAGATTTCCTGTTCATTTTCTTGTAACCACGTTATTCGGCTATTTTCGCGGAATTTTTCCAACAGAGCTTCGGTTAATACTGAGGAAATATTTAATTTTAGCTTACGGGCTTGCGCCAGAATTTCTGGCGCTAAAGTGACATTAACTGATTTTTTAGACTCTTTAGTCATAGTATTTGTACGCATAATAATCCCCATAAATGACACGCATTGATATGGGGATAATAGAATAATTTACGCACAATTTCCAATAACTCGAATGGCATTAACCAAGCCGCCGGATTGAATCCGCCATCACGTCACCAACGCGCAATATGTTATAGTAAGCCATAGTTTATCCTGTTCTCTTCCTGTGCATTTTGTTGAGCAAGAGGATTGAGAATACAAAACCAACCTAAAAAAGTTTATTCATGCCGCAAAACAAAGAATCACAAAACAGCAACCACATTAATGTGATAGCAGAAAAAAACGCTCAGTATCCGCTGTGCCGTTTTTCCGTTGCTCCCATGCTCGACTGGACGGATCGCCACTGCCGTTATTTTCATCGTTTATTTAGCGGGCGGGCTTTGCTGTATACCGAAATGGTAACAACGGGCGCGATTCTGTTCGGTAAAGGGGATTATCTGGCGTACAACCAGAACGAACACCCTGTTGCGTTGCAGCTTGGCGGCAGTGATCCGCAAGCACTGGCGGAGTGTGCGCGTCGGGCAGAAGCATTGGGATATGATGAAGTGAATCTGAATGCGGGTTGCCCGTCGGATCGCGTGCAAAATGGACGCTTTGGTGCTTGTTTGATGGCTGAACCAGAGTTGGTGGCAGATTGTGTACAAGCCATGAAAGCAGCGGTTTCTATTCCGGTGACGGTCAAAACTCGTATTGGCATTGATGATTGTGACAGCTATGAATTTTTGCAGCGTTTTATCGCTATTGTTTCACAGCAAGGCGGTTGTGATAATTTCACACTTCATGCGCGTAAAGCGTGGCTTTCTGGTTTAAGTCCGAAAGAGAATCGGGAAATTCCACCTCTGGATTATACGCGGGTTTATCAGGTGAAACGCGAATTCCCGCATCTGACAATTGCCATTAACGGCGGAATTAAAACGCTGGCAGAAGCAAAACAACATTTGCAGCATGTTGATGGCGTTATGATTGGGCGTGAAGCCTATCAAAATCCGGCAATGTTAGCGCACGTTGATAGTGAGTTGTTCGGTATGACGGATGCAATTTTGCAGCCTGCTGATGTGGTAGAAGCGATGTATCCCTATATTGAACAGGAGCTTACTAAAGGTACTTATTTAGGGCATATCACCCGTCACATGCTGGGTCTGTTTCAGGGTATTCCGGGCGCGCGCCAGTTTCGCCGTCATTTAAGTGAAAACGCCCATAAAGCGGGGGCTGGTGTGGACGTTCTGCGTCAAGCGCTGGCATTTGTTACCGAAAAAGCGAATTGATTAGTATTTTATATATATTTCAAATAATTAATCTCATGTTTGAATAGGAAAAGAATAATTCGTAGGAGGGGAATCTGCTGTTTGTTGATTTCACAGTAGTTTGGCGGGCGGCAGGTTGCCGCCCCTACGCAAAATCATATAATTGTTTGAAATTTATTGTGAAAATATAACTGCTTATCCGAAGTTCAGATTGGTTATGTCGTTCTTGTAGGGAGGCGACAATCTTCCCCCCCGTTGATTTCACAGTGGTTTGTCGGGAGGCAGGTGAACTGCCCCTATGCAAAATCATATAATCGTTTGAAATTTATTGTGAAAATATAACAGATTATCCAAAGTTCAGGTTAATTATGTCGTTTTTGTCGGATCGATAATCTACTGCCTGAAATACAATGCGGGAGTTAACGGGCGACATAATGCCGCCCTGTGAGTTCTTTAATTGTGACCTGCTACATTTCTCGCACGATAAGGCGCTTCCAGAATCGCCACTTCTTCATCGGTCAACGTCACTGATAAAGATGCAACGGCATCATCTAAATGATGCGGTTTACTAGCCCCAACAATGGCGGAAGTAATGCCCGGACGACTGTTTACCCAAGCCAGTGCAACATGTGCCGGAGGCACGCCGCGATTGGCTGCGACTTTTTCTACTGCCTCGACGATAGCATCTTCTTCCTGCTGGTGGTTATACCATGTCGGCTGGAGCGTATCGGTGGCGGCGCGAATCGTCTGCGTTTTTCTTGAGCCGGTTAATACACCGCGTGCTAACGGCGACCACGGCGTTACCGCAACACCTTGATCGCGGCACAGCGGCAGCATTTCGCGTTCTTCTTCACGATAAATCAGATTGTAGTGATTCTGCATGGAGACAAACTTAGCCAAACCGTTTTGTTCTTGCAGAGACAACATCTTCATAAATTGCCATGCGAACATAGATGACGCACCGATATAGCGAGCTTTACCGGAGCGCACAACGGTATCCAGAGCTTCAATCGTTTCTTCAATGGAGGTTTCAGGATCAAAGCGGTGAATAATATACAAATCGACATAATCCGTTCCCAAGCGTTTCAGCGACGCATCAATACCGCTTAGGATATGTTTGCGTGACAGACCGCGATCGTTGGGATTGTCGCTCATTGGATTAAACACTTTGGTGGCGATAACCACATCATCACGCGGCACTGCTTTAAGTAGCGTTTTACCTAACACTTCTTCGCTCGCACCCAAAGAGTACATATCGGCGGTGTCAAAAAAGTTAATACCGAGATCTAATGCTTTGTGGATAAACGGACGGGCAGCAGCTTCGTCCAGTACCCAGTCGCGCCATTGTGAACTGCCGTATGTCATACAGCCGAGACAGATTGGGGATACTTTTATACCTGTAGAACCAAAGCGAACGTACTTCATTTTGAATCTCCTGTCTTACCATGAATTAAATAATTACAATCACCACTGATTTTTTTATCAAGGGCGATAAGGCAATTTTGCAGTTCAGCAATATGAGAACGAACCTGCTCGCGATGCTCTTCCAGTATGATTCGGCGCTGTTCTTGGGTGCTTTGACCGATACTCACCAGCTCCGCATAACGCAGCATATCGCGTAGCGGCATTCCGGTGGTTTTCAGCTTACTGAGAAAATCAATACGATGCAGGATAGATTCATCATAATGGCGTTGACCCGCAGGGTCGCGGTAAGCGTGAGGCAATAAACCGATGCGCTCGTAGTAACGCAGTGTATGAACAGTTAATCCGGTTTTCTTTGCCAGCGTACCGATCTTCATGTAATAAACCTTTTCGCAATTGAATAATGTAACTTTAAAGGTTAAAGCGCACTCTAGGTCAAGCAAATGTTTTTGTTATCACAAAGAAAAAGATCGAGCATTAACGATTATTTTCTCGATACCCATTCTCTCGGCACTGATTTTCTCGTACGGGTGGTTGTTAACCGCCTGTGAAATCAGCGGGCGGCAGATTGCCGTTCATACAAATTATTATTTATTATCAATATATTAATATATTTTTTATCCAACTATGAAGTTAATCATGCAGAATAAAAATTAGTAAATACCGACAACAACATGCTTATCGTTATTCAGGCAGCGGCGATAGAAATCGAGCAGTTGCAATAAGGCTTGTTCCAGTTCAGCAAATAATGAATCTTGATGCTCAACATTCCAAATATACGGATAAATCTCTTCATCGGTTAATTGCTGCGGATTGAACTGTGCTTTTAACGCCGTTATATCGACTTTCTCTAAAGCAGCAATAATCGGCGGCAGTTCGTTATTGCCGATAGCGGCAATAAAGTTTTCTTCATCAATAATATGTATGCCGACAATTGCATCACTTAATGGATCATCTTCCAGCGGTGTGCTGGCAGTAATGCCGGTAAGAATAAAATGCAGCCCGTCCCACATTTTGCCAATATCCAGCACATCGTTCTCTTCTTCCAGCTCTTCAAGTTCATCGAGCAGCGATTCAGCATCAAGATCGATCAGACCATTCAGTTCATTTTCACTGACGGCGATGTAACAGGCTTGTATTCCCATAGTGATTACCTTATTTAACCTAAACTTTGGATAAGAAATTATATTATTACGATAAATTTCAAATGATTATATGATTTTTGCGTAGGGCGGTTGTTAACCGTCCGTCAAACCACAGTGAAATCAACGGGCGGCAGATAGCCGCTACTACAAATTGTTATTGATTATCAGTATATTAACTCTCATTTTTACTATCCAAAACTGAGGCGGGTTATTAGTGAGTGGAAAGTAGAAGATAATAAAGCAGCGCCGGTGTTTTATCACTACCGGCGCACGATGGATTTAAGGAATTAACAGACAGGAACCGGACGTTGCCCGACTTTCCAGTAATTGATGGGCGCGCGCGGCATCTTTCAATGGAAATTGTTGTTTCACTGGCACATCAACATCAATTGCACCGCTGACAATCATGGAAAACAGTTCAGCCGCCGCGTGTTGTAAGATTTGCGGCGTGGTGATGTAGTTGCCAATGGACGGACGAGTAACAAACAACCCGCCTTTTTGGTTGAGTATACCTAAATCAACGCCGGTTACTGCACCGGAAGCATTACCAAAGCTAACCATTAAACCGTGTGGTTTCAGGCAATTTAATGATGCCAGCCAGGTTGATTTACCTACTGAATCGTAAACCACATTCACTTTTTCGCCATTGGTTAACTCAGCTACGCGCGCGGCAATATCTTCGGTATGGTAATTAATTGTAGCCCAAGCGCCGTCGCGTTTGGCTTGTGCCGCTTTTTCATCGGAACCGACAGTACCGATCAGTTTGACGCCAAGCGCTTTCGCCCACTGACAAGCGATACGACCAACACCGCCAGCGGCAGCATGGAACAAGATCGTTTCGCCCGGTTTGACCTGATAAGTCATTTGCAGCAGATAGTAGACCGTTAAGCCTTTCAGGAAAGACGCTGCGGCTTGCGAAAATGAAATATCATCGGGAAGTTTGGCGATTTTATCTGCTGGCACGCAGTGATAATCACTGTAAGCACCTAAAGTGGATTGAGCATAAACAACGCGATCGCCCACTTTAATATGACTGACGCCCGCGCCGACTTTTGTGACGACTCCGGCAGCTTCCGTTCCCAGACCAGAAGGTAGTGATGGCGGCGGATATAACCCGCTGCGTACATAAGTATCAATATAGTTGATGCCAATAGCTTTATTCGCTACCTGCACTTCATTTTCAGCCGGTTCTTTTGGTGTGTAATCAACATAATTCAGCACGTCCGCTCCGCCGGTGGCGGAGAACTCAATATGTTTACTCATGATCTACCCTCTGGAATAATGAAATACCCGTTTATCTTTTAAAATGCAGTGATTGTTCTGTCCTAAAATCGGGCAACGACCTGCATCTCAAAATCTCTTGAGTATAATTTTTAGTTAATATGATTTAAATTTAGCATAACAACCATGTTGATCATTGGGTCAGTTGCCATCATCGCGTATACTGCCCAACTGTTCTCTTTTAATCGCAACTGTAATCGAATCGTTGGCAACCTCATGGCAGGCAAAACACCTTTTAATAACAAGCAAAACTCCCGAACTGAGCGGACTGTTGACCGCCAAATGGAAGGGCTAAAGATGCCGCCGCATTCCCTTGAAGCCGAACAATCCGTGCTTGGCGGTCTCATGTTGGATAACGAACGCTGGGATAACGTCTCCGAACGTGTTACAGCCAAAGATTTCTATAGCCGTCCGCACCGCACAGTATTCACCGAAATGCAACGCTTGTTGGAACAAGGCAAACCAATTGATTTAATTACTTTATCAGAATCGCTGGAACAGAAAGGTGAACTCGATCAAGTTGGCGGTTTCGCTTATCTGGCTGAACTATCAAAAAATACGCCAAGTGCAGCGAACATCGGGGCTTATGCGGACATCGTGCGTGAACGTGCGGTTGTTCGTGAGATGATTTCAGTTGCGAATGAAATTGCTGATGCGGGTTATGATCCGCAAGGTCGCACCAGTGAAGATTTGCTGGATCTGGCGGAATCGCGTGTTTTCCAGATTGCGGAAAGCCGCAGCAATAAAGATGAAGGTCCAAAAAGTATTGATAAGATTCTGGAAGAAACTGTATCGCGTATCGAGCAACTGTATCAGCAGCCGCACGATGGTGTAACGGGGGTATCCAGCGGTTTCGTTGATTTAGATAAGAAAACCGCTGGTTTCCAGAAATCTGACCTGATTATTGTGGCAGCTCGTCCGTCAATGGGTAAAACCACGTTCGCCATGAACTTGTGTGAAAACGCCGCCATGATGCAGGATAAACCGGTGCTAATTTTCAGTCTGGAAATGCCCTGCGAGCAGATCATGATGCGTATTCTGGCATCGCTTTCCCGCGTCGATCAAACCAAAATCCGTACCGGTCAACTGGACGATGAAGATTGGGCGCGTATATCCAGCACGATGGGCATTCTGCTGGAAAAACAGAACATGTATATCGATGATTCTTCGGGCTTAACGCCGACGGAAGTTCGTTCGCGCGCGCGGCGAATTTTCCGCGAACACGGCGGTTTAAGCCTGATCATGATTGACTATTTGCAACTGATGCGCGTACCGTCTTTATCGGATAACCGCACGCTGGAAATTGCGGAAATTTCTCGTTCCCTGAAAGCGCTAGCCAAAGAGCTGCAAGTGCCAGTAATCGCACTTTCTCAGCTTAATCGCGGGCTGGAGCAGCGCGCGGATAAACGTCCGGTTAACTCTGACTTACGTGAGTCCGGCTCTATCGAGCAAGATGCTGATGTGGTGATGTTTATTTACCGCGACGAAGTGTATAACGAGAACAGCGATGAGAAAGGTGTGGCGCAAATTATTCTTGGTAAGCAGCGTAATGGTCCTATCGGCTCGATTCGTCTGGCGTTTCACGGTCAATGGTCGCGTTTTGATAATTACGCCGGTCCGCAATTTGACGACGAATAATTGACGTTATTTATCAGGTAAATATTTAGGCGCAGATATTGCGCTATGGTTATTATTTTAATATTTAACATTAAGTTACAGCGCTAGAATAACAATAACCGCTTTATCCGTGGATAACGCACTCCGTTATCCACACCGCAATAAACTGCAAAAATAAGTTAATTAAGGATTCAAAATGATCTCGGCAACAGCTGTAATTGATCGCGGTGCATTGAAACATAATTTACAGCAAATCCGCCAACTGGCTCCTAACAGCCGCATTATTACCGTTGTAAAAGCAAATGCTTATGGGCATGGGTTATTAGAAGTTGCTCATACACTTCCTGATTCAGACTGCTTTGGTGTTGCGCGTATTGAAGAAGCGCTGATGCTGCGTTCTGGCGGTGTTATTAAACCCATTTTGTTATTAGAAGGCTTTTTCTGTGCGGAAGATTTGCCGTTGCTGGCGGTAAATAACATCGAAACCGTTGTACACAATATCGAGCAGTTAGAAGCGTTGGAACAAACACCGCTTGATCTTCCGGTACGCGTTTGGATGAAATTAGATACCGGAATGCACCGTCTGGGCGTGCGACCGGAGCAAGCCGAAGCGTTTTATCAGCGTTTAAGTGCCTGTAAAAATGTAGTACAGCCAGTGAATTTTATGACGCACTTCAGCCGTTCCGATGAGCCGGAAGTGGATACTACACGGAAACAAATCGACTGTTTTAATGCGTTCGTTGCCGGTAAATCGGGTTTACAAACCATGTCGGCATCTGGTGGTATTTTATTATGGCAGGAAGCCCATCGCGACTGGATTCGTCCGGGCATTATTGTTTATGGCGTATCGCCTTTGCCGGATACCTTTGCTGATCAGTTTGGTTTGAAAGCTGCCATGACGCTAAAAGCCAGTTTGATCGCGGTACGTGAACATAAAGCAGGCGAACCAGTCGGTTATGGTGGTGCCTGGATCAGTGAACGCGATACGCGCATCGGCGTGATTGCTATTGGTTACGGTGATGGTTATCCGCGTGATGCGCCAACGGGAACACCCGTGCTGATTAATGGGCGTATTGTCCCGTTGGTCGGGCATGTGTCGATGGATATGATCACAGTAGATTTAGGTTCTGACGCGGAAGATAAAGTGGGTGATGAAGCCGTTATCTGGGGACCGGATTTACCGGTAGAAACGATCGCCAAACATACCGGCAATATTCCTTATGAATTAATCACTAAGTTAACGGCACGCGTACCGACGCGTTATGTTGATTAATCTAAATTTTGGATAAGAAATTATATTATTTCAATAAATTTCCATTTGTTATGATTTTCTGTGGGCGGCAATCTGCCGCCCCTACAAGTTAATATATTAATCTTCTCGCTTATGGCTAAGAACCGGCTGATATTCACCGTTAATTTTAGCAACTACAATGGTGGCAACGGTATTACCGATAATATTTGTCACCGCTAATGCCATCGACATAAACCGATAGACACCAAACATCACTGCGACACCTTCCAGCGGCAGTAAACCTGTTGTGGTAATCGTTGCAGCAAACACGACAAATGCACCGCCAGACACCGTTGCTGCGCCTTTTGATGTCAGCAGCATAATAATCAGAATACCGAACAGTTGTTCAATGCTTAGCGGAATCCCATAAGCATTGGCGAGAAAAATCACGCCCATCGACATGTAGATAGATGTACCGTCGAGATTAAACGCATAACCAGTAGGTAAAACCAGCCCGACAGATTGCTGGGAAGCGCCATACTTCGGCAGCTTTTCCAGCAGTAATGGCAGCACACTTTCTGATGACGCTGTACCGAACGTGATATAGATTTCATCTTTAATAAATTTAATAATATCAAACAGATTGAGCTTGAAAATCGCACAAACGCTGCCCAGCACAATAATGACAAACAGACTTAGCGTCAGATAAAACGCCAGTACCAAATAAGTCAGTTTAATCAGCATATCGACGCCGTTACTGCCAACGGCATAAGCAATAGCACCAAAAGTACCGATTGGCGCAAGCAGCATGATGACATAGATAAATTTGAAAAATGCTTGAGCGATAAAATCAATGGTGTTTTCGACTAGTTCCCGCTGTTTTTCTTTCAGCAGCAGAACACCGAAACCAAACATCAGCGCTAATACCAATACTTGCAGCAAGTTGTTAGAGGAAAACGCGCCGACAAAGCTATCCGGAAAAATTTCTAAAAAGAATTGCCCGAACGATTTTGGTGCGGCATGTGACGCAGCAATCAGGTTGCTTGCCTGCGAGTTAACGGCGGTTTCCGTCAAAACAGTTCCGCTGCCGACATTGAACA
Source organism: Enterobacteriaceae bacterium (assembly GCA_031261005.1). Taxonomy (GTDB): domain Bacteria; phylum Pseudomonadota; class Gammaproteobacteria; order Enterobacterales; family Enterobacteriaceae; genus JAISKF01. The sequence goes on along the minus strand of JAISKF010000032.1, from coordinate 47,823 downwards.
ACTCACCCATACTGAAACCGAACAAAATGGCGATAGTTGACACAATTTCAAAGTAGATGATGGCTGTTAGCCCAACTTTACCCACTTGTTTAATGTCACCGGCAGAACAAATTCCCAGCGTCACGGTGAGAAAAATTAATGGCGCAACGGCGCTTTTAATTAAGCGTAAAAAAATGTCACCAAGCAATTTGAGGCTGGTGGCAAATTCAGGCCAGATAAAACCGACCAGAATGCCGAGTATCATACTAACGGCAATCTGGAATCCGAGACCTTTCCATAAGGCTTTTTTGGGCGGCATGGGTAATATGAGTTTATCGAGATCCTCGATTTGTGAGTGATTCATCATTTTGTAGAGTACCTTAACTATCGTTTTATATTGATTTTTTTATCATGAAATAGCGTATTACTATTGTTGTTAGTTAACGCCTGTTTTTTTGTCTTAACCTGTCAGTTCAGTATAAATAAACATATTAATTATAACAATTTATTTACATCAAGATAATAACTCATTGTTATTATTGATTTTTGCTAATTGTGCTATTTTTAACAATATTATTATTTTTTGTTAAAATAATCCGATTTAATCTATTTTAATTCATAGTGATATAATCATAAGTTGTTATTTAATTTGTTGTTATTATGAAAGTGATGATTAATTATAATAAAATAATCAGTTGTAATAATTTATTGAAATAGGTTGTTGTAATTAATGAAATGATTATTGAAAACTAAACAGGGCTAATTTAAAAATAGAATATAATTTTCACTATTTTGTCAGTGGATAAAATGAAAGTTAATAGTAATGTATTTACTATTTCCAGTAACGTTGATGGTCTTCAGAGGGGATATTTTTATCATACATGACAGATATTTCTTGCCATGAAGTTTTAGCTGCATTGTTCAGAGGTATACAACAAATTTTAGCGAAAAAAACGATATTTAACTAGAATATCCGCAGCTATCAATAATCAATGTTAACGTTTATAAATCAAAATGATAAGTAATGTTTTTAATGGATTGCTTAATGATTCATATGTGAGATTTTTTTGCCAATCTGCGCCATCTGTTAGATAATGGCAAAATGTCAGAGTAAAAAAGAAGCGAATATGTATCATCTGTAATAATCACATGGTGATAGTAGCAATAATGTAATGAGCGTTACTATTTGTATTTTAATCTTATCAGGTTTTTTAACTTTCACCCTACGGTACTGGAATATTTTGAATGGAAGCTGCTAAAAACAACATACAGTTTTTTAAGGGCATTTCCTTTCATATTATATTGATTCTATGGGGAAGTGCGCTTGTTTTATATATGAGTGATCATCTGTTATTGAGTGTGATGTCATCAACGCTCTCTTTACTCCTTTTTATTGGGTTAACTAATTTAAATATCGCTAACGTAAGGACGGAATTTTTATTTATGTTCGGAAAAAAAAGCTCAAATACTTCAGTTAATGCTATCCCTGCTGTAGCAAAGGAAGCGATGAATGAAGTGAAATCATCAGCAGATAACAGTGAACTTCGTCAGCAGCGTTGTACGGTGATCGCTAAAAATTCTTCGTTTAATGGCGATATTGAAGACTCCGGTGATATTCAGATTTATGGCAAAGTGATCGGCAATATCCATATCAAAGAGGGTGCAATTCGCGTGATGAGCAGCGGATATGTGCAGGGCGAGTTAAATGCACCGGAAGTTGTTATTGATGGTCATGTGCAAGGTAGCTGCTTTGCTGAAAATATCGATATTCTTGAGCATGGTACGCTGCGCGGGCATACTTGCTGTTGTAATTTCTCCATTAAACGCGGCGGGACGTTCGTCGGTCAGTCAGCCGAGTGGACACCAAAAGAAACACTGGTACTAAAAGATGAACCGTGTCCTCCTGTTGAGCAACTCTCTGAGCATGCAGAATCGCAGTTGTATATTTTTCAAGATGTGAAAGGTGAATCGCAACCGCAGAGTAAGTAAGCCAAAAATAAGAAAAGCGTCTGATAATAGCGGTTTTTGCGGATAAAATTTGTAGCGATTCCTTGATGTTAATAACATCGGGCAGATAAAAAAGGGTTGAGCCATTATTGATTGGTCTCAACCCTTTTATATATTGATAATAAAGAATAATTTGTAGGAGCGACAACCTGTCTCCCGCATTAACAATGGGGTGGATTCATGGGCGGCAGGTTGCCGCCCCTACGGTTTTCGTGTTATCGCCGGTTTTCCGTAGGGGCGGTTGTTAACCGCCCGTTAAGCTATATAATCATTTGAAATATATCGTAAAAATATAATTTCTTATCCGCCGTTAACCCTTTGCTAGAATCGGTTTTAAGAATTTCGCTGTATGGGATTCCGCGCATTCAGCGACGGTTTCTGGTGTGCCGGAGACCAGAATTTGACCGCCGCCGCTGCCGCCTTCAGGACCAAGATCAACAATCCAGTCTGCGGTTTTGATCACATCAAGGTTATGCTCAATCACCACAATAGTATTGCCCTGATCGCGCAGTTGATGCAGCACTTCCAATAGCAGCTCAATATCTGCAAAGTGTAATCCCGTTGTCGGTTCGTCCAGAATATAGAGTGTTTGACCGGTTCCTCGTTTGGATAGTTCTTTCGCCAATTTTACTCGCTGCGCTTCACCGCCGGAAAGTGTGGTCGCCGATTGTCCTAAGCGAATATAGGACAAACCCACGTCCATCAAAGTTTGCAGCTTGCGCGATAATGCCGGAACCACATCGAAGAATTCCCGCGCATCTTCAACAGTCATATCCAACACTTCATGAATATTTTTGCCTTTGTACTTCACTTCCAACGTTTCACGATTATAGCGTTTACCTTTACATTGATCGCAAGGCACATAAACATCTGGCAGGAAGTGCATTTCGACTTTAATCACGCCATCGCCCTGACAGGCTTCGCAGCGCCCGCCGCGCACGTTAAAGCTGAAACGACCAGTTGTATAACCGCGCGCCCGCGATTCGGGTACGCCCGCAAACAGCTCACGAATCGGAGTGAAGATACCGGTATAAGTTGCCGGATTGGAACGCGGCGTCCGACCAATCGGGCTTTGGTCAATATCGATCACTTTATCGAAATGCTCTAAACCCGTGATTTCTTTATAAGGCGCGACTTCATCACCGGTTGCGCCGTTCAGTTGGCGCTGTGCGACGGGATACAGCGTATCGTTAATTAAGGTTGATTTACCTGAACCGGAAACACCGGTAATACAGGTAAACAGTCCAACAGGAATCGTTAACGTGACATTTTTCAGGTTATTGCCCGTCGCGCCAATCACTTTCAGCACTTTGGCGGCATCGGCAGGCGTGCGTTGTTTCGGGATCTCAATTTTACGTTTACCGGACAGATATTGCCCCGTCAGCGAATCCGGCGTGTTGATGATGTCATCAACTGTACCTTCGGCAATAATGCTGCCGCCGTGAACGCCCGCGCCCGGACCAATATCGATGATATGATCCGCCTCGCGGATCGCGTCTTCATCATGCTCAACTACGATCACGGTATTGCCCAGATTACGCAGATGAATCAGGGTATCCAGTAATCGCTGATTATCGCGCTGATGCAGACCAATAGACGGTTCATCCAGTACATACATCACACCAACCAATCCGGCACCAATTTGGCTTGCTAAACGAATGCGCTGCGCTTCACCGCCGGACAAGGTTTCTGCTGAACGCGATAAAGAGAGGTAATTCAGCCCGACATTAACCAAAAATTGTAAGCGTTCGCCGATCTCTTTTAGGATTTTCTCCGCGATTTGCGCTCGTTGCCCTTCCAGCGACAGCGCACCGAAGAACTGCAACGCATCGCCGATACTCAGCTCAGAGATTTGCGGTAAAGTGGTATTTTCCACAAAGACATGACGCGCTTCTTCTTTCAAACGAGTACCGCCGCAGGAAATACATGAGCGATTGCTGATAAATTTCGCCAGCTCTTCACGCACCGCCATTGATTCCGTCTCTTTATAACGGCGCTCCATATTATGCAGCACGCCCTCAAACGGGTGTTTACGCACGGTGGTGTCACCGCGATCATTGACGTATTTAAATTCAATATTTTCTTTGCCGGAACCGTTAAGAATGATGTTCTGAATCTTCTCCGGCAGCTCACCGAACGGCGCTTCAACGTCAAATTTATAGTGTTCACCCAGTGAGAGAATCATCTGAAAATAGTAGAAGCTGCGGCGATCCCAGCCGCGAATCGCGCCGCCCGCTAAGGAAAGTTCCCGATTCTGTACTACGCGCGCCGGATCAAAATATTGTTGCACACCTAAACCGTCACACGTCGGGCAAGCTCCGGCTGGATTATTAAAGGAGAACAGGCGCGGTTCTAACTCGCGCATACTGTAGCCGCAGACTGGACAGGCAAAATTAGCCGAGAACACCAGCTCTTCGGCTTTGTTATCGTCCATATTAGCAATTACGGCGCTGCCGCCGGATAAAGCTAATGCCGTTTCAAAGGATTCAGCCAGTCGTTGAGCCATGTCCTCGCGGACTTTAAAGCGATCAACCACCACTTCAATGGTGTGCTTTTTCTGTAATTCTAATTTTGGCGGATCGGATAAATCGCACACATCGCCATCAATGCGCGCGCGGATATAACCTTGCGAAGCCAGATTTTCCAGCGTTTTGATATGTTCGCCTTTGCGCTCTTTAATGACTGGCGCTAACAGCATCAGGCGGGAATTTTCCGGCAGTGCTAAGACGTTATCCACCATTTGGCTGACGGTTTGTGCGGCAAGTGTGATGTTGTGAGTAGGGCAGCGCGGTTCACCGACACGGGCAAATAACAGGCGCAAATAATCGTGGATTTCAGTAATTGTTCCGACCGTTGAACGCGGGTTGTGCGATGTGGATTTCTGTTCGATGGAAATTGCAGGGGAAAGACCTTCGATATGATCGACGTCCGGTTTTTCCATCAAAGATAAAAACTGACGAGCGTAAGCGGAAAGGGATTCAACATAACGACGCTGCCCCTCTGCGTACAGAGTATCAAACGCCAAAGAGGATTTGCCGGAGCCTGACAGTCCGGTAATTACAATCAGTTTGTTACGCGGCATTGTCAGGTTAATGTTTTTTAAGTTGTGGGTACGTGCGCCCCGTACTTCAATATAATCCATCTCAACACGCCTTACTTAGTTTGTTTTAATAACTAACCTAAATTTCACTTCAGGTAAAAATTATATTATTACAATAAATTTCAAATGATTATATGTTTTTTCATAGCGGCGGTTGTTAACCGCCCGCCAAACCACGGTGAAATCAACAGGCGGCAGATTGCCGCTCCTACAAATTAGAACCGCGAATTATCGCATAAAATAGACTGAATGAATATCCAGTATTGTGATGATATTTACAGCAACACGCTATCATTAAGATAGGTAAAAGATAACAGCCAGCCTTTCTAACTGATTGGCGGTTGTTTCCTTTAAAAAGAGGATTGAGAGGATTAACCGAATGTCACACAAAAGCAGGGCGAGTCAGGCGGTTAGTTTGAGCGGTGTGTTGCGAATGGTTATGGCGATTGCATTGATATTGCCATAAAGTTTGCCGATAGCATTCCATTTTTTACCGGTAGTGTCCTTCGTCTATTGCCATGCTACAATCGATGGATAATATCGTGTGTCCGATAAATAAAAATCACATGCCCTTATACTCATCAGGAGAATCAATATGGCCAGCAGAGGCATCAACAAAGTAATCCTAGTCGGAAATCTGGGACAAGATCCAGAAGTTCGTTATATGCCTAATGGTGGTGCGGTAGCGAATATCACTATCGCGACTTCCGAAAGCTGGCGTGATAAACAAACCGGTGAACAAAAAGAACGTACCGAATGGCACCGCGTGGTGATTTTCGGCAAATTAGCAGAAATCGCCGGTGAATATCTGCGTAAAGGTTCTCAGGTTTATATCGAAGGTCAGTTACAAACGCGTAAATGGCAGGATCAAAGCGGTCAGGATCGTTACACCACCGAAGTGGTTGTTAACATCGGCGGCGTAATGCAAATGTTAGGCGGACGTCAAAACAGCGGTGATAACCAACCAGCGCAACAAAGTAGCTGGGGACAACCACAGCAACCGCAAGCACAGGCTTCCCGCCCGGCACCGCAGCAACAAAGCAGCGCGCCTGCTCCGCAAAGTGAACCGCCAATGGATTTTGATGACGATATTCCGTTTTAATATTTATAGTTAAAGAATATCTAAAATATAATTGTGAATTAAATGTAAAAAGCTCTTATTAACTTAAGAGCTTTTTTTTATGAAAATGTTGTTAATATTATTGTTAATTTATATTTGACGAATAGTGCTATTAAACCGGTGAGTATAAATGATAGAAAAATACGTGATTATTCATTTTACATACAATAAAAATGTTGGTTATTTAATTAATATTTAAAATATTTCCTTGTTTTTATGAAAAATATTCAAGTAAATGTCATGCAATATTCATATATGTTTATTTTTCAAACAAGTTGTTTTGAATATGTGTTTTCTATTTAAATTGAGAGAAATATCACAATTTAAATATTATGGAATGATAGACTCATTTCGGTTTCTCATTCAGAGGAAGTAGAAAATGGAAAACAACAATAAAGCCTGGCCTCACATTAGACGCATCACTCACATGATGATGATGACTGATCGTGCATGCTTTGATTTCCACATGTTCAATTCTAAATAACCACACTTCAATGCGATGGCATCTCGATTTTTCGTAGATAGTCATTGTCTTATATCTATGGGTTTTTCTTTGCTTGTTGATTTTTATACAAGTTATCAAGAGAAATTATCATAGTCAGATATAAATACATCCGATTGATTTTCCATGTTTTTTTGTATGGGAATAATTTGTGTTGTATTTCAATACTATCTATTTAATCGATACAACAATATCCCTTAATAGGATTGCTATATCTTGAATTCGGAAAGGCTATTTAGCCTGACTAAATAGAGTAAGTTTATGAATAGATAAAAATAGAAGTTACTACAGAAATAAAACTTGTCGATACAGTAATAAGCTATGTTTTTATTATTGCGGGATCGGCTTATTTAAAAAAAGAGTTAATTTATTCGGTTTATTAAAAATAACTGAAGAGTAACTCTCATCTCAAAAGGAAAGTAAAATGGCTCAATTAAGAAATAAAGTTGCAGCAAGTTGCAAAGTTGATTCTTGCTTCACTACTGACCGAGAAATTGTTTGTGTAAACAGTACCGATTTTACTGATATTTCAGCCGTTGTTCTTTCAGTAAATGATGCTGTATCCGGTATTTTAGATACGATTGAAAAAACAGGTTTTAACCTGCCGATTTTTGTTGCTTTCGGTAGCAAAGAGGAGTTACCTGCCAGCGTATTAGCACGTGTTACCGGTGTATTTGAGTTATGCGAAAATAACGTAGATTTCAATGGTAAACAGCTAGAAGCTGAAGCGACTAAATATGAAAGTGAATTATTACCGCCTTTCTTTGGTCGCTTAGTTGATTATGTGAATCAAGGTTACGCTGCATTCGATTGCCCCGGACATCAAGGCGGGCAATTCTTCCGTCGTCACCCTGCCGGTCGTCAATTCTTTGATCACTTCGGTGAAAATTTATTCCGTTCAGACCTGTGCAATGCGGATGTGGCGTTAGGGGATTTACTGATTCACGAGGGTGCTGCTTGTTTAGCGCAACAACACGCAGCCAAAGTATTCAACGCAGATAAAACTTATTTCGTACTTAACGGAACGTCTGCCTCGAATAAAGTTGTGCTGAATGCACTGTTAGCGCCAGGCGATTTAGTGTTGTTCGACCGTAACAACCACAAATCTAATCATCAGGGTGCGTTGCTGCAAGCTGGTGCTACACCGGTTTATCTGGAAACTGCCCGTAACCCATTCGGTTTCATCGGCGGTATTGATTCACACTGTTTTGAAGAAAAATATCTGCGCGGTTTAGTGCAAGAAGTTGCACCAGCGCGTTCGCAAGAACAGCGTCCGTTCCGTTTAGCGGTTATCCAGTTAGGTACTTATGACGGTACTATCTACAATGCGCGTCAAGTCGTTGATAAAATTGGTCATCTTTGTGACTATATCCTGTTCGACTCTGCATGGGTAGGTTACGAACAATTCATTCCAATGATGAAAGATTGTTCACCGTTGTTACTTGAACTGAATGAAAGCGATCCGGGTATCCTCGTTACTCAATCAGTACATAAACAACAAGCGGGTTTCTCTCAAACTTCTCAAATCCACAAAAAAGATAAGCACATCAAAGGACAAGCGCGTTATGTCAACCATAAACGCATGAATAACGCCTTTATGATGCACGCTTCTACCAGTCCATTCTATCCGTTGTTTGCTGCTCTGGACGTTAACGCCAAAATGCACGAAGGCAACAGCGGCACTAACATGTGGTCAGACTGCGTGAAAGTGGGGATCGAAACTCGTAAGTTACTGCTGAACTTATGTAAACACATTAAACCATTCATTCCTGCAACCGTTGATGGTCGCAAATGGGAAGAGTTTGATACTAACGTGATCGCTAACGATCTGCGTTTCTTCAACTTTATTCCTGGTGAACGCTGGCACTCATTTGACGGATATGCAGACCACCAATACTTTGTTGACCCTTGCAAACTGATGCTAACAACCCCTGGCATCAATGTTCAAACAGGTGAGTACGACAAGTTTGGTGTGCCTGCAACCATTTTGGCTAACTACCTGCGTGAAAACGGCATCGTTCCAGAAAAATGTGACTTGAACTCTATTCTGTTCTTGATGACGCCTGCTGAAAACATGGCAAAAATGCAGAACTTAGTGGCTCATATCACGCGCTTTGAGCAACTGCTGGAAGAAGACGCATTGCTGTCAGAAGTATTACCCGCCGTCTACAGAAACAACGAAGAACGCTACAAAGGTTACACCATTCGCCAGTTGTGTCAGGAAATGCACGATCTGTACGTTAGACACAACGTTAAACAACTGCAAAAAGAGATGTTCCGTAAAGCTCACTTCCCGAAAGTGGCAATGAGCCCGCAACAAGCCAATATCGAATTCGTTCGCGGCAATGTGGAGTTGGTTGCACTGGATAAAGCGGAGGGACGTGTCGCCGCTGAAGGTGCGCTGCCTTATCCACCGGGAGTTCTGTGTACTGTTCCGGGCGAAGTCTGGGGCGGATCTGTGCTGCGTTACTTCCTTGCACTGGAAGAGGGTATCAACTTGTTACCCGGTTTTTCACCTGAATTACAAGGCGTGTACATACAGGAAGATGCTGACGGACGTAAACGTGCTTATGGCTATGTGATGAAGAAATAATCACTGAATCCATCGAATAAAAAAGCCCTCAGGGAGTTGCTGAGCAATAAAAACAGGGACTCCCTGCTTTAGGGAAAAATCTTAGAGAGAGACAGATTATGAGTAAAGCAAATAATAAAATGGGAGTGGTTCAACTTACCATTTTGACTGCGATAAACATGATGGGTTCAGGCATCATTATGCTGCCAACTAAACTGGCGGAAGTCGGTACGATTTCCATCGTTTCCTGGTTGATCACCGCTGGCGGTTCAATGGCACTGGCTTACGCTTTTGCTAAATGCGGTATGTTTAGCCGTAAATCGGGTGGTATGGGCGGTTATGCTGAATACGCATTCGGTAAATCCGGTAACTTTATGGCGAACTACACCTACGGCGTATCACTGTTGATCGCTAACGTGGCGATCGCTATTTCTGCGGTGGGTTACGGTACGGAATTAATCGGCGCGAATTTAAGCCCAATTGGTATTTGTATGGCAACGATCGGTGTGCTGTGGTTATGTACTATCGCTAACTTCGGCGGTGCGCGCATTACTGGTCGTATTGGTAACGTTACTGTATGGGGTGTGATTATCCCTGTTGTTGGTATTTCTATCATCGGTTGGTTCTGGTTCAGCGGTTCTCTGTATATTTCTTCATGGAATCCGCACAACATTCCAACATTTGAAGCCGTTGGTTCATCTATCGCGATGACATTATGGGCATTCTTAGGTCTGGAATCGGCTTGTGCGAATACTGACGTGGTAGAAAACCCAGAACGGAATGTGCCAATTGCAGTATTGGGCGGTACTTTAGGCGCGGCGATTATCTATATTGTCTCTACCAACGTGATTGCGGGTATCGTGCCAAATATGGATCTGGCTAATTCAAGTGCGCCGTTCGGTTTAGCATTTGCTCAAATGTTCACGCCAGAAGTCGGGAAAGTGATCATGGCGCTGATGGTTATGTCATGCTGCGGTTCTTTATTAGGCTGGCAGTTCACTATTGCTCAGGTCTTCAGATCTTCTGCTGATGAGGGTTATTTCCCGAAAGTATTTTCTAAGCTGACTAAAGCAGAAGCACCAGTTAAGGGCATGATCGTTATCGGTATTATCCAGACAGCATTAGCGCTGATGACCATCAGCCCGTCACTGAACAAACAGTTCGATGTGCTGGTTAATCTGGCAGTTGTTACCAATATTATTCCTTACATTCTGTCTATGGCGGCGCTGATCATTATCCAGAAAGTAGCGAATGTTGATCCAGGTAAAGCGCGTCTGGCAAATATCATTGCTTTCATTGGCGCAATGTATAGCTTCTATGCTCTGTACTCTTCCGGTGAAGAAGCGATGATGTACGGCGGTATCGTAACATTCTTAGGCTGGACGCTGTACGGCATCATTTCTCCGCGCTTTGAATTGAATCATAAATAAGGTTGATTTAATCAGTTGGGATTGATTAAGTTTTTAAGTTGAAATATATAAAAAGCGCCAGTGAGAATAATTCCTCACCGGCGCTTTTTAGAATCAGAATATTAACCAATAAAAATCAGTTCATACCATACTTTTTCAGTTTCTTACGCAGAGTACCGCGGTTGATACCCATCATCGTTGCTGCGCGGGTTTGGTTGCCGCGAGTGTACTGCATCACCATATCTAACAGAGGTTGTTCAACTTCAGCCAATACCAGCTCATAAATGTCGTTTACGTCTTGCCCGTTAAGTTGAGCAAAGTAGTTCTTTAATGCTTGTTTAACTGAGTCACGTAAAGGTTTTTGAGTGACTTGATCTTGTGAGTTTACGGTGGCGACTGTTAGTACGTCAGAATTTACGCGTTGTTCGAACATAGTTCTGTTAGCTCTTCTATCTGTTTAGGCAAAATTTCAAAATATGCCCCCAACGCATCCAGTTGCTCACTGGCATGATCAATTGCGTTGAAGGTGCGCCGAAACTGGTCATTTGGGGCATGTTCCTGAATGTACCAGGATACGTGCTTACGTGCGATGCGGAGTCCTTTGCGCTGACCATAAAAGTCGTGCAATTCTCTCACATGCCCGATTAACAAGCGCTCCACTTCTGCCAGAGGCATCGGCGGTAACAACTCCCCAGTGTCCAGATAATGCTGGATTTCCCGAAAGATCCAAGGTCTTCCCTGAGCTGCTCGTCCTATCATCAGAGCATCAGCTCCGGTGTAGTCCAAAACCGCTCTGGCTTTATGCGGGTTAATGATATCCCCGTTAGCAATAACCGGAATACCGACATTCTGTTTAACTGCCCGAATGCTATCGTATTCAGCTTCGCCGTCGAATAAACAGCGGCGAGTACGACCATGTATTGTTATAGCTTGAATACCGCAGCGTTCAGCCAGTTGGGCGATTTCAACACAATTGCGGTGATCCGGGTCCCAGCCGGTTCGAGTCTTTAATGTTACCGGAACGTCAACAGCGTTCACGACAGCTTTAAGGATCTTCCCGACCAGATCTGGATACTGCAATAGTGCAGATCCTGCCAGCTTGCGGTTAACTTTTTTAGCCGGACAGCCCATATTAATATCAATAAGCTGTGCGCCGTTTTCCACGTTGATGCGCGCTGCGGCAGCCATATCATCGGGATCACTCCCGGCGATTTGAACTGCTCGAATACCTAACTCATCAAGGTGTACCATGCGTAATCGCGACTTATCGGTACGCCACACTTCCGGATTGGAAGAGAGCATTTCCGATACAGTCATACCAGCACCCATCGAATAACACATCGTTCTAAACGGACGATCTGTAATTCCCGCCATTGGAGCGGCAATTAAACGATTTGTTAGTTGAAGGTTACCAATACGCATCGACAACGGAAGACCATAACTGTCTGCAAGGGCGCGTATATTACGCATTTTTTCAGTCAGATGAAAGGACAAACTTTGAACAATTTACGTCAAAAATCAAAGAAATAAAGAATGAATAATCAATTTTCAATTATTTATCATATTTTACAATAGCTTAATTTTTCACATATTCTGAATTAGACTGAACAGATTTTTAGAAAATTTCACTATTGGCGGTTAATTTCAGTTCTAAAAACTACAATTAGTGTTTCTATAGCAAGAAAATCTTTTACAAACGGGCAACATAACGCAGCCCGTTTTATTGAAAAATAAATTTATTCGTACCTGTTTTCAGGTGGATTAATTCGCTTTTTTAATACCAGTAATGCGACACCACTCTTCTTTTTCCGCGATGGGATCTAACAAGAACTGATCTTGATAGGCTTGCGCCACACTTTCCGCCTGCGAAGCCAGAACACCAGAAAGCCCTAAATGACCGCCAGCTTTTGGCAGCAAACTGATAACCGGCGCTAATTCTTTCAATGGACCAGCAAGAATATTGGCGACGACGACATCAGCTTGCAGATTTTGCGGCTGTTCATGCGGCAAATACAACGATAAACGCTCTGAAACGCCGTTACGTTCGGCATTATCGCGGCTGGCTAAAATTGCTTGCGGATCGATGTCGATACCAATCGCTTTTGCTGCGCCGAGTTTCAAAGCCGCAATCGCCAAAATGCCAGAACCGCAACCAAAGTCGATGATGGTTTTACCCGTCAGATCTAATCCGTCAAGCCATTGCAGACATAACGCGGTAGTCGGGTGAGTGCCGGTACCAAATGCCAGACCGGGATCGAGCATGACGTTAACGGCATTGGCATCGGGAACATCTCGCCAGCTTGGGCAAATCCACAAACGCTCACCAAAACGCATCGGGTGGAAGTTATCCATCCATTCCCGTTCCCAATCTTTATCTTCTAGCTGTTCGATTTTATGCGCGAAGCCGCTGCCTAACAGCAGGCAGTTTTCTAATATGGCGATCACTTGCGGCATATCGGTTTCGGCGTCATACAGACCGATAACATCGGTATCGCCCCATAAGCGTGTTTCACCCGGCAGCGGTTCAAAAACCGGCACATCGTGCGTATCCTGAAAAGTGACGGAAACCGCGCCGCTTTCTACCAGTGCATCACCGATCTCTTCGGCTTTATCACCGCTGGTGTTTAATTTAAGTTGTATCCAAGGCATAGTCAGTCGTCTTCTGTTTAATTTTTAATTGCTGTCATCGTGTCGCTTTGGGTGCGCTCACCAAGTTTATTTCCGATAAGGAAAGTGATGATGCCCAGCGTCAGGGACGGAATAATTGGGTGTAAGTTAAAAATCTGGATATTCAGGCTTGCCAGCAGTGCATAGCATACCGCACCGCAGACCATTGAGCAGAGCGCGCCGTAAGCATTTGCCCGCTCCCAGTATAAACCCAGCACTAAAGGCCATAAAAATACCGCTTCCAGACCGCCGAATGCCAGCAAGTTCCACCAGATGATCATTTCCGGCGGTCGCCATGCCGCCAGAATCAGTAATATGCCGAGTATAAAAGTGACCGCGCTGGAAATATGCGCCAGTCGGCGTTCATTTTTAATCTGTTCTGGTTTGAGGCTTAAATACAGATCTTTAATTAACGTTGCGGAAGATTGCAGCAGTTGGGCGTTAATCGTTGACATAATGGCAGCCAGCGGCGCAGCGAGGAAGATCCCTGCTGCCAGCGGCGGTAACACGCGGATCATTAAGGTTGGGATCACCTGATCAGGAATGGTGAGATCTGGCATAATCGCCCGTCCTAGTGCACCGGCAAGGTGCATACTAAACATCAGAATAGCGACAATCACTGTACCGATAATAATTCCGCGATGTACAGCTTTGCTGTCTTTATAAGCGATGCAGCGTACCGCCGTATGCGGCAGACCGATCACGCCAAAGCAGACCAGAATCCAGAATGACGCCATAAATGGCAGCGAGAGGAAATCATTTGCGCCGGTAACTGACAATAGTTTGGGGTCGATTTGCTGTAATTTATCTACCGCGCTTTCCATGCCGCCAGCAGCATAAATGACCGCGACGAGCAGCAAAATAGCGCCAACCAGCATCACTAATCCTTGCAGTGCATCATTTAATACACTGGCGCGGAAACCGCCAAACGCCGTGTACAGGGCGATCGTCACGCCGAAAATCAGCAAACCAATATCATAAGGAACGCCTGCCGCGGTTTCCAGCAAACGCGCACCGCCGATAAACTGCACCGTCATCGCACCGACAAAAGCTAATAACAAGCTGATACTGGCAAACCATACCAGCGTTTTGCTTTTATAGCGGGCATACAGCACATCATTAAGGGTAACAGCGTTGTAACGACGCGCCAGAATAGCAAATTTTTTGCCCAATACACCGAGCGATAGCCAGACCGCAGGCAACTGGATCATCGCCAGTAATACCCAGCCAAGACCATATTTATACGCTGCACCTGGTCCGCCAATAAAAGAGCTGGCGCTGATATAGGTCGCTGTCAGCGTCATGGCAAGAATGAAACCGCCCATAGAGCGATCGCCAAGAAAATAGTCGTTAAGGAAATTCCCTTTTTGGCGTTTGGTATAAGCGTAAATCGACAGACCAAATACCAGCAGCAAATACGCAATTAAAGGCAAAATAACATCAAATTGCATCGTTATTATCCTCTAACGGAATATCACGGAATACAAAGCGCACCATCAGCCAGCATAACAGCGTAAATATTAACGGAATCAGTAAGCATGCCATCTCGAACCAGTGAGGTAGTCCGGTGATACCCAGTTTGTTGTCCGGCAAGTAAGCGGCTAATGTCCAGGCGATCATATAGGCGATGGTCAGTCCTACCGCCCAGCTAGCTTCTTTGTGCGCTTGTATAAAACGAGGATCTGTCATAATTCCCATCGTCTATTTGTATGAATGAAATGCGATTGTACGGAGCTAGCATTATTTGAGGAAGCAAAAGGGCTGAACATAGTCAGCCCTTTGGTATATACCCGTCATACTTCAAGCTGCATCTTGTTCTTATTAATAAACAGTTGACTGCATTCGCTCACCCGAATCACTTAGTTTACTAAGCTCATCGGGACTCGCTCACTTGCCGCCTCAATGCAACTCGAATTATTTAGGGTATAATGCTTGATACATTAGGAGAAAATTACTTCTCTTGCAGCCCCAGCATTTTTTCCAGATAGTGAATGTTAGTGCCGCCTTTTTCAAACCCTTTGTCATTCATAATGCGGACTTGCAAGCTCACGTTGGTTTTTATGCCATCAATGATCAGTTCAGCCAGCGCATTTTTCATGCGGGAAATAGCGACTTCACGGGTTTCACCATAAGCGATCAGTTTACCGATCATGGAATCATAATATGGCGGTACAGAATAACCGGCATAAATATGTGATTCCCAACGGATACCAAAACCGCCCGGCGCGTGGAAACGAGTAATTTTGCCCGGAGATGGCAGGAAATTATCAGGATCTTCGGCATTAATACGGCATTCAATCGCATGACCATGAACTTGAATATCTTTTTGCTTGAGCGACAGTTTTTGACCATCAGCGACGCGCAATTGTTCTTTGATCAGATCAACGCCAGTGATTAATTCTGTCACCGGATGTTCTACCTGAATACGGGTGTTCATCTCAATAAAGTAGAAATCACCGTTTTCATACAAGAATTCAAAAGTACCGGCACCGCGATAACCAATTTCGATACAGGCTTTGGTACAGCGTTCACCGATATTACGGCGTACTTCTTCAGTAATACCTGGTGCTGGAGCTTCTTCCACGACTTTCTGGTGACGGCGCTGCATTGAGCAGTCGCGTTCTGCCAGATAAACCGCATGTCCCTGACCGTCAGCCATGATCTGAATTTCGATATGACGTGGATTTTCAAGGAATTTTTCCATGTACACCATATCATTATTAAACGCGGCTTTGGCTTCTGCGCGCGTCATGGCGATGGATTCCGCCAGATCTTTGTCGTTGCGTACAACACGCATACCGCGACCGCCGCCGCCGCCAGATGCTTTGATAATCACCGGATAACCAATGCGTTTCGCCAGTTCACGGTTTCTGTCCATATCATCATCTAATGGACCATCAGAACCCGGAACGCAAGGCACACCCGCTTGTTTCATGGCAGCGATAGCTGAAACTTTATCACCCATCATGCGGATCGTATCCGCTTTCGGACCGATAAAAATAAAGCCAGAGCGTTCTATTTGTTCCGCAAAATCCGCATTTTCAGACAGAAAACCATAACCAGGGTGGATAGCGTCCGCACCGGTGATCTCTGCCGCAGCAATAATCGCCGGAACATTCAGATAACTTTTCACTGATTGAGCAGGACCGATACAAACGGTTTCATCTGCCAACAATACGTGTTTTAAATCGCGGTCAGCGCTAGAGTGAACCGCTACTGTTTTGATTCCCAGCTCTTTACAAGCACGCAGGATACGCAACGCGATTTCACCGCGGTTAGCGATGACCACTTTTTCGATTTTGTCCATTTTTTTAGACATAGCTCGCCTCGTTATTCAATGATGACTAGCGGCTCGTCAAATTCTACCGGCTGACCGCTTTCTAACAGGATCGCTTTAACTACGCCTGATTTATCAGCTTCGATTTGGTTCATCATTTTCATCGCTTCAACGATACATAAGGTATCGCCGACAGAAACAGTTTGACCCACTTCAATAAATGCTTTTGCATCAGGGCTTGGCGTGCGGTAGAAAGTTCCTACCATTGGAGAACGCACGATGTGACCGCTGATAACTTCCGGTGCTGCTTCAACAGGTGCGGCTGCCGCTGGTGCTGGCTGTGCAGCCGGAGCTTGAGGTAGTGCATATTGTTGTACTGGTGCAGCATAGCTGCCTGCAACTGGACCGCGGCTGATACGAACTGACTCTTCGCCTTCTGAGATTTCCAGCTCATTAATGCCAGATTCTTCAACTAATTCGATCAGTTTTTTAATTTTACGAATATCCATAGGTATGATTCCGTACTCTCTTGTTTAGATGGAAAAATATAGATAAATATAATTATTGCAGGCGGCGAACCGCTGCTTGCAAGGCAAAGTCGTAACCGTCCGCACCAAGACCGCAAATAACACCTACTGCAATATCCGACAGATAAGAGTGGTGTCTAAAAGGCTCGCGTGCATGGACGTTAGACAGATGAATTTCAATAAAAGGGATACTGACAGCCAGCAGTGCATCACGAATTGCCACACTGGTGTGGGTAAATGCTGCCGGATTAATCAGGATAAAATCAATATTGCCGCGTGCTTGATGAATAGCATCAATAATCACGTGTTCAGCATTGGATTGCAGATGGGAAAAATCAATCCCCAAATGCTGCGTCTCTTGTTCTAGCTTTTGAATGATGTCGGCTAACGTGGTGTGACCGTATTTCTCCGGTTCCCGCGTTCCTAATAGATTTAGGTTAGGACCATTTAATAGCAAAATGTGCGCTTTCTTCGTCATTATGCTGACATCTCCGGCAATAAAACAGTAATCGCTAAAAATAACCTGATGTTCGTCAATTGTCACGATTCTTCTTGTGTAATTGCGTCCATCCGAGGGTAAAAGTGCGTCATTATATATATTTCGCCGAAATTAGCAGCTTTTTACTGGTCTTGTCTGCGAAGATGTGTGGGTGATTCGCGTTAAAGCCTTATGGCATAAGCTATCGGCGGATAGAAAATTCTTAGATTAATTTATTTTTTGACGCCAGATAATGGAGTTTTCTGTCTTTATCCCTGTTATCTTTCGAGATGCAGGCTTCCCGCATCTCGAAAGTTTTTAGGTATATCAACGAAGATTAACTAAAACTCGTCCGGTGACTTTGCCATTGAGCAAATCAGCCGCTATTTGCGGTGCTTGTTCCAATGTGATTTCGCTGGTCGCGAGTTGATAGAAACGTTCCGGCAATAATTCAGTTAAACGCTGCCATGCAGCAACTCGGCGTTCGGTTGGGATCATCACTGAATCAACACCTTGCAAACGCACATTACGCAGGATAAATGGCATTACGGTTGTCGGCAGTTGGTATCCGCCCGCTAATCCGCAAGCGGCTACGGTGCCGCCGTAATTGGTTTGAGCGATAACTTTTGCCAGCAGATCGCCGCCGACGACATCGACAACGCCAGCCCAAGATTGTTTTTCTAATGGTTTTGCGGCATCGCTGAAACTGTTTCTTTCAATGACATATTTCGCACCGAGTGACAGCAAATATTCGGCATTTTGTTGGCGACCGCTCACCGCAGCTACCTGATACCCCAGTTGATGCAGCAGAGCAACAGCGGTACTGCCGACGCCGCCGCTGGCACCGGTTACCAGTACTTCACCGCTTTCTGGTGTCACGCCGCCTTCTTCCAGCGCCATCACGCACAGCATGGCGGTTAATCCTGCTGTGCCAATAATCATGGCATTACGCGCCTCTAGCCCTTGCGGTAATGGAACTAACCAGTCGCCGTTAACATGGGCTTGTTCTGCCAGTCCGCCCCAATGGGTTTCACCCACGCCCCAACCAGTGAGCAGAACATTTTGCCCGACATGAAAACGCGGATCAGCACTGGCGCTGACAATACCAGCGAAATCAATGCCCGGTACCATCGGAAACTGACGAATAATTTTACCTTTACCCGTGATCGCCAGTGCATCTTTATAATTGATACTTGACCACTTTATATCAACGGTGACATCTTCGGCGGGAAGCTGACTGCTGGAAATATTCTGTACTGATGCCTGCGTTTTTCCATCTTGCTGTTCAAGAACGAGAGCTTTAATCATCGGTTTTTACTCCTGTTATATTTATATTTTGTGCTTGTGAGAATTTGAGATAATAGCCAAACCCGTCACTATAATCGCATTGTGAAAATATTTTCTGTGACATTATCCAATTAGTCGCAATTCAATGACGGATTAAGAACAGAGAAAAGAAAAATCAGGCAATTGCGTAAAATTTTTTCCGGTGAATACCGCTGCTATTTGTAAAAGCGTAAAATAGTCGGTAAAAACGTCAATATTAACTCTGAAATATGAATGATTTTCACGTAGAATAACGAATCTTGTTTATCCGTTTTTGTTTATCTGCATATCAGATGCCGATAAGTCGCTATAATCAAGTTGAAAAGTTTATGTGGCGTGTGTTGACTGACGTTGGTTGAGTCCAACATGCGTATTGAGCTCACGTTGGAAACGTTTATTAAATGAGCGTTCTTTGTGCCTTGTAGCCGTCCATCGTGGTTGGTAAAGTAGGCGGATTCATTTTCCGCCTCATCTTTCAGGATTACTCTCTAGAATGTTTAAGAAATTTCGCGGCATGTTTTCTAATGACCTGTCCATTGACTTGGGTACAGCGAATACCCTGATCTATGTAAAAGGACAAGGCATCGTATTGAATGAACCCTCAGTGGTTGCTATTCGTCAGGATCGCGTTGGCGCGCAAAAAAGTGTCGCGGCTGTCGGTCATGAAGCAAAACAGATGTTGGGTCGTACCCCAGGTTATATTTCCGCTATTCGCCCGATGAAAGACGGCGTTATCGCTGACTTCTTCGTGACTGAAAAAATGCTTCAGCATTTTATTCGTCAAGTTCACAGCAACAGTATTTTGCGTCCAAGCCCGCGCGTTCTGGTTTGTGTGCCAGTCGGTGCAACGCAAGTAGAACGCCGTGCGATTCGTGAATCCGCTCAAGGCGCTGGTGCGCGAGAAGTTTTCCTGATTGAAGAACCAATGGCAGCCGCGATCGGTGCGGGTTTGCCGGTCTCCGAAGCGACCGGTTCGATGGTGGTGGATATTGGCGGCGGTACAACAGAAGTTGCCGTTATCTCACTGAACGGCGTGGTTTATTCCTCTTCTGTTCGCATTGGCGGCGACCGTTTCGATGAAGCGATCATCAACTATGTGCGCCGTAACTACGGTTCACTGATTGGTGAAGCGACCGCAGAACGCATCAAACATGAAATCGGCTCTGCTTATCCGGGCGATGAAGTGCGTGAAATCGAAGTACGCGGCCGTAATCTGGCAGAAGGTGTACCGCGCGGATTTACGCTCAATTCCAATGAAATCCTTGAAGCGCTGCAAGAACCATTAGCGGGCATTGTTAGCGCGGTGATGGTGGCGCTGGAACAATGTCCTCCAGAGCTGGCATCTGATATTTCTGAACGCGGAATGGTGCTGACCGGCGGCGGTGCATTGCTGCGTAATTTAGATCGCTTATTGATGGAAGAAACAGGTATTCCGGTTGTGGTTGGTGATGATCCTCTGACTTGCGTTGCCCGCGGTGGCGGTAAAGCGTTAGAAATGATCGATATGCACGGCGGTGATTTGTTTAGCGAGGACTAATTTCATTTTGTTCTCTAACAGTTAACGCTCTTTGAGTTATCGCTGGTTTTTAGGCTTTACTGTTTTTCTTTGAAGCCTGCCAGTTTTGCCTCACGGAGCGTTGCTGTAGTGTATACCCGTCAACTTAAAAGATGACAGGTAAGTACAGATAGAAATTAAGTTGTCCCTGCGAAAAGCCCTTATTATCGACAAGGATAATGCGATTTATGAAGCCTATTTTTAGTCGGGGGCCATCCCTGCAACTCCGCCTTTTTTTGGCTGTTGCTCTTGCTATTGTACTAATTGTTGCCGATAGCCGACTGAGTCTTTTTTCTAAAGTACGTAGCTACTTAGATACTGCGATTAGTCCTTTCTTCTTCGTGGCTAATGCGCCGCGCGATATGCTGGACAGCATCTCCAGTTCCTTTGTTTCGCATGAAGAACTGCAAAAGCAAAACGCGATCCTGCGTGATGAATTGCTGATGAAAAATAGCGATTTGGAATTGCTTGCCCAACTTAAACAAGAGAATAACCGTTTACGCGAATTACTTGGTTCACCGCTGCGCGGCGATGAACACAAAATGATTACGCAAGTACTTTCTACCGAGTCAGATCCTTACAGCTATCAAGTGGTTATTGACAAAGGCTTTCAGGATGGCGTGTATGAAGGTCAGCCTGTGATTAATGATCGCGGCGTGGTGGGGCAAGTTGTTACCGTTGCCAGAAATACCAGCCGTGTCCTGCTGATTTGTGATACTTCCCACTCTTTGCCTGTTCAGGTTTTGCGTAACGATATTCGCGTGATCGCCATTGGTTCCGGCTGTACTGAAGATTTACAGCTAGAGTATCTGCCGCGTGACACTGATATTCGCGTTGGTGATGTGCTGCTCACTTCCGGTTTAGGCGGGCGCTTTCCTGAGGGTTATCCGGTAGCGGTTGTTTCGTCAGTCACCATTGATGATCAGCGCGCTTATACTGTTATTCAGGCTCACCCAACTGTCACCTTACAGCGTTTACGCTACTTATTACTGTTATGGCCAAGTGAGCGTAATGATCCGCAGCCATTGCCATCAGAAGAAGTGCGGCGGATTGCCAAAGAGCGCTTACGTCAAATGATGCCGCAGGTATTGCCGCCGGAAACGACGCACCCTGTTCCGCCTATTGCTGGTGCTGCGGCACCTGATTCAGGTAACACTGCGACACCGAACAAACCGGCGTCCGCCGCAGTAACTAAGCCAGCGGCGGCGACAAGATCTGCAACAACAAAACCAGCGACAACAAAACCCGCAGCGAATAAGCCAAACGCAGCAGTTAGACCAACAACCGCAGCAACACCGCCAGCCGTGCCAGCAACCACAACGGAGGCGATAGCGCCCGCAGTTCGGAGTCAGCAATGAGTAGTTATCATAGCTCTGGCCGCTGGGTTATCTGCCTCTCTTTTCTATTGGCACTAATATTACAAACCATGCCGTGGCCAGATGAGCTTTATCTTTTCCGCCCCTCTTGGGTGATGCTGATTTTAGTCTATTGGGTGATGGCGCTGCCTCATCGCATTAATGTTGGCGCGGCGTTTATTCTCGGTCTGCTTTGGGATTTAACCTTAGGTGCAACGCTGGGTGTACGCGGTTTGGCATTGAGTATTATTGCCTATGTTGTCGCGTTTCGCTGTCAATTGTTACGCAATATGGCGTTGTGGCAGCAAGCACTGATGGTGGTGCTGTTTTCATTGGTGCTGGACATCGTGGTCTTTTGGGCGGAGTTCTTAGTTCATAATGTGACTTTCCGACCAGAAATTTTATGGAAAGCGTTGATCAATGGTTTGCTCTGGCCGTGGATATTTCTATTAATGCGTAAATTACGTCGGCGTCTTGCCGTCAGATGAGATTTGATATGCCGCCTATTTATTTAGCTTCCGCCTCTCCCCGCCGCCGCGAATTACTCACTTTATTGCAGATCCCTTTTGAACGTCTGGTTACTGAGATTGAAGAACAGCAGCAGAGCGGCGAACGGGCAGATGATTACGTTTCCCGTCTGGCGCAAAGCAAGGCACAAGCAGGCGTTGCCGTTGCTACAAAGAATTATCCGGTTTTAGGCGCGGATACCATCGTAGTGCTGGATAATCTGGTACTGGAAAAGCCAAAAGATCAAGAAGATGCCGCCAGAATGTTACGCGCATTATCCGGCAGACAGCATCAAGTGATCACCGCCATTGCTTTTGCCGATCAACATGAAGTGATGTGTCGCTCTGTGACTACCGATGTGATTTTCTGCCAGCTAACGGATCAAGATATTGACGCTTATATTGCCAGTGGTGAACCGATGGATAAAGCCGGTGCTTATGGTATTCAAGGTGTTGGCGGTACGTTTGTGCGCGCTATTCATGGCAGTTATCATGCAGTTGTTGGTTTACCTTTAGTTGAAACTCGTGAGTTGCTCAATGTATTTCTTGCAGCTCAGGCGAATCGCCTAAATAAGGAGCAAAAATGACTGCGGAATTATTAGTAAATGTTACTCCGTCAGAAACGCGGGTCGCCTTTATCGAGGGCGGCATTCTGCAAGAGGTCCATATCGATCGCGAATCCAAACGCGGCATTGTGGGTAATATTTATAAAGGGCGCGTCAGTCGGGTATTGCCGGGAATGCAGGCAGCATTTGTTGACATCGGGCTGGATAAAGCGGCTTTTCTGCATGCGTCAGACATCATGCCGCACACGGAATGTATTGCTGATAATGAACAAAAGCAGTTTCATGTGCGCGATATTACTGAACTGGTGCGTCAAGGGCAGGATCTTGTGGTACAGGTGGTGAAAGATCCGCTAGGTACTAAAGGCGCGCGTTTAACGACCGACATTACATTGCCATCTCGTTATTTAGTGTTTATGCCTGGTGCATCGCATGTCGGCGTTTCTCAACGGATTGAAAGTGAAGAGGAACGCGAACGCTTAAAGCAGATTGTTGCTGAATATTGCGACGATATGAGCGGGTTTATTATTCGTACTGCGGCTGACGGAGTTTGCGGTCAGGAATTGGCTCAAGATGCCGCTTTTCTCAAACGATTGTGGAGTAAAATTCTGGAGCGGAAGTGTCGCGGCGGCACGAAGAATATGTTGTATGGCGAACTGGCGCTTACGCAGCGTGTTCTGCGTGATTTTGTCGGTGAATCGCTGGATCGGATTCGTGTTGATTCCCGCCTCACTTATGATTCTCTGATTGAGTTTACTGCTGAGTTTATGCCGCAACTAACGGAAAATCTTGAACATTATGTCGGTAAACAGCCAATTTTCGATCTGTATGATGTCGAAAACGAAATTCAGCGGGCATTAGATCGAAAAGTGGAGTTGAAGTCCGGCGGTTATCTGATTATCGATCAGACCGAAGCCATGACCACCATTGATATTAATACCGGTGCGTTTGTCGGGCATCGCAATCTCGATGAAACTATCTTTAATACGAATATTGAAGCGACACAAGCCATTGCCCGCCAGCTCCGATTACGCAATTTAGGCGGCATTATTATTATCGATTTTATCGATATGATCAGTGAAGATCATCGCCGCCGCGTTTTACACTCTTTAGAGCAAGCGCTGGCAAAAGATCGGGTAAAAACCAGTGTAAATGGTTTCTCGGTACTGGGTTTAGTTGAGATGACGCGCAAACGTACCAGAGAGAGTTTAGAGCATGTTCTCTGCGGTGAATGCCCAAGTTGTCGCGGGCGCGGTCGGGTGAAAACCGTCGAAACCGTGTGTTATGAAATTCTGCGTGAGATCGTGCGCGTTCATCACGCTTATGACTCTGATCGCTTCTTGGTTTACGCTTCACCGGCAGTCGGCGACGCGCTGAAAAGTGAAGAATCTTACTCTGTTGCTGAAGTTGAGCTGTTTGTCGGTAAACAAGTTAAAATTCAAATAGAACCGCTTTATAACCGCGAGCAGTTTGATGTGGTGATGATGTAGTTTTGATGGATTTATAGATTTGTAGCGAAAGTAAAAAAATACACAGGATAGTAGCTAACAGGAGGAAGGATGAGACGAACAAGCCGCATACTGTTAAAAATAGTGATTGCGCTGTTAGTGCCGTTGACACTGGCTGTTGGTGGCTTACGTCTTGCTTTGCCTCATATCAATGAATATCGTCAGTCTATTCTTGATAAGGTCGTTTATTTCACTGGAATTCCTACTGAAATCGGCTATATGAATGGCAAATGGGCGATTTTCGGTCCTGAGTTTGAATTACGCGACATTACGTTAAATAGCGCAATGGGAAAAGTGACTATTTCCCGCGTAGCGATTGCGCTTGATGTCTGGGATTCTCTGCTGCATCTGCGCTGGCAGTTTCGTGATCTCACCTTTTATCAGGTAAAAGGCGATCTGAACTATAACGCGGGTGAGGAAAAGCAGCGTGATGATGCTGCACAAGCGTCCATGCTTGAAAATATTTTCCTCAAGCAATTTGACCAGTTTTCGCTGCAAAATAGCCAGATTTCTTTTATTGGTTTATCGGGTGAGCGTGTCACGCTGGATATTCCGCATTTAACATGGATTAACAGTAAAAACCGGCATCGAGCTGAGGGCGTGGTCAATGCTTTGACCGCTAAAGGTTCGCAGGGGTTAGTGCAAATACGGCTCGATCTGCGTGATGAAAAAGCGCTGATGGACAGCGGCACTGTTTATCTACAGGCTGATGATGTAAATATGCTGCCGTGGTTAAGCCAGTGGTTTAAATCTAATTCTGGTTTTGATGATGCCCAATTCAGTCTTGCTTCATGGCTATATCTGAAAAATGGTGAAATTGACGGCGGCGATTTGTTGCTTAGCCGCGGAAATGCTAACTGGCATAATGGCGACTCGCCGCATCAGTTAGATGTTGATAATCTGACGCTAAAGATGAGCAAGCAGCCAAACGGCTGGCGGCTTGATGTTCCTGCGCTGAATTTAAAAACCGATGGTATCGCATGGCAAAAGGGCAGAGTAAGTCTGTTTTGGCAGCCGGAATCAACATCAGTATTCGGCGATGATGTTGATGAACAATTGCGTATTCGCGCCGAGAATTTAAATCTCGACCTGATTAATCCGCTGCTGCCGATTTTTCAATTTCTCACGCCAGATGCTTTAAATGTTTGGTTCAATTTACAGCCGCATGGCGATATTTCTCTGTTAGCGCTGGATATTCCGCTTAAACAACCGGAACAACTTCGTTTTCAAGGTGCGTGGACAAATGCCAGTTGGCAAGCATGGAAACGTATTCCAGGCAGCAATCATACCGATGGTTCTGTTAATGGCAGTCTGAGCAGCGGTTCACTTAGCGTAGCGCTAAATCAGAGTACGTTGCCGTATAGTGATATGTTCCGCGCACCGCTGGAAGTCAGTCAAGCTAACGCCACCGTTAACTGGATCAATAATCAACAGCAGTTCCGTTTATGGAGCGATAGCATTGATGTACAGGCAAAATCGCTATGGGCAAATGGCAGTTTTGATTTCACCATGCCAGAGGGCGAACAGCCGTGGCTGAGTATTCTCGCTGGGATTCGTGTTTCCGACGCCGGTGATGCGTGGCGCTATTTTCCTGAGCCTTT
This sequence comes from Enterobacteriaceae bacterium, assembly GCA_031261005.1. GTDB lineage: Bacteria > Pseudomonadota > Gammaproteobacteria > Enterobacterales > Enterobacteriaceae > JAISKF01. The sequence continues at coordinate 21,771 of JAISKF010000032.1, read as the reverse complement.
TATGGGTAAAACGCTGGTGGATTATCTCTCTTCGGCAATTATTGCCGGACAGTCCGCAGGCGATGCAACCCTGATTTTCTCTGGTAATCCGCATAAATTTCCTTATCCAAATAAAGATGGTTTGTTTGAAATTTATGCGCCGTTGAAAAACACCACATTTAAGTTCCAACCAACCTGGCAGGCGTTAACCCAAATGACCATTGATCTCGACTTCATCAATGACGGTTTGTGGATGCACGCGCCGACGGCGAAATTGGGTAATGTCGATGGCAGTAATATTGACGCAATTATTGCAAATTATGCTAAAAAGCAGCTAACGGTTGAGGCTGATGTTCGCGGCGACGGTTTCGATGTGCAGGATTATCTGAATAATTCCCCGTTGCAGCATTCCGTCGGTGCGGCACTGGACAGTCTGGAAGTGAGCGGTGACGTTAGCGGGCGCTTACAATTGGATATACCGCTGGATGGTAAAAATGCTGTCGCTAAAGGGACTGTCACGCTAAAAGATAACCATTTGTATATCAAGCCAATTGATTCAAAAATGGAAAAAGTCAGCGGTACATTTAGTTTTGATAATGGCACACTTGTCAGTGAACCGCTTAGTGCTGAGTGGTTTGATCAACCGGTTAAACTGCATTTCTCGACGCATCAAAATGCGAAAGATTATCAAATAAACGTTGGTGTTAACGGAGACTGGGCAATAGCAAAACTGCCGTGGCTGCCGGATAACATCGCTGCTGAATTTTCGGGAAATGCCAACTGGCAAAGTGATGTGGCGATCAGCCTTCCGGTCAGCGGCTCTGTGAAATATGATGTTGCTTTGGATGGCAATCTTAACGGAGTAAGCAGTCGCTTACCTGCGCCGTTAGCGAAATCAGCCGGAACAGCATTACCGGTGAAACTTAAAGCCAGCGGCGATCTGCATGGTTTTAAACTCAATGGATTAATTGCGGGAAATCAGGCAATCAATAGCCGGTGGCAGTTCACTAACGGTCAGACTCAATTGACGCGTTTTGCCTGGCAGATGAACAGCAAAAAAATACCGCCGCTGCCGTCTGATGATCGGTTGAATATTCAGCTTCCGGCGTTGAACGGCGATCAATTAATGACTGTTTTAGCACCGTTACTCAGTGCCAGCGACAGTAGTAAACAAAGTGTCAGCGGTAAATTTGCTATGCCGCCGCGCTGGTTTTTCTCTTCGCCGCAAGTCGATTTAGCGGGGCAGTTCTGGCATGACATCAGCGTTAATATTGATAATCATTCTAATGAGATGAAAGTTGCCGTAAAAGGCAAAGAAATTGACGCACAGGTAAATGTTCGCGCTAATCAGGCATGGCTGGCTGATATTAATTATCTCTATTTCAATCCAAAAAGTGAAAAATTGTTAGGTACAAAAGTTGCTGCGGCTGACCATAAAGCTGATATGGGCAGCAAACAAACGCACTCAACTTCTTCTGCTATTAATTTCAGTAAGTTACCTGCGATAAATTTGCGCTGTAAAGCGTGCTGGGTGATGGGGCAGCGTTTAGGCATTATGCAGGGTGATTTGGTGTTTCATACTGAGCCGGATCGCTTGACGTTAACCAACGGTTTGATTGATACCGGTAATAGCAAACTCACTTATAGTGCGGATTGGCGGCGAGCTGCTGCCGGATCGTCCACACGATTTGACGGCAAACTTTCCGGTCAGGCACTAGATAAAAGTATGGACTATTTCGGTGTGTATACACCGCTGAAAGATACGCCGTTTGATGTTGATTTTGGGCTGAGCTGGCGCGGTGATCCGTGGTCGCCGATGGTTAATACGCTGAACGGTAAAATGAGTGCTAAGTTAGGTAAAGGGCAAATCGATAACGTCGGCGGGCATACCGGACAGATATTGCGATTGCTGAGTTTCGATGCCTTGCTGCGGAAATTGCAATTTGATTTCAGTGATATGTTTAGAGAGGGTTTCTACTTTGATACTATCAAGGGGAATGTAAAGTTTACCGATGGTATCGCTGTCACGAACGATCTGCTGATCGATGGTTTATCAGCGGATATTGCTATTAATGGTTCGGTGAATTTAGTGAAACAACAACTGCATCTTACCGCTGTTGTTGCACCGGAAATTTCCGCGACTGTCGGCGTAGCGACTGCGTTAATAGTTAATCCGATTGCAGGCGCGGCGGTTTTAGCTGCCAGTCAGTTATTGTCACCGCTTTGGGATAAAATTTCGCTGATCCGTTATACAATTGACGGAAACATAGAACACCCTGTCGTTAATGAAATATTACGTCAACCTAAGGGAGAGAATAGTCAATGAGAAGTGCCAACGTTGCTTTATTACAACTATGCAGTGGGGACAATGTGCGCTCTAATCTGGCTCAAATCGAGCAGCAGATTAAGCAGTTGCCGCCTAGTGTTAAGCTGGTAATGACGCCGGAAAATGCTTTACTGTTTGCTGATACTCAAACTTATCACAAATATGCAGAAACAGAGGGAGCAGGGCAGCTTCAGGACGCGATCAGGGAAATGGCTATCCGTTACGGTGTCTGGATTTTAATTGGTTCTATGCCGCTTATCAGCCGTGAAGATCCCAATCGCCTGACCGCCAGCAGCTTGCTCTATGATGAGCATGGCGAGCTGAAAGCGCGTTACGATAAAATGCACATGTTTGATGCTTATATCGCTGATAGTCATGGCTCTTACTGTGAATCAGATACTTACGATTATGGTCAACATCTAACGGTGGTTGATACGCCGGTTGGTCGTCTCGGTATGACCATCTGCTATGACCTACGTTTTCCGGGCTTATATCAAGCATTAAGAGAACTCGGTGCTGAATTGATTTCTATCCCCACCGCATTTACGCGCGTTACGGGTGAAGCTCACTGGGAAGTCCTGCTGCGCGCCCGTGCCATTGAAAACCAGTGCTGGATATTAGCGCCAGCTCAAGTTGGGCGTCATAGCGAAAGCCGCCGCACTTGGGGACATACAATGGCGATTGATCCTTGGGGTGCTGTTGTTGGCGTCAATGCTGATGCGGTGAAAAGTATTGAAGTTCATGTCGATACTTCTGGCATGCAGAAATTGCGCGAACAAATGCCCGTGGTAACACATAACAGATTTCAGCCAGTGCTGAAAAATCCATTGAAGAAAGGTAAATAGCTATTATGAATCTGACGTTAGTCAGTGAGCAGTTACTTGCTGCCAATAAACTTAGCCATCAGGATCTATTTAATGTTCTTGGGCAGTTGTCTGAACGGCGTTTGGATTATGCCGATCTGTTTTTCCAGTCCAGCTATCACGAATCCTGGGTGATTGAAGACGGCATCATTAAAGACGGTTCTTACAATATCGATCAGGGTGTCGGTGTGCGGGCAATTAACGGTGAAAAAACCGGTTTTGCTTATGCTGACCAAATCACCTTAAATGCCCTGACGCAAAGCGCATTTGCTGCACGCAGCATTGTTAATGAACAAGGTAACGGTAAAAGCCATGTTTTAGGTGCGGTGAATTATTCCCCGCTCTATGCCGCGCTTGATCCGCTGCAAAGTTTAAGCCGTGAAGCCAAAATTGAGCTGCTGCATCGTGTCGATAACGTTGCCAGAGCCGCGGATAAACGAGTGCAGGAAGTGAACGCCAGCCTAAGCGGTGTATATGAAACGGTACTTATTGCGGCTACTGACGGTACATTAGCTGCCGATATTCGCCCGCTAGTGCGTCTTTCTGTCAGCGTGCTGGTGGAAGAGGACGGCAAACGTGAGCGCGGTTCTAGCGGCGGCGGCGGTCGAGTCGGCTACGATTATTTCCTCGATCAAACGGAAATGGGCGTGCGCGCGGACGTTTTCGCGCAAGAAGCAGTAAGAATGGCGCTGATCAATCTCTCTGCTATCGCTGCACCTGCCGGTGCAATGCCTGTCGTATTAGGTGCTGGTTGGCCTGGTGTATTGCTGCATGAAGCCGTCGGGCATGGTCTTGAGGGCGATTTCAACCGTAAAAGTGCATCGGTATTCAGCGGTCGCATGGGGGAATTGGTTGCCTCTGAGCTGTGTACTGTCGTTGATGACGGCACCATGATGGGACGTCGCGGTTCGTTGTCTATCGATGATGAGGGAACGCCAGGTCAATACAATGTCTTGATTGAAAACGGAATCCTCAAAGGCTATATGCAGGACAAGCTCAATGCGCGTCTGATGGGATTAGCCCCAACCGGCAACGGTCGCCGTGAATCTTACGCCAGTTTGCCGATGCCGCGCATGACTAATACTTATATGCTGGCAGGTAAATCCAGCCATGACGAGATTATCGCCAGCGTAGAATATGGCTTATATGCACCGAATTTCGGCGGCGGGCAGGTAGATATTACCTCTGGTAAATTTGTCTTCTCCACCTCCGAAGCCTACTTAATTGAGAATGGTCGTATCGGCAAACCGGTGAAAGGCGCAACCTTGATCGGTTCAGGTATTGAAGCCATGCAGCAGATCTCAATGGTCGGCAATGATCTGGCGCTGGATAAAGGTGTCGGCGTCTGTGGTAAAGAGGGACAGAGCGTACCGGTCGGCGTAGGGCAGCCCACGCTGAAACTGGACAATCTCACCGTCGGCGGAACGGCGTGATTTTCGGGTAAGAAATAGCAGGAATGGGTTAATAATAAATAGTTATATTTTTACGATGAATTTCAAATAATTATGTGTTTTTCCGTAGGGGCGGTTGTTAACCGCCCGCCAAACCACGGTGAAATCAACGGGCGGCAGGTTGCCGCCCCTACGAATTATTCTTTATTATCAATACATTAATCTATTGTTTTACTATTTTCTTATCCAAACTTGAGATTAATTATCTTGTATTTTCTGTACGGGTGGTTGTTAACCGCCTGTGAATCCATCGCGTTGTTGCTGCCTGTACGAATAAAAGGAAAATCATCGGGAAGATGCAATACTCCGTTTTGCCTGTAATTTAATAACTTACGATTAAAAACACGATTAAAAATATGAAGATAAATAAATTAGTTATCGTAATCGCTTGTGCATTATTGATTGTGATCGGTCTCAGTTTAAAAGAACGTTATCCAGCGCGTGATGCTATGCCGCCGTCGCCGAGCGTTTCTCAATCACAGCCAGAAAATCATCAGCGGCAGGATCGCGCACCAGATTCATCTTCCGCGCTTATCGATCAGCTTACCCGGCAAGATGTGGTGGTGAAATATGTGCGCCAATATAAACGCTTACCGAACTATTACATTACCAAAAACAGCGCGCGCGAACAGGGTTGGGACGCGCGCGATGGCAATCTTTGTTCTGTTTTACCGAATAAAGCTATCGGCGGAGATCGTTTCTCCAATCGAGAGGGTTCGTTGCCGATGACGGCAGGGCGTATCTGGTACGAAGCGGATATTAATTATCGCTGCGGGCATCGCGGCGCAGAGCGATTAATGTATTCCAATGATGGTTTGATTTACGTTACTCATGACCATTACAAGGGTTTCACTGAGGTAAAAAACTAATGAAAAGTGTGACTTTTGATTTCTCAACCATTCACTCCATGCCAGATTTTTATCAGCAATTTGCCGATACTTTTTTATTACCAGACTGGTTTGGTCGTAATCTTGATGCGTTGTGGGACGTATTAACCGCAGTTATTCCATTACCCGCAGAAATTGTATTCACTCATTTTGATCCGCAATCCATTGAATTTGAGCCTTTATTAAGCATTTTTGCCGAAGCGCAAGAAGAGTGCGGTGGATTGTTGGTGTTCAGATGTTGTGATGGTGAAATGTTGTAAAGATTAAAGCGGCAATTTCTGACTGTATAAACAATGCGGCGGATTCACGGGCGACAGTTTGCCGCCCTACGGAAAATGACATAATTATTTGAGATTTATCGTAATCATAAATTTCTTATCCGAAGTTCAGGTTAATTAATCCAAATTCTCTTCCGATAACTCTTTCAGATATTGGAAAATCTGCCGTGATGATTTTGGCGGTTTATTACCGGCGCGCTCTTTCTGTGCAGCGCGGACTAGCGAACGCAGTTGTTGGCGATCAGCTTGCGGATAAAGATCCAGCACTTCGGTAATGGCATCATCGCCGTGATCAAGCAGGCGATCGCGCAGACTTTCCAGTTTATGAAACAGGGATACTTGCTGATTATGGCGATTTTTCAGCTTATCTAATGCAATTTGGATCGGCTCAACATCGCGGGAGCGCAGCATTTTACCAATCAGTTGCAGTTGGCGGCGATAGCCCTCTTTTTTGATGCGCTGCGCCAGTTCAATGGCAGCGCGGAGATCTTCATCTAACGGAATGCGTTCCAGCGCATTTTTCCCTAGTTTAACTAATTCAGTACCGAGATCTTTCAGCGCTTCAGCATCTCGTTTAATTTCACTTTTGCTGACCCAAATGATCTCATCATCTTCTTCTTCAATGTCAGGACGATCGTTATCAAGCCATTCGTTGTCATTATCGAATTTATTCATTGTGTTACTTAACCTAAATCTGGTCACTTAAAGACACATATCCGGCAAGCGGATATACATCAGGAATGGAATCTGGAATTAATATTAACAGGTTGTGGGCTTTCTGCGAAATTGCGCGTAGATCCTGTTAAACTTTACCCCATCTTTTCGATGATGGCAGAGCGGTGAATCATGAATATAGTCACTCAAGTTGCAGAGCAACGTAAAATGTTAGAGCAGGCGGTCGCGCAGGCGTTGGAGCTGGCAAAAGCTGCTTCTGATGCCGCAGAAGTGGCGATTACTAAATCTACCGGTATTGGTGTTTCTACGCGCTTTGGCGAAGTGGAAAACGTCGAGTTTAACAGCGACGGCGCGTTAGGCATTACGGTTTATCACCAGCAGCGCAAAGGAAGTGCGTCATCAACGGATTTAAGTCCTGATGCCATTGCACGTACTGTTCAGGCTGCACTGGATATTGCGCGTTATACCTCACCTGATCCTTTTTCTGGTCTGGCTGATCGTGATTTGATGGCATTTGATGCGCCGGATTTGGATCTGTTCCACCCGACAGAACTGGACGCAGAGAAATTTATTCAGCAGGCAGCCATTGCTGAACGCACGGCAATGCAGGCTGATGCGCGTATTACTAACAGCGAGGGCGGCAGCTACAACAGCCATTACGGTGTTAAAGTTTACGGTAACAGTTACGGGATGCTGCAAAGCTACTGCTCCAGCCGTCAATCGATGTCATGTTGTGTGATTGCAGAACATAACGGTGATATGGAGCGCGATTATGCTTATACCATCGGTCGTGATACGGCTGATTTGCAAAGTGCGGAGTGGGTTGGGCAAGAGTGCGCGCGTCGGACATTAGCACGGCTGAATCCGCGCAAGCTGCAAACCATGCAAGCACCGGTGATGTTTGCGGCAGAAGTCGCTACTGGTTTGTTCGGGCATCTGGTTGCGGCGATTAGCGGCGGTAATATTTATCGTAAATCCTCTTTCCTGCTGGATCATCTGGGTAAACAAATTTTACCGGACTGGCTGACGATCGGTGAATATCCGCATCTGCTGAAAGGGCTGGCGTCTACGCCGTTTGACAGCGAGGGTGTCCGTACTCAAACGCGTGATATTGTGAAAGCGGGCGTGCTGGAAACCTATCTGCTGACCAGCTATTCAGCGCGTAAACTGAATATGACCGATACTGGTCATGCAGGCGGTATTCATAACTGGCGCATTCAAGGGCAGGGCAATGATTTCGCTGCCATGCTGAAACAGTTAGATCGCGGTTTGCTGGTGACAGAATTAATGGGACAGGGCGTAAGTACCGTTACCGGTGATTATTCGCGCGGCGCGGCGGGTTTCTGGGTAGAAAATGGTGAGATTCAGTATCCGGTCAGTGAAATTACTATCGCCGGAAATCTGAAAGAGATGTTGCGAAATATGGTGACAATCGGAAATGATATTGAAACACGCAGTAATATTCAGTGCGGTTCAGTTTTGTTAGAACAGATGAAAATTGCTGGCGAGTGATGTTTAAGAAAATAGCGAAAATAATTAGAGTAATAAATTGATTGTAAAGAATAATTCGTAGGGGCGGCAACCTGCCGCCCGCTAAACTACAGTGGAATTCACGGGCGACAGATTGTCGCCCGTGCGCTATCTACTAGTGATTACTCTTCCCATCACCTTTGCGTTTTTCCAACGTGCGATGCCGTGATTGCACATTTTTACCGCGCGAGCGGAAATAATCCGCTAACTGTTCTGCCACATAAACCGAACGGTGTTTCCCGCCGGTACAACCAATCGCCACGGTTAGATAACTGCGGTTGTTGGTTTCCAGCATCGGCAGCCATTGTTCAAGATAGCTGCGAGTTTGGTAAATAAAGTTATGCACTTCGGTATGGCGATCAAGGAATGATGCTACAGGTTTATCTAAACCGGTCATTGGACGCAGTTTCGGGTCCCAGTGCGGGTTCGGCAGGAAGCGCACATCAAAAACGTAATCGGCATCAATAGGAATACCGTGCTTAAAGCCAAATGACTCAAACACCATTGTCAGTTCACGTTCGCGTTTTCCCAGCAGGCGCGTTCGCAGCATTTCCGCCAGTTCATGCACCGACATTTCCGCAGTATCAATGATTAAGTCAGCGCGGGAGCGCAGCGGTTCCAGTAAGACATTCTCTGCATCAATGGCGCTTTCCAGTGATAAATTTTTATTGGATAGCGGGTGTAAACGGCGAGTATCGCTGTAGCGTCTGATTAACGTATTGCGATCGGCATCGAGGAATAATAGCTGAGGAGAAAAATCACCCGGTAAATTATGCAGCACTTCTTCCAGAACTTCCGGTGTTTCAGGCAGGTTTCGCACATCAATACTTACCGCTGCTGATGTCCCGCGTTTTGCTAAAGTTTCAGCTAATTGCGGTAACAAGATAACCGGTAAATTATCGACACAGTAAAAACCCATATCTTCCAGTGCGCGCAGCGCAACTGATTTACCTGAGCCTGAACGACCGCTGACAATCATCAGCACCATGTTGCTATCCTCTTTTATCTGGTCTTGTGACACGAGACTAAGTCATGCAGTGAGTATTCAGGAACAGCACATCATTGTGTTGCTCTTAATTAACTTAAACTTCGGATAAGACGTTATTTTATTCCAATAAATTTCAAATAATTATGTCATTCCCGTAGGAAAGACTATCTGCCGCTTCTACAAATTATTTTTTATTATCGTTATTTCTTTATCCAAACCTAAGGTTAATTCTTCTATTCGTACTCTGATACTACTCATACTCTGATACGACAAACGTTAACATGAACCTTGTGTTTTAAACAGATGGATTTTCTACCGTTTGATTTTCTTCATTCGGTGTTTCGGGATCTGTTTGCTCTTTTTCTGATGCCGCTTGGATCAATAACTGGTACAGCTCTTCATCGGTCTGCGCCGAGCGTAACTGGCGGCACAGAGTTTTATCCGCCAGCAGTTGTGCCATCTCTGATAACGTATCCAGACAGTTCTGGCAGCTTTCCGTTGGCACAAACAGCGCAAAGAGAATATCTACCGGCTGGTTATCTGCTGCGTCATAACTGATCGGGCTGTCCAGCGTGATAAACACACCGGTTGCCTGAATTAATTCTTCTGATTCGATTTTGCCATGCGGCAGCGCGATACCGGCACCAATGCCGGTGCTTCCCATACGTTCACGATTGAGAATCGCTTCAAATGCGGTGCTGGTCGGAATATTGAGTTGTGTGGCAGCAAGATCGCTGACGATTTCCAGCGCGCGTTTTTTACTGGAACAGTGAACTGCACTGCGAGTATTTTCCAGTGTCAGAATGGCGGTCAATTGCATGGTGGATTGCGTGTTTATCATTTGTTGGAACCAATGATTCAAACCAACTGTTTACGTTGATTTGAAGGAGGAATAGATAACGACTCTCGGTATTTTGCTACCGTCCGTCTGGCAACCATAATGCCTTGCTCAGTGAGCATATCAGCAATTTTACTGTCGCTGAGCGGTTTGGCAGGATTTTCAGCCGAAATCAATTTTTTCACCAGCGCACGAATTGCAGTAGAAGAGGCTTCGCCGCCGCTCTCAGTATTAACGTGACTGGAGAAGAAGTATTTTAACTCAAATATTCCTCTTGGACTATGTAAGTACTTTTGTGTTGTGACGCGCGAAATGGTGGATTCGTGCATATCAACTTCTTGAGCAATATCCGCCAACACCATCGGCTTCATGTACTCCACACCATATTCAAAGAAATCTTCCTGCCGCGCGACGATACATTCAGTCACTCTTAGCAGCGTGTCATTACGGCTTTCTAAACTTTTAATCAGCCATTTAGCATCTTGTAAATTGGTGCGGATATATTGATTGTCGCTGGCATTATGGCTGTTTGCCATCGACGCATAATGCTGATTGATTTTCAGGCGCGGAATGCTTTCGGTATTCAGTTCAACGGTCCATTTATCGTGTACTTTACGCACCAGTACATCGGGGATCACATATTCCGAGTCGCTGACATGAATCGACTGACCAGGGCGTGGATCAAGGCGTTGAATCAACTGCATGGCTTCTTTCAGTGCATTTTCACTCAGGTGGCTGAGTTTAAGCAGCGTGCGGAAATCATGGCTGCCTAACAGTGCCAGATGTTGATCAACGATTTGTTTCGCTTCGGCTAAATAGGGTGTTTTGGCATCAAGCTGAGAAAGCTGAACCAGCAAACATTCACGCAGATCGCGCGCGGCAACACCGATAGGATCAAAGCGTTGAATGCGTTTTAGCACGGCTTCAATTTCGTCCATCTCAACATCATCTTGCCCTAAACTATCGGCAATATCTTGCAGCGAAACCGTAAGGTAGCCAGTGGGATCGACGGCATCAATAATTGCCGTGGCGATGGATTTATCCACTTCAGAAAACGGCGTGAGATCCATTTGCCACATCAGATGATCTTGTAATGTCTGAACGGTTTCGCCTTGAAATATCGGCAGCTCATCATCACCATAATCGTTATGAGTGCCTGACGGCGTTCCGGCGGTGTAAATTTCGTCCCATGAGGCGTCTAGCGGGAGATCTTCGGGAATATCGGATTGTTGCAGCGCTTCACTGGTATCAAGCTGCTCGTGTTCTGTTTCTTCACGTGCATCAACTTCATCGTGATTATCTGCTTGTTCCAGCAAAGGATTACTTTCCAGCGCGAGTTGAATTTCTTGCTGTAGCTCAAGTGTTGACAATTGCAACAGGCGGATCGCCTGCTGTAATTGCGGTGTCATCGTCAATTGCTGACTTAACTTGAGCTGTAAACCTTGCTTCATAGTGCCTTATCATCTGCGGATAATATGATTAAAGTCGGAATTCGTTCCCTAAATAAACTCGTTTTACATGCTCATCTGCCAGAATGGATTCCGGTGTGCCGTGAGCAATCAGCTTCCCTTGACTAACAATATAAGCGCGCTCACAAACGTCTAAGGTTTCACGCACGTTGTGGTCTGTGATTAACACACCAAGACCGCTGTCACGCAGATGTTCGATGATCTTCTTAATATCAATCACTGAGATAGGATCAACACCGGCGAATGGCTCATCAAGCAGGATAAATTTAGGATTCGCTGCCAGCGCACGGGCGATCTCTACACGGCGGCGTTCACCACCAGAAAGCGACTGACCTAAATTATCGCGTAAGTGTGCAATATGGAACTCTTCCAGCAGCTCATTAGCACGATCTTCCCGTTGTTGTTTGGTGAGATCTTCACGGATTTGCAGCACCGCCATTAAATTGTCGTAGACGCTTAAACGGCGAAAGATTGAGGCTTCCTGCGGTAAATAACCGATACCACGACGAGCGCGCGCGTGCAGCGGAAGCAGGCTAATATCTTCCCCATCGATAGAAATCGAACCAGCATCACGTTGAACAATACCGACCACCATATAAAACGTGGTGGTTTTACCCGCTCCGTTCGGACCGAGTAAGCCAACGATCTCACCGGAGTTGACCGTAAGACTCACATCTTCCACTACCCGGCGACCTTTATAGGCTTTGGCTAAATTCTCTGCTGTTAACGTTGCCATGCGCTGTTATTTACTCTTTGTTATCAATATGTTTTAGAAAAATATTTTAGGAACACGATGTTTCAGAAACACCATGTTTTAGAAAAATAGCCATCAAAAATGGCGCTTAAAAGTGATTAATCTTTCTTTTGTTGTAGCTGAGCTGGCACTAACACCGTGGTGACACGTTTGCCTTTGTCACTGAATGCTTCCATCTTTTGCTCTTTCACTTTGTAAGTAATTCGATCGCCTTTCACATTGCTGTCTAACTGCTCCAGATAGGCATTGCCCGTAAGGTCAACAAAGTCAGTTGCCAGCTCATAACGCAGTTTATTGCCGTGACCTTTCACTGGCTTACCGCTGTCTTGCATCTGGAAAAATGTGACCGGATTACCATAAGCCTCGACGACTTCTTTACCTTTATTGCCATTGGCACGGGTAACGACAACTTTGTCGGCGCGGACATCAATAGAACCCTGTTTAACGATAACATCACCAGTAAAGGTAACAACGTTACCGTCCATATCCAGCGATTGCTGGGAAGAGGTAATATTAATGGGTTGATTGGTATCATCTTGCAGAGCCAAAGCAGATGCACTGGCAACCAGAAGTACACCAGCAGTTAGTGTGTTAATGATACTTTTATAATTAATGGTACTTTTGTAATTAAAGTTAGTTGGTGCTATCAGCTTTTGGTTGAACTTCATAATACGTTTTTACCTTTTCAATCAGCTTCGCTGTTTTACTGCGTAGATTACCACGCATCTTCATTCCTTCGGAGGTAAAATTCGCCCCGTAAAGATTCACATGATCATCGGAACTGATGTCCTGAGTAATCAGGTTAACAACAGCACTGTTCGTTTTAATCCTTTCTAGCTGTGACGTGGTCGTCAAGCTGTTAACTTCTACATTATCATAAAGATAAAGCATACGATCCTGAGTTAACTTGGCGCGATCTGAACGTACTGACCAAGTTGCTGTTTGATCCTTATCGTAAGTAATCATCACCGGTTTAGTAAACCAGGTATCTTGCGCGGCAGCGTAATGTTTTACGTCCTCTGCCGTCAATTTGTAACTGAGCAAGCCTTCCGGATTGTACACGATTGTGACCATTTGCTGGGTTTGATAAGTCGGTTCTTTATCGTCCGGCGGCAAATATGTCTTTTCAGTATCAGAATCTGTCAGGTTCCAGCCAATCAGACCCAAAACAATCAAAGTGAGGATAATTGTCAGGATCAGCTTTGTTTTATTCATAATAAGATTCTATTTCTTCTGGAAGATCCATTCATATTGATAATCCTTGTGCGCCGTCAAGTTTATCCTGCGCTTGTAAAATCAAATCACATAACTCGCGTACTGCTCCGCGTCCGCCAGCGATTTGCGTCACATAATGCGCTTTAGGGATAAGCAACGGGTGAGCGTCGGCAACGGCAACTGCCAGTCCTACTTTTTGCATTACTGGCAAATCAATCAAGTCGTCACCAATATAAGCGACTTGCTCTGGCGACAGCGACAAGTCGCTGATGATTTTGCTGAATGCTATCAGTTTATCAGACTGTCCTTGATAAAGGTGGCTTATTCCTAATGTTTTGGCGCGATCTTCGACTAATCTGGCGCTGCGTCCGGTAATAATCGCCACTTCAATCCCTGATGTTATCAGGCAGCGAATACCGTAACCGTCGCGCACATTGAACGATTTTAGCTCTTCGCCCTGATTACCCATATAAATCAGACCATCAGACAGCACGCCATCAACATCACAAATCAGCAGACGGATATTCGCCGCCCGCTGGAAAATCGCTTTACTGACTGCGCCGTAGCAGGTGTTAATCATATTATTCTCTTGTGAAAAATTATCGGTGATACCGATTTAAACCACGCCCGCCCGCAGCATATCATGCATGTGAATCACACCTTCCAGCTTGTCGCCTTCGGCAACCATCAAAGTGGTGATATGACGAGACTGCATCAGATTCAGCGCTTCAACCGCCAGCATATTCGGGCTGACGCGAATACCGCCTTTGGTCATTAAATCAGACATTTTGGCATGGCTGGTTTCTATGCCCTGATCGAAGATGCGGCGTAAATCACCATCAGTAAAAATGCCTTGAATCAACATGTCATCATTACAGATAACCGTTAGTCCCAGATTTTTACGGGTGATTTCTACTAATGCCTCGCGCAATGAGGCATCTTGCGTGACGTGCGGAATTTCATCGCCAGTGTGCATAATATCGCTGACGCGCAGCAGCAACTTGCGCCCCAGTGCGCCGCCAGGGTGAGATAGCGCAAAATCATCGGCGGTAAATCCTTTCGCTTTCAGCAGCGCTACAGCTAACGCATCGCCCATCACCAGCGTTGCTGTTGTGCTGGTGGTTGGTGCCAGACCCAGCGGGCAGGCTTCCTGCGGAATATGGACACATAAATGCACATTTGCCGCTTTACCCATCGAGCTGTTCGGGTTGCCGGTCATACAGATTAACGGAATTTGCAGGCGTTTAATTACCGGAATCAGCGCCATAATTTCACTGGATTCGCCAGAGTAGGAGATAGCGATAATAATATCGTTAGCAGTGATCATGCCCAGATCGCCGTGACTGGCTTCCGCAGGGTGGACAAAGAAAGAGGGCGTTCCGGTACTGGCGAAAGACGCCGCCATTTTGCAGCCGATATGCCCCGATTTTCCCATTCCCATCACGACGACTTTGCCTTGACAATTAAACATCATCTCGCAGGCTTGGACGAAATCCTGATTGATATATTGATAAAGTTGATCAAGTCCTGCTCTTTCAATATCAAGAACTTGCTTACCAGCCTGCTGAAAATCAAAATTGGACATTACTCAGTCTCGTTGTGTTTTTACTGTATTAAATAAAATTTCTGCTGCCTTTGGCAGTTATCGCCGTAGCTATTTGTTTATAACTTATGTGTTTATAACTATTTGTTTATAAATACATGTTAAATGAGCAATAAATGCGATCTTTTAGCACATTTTTTAACGTGTATAGATTGGGCGTAAATGGCATACATCGGTATACCGATTATACTGAAAATCACGCTTTCAATCATGCTTTCACTGTATTATATCAACTTAGCGCGGTTGTTTTCAGACCACCATTTTCGCATTATTACAGGAATTTTGCCGCGAAAGTCGATAATATAGGGCGCAATTCTGACTGGCGTTGGCTGAAAAGTAAAACATCGGCTGCTTATAGATTTCAGTGAGTCAGGTTATATCAATACTTATGATGAGTTTAAGTATCCATTCTGATGATTAAGGACGTTATGAGTAAATCAACAGAAAATTTGGTTGAAGTTCGTGGAATGTCGTTTTCTCGCAATGGTCGGTCGATTTTTCAGGACATTAATCTGACGGTTCCGCGCGGTAAAGTTACGGCGATTATGGGACCGTCCGGCATTGGTAAAACCACGCTATTGCGGCTAATCGGCGGGCAATTAACGCCGGATAGCGGTGAGATTATTTTTGACGGGGATAATATCCCAGCGCTTTCACGCCGCCATTTATATGAAGTTCGTAAAAAGATGAGCATGTTGTTTCAGTCCGGTGCGCTGTTTACGGATTTAACGGTTTTTGAAAACGTGGCTTATCCTTTGCGCGAGCATACCCGATTACCGGAAGCGTTGCTGCGTAGTACAGTGCTGATGAAATTAGAAGCGGTGGGTTTGCGCGGTGCGGCTGATCTGATGCCTGCACAGCTTTCTGGCGGTATGGCGCGGCGTGCTGCGTTGGCGCGTGCTATTGCGCTGGAACCTGAATTGATCATGTTCGATGAGCCGTTTGTCGGGCAAGATCCCATCACTATGGGCGTGTTGGTGAAGCTGATCGATGAGCTGAATCAAGCCTTAGGCATTACCTGTATCGTGGTTTCACATGATGTTCCCGAAGTGTTAAGTATCGCTGATTACACTTATATTGTGGCGGAACATCATGTTATCGCAGAGGGAACACCAGACGAGTTACGTGCTGATCCTGATCCTCGCGCCAGACAATTTCTGGACGGTGTGGCGGACGGTCCGGTTCCTTTCCGTTTTCCTGCCGGTGATTATAAAACGGAGTTACTAAGCTAATGCTGCTAGATACATTGGCGTCGATTGGGCGTCGCGGAATTCAATTTTCCATCTCATTTGGTCGCTCCGGCATGATGTTGTATGGCGCGCTGGTGGGAAAACCGGAGTTCCGTAAACAGTGGCCGCTGTTGGTGAAACAACTGTATGTTGTTGGCGTACAGTCATTGCTGATTATTATCGTTTCCGGTTTGTTTATCGGTATGGTATTGGGACTACAAGGCTACTTGATCCTGACGACTTATAGCGCAGAAGCCAGTCTTGGCATGATGGTTGCGCTGTCGTTATTACGAGAGCTGGGTCCGGTTGTCACTGCATTACTTTTTGCTGGTCGCGCGGGTTCGGCGTTAACCGCTGAAATCGGATTGATGAAAGCTACTGAGCAGCTTTCCAGTCTGGAGATGATGGCAATTGATCCGCTGCGCCGCGTGATTACACCTCGCTTCTGGGCTGGTTTTATCAGTATGCCGGTGTTAACGGCGATTTTTGTTGCTGTCGGCATTTTGGGCGGCGCAATGGTTGGTGTGGACTGGAAAGGCATTGATGACGGCTTTTTCTGGGCAGCAATGCAGGATTCTGTTGACTGGCATACTGATCTGCTGAACTGTTTAATTAAAAGTGTTGTATTTGCAATTACTGTGACTTGGATTGCTCTTTATAATGGCTATGACTGTATTCCGACCTCCGAAGGAATTAGCCAGGCGACTACTCGTACTGTCGTACATGCGTCTCTCGCCGTGTTAGGTGTAGATTTTGTACTGACCGCAATGATGTTTGGGAATTAAATCGATGCAAAGTAAAAAAACGGAAATCTGGGTTGGCATATTTATGTTGATTGGGCTGTGCTCACTTTTATTCCTGTGTTTAAAAGTCGCAGATGTTAAATCAATGGGCAGTGAACCCACTTATCGGCTGTATGCGTCATTCGACAATATTGGCGGCTTAAAAATCCGTTCACCGGTTCGCGTTGGCGGTGTACTGGTCGGCAGAGTTGCTGAAATTGGTTTGGACGAGAAAACTTACTTCCCGCGCGTGGCGATTGATATGCAGCAGCGTTTCAATCACATTCCAGACACCAGTTCTTTATCTATCCGTACCTCTGGCTTATTGGGCGAGCAGTTTTTAGCGCTGAATGTAGGTTTTGAAGATGATGAAATGGGAACGTCGATCCTAAAAGATGGCGATACCATTAAAGATACTAAATCCGCGATGGTGTTAGAGGATCTAATCGGTCAGTTCTTGTATAAGAGCGGTGATGATAAATCAGGCAATACGGACGCTGCACCCGCAGCTCAATCGCATGAGTAATTGAGGAATAACTATGTTTAAACGTTTTATGATGGCGGTACTTTTTGTTATCGCACCTTTAGCGGTTAATGCCGCCGATACAACGGATATGGATAAATCAAATCCTTATCAGGAAATGCAGGTCGCAGCGAAAAAAATCTTTACCCGCTTGACCGATGAACAGCCGAAGATCAAACAAAATCCTGACTATTTACGCACCATCGTAAAAGAAGAACTGATTCCTTATATTCAGGTGAAATATGCCGGTGCATTAGTGCTGGGCAGTTATTATCGTGATTCGACACCAGCACAGCGCGATGCTTATATGCCTGCGTTTGAAGCCTATATGGAACAGGCTTACGGTCAGGCATTGGGTATGTATCATGGTCAGGCTTATCAGATCTCTCCGGAACAGCCTTTGGACGGTAAAGATAATATCGCTATCCGTATTACTATCATCGATGCCAATGGTCGTCCGCCAATTCGTCTTGATTTCCAATGGCGTAAAAACAGTAAAACTGGTGAATGGCAGGCTTACGATATGATCGCTGAGGGTATCAGCATGATTACCACCAAACAAAATGAGTGGGCTGATACTTTGCGCCGCAGCGGTGTTGATGGTTTAACCCAACAATTGCGAACAATGGCAAATCAGAAAATCACTCTGGACAACAATAAATAATGTCAAATAAGTTGAACTGGCCCGCGGAAAATGGCGAATTAATGTTAAGCGGTGAGTTGGACTGCGACACATTGTTGCCATTCTGGGATATACGGCAGCAAATTCTGACGGCGGATATTCATACGCTTAATGTGTCGGCGTTATCCAGAGTCGATTCTGCCGGTTTAGCGATGCTGGTGCATATTCTTGATGAAGCGTCAGTACGTCAGCAGCCATTAACTCTGATCGGTGTGACCGCGAAGCTACAAATGCTTATCGACTTATATAATCTGCGGCAAATTATTCAGCCATATCTCGTGAGTAGTGCGGATAGGGTGTGATAATATTGTTCACAGATTGATATGATCAGCGTTGCGGAGTTAGCGTTAACGGAGTAACCGCGTTAATGCTAACTCCGTTATATTTTTTACAGGGTTATTTTTAAAGACATCGTTATTTTTACAGAAAATAGCGCCTGCATTATTAATCCATCTACACGATGGTTATCACCCGCACGCCAGCGATGTATAGCGGTGTTAACCTCCGACAGTTTTTCACGGTTAGTGACAAACTAGCTGAGATCAAGATAGAGACGACTATGGATACTAACGAAATTAAACAAGTTTTAATGAATGCCTTAAATCTGCAAGATGCTATCGTCACGAGTAGTGATGGCAGTCATTTTCAGGTTATCGCTGTTGGCGATATGTTTGTTGGTATGAGTCGAGTTAAACAGCAGCAAGCCGTTTATGCCCCTTTGATGGAATATATTGCTGATAATCGTATTCATGCGCTTTCTATCAAGGCTTATACGCCTGCCGATTGGGAGCGCGACCGTAAGCTGAATGGTTTTTAATTTATTAATTTACTTTGTTATCGATCAGAACTCATAGAAAAAACGCGTCATAAAAAGAGTGACTGAACCGATGTTTATTATCTATTGGTTATTTTAAAGAGAGATTCGTTATGGACAAATTTCGCGTACAAGGTCCCACCCGACTGAGTGGTGAGGTGACAATTTCAGGTGCTAAAAATGCTGCATTACCGATCCTGTTTGCTGCGTTATTAGCGGAAAAGCCGGTCGAGCTACAGAATGTTCCCAAACTAAAAGATATTGACACCACAATTAAATTACTCAGCCAACTTGGTGTAAAAATTGAGCGCTGTGATAGCTCTATTTTTGTTGATGCCAGCAACGTAACTGAATTGTGCGCGCCTTACGAATTAGTGAAAACCATGCGTGCGTCAATCTGGGCTTTAGGACCTTTAGTTGCGCGTTTCGGTTATGGTCAGGTTTCTTTACCGGGCGGCTGTGCGATTGGTGCGCGTCCTGTGGATTTGCATATTACTGGTCTGGAGCAACTTGGCGCAGAAATTAAGCTGGAAGAGGGCTACGTCAAAGCATCAGTAGATGGTCGCCTGAAAGGTGCCAATATCGTGATGGATAAAGTCAGCGTTGGTGCAACGGTGACTATTATGAGTGCAGCAACACTGGCAGAAGGCACAACGGTTATTGAGAATGCAGCCCGTGAGCCTGAAATTGTTGATACGGCTGAATTTCTGAATACATTAGGCGCTAAAATCAGCGGTGCAGGTACAGATCATATCATTATCGAGGGTGTTGAACGTTTAGGCGGCGGTGTTTATCGCGTATTGCCTGATCGCATCGAAACCGGTACTTTCCTGGTCGCCGCCGCGGTTTCTGGCGGCAAAGTGATTTGCCGTAATACACGTCCAGATATGCTGGACGCGGTATTAGCTAAATTACGTGAAGCAGGTGCCGAAATTGAAACGGGCAGCGATTGGATTAGCTTAGATATGCACGGCAAACGCCCGACTGGTGTGAATATCAGAACCGCTCCGCACCCTGGTTTCCCAACGGATATGCAGGCGCAATTCTCTTTGTTGAATCTGGTTGCTGAGGGAACAGGCGTCATCACCGAAACCATTTTTGAAAATCGTTTTATGCACATTCCAGAGCTGATCCGTATGGGGGCGCATGCTGAAATTGAGGGGAATACCGTCATCTGTCATGGTGTTGAGAAGTTATCCGCCGCGCAAGTGATGGCAACTGATCTCCGTGCTTCCGCTAGTTTGGTGCTTGCAGGCTGTATTGCTGAGGGCGTCACAACGGTTGATCGCATTTATCATATTGATCGCGGTTATGAACGTATCGAAGAGAAATTAAGTGCGTTAGGTGCGAATATTCAGCGTGTGAATGGCGAAGAGTAATTAACCTAAGATTTGGATAAAGAAATATAATCTATTGATAATAAAATAATTCGTCGGGGTGGTTGTTAACCGCCCGTTGATTTCATCGTGGTTTAGCGGGCGGCAGATTGCCGCCCCTACGAAAAACCATATAATCATTTGAAATTTATCGTAAAAATATAACTTCTTATTGAAATTCAGGTTAATTAACAGCGTATCGATCCTGCTAATGTTTAACCAATAATCTTAAATCATTAATTCTGCTGCGCCGGATATTCCGTAATCTTCAATGTAAAAGTCAGTTTTTGCCCTTGCCGTAAAACCACCACAGGAATACTTGTTCCGGGGCTGATTTCTGCTATTTCGTCCATCACTTCAATCGCTGACGTTGCGGGCTTATTGTTGACGTTCAGCAAAATATCACCGGCGACTAATCCCGCTGCTTCTGCCGGACCGCCTGATGTCACCGAACGAACTAAAATTCCCTGTAAGCGATCAAACGGGCTGCCTTGATTTTGTGTCTGGCTGAACTCACGACCTTCAATACCGATGTAGCCGCGAATCACTCGACCATCATGGATCAGCTTATTCATGATTTTCGTCGCCAGCTCTGTTGGAATGGCGAAACCAATGCCTTCCGGTGTATCACCGTCAGTGCGTTTATCCAGCGATAACGTATTGATTCCCATCAATTCGCCGAGCGTATTGATCAACGCACCACCGGAGTTACCATGATTAATGGACGCATCGGTTTGCAGTAAATTTTGCCGCCCGTAAGGGCTAAGACTGGTACGTCCGGTGGCGCTGATAATGCCTTGCGTCACTGTTTGTCCGAGATTGTAAGGATTACCAATTGCTAATACCACATCACCAACATGCGGTGTGCGTTTAGGATTCGTTGAAATAACCGGCAAATTACCTTCCTGAATTTTTAATACAGCCAGATCGGTTAACGTATCAGAGCCGACTAATAACGCTTCATACACCTGACCATTTTGCAGGGTAATAATAATTTGATCGGCATTCACGATAACGTGACGGTTCGTCAGGATATATCCTTTCTGATTCATGATAACGCCGGAACCCAGTGTATTGATCCCTAACGTATTTTGACTGGAAGAACTCGCCGCACTGCGATTGTAGACGTTGACGACTGATGGCGCAGCATGTCTGACAGCACTGTTATAGCTGACGGGAGCCTCACTAAGCGGCAAATCCAGAGAACTGTCAAATAGCCCCGATGCGTCACGCAGCGACGGGAATATCAGCAGCAAAACAGCAGCAATAATTAAGCCAATAATTATTGAACGTAACAGTTTGGTAATCATGCGGATAATCAGAAAGTTAAAAGGTAGGGTAAGAATAGCATGAGTTGAACGGATACGGCAGAGTGCCGTATCCGTTTTTATTGTCATTCTTAAACCACCTCCTATGGAGGTGGTGATCGTTCTTGTGGGGCTTTGCCCGTAAGATGCCCATGCTAAATACTACTGAGGTTTGTTACCAGCAAATCAAAGGAGTAAATAG
>JAISKF010000008.1 GCA_031261005.1 Enterobacteriaceae bacterium | reverse complement strand
ACAACGCGGTGGGTTTACGGGCGGCAGGTTGCCGCCCCTACGAAAAACCATATAATCATTTGAGATTTATAGTAAAAATATAATTTCTTATCCAAACCTAAGATTTATTACACCATAATTTATTATTGATAACATTATTCATTAATATATTTAAACATATTAAACGCATTCATATATTTAAAAATAAAATCAACATCGATTTATAAAAACAGTGAATATCCTTATTACACCATCTAAGTAAAAATATCATTATCAATAAATGACATTCCTGATATTTTGCTATTAGTTGTTGCTAATAATTATTATTACCACGCATATAAACAAAATGGAAAATAAAAATCATTAATAAATGTTAAAACCAACAAAAATGTATCCGAATATTGCAATTAACCCAAAAATTGGAAGTTTACCTGATACAAATAAATGATAATAATTGAATTTATGTAAAATTAGTAACTAAGGTGATAATTACGCAACGCACATAACGTTAACTGTGAGATCAAAAAAAATACTATAAAAAGTATTTTTGTTTTGATAACATCAAAAATAATACGTGCCTTTTAACATTATTAAATGTCGCGTGTTAAACGTCATTTAATGACATATTCAAAATTATTTTATAAGTTGTTAAGTTATATTAAACGACATATATAAAATAATTAAACAACATGTTTAAAATCATTAGCAAACACCGGTAATAAATTACTAGTGGACACGCTTTTGTCTAAAATTAATGAAAAGGTATTTTCTATGAAATTGAAAGTAGCAGCTCTTACATTAATCGTTTTCTCTGGAGCATCATTCGCTGATTCTACCAATACGGTTCAATTTAAAGGCGAAGTCACCAGCCAGACTTGTTCGGTTGATATTAACGGCAATAAGACCAATCCGATTGTTCTACTGCCAACTGTACCAGCAAGTGCTTTCACCTCTGTTGGTTCAACCACTGGTGACACTGAATTCACCGTAAATGTAACCGGTTGTACTTCTGAATCAACCGACCAGCAAATTCAAACCGTGTTTGTGGGTAACAACCCAACCAGCAACGGTAATCTGGGTAATGGCGGCACGGCAAGCAATGTTTCTATTCAGTTATTAGACAACGGTAACTCTTCTGCTCCGCTGACTTTCGCTAACGGCACAACAGTTGCTACCAGCGATATGACGCTGGCTGCGGGTAATACGTCCACATCACAAACGCTGACTGCGCGTTATTACGCAGAAGCCGCTGGCGTTACTGCGGGTTCGGTTATCGCTACTGCACAGTACGCGATTAGCTACAAATAAGTTCGCTCTGTTTCTGGCGACGATCTGTTTTT
Source organism: Enterobacteriaceae bacterium (assembly GCA_031261005.1). GTDB lineage: Bacteria > Pseudomonadota > Gammaproteobacteria > Enterobacterales > Enterobacteriaceae > JAISKF01. The sequence goes on along the minus strand of JAISKF010000008.1, from coordinate 10,675 downwards.
AACAAGGATCTGTTTCTGATAACGATTTGTTTCTGACAGCAATTTTTTTCTGACAACAATCCTTTTTAACAACGATCTGTTTCTGACAACAGCTAAACCAGTGCTGCTCCTTTTCTGTTACCGGTATACCCGTACAGCGGAATAGCGGGCAGCGCTGAATAAATTGGATATACCCTTTATACCCAAAAGTTTTCAAGATGCAGGTGGCAGCTTGAAACATGACGGGATAGGTGACGGGTAGATATTGAGAAAATGATCTTATGATACGCACGACTCAATCCTGGACGATCTTTCTACTATCGCTAATAACGTTTGCCTTGCTGCTCACCAGCAACATGGCGTCTGCCAGCGTGACGATGTTGGGTAATCGGGTGATTTATCCTGCTGAATCAAAAGAAAAAACACTGCAATTTAATAATGACGACGATACTCCGGCGTTAGTTCAGCTTTGGCTGGATAACAACGATAAAGAATCCTCACCAGAAACCGCCAATGCGCCTTTTCTGGCTTCTCCGCAGATATTTCGCATGAATCCGCACAGCGGGCAGATGGTGCGTTTGGTGTTTACCGGCAACGCACTGGCGGCAGATCGTGAATCGATTTTTTATCTCAATTTCTTGCAAGTGCCTGCCGTTAAGCAGTCAGACAACAATAAAAACAAGTTAATGCTAGTGGTCACTAATCGCCTGAAAGTGCTTTATCGCCCTGAGGGATTAGCAGGCGATGCAAATCATTTGATCGAGCAAATGACCATCAAACGTGAGGGCAAAACGCTGCTGGTGAATAATCCAACCCCTTATTTTGCCAATGTCAGCCATGCTGCCATCGTGACTGGCAGTAAGCGTATCAATATTCCTAAAGCGGATATGATTCCGCCGTTTTCGCAAGCTAACTGGCAGATAAACAGCGGTTTTTCTGCGGGTGCGCTGAAAATTTCACTCGGTGTTATCAATGATTACGGCGTTGAAGTCTCGCGCGTATTAACGCTGTAACGTTCTCGTTCCGGCACCGGACAGGAAGATTCTTATGATTTCGTACCAAGCGCCGCCGCTATTATTACGACGCATAATATCAGCATCATATCGTCACGGCGGTTATCTGGCGCTGCTTTTGGGCTGCGCTGCATCTGTTTATGCGGCTGATGGTAACGATAGCTACTCATTTGATACGCTGCTATTACGCGGCAGTGTGCTGAATAATACTGAACTCAACCAGTTCAATCAGACAGATACCATTGCGCCTGGTACTTATCAGCTTGATATTTATATTAATGGTGAATTCATTGAGCGCAGTAAAATGGATTTCGTCCGCGCTGATAATAAACAAGTTTCGCCCTGTTTTGATCATGAACAACTGATGCGTTTTGGGCTGAAAGAAGTGCCTGATCAGGCAGCGGATAATGGCAGTTGTCTGCAATTCGGGCGCGATATAAAAGACGTTACCGCCAATGCCAATATTTCGCAGTTACGGTTAGATCTCAGCATTCCGCACGCATTACTGAACAAAAAACCGCGCGGCAGTATCAATCCTGAAAGTCTCGATAGCGGCGAAACGATGTTGTTCGCTAACTACAATCTGAATCAATATCACGTCAGTTATCGCGAAGGTCAGACCAATAATATGAACTCGACTTACCTCAATCTGAACGGAGGTATGAATATCGGTTTATGGCGTTATCGCCAGCAATCCAGCTATCGTTACGATAAAAATTACGGTAGCAACTGGAACACCAGCCGCCGTTATGTGCAGCGGGCGATTTTTCCGCTGCGTAGTGAAGTGCTGTTGGGCGAGGGTTTTACTGAGGGGCGCTTTTTCTCCGGTCTGGGTTTTCGCGGTGTGAAGCTAAGTTCTGATGATCGTATGTTGCCGGACTCGATGCGCGGCTATGCGCCAGTGGTGCGCGGTGTCGCAAAAAGTAATGCCGTGGTACGCGTGATGCAAGGCAAAAGTACGCTGTACGAAACCACCGTTGCACCGGGTCCGTTTGCTATTAATGATTTATACGCTACCAACTATGCAGGCGATCTGACGGTGGTGGTCACAGAAGCAGATGGCAGCGTGAGTTCTTTTACCGTACCGTTTTCAGCGGTGCCGGAATCTATTCGACCAGGATTATCACGCTATTCGGCAACCGTCGGGCATTCACGTTATGTCGGGGATAACGATCTCTTTAGTGAAGTGATTTGGCAGTACGGGCTGAACAACTCCATGACGCTGAACGCCGGTAATCAATTTGCCGATGGCTATCAATCAGTGATGCTGGGCGGTGTATATAGCAACTGGCTCGGCGCGTTCGGTATGGATACAACTTATTCCAACGCCAGTTTACCTGATGGTGATGTACAAGGCTGGATGTTGCATCTTGCCTATAGCAGAACCTTTAGCCCGACCAATACCACACTTTCCATTGCCGGTTATCGCTACTCCACCGATGGATACCGTGATTTAAGCGATGTGCTTGGTGTGCGTAATGCTCACAATAGCGACGATACATGGAGTTCCTATACCTATCGCCAGCGATCGCGCTTTGAAGTGGCGGTTAATCAGGGTCTCGGTGATTTTGGTAACTTAACGGTTTCCGGCTCTACACAAGATTATCGTGACGGACGCAGCAGAGATAATCAACTGCAATTTGGCTGGGGGAAAACCTTTGGCAATGGCGTGATGATTAACCTGACTGTGACCCAAACGCGCTCAATGGGCAGTAGCTATCGTGATGATGACAATAACAAACCTTATTACAACGATGGCGCATACGACGACGTATACAACACGCCAAGCAATCGTGATTCACAAACTACCGCTGCGCTGTCATTTACTTTCCCGTTGGGAAGTTCATCGTCTGCGCCGAATGTGTCATTTCTGGCAAATCATTCGCAAGGCAGCACGTACCAATCGACACTTTCCGGTAGTGTCGGCGAAAAAACACCGGTGAGCTACGGGCTGAATTACACCACCGATGATACCGATAAGCAGAATATTTGGGGCGGTAACTTACAGTCGCGTTTACCTTATGCCAACGTCACCGGTTCGGTTTCCTCATCTAATCAATACTGGCAAGGATCGGCATCGGTTCAGGGCGCTGCGGTTATCCATCGCGGCGGTGTCACTTTAGGTCCTTATGTTGGCGATACGTTTGCGCTGATCGATGCCAATGGCGCTAACGGTGCACAAGTGTTGGACGGTCAAGGTTCACGCGTTGACTACTTCGGTTATGCGCTGGCTCCGGCGTTAATTCCTTATCACTACAATTCTGTGGCGTTGAATCCTGAAGGCATGAATGACAAAGCTGAGCTGACCGACGGGCAACAGCGCGTTGCGCCGTATGCTGGTGCTACTGTGCGTTTGAAATACAACACGGTTCGCGGTCAGGCGTTGTTAATTACGGCGCTGCGCCCTAATAACGAAGCGATTCCAATGGGTAGTGATGTGTTAGACGCCGATGGTAACAATGTCGGTATGGTCGGTCAGGCAAACCAAATCTATCTGCGAGACGATGCGCCAGAGGGCGATCTCACGGTGAGTTGGGGTAAGAAACCGGAACAGTCATGCCGCATTCATTACAAAATCGAACCCAACAAAGATGCGCCGATCCAACGCTTGAGTGCGCCGTGTAATTAACAGGATTTATGTACCGAAAAAGACAACATCTTTATTCCAAAGTGGTATTCACGGGCGGCAGATTGCGCCCCTACGAAGGGCAACGGGAATATTGAAAAAACGTGTTGTGTTCCGTAGGGCGGCAACCTGACGCCTACTACAAAGGGCAACGGGAATATTAAAAAAAGATGTTGTGTTCCGTAGGGGCGGCAACCTGCCGCGACCTACAAAGGGCAACGGGAATATTAAAAAAAATGTTGTATTCCGTAGGGGCGGCAACCTGCCGCCCGCGCCCTTAAAACCACAATACCGCTCTAAACACTGGCGCATACAGAAATGACAATAGAAATAAAATGACTAAGGAAAACAGAATGAATAAAGCACACCGTTTTTGGTCTGGCATGTTGCTGCTATTGTTAGCGGGGATTAGTTTGCCTGCCAGTGCAACCTGTACGAAAAAGGATTCTTATGCTGCCGGATACGACCGCAACGGTGCAGGTATAGGGCTGGGTCGGATCAATGTAACCAGTAACTATTTACAACCCGTCGGTACGCCGCTTGGCAGCAGCATCGTTAACTTTGGCAGCATCGGCGGCTATAAACAAGGTCCGGACACCGTTTTATATGAATGTGATGTTGGCGATAAGGATAAAATATTTGAAGTTTTCGCTACCAATGGCGATGACCGCGTTGGCGGTTATTGGGATCTCGGCGCTCAAGATGGTTATCCTAACTATTTCGCAACCTGGTTTCCTTATGTTGGGATAAGACTCACCCATATCAATTCCGGCAAGGTATTCACTCGCTACTGGCAATCCTCCCCGATAACGACCTATGCCACATCGGCTAATGGTAACAAAATTCAGATTCGCGTAAAAGATTTCAGCACTGTTCAGGCAGATTTAATAAAAATCAGCTCAAAACCACCCTCATTAGGATCGGGAAGTAACTACTGCGCAGGTTATGGTACAGGTGGTATGGCGCCAACAACAGGGAGTTCAAACTATAATTGTGATCAACCGAGTGGTTATACCACCTTTAGAGGACCAGGACTTGAACTTCTTTCTGCTCCCAATGATGGAGATGACTCCAATACTCACATTCTCGGATGGCCAGCGTACTGGATTGCAATGAGTATGTGGACTTCGCCGCAGTCTTCTGTTAACTACACGGCGACTTGTGTTGCCCGTAATGTGACACCGCTGGTTATTTTACCGCCGATTACCGTTCAGCAACTTACCACGGGGCAAACATCACAAGCGCAATTCACCATTAATATTGAATGCGATAATAATGCGACCTCCGGTGTGAGCACCAACAATACCGCGCTGGGTTTGCAAGTTCCTGCAGATAGTTACGCCGCCGCGCAATCACTCGGTTTAGTCAATGGCAGCGGCGGCGTGAAGTATCTGCTTTCTACTGGCTACGGTACTGATAGCAGTATCGCTACTGGCGTTGGTATTGAACTCTCCAACGCCGTCACCGGTACGTCGATGAATTTCATTGGTGCCAATACCTGTACTGCGGTTAATTGCCCGACAGGCAATCCGACAGGCAACGATGCGGGTTGGTATCCGGTACGCAATGGTGCAAATAATAACGGCAGTAATCAGAGCGGTTATACAAATTACCTCATACAACTTACCGCAACGCTCGCCCGTTTACCTGGTCAAACCGTCACTGCCGGAAAAGTGGACGCCAAAGCCTATGTTTGGGTAAAGGTGCAGTAATGATGAATACACGAGTCTTCAATACCTTTCTGCTAACACTGTCACTGCTAGCAGTAAACGTGCAGGCGGGAATTATCGCCTCTGCCACACGAGTGATTTTCAATGAGGGCGATACCGAAAAAAGCCTGATGCTGCTTAATACCAATACATATCCGGTGATCACGCAAACGTGGGTTGATAATGGTGATGTAAACAACGCGCCGGAATTATCACAAGCGCCTTTTGTGCCGCTGCCAAGCGTGTTTGCCCTGCAACCGAATGCCTATCGCGGGATAAAAATTGTGTATAACGGGCAGGCGCTTCCGGCGGATCGGGAATCCGTTTTCTGGCTCAATTTGTACGAAGTTCCGCCAACTCAGCCCATAACGCCGCCGATGCAAAGCCGCGTTACGCTGGCAATGAATACTCAGATGAAAATCTTCTATCGCCCAAAAACGCTGGCAGATCAGGCGCAATCAGCAGCGGATAAAATCACGTTTACTTTACTGCGCGCAGGCAACCATTATCAATTGCGCTGCAATAATAGTTCGGCGTTTTATCTCTCTTTCGCCAGCATTGCAGTTCATATCGGTGAGCATGATTATCCCGTGCAGCAAGAAAGCGATATGATGACTGCACCGTTTAGCAGCAAAGATTATCAGCTTGATAAACTGCCTGATGCCCATGTTCCGACATCAATCAGCGTAAATGCCGCACTGATTGATGAGCTGGGACAGCAGCAGATGAAAACGTATGCACTAACCTATTGATGACATTTCTGTCGCCTGTTGATCCCACAGGAGGCAGAATGACAAAACAAAAGTTTTCAACGTTTATCCACAGTTAAAGTGAAATAAGAGAAAATTCTTATTTATAACAACATTAACACTTTCAATTAATTATCTTAATAAAAAAACTATTTTTTTAATATACACGATGAAATAAGAATAAATAATACTGCACGAATTAAAGCCCCAAAAATGATATAAATATTTCAACTATAACTTAAATTCACTTAATAGCGAAACAACATACTGATATTAATCATATTTTATTTTTGTATGATATTTAAATTTGGTTTTAAAAATACAGAATATAAACAGCTATCTATCCTGTCATTAAAAAGAACTATTATACGAAACGATATGGCTTTGTTAGCATATCACTCTATATGTTAGTTAAAAATAATATATTAAATATTGTATTCACTGAGAAGAGAATGATCCGTTGATCATTATTACTTACACAGGTTTTATCTAAAATGTTTTTTCTTTTATATAGAATAAAGAGGGTATCTTTTATGAAACTGAAATTCATGCCATATGCTTTGCTCACTTTTCACGCTGCATCTGTCGTTAAGTTTTCAAATAAATATTCCGTTTAAAAGCGCAATAAGCAGAGAAACCGGTTCGGCTAAGAAATAATCATTACCTTGTCGCGCAAGAAAGTGACATGATGGAGATACTCCTGTCATCTTTTAAGTTGCTGGACTATTGGCTGCCTTTGAAGAGCTTGGTAATAGTTAATTTTTTAACCTAAATATTAGTAACGCAGGTTTATTATCTATAGATAGATACAAATCAATAAGTATACAGGTAGGAAGCAATGACCACTGATAGAGATCAATTACAATTTCACATAGAGAACAGCGCTAATAACATAAAAAATTCCGAACACTTTCGTGCGGCAATCATTAAACACAGTGAAATATTGAACGATGTTTATCAAAGACACCCTCTTTTTTATAAGAATATTTTCCGAAACAAACGTTTTATTATTTGCTCAACGCTGCTCTCTATTTATTTCCGCCAGCCTGACGCTGGTCTGAAAGACATTAAAGCCTTTTTGAAAGGGAAAAATATTATTAGCGATAATTCGCTGGATTCTTTCTTATTTTTTCTGCGCGTCCGGCGCTGGATTAGCGTTAAACAGATGGATCATGATAAACGGCAATTACAATTTGAGCCAACCGCCAAAGCCTTGCTGGAAATTAACTCTCTGATCACATCAATGGCTTTGCCTTATCAAATAATGATGCCGACGATCTCCGTCGAAGAACTGGTGAAACGACCTCACTTCACTGCGGATTTTTTCTCCGCTTTTGGGGAATGTACACTCAATGATATTTATCTTATCGATCTGGTTCCGCCTGCTGCGCTGTTTATCGGTAAAGATGCCGGTCACATGATTTTGTTAATACTGTTTGCAGAAAGCATCCGGTATAACACCAACACGCTGCTGCTCTCTTCGGCGGAGATTGCCAAGTTCAGTGCGGTTTCCCGCGCACATATCAATCGTGTGCTGCTCGCCGCAGAACAAGCCGGACTGCTCACCACCACCAATAATGTGTACATTGAGCTGCACAGCACGTTCTTTAATATGGCGGAGCGTTATTTCAGCTTATATTTCGCCATGATAGGGTATGGGCTGGAGGGCGTATTGCAAGCAAAGCCAGTGACTCCGATTATTGGGGAATAATAGTTGGGGAAAATAGTTGATATAAATATTGATGTAAAACTTCTTAAAAATTTCCCAATATTTATTTTGATAGCATGGAACAATGTTAACATTTTACGTAGAGGCGGCAACCTGCCGCCCGTTGATTTCACCGCGGTTTGGCGGGCGACAGGTTGTCGCCCCTACGAAAAAACGCATAATCCATTGGAATTAATCGTAAAAATATAATGCCTTATCCGAAACTCAGGTTCATTATCGTTACAGATTTTTATTCCGAAATTTACTTTCTTAAAATTTTCTTAAAACTTAAATCCGCGATGCAGGGCAACGATTCCGCCAGTCAGATTGTAGTAATCAACGCTATCGAAACCAGCTTCTTCCATCATGCCTTTCAGAGTGTCTTGATCAGGGTGCATACGGATAGATTCAGCTAAATAGCGATAACTGTCTGCATCACGGGTGATGAGTTCACCGATTTTCGGCAAAATATGGAATGAATAGGCATCATAAGCGCTATTAAGTAATTTAATCACGGGTTTGGAGAACTCTAACACCAACAAGCGACCGCCTGGTTTTAACACGCGGAACATCGATCTTAATGCTTTCTCTTTATCGGTGACGTTACGCAAGCCAAAAGAGATGGTGATGCAGTCAAAATGGTCATCAGGGAAAGGCAGCGCTTCAGCATTCGCCTGAACATAGCTCACATTACCGACAATCCCTTTATCACGCAGTTTTGTGCGCCCCATTTTTAGCATTGAGTCGTTAATATCCGCCAGAACAACTTCACCTTTATCACCCACCAGACGCGAGAATTTCGCGGTCAAATCGCCGGTACCGCCTGCCAGATCCAGCACTTTCTGTCCTTCACGAACAGCGCTGCAATCGATGGTAAACCGTTTCCAAATACGGTGAATGCCAAATGACATTAAGTCATTCATCAAATCATATTTAGAGGCAACCGAGTGAAAAACTTCCGCAACCATTGCCACTTTTTCATCTTTATCGATAGTGCGGAAACCGAAATGTGTCGTTTCCTGCGCCTGCGTTTCGTTTATCATTTTTAAGCCTGATGTTAAGAATAAATGTTAAAAATCAATGCTAATAATCGATATTAAGTCTTATTGATATAATAAACCTGCCATCTTTCGAGTTTCGAGAAGCAGCGAGGATAAGAATTCTTTAGTTTACCTGAATCCTCCCTGCCAATAACCCTTTTTTACTAGGATTCAGGAATATCAGCAGGATTCGCTGATGTAATGACATTATCCGGTATTTTTGATACCGATTCAGCTAACGCAGGTTCAGATATTATCGGGTTTATTGGTCGCTTGATTTCAACACCTAATGAACGAAATTTTTCCGCCTGACCGACCAAATTTCCGCGTCCCTGCGACAATTTATTGATAGCCTGCCGATAGTTATCCTGTGCTTTATCTAAGCTGATACCTAGCGACATCATGTCATCAACAAACAGGCGTAATTTGTCATAAAGGCGCGCTGCACGGTCAGCAATTTGCTGGGCATTTTGGCTTTGATGCTCGTAACGCCATAAATTACCAATGGTTCTCAGCGCCACCAGCAATGTTGTTGGGCTAACCAGCATGATATTATGCTGCAATGCTTCACTGATTAACTCCGGCTGGCGATCGATCGCCAGTAAAAATGCGGGTTCTACCGGAATAAACATCAACACGTAATCCAGAGATCGCAAACCGATAAGCTGCTGATAATCTTTGCGCCCCAGCAAACGGATATGTGATCGCACCGATGCGATATGCTCTTGAAGTGCTTGCGCGCGTTCCTGCTCATCTTCGCTATTAAAATAGCGTTCATAACTCACCAGTGACATTTTGGCATCGACAATAACATCTCTTTCTTGCGGAAGATGGACGATGACATCTGGCTGCTGGCGATTGCCCTCTTCGGCGCGGATACTGACTTGCGTTTGATACTCGTAGCCCTCTCGCAGTCCTGATGCTTCCAGCACTTTACTCAGAACCACTTCTCCCCAATTGCCCTGCGTTTTGTTATCACCTTTCAGCGCTTTGGTGAGATTTAACGCTTCGCGCGCCATCTGTGCATTAAGCTGCTGCAAATTACGGATTTCATGTGTCAGAGTGTGGCGTTCGCGCGCTTCCTGCCCGTAGCTGTCTTGAACTTGTCGGCGGAAACCGTCTAATTGCTCTGACAGCGGAACCAGCAAGCGATCTAAACTTTGCCGGTTTTGTTCATCAACTTTGCGCCCGCTCTGCTCAAAAATGCGATTGGCGAGATTCTCAAACTGTACCGTTAGCCGCTGTTCACTGTTGATCAGCAAGCGTTGTTTTTCATCGGCAGCTAAACGATTTTCTTCAAGACGGGTAGATATTTCGCGCCGTTCCGCTTCCAGCGTATTATTAATGTGCTGTAAGTTACGCAGCTCTTGATTTAAACGTTCGCATTCATCATGCCAGAGTAGCTGCTGCTGACTTTTCTCCTGCAACGCTGCTAAACGAGTGTACATATCACGCAGCTCCAACTGGCTTTGTTGCCGCTCTTGCTGGCATTTTTTACTTTCTAGCTGCAAGTCATCGTTATCCGCTTGCGCTAAATCAAGCTGATTAGTCAGTAATGCGATTTGATTTTGCTGCTGTAAATGCTGCCGCTGGCTATAAATTATGGCTATCAAGCTGCCTAAAATAACACCGGCAAGTCCGGCGGCAATAATGATCATCAAACTGGTATCCAACATGTTTACGCGCCATTGTCGTTAATAATTGAATCAGCGCTAAAAATAAGAGAATACTGTATGAATGTCCAGATTGTTTTGTGCTTCTTTAATAGGGGGAATACCGGATTAAAACCGTAAATAACCGGAGATTTGGATAGGTATGTGGTAAAAATATAGGTTAATATATTGATAATAA
>JAISKF010000017.1 GCA_031261005.1 Enterobacteriaceae bacterium | reverse complement strand
ATGAAATAAACGGGCGGCAGGTTGCCGCCCCTACGAATTATTATTTATTATCAATATATTATATCTATTATTTTCTTATCTAAACCTAAGGTTTATTACGCGATAAATTATTTTTCGCTAGTCATCGCTGGTTTATTTATGCTTAAATCATCGTGTTTAGCCCTTACGGTTCTGCTCTATGGATAAAATCTATAGATGAGAATGAAAAAATTCCCTCTTCGCAGAGGTGAATAGAGACAAACACCATCAGGTGAGGCAAATGTTTCAACAAGTTCAACGACTATTCAGGAGTGCCACACAGCGCCGGTATCGTATACCAGCGTGTTTTGCTGTTGCCTGCTGGTTGCTGCTGAACTTACAGCTTGCTATTGCCTCACATCACAGCGAAGTGCCTGCTGCTGCGGTTTCTGTTACCTCGTCGGTTGCATTATCAGCGACATCAATATCAATGGTCAGCGCTCATTCGCAGCACGGGCAGATGCAGCATGAGCAGCATGAAACGGTGCTTCATCAAGAGCAGCAGGTCGCAGCAGATAACGAATCATTAGTACAAGATGTGCTGTGTGATAAACATTGTCACCCTGACAGCGTTCAGCTTCCCTCACAAACACTGCATCTTGATGCTGTACCAACAGAAACCAGTATTTTGCTCATCGCTGACGTAACTCCGGTTGCTATCAGCAGTGCGGAATGGCTGTCTCCTCCTGTTATCGGTCCGCCGCCTGAAATCGAGTATTGTCGTTTTAGAGAATAGAAATCCATAAAAATATCATTAAGTTATGGCTACTTTGCCTGTGGCAATGCTGCTTATAGCTGCATATCGCCATGTAATATATTTTTTATGGAGATTTTTTATTATGCGTACTTTTTCTATTTTCTTTACGGCTGCACTTTTCACGGCTTCCAGCGTTTCTTTCTCTGCACTGGCAGAAGATCATCAACATCACTCAATGGCAGCGCACGATCACGCGGCTATGTCTCATTCTGACTTGTCTCACAGTGATATGTCTCACAACGCCAGCAGCGACACATCAGCAAAAATTTACACCGGCATTGGTGTGGTTAAAGCGTGGAATGAAGAGTCTGTTTCCATCGCTCATCAACCGATCCCACAGCTCAACTGGCCGTCAATGGTGATGAGCTTTGAGCTGCAAGGTTACACCGGCAAGACATTTCCGGCAGAGCAGCAGATTGAATTTACTTTTAAGCAGACTGACTCCGGTTACGCATTGGTTTCTGCCGACGCTAAATAAACGCTGGAGTATTTATGCACAAGTATCTGAACAGGATAGCCTGCGGGCTGTTCTTCTGGCTATGTGTCAATGTTGGAGCTAACGCCGGTTCAGCCACGCTGGATCAGGCGCTTTCATCAGCATTGAACTATTCTGCCGAGCTGTCAGCTAACAGCCATCAGGTGAATGCGCTGAACAATATGGCGGATTCCGCTATGCAGTTGCCCGACCCCAAGCTGCAAGTTGGTATTGAAAATGTGCCGGTTGGCGGAGATAACAGCCATCGCCTGACGCGCGAGGGCATGACCATGCAAAAAGTGGGCGTGATGCAGCAGTATGTCAGCAGCGCCAAGCGCGAAAGCAAATCAGACGCGATCAAAGCCGAAGCCAGTAAAACTGCGGCAAATAGTGCGGTGATTCAAGCCAAAGTGCAGCGTGAAACTGCACAAGCATGGTTTGATCTGGCGTTGTCAGAAAAAACACTGACGGCGATTAATGCCGTGGTGGCGGAAACTTCGCGCCAGACTGCTGTGCAGACCAGCGGTGTGGCGAGCGGCAGTACCAGTGCCAGCAGCGTGCTGGATATTCAACTGGCACTCAATGCCATGAAAAATGAGCAGGACAACGCGCGGCGCGATATTCAGATCGCACAGGCAAAATTGACGAAGTTAACCGGTGAGAATATTACTGCTACGTCCGGCAAACTTCCCCGCATCGAACGACTTCCTGCTGATGAAAAAACCTTGATGGCAGGCGTGGATCAGCACCCAGAAATCATTCAGGCACTACGCGAAGCAGATAGCGCTAAAGCGAAATCTAACCAGTCTGCGCTGGCAGCGATTCCTGATGTCGGGGTTGAGGTTTATTACGCCAAACGCGCAGATGGTATGGACGATATGGCAGGCGTGATGCTAACGGTGGATCTTCCGCTGTTTCAGGGCAGCCGACAGGATAAAGATCACGCGGCTGATGTCTCGCGCACGTATCAAGCCAATGATCAACTGGCGCAATTGAAGCGTGACCATCAATCGGAACTCAGCGCTCTGATTTCACAATATCAGGCGGCGAAATCCATCTATGAACGGCAGGCAAAGGAAGTTATTCCGCTGCTGCGGGCAAAAATCAAACTGAGTGAAGCGCAATACCGCGCCGGTAACAGCGGATTAGCGGAGGTGCTCGATGCGCGCCGTGCCTTGCTCAACGGTGAAATTGCGAAACATAACGCAGAAAAAACCTTATCCAGTGCATGGGCTGCCATTCGTTACTTGATCCCTCAAGAGGTGAAATAATGAAACTGAAAACCTCAATATTGCTTGCTATTGTGATGATTGCGTTGATCGCAGGCTTTTTAATCGGTAAATCAACCAGTCTGCCGACTTCCTCAATGACTGCTGAAAAAGCGCAGCCGAATACCGCCAGTGAAACCGGTAGAAAAGTGTTGTATTGGTACGATCCGATGAGTCCGGCAACGCGTTTTGATAAACCGGGTAAATCGCCGTTTATGGATATGGAGCTGGTTCCGCGTTATGCCGATGAGGGACATGATCAAGATGACGGCGGTGTGCAAATTAGCGCGCGCCAGCAGCAAAATTTGGGCGTGCGAACTGAAAAAGTCACGCGCCGTCAAATCACGCCGCAGATCAATGCCTTTGGTACAGTGGCGATCGATGAACGCCGCGTGGCGATTATTCCCGCCCTTGCCAGCGGCTTGATCGAAAAACTGTACGTTAGTGCGCCGCAGCAGTTCGTACAGAAAGATGAAGCGCTGGCGCTGCTGTGGATTCCGCAATGGGCAGCCGCGCAGCAAGAGTATCTGGCAGTAAGACAGCTCAGAGATCGCACGTTAACCAATGCCGCGCGCGCTCGGCTGCAACTGCAATTTATGCCTGATGAGATTATCCAGTCCGTTGAACGTAGCGGTAAACCACAAACCAAAGTGACGATCCGCGCCCCACATGAGGGGTATATCAACAAGCTGGACGTGCGGGCAGGCACGCAAGTTAACGCTGCACAATCACTGTTTGAACTGGCAGCGCTCGATCCGGTGTGGATCGTTATCGATTACCCTGAAAATCAGGCTGCGCTGCTGACGGTTGGCAGCAATATGAATGCCAGCAGTAACAGCTTTGCCGGAAAGGTTTTTCACGGCAAAGTCAGTGAGTTGTTACCGAATCTGGACAGCGCAACGCGCACGTTAAAAGCCAGAGTAGTGTTGGATAATCCTGATCATCTGCTCAAATCCGGTATGTATTTAACGGTGAATTTGTCACAAAACGCGCCAAGTACGCCGGTGCTGGCAATCCCCGAAGAAGCGTTAATTATGAGCGGTGCGGGTAATCGCGTATTAGTGACCGATGGTGATGGCTATTTCCGTCCCGTTTCCGTTACCGCAGGGCGTTCGCAAGACGGCTGGATTGAAATCAGCGGGCTGAAAGAAGGGCAAGAAGTGGTCACTTCCGGTCAATTCCTGATCGATTCCGAAGCCAGCCTGAGAAGTGCGCTGCCGCAGATGAGTGATAAACCGGCAGAATCATCTGTACCATCGGTGCCGACTTATGCAGGTCATGGCGTGCTAAAAGCGATTCATGCGGATTCTGTCACCATCTCTCATGATCCAATCCCTGAACTGAAATGGTCAGCGATGACGATGGATTTTAATATCGATCCTAAATTAGTGGCGCAGCTCAAAACCGGTGAACAAGTGATGTTTACGTTCAGCATGGACGACAGCGGCGTGCAGATTATTTCGATTATGCCGATGGACGATCAGCCGATAAGCGATCACAGCAGTCATAACGATCCTAATGAGCATAGCGACCATAGTAGTCATAAGGAGCAGCCATGATTTCCGCGATTATTCACTGGTCACTCCGCAATCGCCTGCTGGTGCTGCTTGCCAGCATCATGATGGCAGCATGGGGCATTTGGTCAGTACAGCAAGCGCCGCTGGACGCCCTGCCAGATATTTCCGATACGCAGGTGATTATCCGCGTGAATTATCCGGGTAAAGCGCCGCAGATTGTGGAAAATCAAGTGACTTATCCGCTCACCACCACCATGTTATCCGTGCCGGGCGCAAAAACCGTGCGCGGTTACTCCATGTTTGGTGATGCTTATGTGTATATCCTGTTTGATGACGGCACTGATCCTTACTGGGCGCGTTCGCGCGTGCTGGAATATCTCAGTCAGGTGACATCAAGTTTGCCGCCGGAAGCGAAAGCCTCGCTAGGTCCTGATGCTACCGGTGTCGGTTGGATTTATGAATATGCACTGGTGGATAAAAGCGGTAAGCACAGCTTAGGTGATCTGCGGGCAATTCAGGATTGGATCTTGAAATATGAGCTGAAAACTGTGCCGAATGTTTCCGAAGTGGCGAGTGTTGGCGGCATGGTAAAACAGTATCAAGTGGTGCTGGAACCGGAACGAATGCGCGCCCTGAATATCACCCATGAGCAGATTATCAGCGCGATAAAAAACGCCAATCAGGAAAGCGGCGGTTCGGTGGTGGAAATGGGCGAAGCAGAATATATGGTGCGGGTTTCCGGTTATCTGAAAAATCTTGCGGATTTCCGGCAGATTGTCGTTGTTACGCGTGATGGTGTACCGGTGATGTTACCTGATGTTGCCAGTATTCGTTTTGGTCCTGAAATTCGGCGCGGTGTGGCAGAGCTAAACGGCGAGGGTGAAGTGGCAGGCGGTATTATCATTATGCGTTCTGGTAAAAACGCGCTGACCACCATTGATGCGGTAAAGGAAAAGTTAGCGGCGGTGAAAAAAAGCCTGCCTGCTGGCGTGGAAATTGTGCCGGTTTATGACCGTTCACAGTTGATTAAAAATTCGGTGGAAACGCTAACGCATAAACTGATCGAAGAGTTTATTGTCGTGGCGCTGGTCTGTTCGCTGTTTCTGTTTCACTTCCGCTCGGCGCTGGTGGCGATCATTACTTTGCCGCTGGGTATTCTCGGCGCATTTATTGTTATGCACTATCAAGGTGTTAGCGCCAATATGATGTCACTGGGCGGTATCGCTATTGCTATTGGTGCGATGGTCGATGCGGCGATCGTAATGATAGAAAACATGCACAAAGTGCTGGAACATTGGCGGCACGAACACCCTGATCGCCAGCCTGTTTCTGCTGATTACTGGCAGATCGCACAAACTGCCGCCTCTGATGTGGGTCCGGCGCTGTTTTGCAGCTTGCTAATCATCACATTCTCTTTTATTCCGGTGTTCACGCTGGAAGCGCAAGAGGGCAAGATGTTCTCGCCGCTGGCGTTTACAAAGACCTATTCGATGGCGGTGTCAGCGGGATTAGGTATCACGCTGGTACCGATCCTGATGGGTATGTTTATTCGCGGCAAAATTCCTGATGAAAATGCCAACCCAATTAATCGTTGGCTGATCGGCGCGTATAAACCGGTACTGGCAAAAGTGCTGCAAGCACCAAAAACGACGCTGATGATTGCGGGTGTGATGTTAGTGGCGACGCTGTATCCGCTGACACATATCGGCAGTGAATTTCTTCCCGCAATTGATGAGGGTGATCTGCTGTATATGCCATCGACGCTGCCGGGTATTTCCAGCCGCGAAGCCGCGCATTTGCTGCAACAAACGGATCGCCTAATCAAAACCATACCGGAAGTAGATAGCGTATTTGGTAAAGCAGGGCGCGCGGATACCGCGACCGATCCCGCGCCGCTTACCATGCTGGAAACCACCATTCGTTTTAAACCGAAAGATCAGTGGCGTGCGGGTATGACGATGGAGAAATTGATCAACGAGCTGGATAGCGCGGTGCAACTACCTGGTATTGCTAATATTTGGGTGCCGCCGATCCGCAATCGGCTGGATATGCTGGCAACGGGGATCAAAAGTCCGGTGGGGATCAAAGTGAATGGCGACAATATTCAGAAGATCGAGAAAGTTGCCGCTGAGATCGAGTTAATTGTACGCAAAGTTACGGGTGTGACATCGGCGCTGGCAGAACATCTGGACGGCGGGCGATATATCGACATTGATATTGATCGCGTGAAAGCCGCGCGTTACGGCGTTTCGGTAAAAGAACTGCAATCGCTGGTGGCTAGTGTGATCGGCGGTGAGAATATCGCTGAGACTATCGAGGGGCGCGAACGTTATCCGATCAATGTTCGCTATCCGCGTGAAATCCGTGACTCGCTGCAAAAATTGCGTGATTTACCGGTCGTGACGGCAAGCGGCGGGCAAGTAGCATTATCAGAACTGGCAAATATCGTGATCACGAATGGTGCGCCGATGCTGAAAAGTGAAAACGCGCGTTTGTCCGACTGGATTTATGTCGATATTCGCGGGCGCGATCTGCAATCTGCCGTGCTGGATATGCAGCAAGCGGTCAGCGAACAAGTCACCTTGCCTGAGGGTGTGACGCTCAGTTGGTCAGGGCAGTATGAATATCTGGAACGGGCAACGGCGAAGCTGAAAATCGTGCTGCCGTTTACTCTGATGATTATCTTTGTGCTGCTGTTTATTACCTTTAAACGCGTAAAAGACGCATTGCTGATTATGGCAACGCTGCCATTTGCGCTGATCGGTGGTGTCTGGCTGTTATATCTGCTCGGCTATAACTTATCGGTGGCAACATCGGTCGGCTTTATTGCGCTGGCAGGCGTGGCGGCAGAATTTGGCGTGATTATGGTGCTGTATTTGAATCAGGCGATCTACAAACGAGTCGGTGATGATGAAAGTAAAATCACCAATCAAATCTTGTATGAAGCCATTAATGAGGGCGCAGTGCTGCGAATTCGCCCGAAAGCCATGACCGTCGCCACCATTATGGCTGGATTGCTACCCATCATGTGGGGTGCAGGCACTGGCTCCGAAGTGATGCAGCGTATCGCCGCGCCCATGATCGGCGGAATGGTGACAGCACCGCTATTATCAATACTGGTTATACCGGCGGTTTATTTGTTGTTGCATCGAAAGTGAGTTGGTGGTTTGGTTCAATGTTTTTGATACATTGTTATTTAGTTACTAGCGACTGTGGGACGGAGCAAGAAATTGCAATGTACAACTACGTTAACCTGAAAAGATCGCCAGTTGAACCGCGATAGTTAATGACTTCCACCTAATATTTTTAATTGCTTTAAACAAAAAACGATCCTTAGTGGATCGTTTTTTGGTGACGGCAGCGGCTTTCCTTGCATTTTATAATTAATAACTTGCCAAGTTTTAAATGATCCTGCTTTAGCTACAGGCATTATCTATTTATCTTCTGCAAATGCTGATGTCACTAAAATTTCACATCACTTACAGGGGGATTATGCTGATATTCAACAGATACAAAAATGCCACTCCAGCTTTGAACGATTTCACTGGTGTGGCATTTTTTTCTAGCGTTCTGACAAGTTATAACATCAGACTACAGCTTACTTCGCTTGTGCTTCTGTTACGAATTGTTCTGGAGCAGCTTCAACCGCTTTTGGTTTACCGCGGCAGCCTTCACCGTAGTGTTCACCTTCCCAGCGACCAACCAGAGCAGCACCAACGGCGTTACTCATTACGTTAGTAGCTGAACGACCCATATCCAAGAATGGGTCCACACCCATCAACAGGATTAAGCCTGCTTCTGGAATGTTGAATTG
This sequence comes from Enterobacteriaceae bacterium, assembly GCA_031261005.1. Classification (GTDB taxonomy): domain Bacteria; phylum Pseudomonadota; class Gammaproteobacteria; order Enterobacterales; family Enterobacteriaceae; genus JAISKF01. Next base: position 62,014 of record JAISKF010000017.1, on the reverse strand, counting down.
GTTCAGGGTTGCGGCGATAACCACCAGTGATGCACGAGGAACACCCGCCATACCTTTAGAGGTCAGCATCAGAATCAGCAGCATGGTGATTTGTTCGCCCATAGTCAGTTCGATATTACAGGCTTGTGCAATAAAGATAACTGCGAATGAACAGTACGCCATAGAGCCGACAAGGTTAAAAGAGTAACCGATAGGCAGTACGAAACTGGCAATCTTGTTAGATACACCGAACTCTTCCAGACTTTGTAAAGTACCAGGGAATGCAGCTTCAGAACTTGAAGTGGTGAATGCTAACAGAGCTGGTTCGCCGATACCTCTGATTAAGCGCAGAGTACAACGACCAATCAACAGGACACAGCAGCCGATCAGAATCACCCACAGTAAGCCAAGAGTCAGATAGAACTCACCCATGAAGATACCTGCACTCACCAGAACCGCTAAACCACGTTCAGCGATCATGGCAGAAATAGCAGCAAACACAGTCAGCGGAGCGAACAGCATGACGTAGCCAGTCAGTTTCAGCATCAGGTATACAAGTGATTCCAATACTTTCATGATTGGTGCAGCTTTTTCTTCGCCGATAGCGGATAAGCTCACACCCATGAAGATAGAGAATACAACGATTTGCAGGATCTCATTACGTGCCATCGCATCAACAATACTAGTTGGGATTGCGTGAGAAATGAACACTTTGAATGAGAACGGAACTGGTTTTACGATTTCTGCGCCAGCACCGGCTTCTGCAACGAAGTTGATGCCTGCACCTGGTTGTAAAATGTTAACGATAACCAGACCCAGCAAGATGGAGATAAATGACGCGCAGATGAACAAAAACAGAGTTTTTGAGAATACACGGCCAAGCGTTTTCGCATCACCCATTTTAGCGATGCCCACCACTAATGTAGAGATGATTAATGGTGCGATGATCATTTTGATTAAGCGTAAGAATATATCAGTAATGATTGAAATATCTTTTGCATAAACACTGGACACTTCCGGACTGGCAAAACTATTTAACAAAAATCCAACAATGATACCTATTATTAAACCCAATACGATCATTGTGGTTAAATTCATCGATTTCATAATGATTCCATTTATAAGTAGGTCAGGATAATTTCTCTGAAGTTATTCAATAATTATTTATGTTAATGGATTCAAATTTTATTATCTGAACCATTATGAATATGAAATACAAACTTACATATTTTTATGTTAAATGATTATTGTTATAACAAATTGAAAACATTACCTTTTTATTTTTATCTAAACCAGAGCAATGCCAGGTAAAAGCTATGACCAGCAATGCACTGCGTGACTTTTGGAAATTATGTTCTGGTGAAACGATATACCTACATTCTTCAAGATACAGGAGGTGGTTATTCCTGCATCTTGAAGTGAGATATATTCGTTTAAAAAATAACCATCACTCAGCATTAATATTGAACTCAATTTTAAGTGATGGAAATGTCACCAGCTCAATCAGGAAAACCTTATCCTAAATTTGCCGGTGACCGTATTTTAAACGTTCTTGCTCTTAGCCTTTTGCTTTTAGCTGAGCTAAGGTACGAGACATTTCGTTATAAACAATGTTCAAACCTTCGTCGAAGCCCATACCTGGTTTAACCAGCATACGCATTGGACGAGAAGCAATCGCTACGTGAACACAGGTACGCGCACTAACATCGGTTTCGTTACAAGTACCGCCTTGATAGGCTTCCATACCATTTTTGTTACAGTAGAGAACTGCATCAACGATATTATGAATACTTCCTAAGTCAGGAGTTTTGATCTGAACCATGTGACAGCTTTTTGCGTCGGTAAAATCAACAATATCCTGATAGGTGTTACACCATTCGTCAGCAACGATTTTAACTTTAGAGTTCAGTTTTTCTAAGTGACGAGTGATTTCGGTTAACAATCTGATTTGATCAGGTTTGTTGCCCGCATCAACCGGACCTTCAATGTACAGAGCCAGATCACCGGCTTGTTCTTGCAGGCTGTCGATATATTCAGCACAACGGATTGGATCTTGATCGAAGATCAAACCGATAGTGCCGTAAACGTCGATGTGCAGATCTGGTTTGTAGCTTGGATCAGTACGCAGCTCTTTGATGCGTTTTGCTAACCAGGTTACGTATTCACGCAGGATTTCACCTTTGTGACCTAGTTTCTGTTCAACGTTGTTGATCAGACCATGCGGCAGAACGTCAACGCCTTTGATAATCATCTTATCAACCGCGATATAACGGTCATCACCACTTTGACCAAACAATGGAATTGAGTCAGCCACTACCGGCAGATTCCACTCTTTACATACGACTTCTGCTTTCAGCTTGTTAGTTGCTAATGCTGTAGCGTCTAACAGTGCTTGAGACAGACCGTAACGGATAGCGGTGTGCAGTAATTTGCCATCAATTTTCAGTTCGTCGAAGAAGTGCGCGTTTTTGCGGAATTCGCTAACGTCACGGCCTTCTAACAGCGGTTTGATGTGTTTTTCCAGGAATGGCAGGAAGTTATCAGCCAGGAATAATGGATCACGACCACCCGCACCAGAGTATTGAACAGCGGCACAATCACCCACAGCGGTAGCGCCATTTTCCAGAATTAACTGAACTGAAATACATTCACCCGCTTGACGAACAGAGGTGAAGCCCGGAGTAACAGGTTTACCGGTGTAAACGAAGCCGTCTAAGCCAGCGCCGTTTTTGATTGCCTTCTGGTCATCAAAATAGAAGGATGAATTACCGGCTGTAAATAAGGCGTGTTTAATTTTCATTATGGTCTTCCTATTAATTTACTGTGAGAAACTGCGTTGATGTCATCAATAATCATCTGGAATGATGGCTGGCGACCTTCTGTTTTCGCGCGTTCTGCGACGAAATCACGGTGTAAATCCAGTACATCTTTTGGTAATGGAACGTTACCGGCATCAAAAATACGGATCGCGCCATTGTTATCGCGGATCGGCATCATTTTGCCTGCGTTACATTGAGCTGGAGCAAACGGAACGTCCAGAACACCAGCTTCAAAGGCGCGAACTGTACCGATAGCTAAATCACCGACACCCAGTTCAATGACTTTCTTCAGCACGGCGCGAACTTCACGTTTAATCAGATCCACTTCGCGATCAACTTCCGGGCAAGGTGGGAATTTCTGATCACGAACCATGTTCAGCATTTGGTTAGAGGCTCTCAGACCTTGACCATTAGCCGCAGCAGTAGGAATACCGTAGGCTTCGTGCGGGCTCTTCGTGATAACTTTAGTCGCACCAGCCATACCCGCTACCGCTGCACCCCAAGAGATAACGGCGAATGCACGCGCTTCATCTTCTGGGAAACCGCCCATCCACTGATGGAATACAGTACTTAATTCATAATCTTCGTAACCGTTAGCACGGAAGTATTCGTGAGACAGTTCACGCAGAGAACGAATTGCTGCAATGTCTTGTACTAAGTTACCGACTTGACCGTAACCGACAGTGATAGATTTAACGCCTTGTTCTAATGCCAGCAGACCTTCAATGATGGCAACAGCATGAGACATGAATGGCGGAATCAGCGTACCAGTCAGCGGACCAAATGGTTCGCGGTTGATACGGATACCATGCTCTTCATATACACCCATCAAACGGTCGCAGTATTGCCAGTCGCGGATTGATTTTTCCAGCGTGACGCGTTTTGCGTAAGGAATGTTGTAAGAGATACCGCCGCCTTCGTAGCTGGTAAAGCCGCTCGCCATAGCGATTTCAGCTAACAGACGAGCATCAGGCGTACCATGACGAATCTGTAAAGGTTTAGACAGCGCTTCAGTGATACCGCGGCAAGCTGCAACACCGTGGTTAACAACTGGCAGACCGTTCAGCTTAGAAGTACCCGCTTCGATAGATTTTTGGATACCGACAGCCGCTTCTTCATAACGGTTCAGACGGGTATACGCATCGATAGTGGTTGGCAGTAAATCACAATCTTTTTGCAGTGTTTTTAATAGTTCGATGTGTTCGTTAATCAAAGCAACACCGGCACGAGGCTGGCTTAAAGTGATGCCATCACGGTCAGCTTCAAACAACGCTTTTGCGAAGTTTTTTGATTCCGGAATCGTTTGTTGATATTTAACACCATCTTCGAAGTTGGCGACTTCTTTACCGGTGTGCCAAGTTTTAATGACTTGATCACGTTCTGACATGAATTCGTCTAACGTAAGTTTTTTATTTCTAAGTTCCATCAATGGCTCCAATCTTTTTATCTGTTTAAAATCTGCACACCAGTCTGAGCAGCTGCTTTAGGAAAACGACGGGCGACATTTGCTAGCAGAGGGAATAAACCTTGTGTATCCCTGTAATACTCAAAACGATCAGGTAATAAAACTTGTTTGCCTTTATCGTTTAAGTCGCGATATTTCAGCCAGTTATGAATATCAAACTGATCAGCTCTCGATAGCCAACCGCCTGTACCCACAACTTTCTTGATCCGGGTCAAATCACGTCCAACCTGTAGGTCAACATTTCCGGAACAGGTGCAAATTTGTACTTTGGTTCCGGCGTGACGTTCAGTGGCATATCCAACACATATTCCAGCCAGCAATTGATCAAAAACTTTTTCCTGATCGGTTTGCGGCAGATAGTCTGGATAAGCAGTGATATGTTTCAGGTATTGATAAAAACCATCAATTTCTGGTTGTTGATGAGCAAAGTAATGTTCAACCAGTCTGGCACCTGTTTCTCCGGCAACCATCGCAGAAACACGCATACCTAAATCACCTTCAACAGTCCGTTTCACTAATGGCTCTGGCAGCCCATGCATGATGGTGTCGGGTGATAAAGTATTGTTGCAAGATGAGTAGACATCGGTGGTTGCACCGCCCATATCTATCAGCATGAAATCTTCCCATTCAGGAACATTTTCACGGATTCGTTGCACCAGTTCGTAGACAGAATAAGGAGTCGGCATCGGCTCTTCACCCGTCTGATCGATGATGGTATCTAACCCTTTTCCTTTCACTATTTTGCTTAAGAAAATGTCGCAAATAGCTTTACGAGCACCGAATGGATTTGGGTTATCCAAGCTTGGCAGAACGTTATCAGTGATGGTTAACTCTTTTTCACCGAGAATGTCCTGAATTTCGTCCTGTAGATCGCGATTACCAGCATAAATAATGGAGCAGTCGATGTTTGACTGAGCTAACAGTTTAGCGTTAGCCAAACCATGACCACAGTCACCGCCGTCCGTACCGCCTGTAAATAACAGAATGTCGGGCGGATTTGTCTCCAGCGCCTTAATATCGGATTTATTCAGCTTATAAGCGAAATGCTGTGACACCTTAGCTCCCGCAGAGTAAGCAGCAACTTTTGCTGACTCCAGCGTGATATTCGGTACCAGCCCCAAAGCTGCTACAGCAAGCCCCCCTTTTGCGGAAGAGGAGTAGCCAAGATTTATTTCACCTGATGCCAGCAGCGGCCGAGCATCTGAAACATTGAGTATTTTATTGAGAACTGAAAAGAAACCCTCAGCCAAATGACTTGGCGTGGTAGGGAATAATGCACTGTTTTTCAGTTCGATTTGATCATTTTCCCCTACCTCGAACACGGCACCTTTTGTCCAGGTAGAGCCAATGTCGATAGAGACGGTGATCATTGGGCAGCTCCAACTTTTGCAGCTTGTTGCTCAATATCGCCTTTCATCAGTGAGCAGCACAGCTCAAGATCGGTATCCGGTGAGAACACACGTTGGAAGCCCATTTCTTTGAATTTGGCTTCGATGTCTGCGAAATCATGTTTACCGATAACTAAGTTACCGCCGACATACATCAGAATGTCGCCGATACCACGTTCTATGCAGCGTTCACGCATGCCTAAGCAGTCGATGTCGCCGTGACCGTAAATAGATGAAACCACAATAGCCTGAGCGCCGGTTTCGATAGCAGCATCAATATATTCATCTTGGCTAACCATTACGCCGAGATTAATAACATTAAAGCCATTCATAGAAAAAATTCTATCTAGTACTTTGTTACCAACGGCATGGCAATCAGCTCCGATCACGCCAATAACGATTGTTGGTTTTTTCATGTTAAGTCCTCTATGTAGATTGCAGTAGATAGCAGTTCAATATAATTAACCGGGTTGAAATTTAAATTGACAATAACAACCATATTTAACGATAAATCAATGTGTTTTTTCTGACATATCTTGTAGGTAAAAATAGTCAGATTATTTTATTTCACATTCATTTATTAATCTTTTTCTGTGTTCTTACTTTTCGTTTTACAACGATGCGGTCTGGCAAAAGTAAACACAATTGATATATTTGCAGGACTTCTTGAAAAATAGTTGAATAAATTCACTAGAGATTTAGATTTGATCGTCAACTAAATAATATTCATATAAATCAATATATTAATTGTTTAATTTTTCATTTTCTCAGACTGAAACATTATATTAACAATGTCTCTTTCATCTATTTAGGTCAATATTGTGATCTATATAGAATTTATGAGATATTTATTTTATGTGACCTGTGTCATATTTTTTAATTACATATTATTTAATTTCACGTTTATTCTAATTCACTTCTTAGTTTGATTTTTACTGAAAATTAGAATGATTTTATTTAAATGTTAATATTATGTAGTAACTCTTGTTACTTTAATTATTCTTTTATTTAATTCCATTCAACTTTATTTGATATTTTATCCGCTGTCTTACAATTTATTTGATGAATGATTGTTTATTATTCAAATATTGTTTGTTTATTATCTTGTCATTACAGCGTTGCTCTTTTAGTTTATTTTTTGCAGATGTTTTTTATAAATAGCATGGTAGATGGTTTTTGCCGATAAGAGAACAACCATGCTGAATCGTGCCGTAAAAACATCGGCATTAACAACGCGATGGGTTCACGGGCGACAGGTTGTCGCCCCTACGGGAAATGATATAGTTATTTGAAATTTATCGTAATAAAGAATAATTCGTAGAGGCGGCAATCTGCCGCCCTCATTAACAACGCAGTGGGTTTACGGGCGACAGGTTGTTGTCCCTACGGAAATGACATAATCATTTGAAATTTATCGTAATAAAGAATAATTCGTAGGGGCGGCAATCTGCCGCCCGCATTAACAACGCGTGGGTTCACGGGCGACAGGTTGTCGCCCCTACGGAAATGACATAATCAATTGAAATTTATCGTAATAATATAACTTTTCATCTGAATTTCAGGCTGAATAAACATTCTGACTTGTTATTTCCTCTGCTTCCCTCATCAATCGGTTGATATGCCAACCAATTGCTAAAGTATCTTGATGTTTAACGGCGGCGATCAGCATGGGATCAGTAAAAAAACTCAGCCAAAATTTCCGCTTGTTGTCTGTGTCAGGGAAATGATTTTTGATTCGTTGGCGCAGATAGCCAGCCAGTGTTGCCAGTGTTCCGTTCGCCGAAGAAGAAAGGGTGCTTTCGATCTCTTTACGCAATAACTGACTCAGCACCGGTGCGTTACCGCCAGTGGTGAGAGCGATGAGGATCGGTGACTGATCAATGACGGCTGGCGTAATAAATGAGGTGCGTTGAGCATCATCAATGACATTGCAAAAAATCTGGCGCTCAGTGGCGCTGGCGTAAATCTCTTGATTAACTTGTGGATCATCTGTTGCTGCTACTGCCAGCCAGCACTTTGCTAACCATTTTTCATGGAAGTAATCTTGTACCAGCGTGACATCAGGATTAGGGGCAAGCTCTAACAGTTGATCATTAAAATTAGGGGAAATAATGATGAGCTGTGCTTGCGCTTTCAGCAAGAGTCTGGCTTTGTGAGCGGCGATATTGCCGCCGCCTGCGATAAGACACAGTTTCCCTTTTAAATCGCAGAAGATAGGCATGAAGTCCATACTATTCTCTCTTATTATTATGTTTTAACGCACACCGCCCGTTGTCATTTTCACCAAATGCAATTGCGGATAATGTTTAGCCATCGGTTCTTGCGCCAGAGACCAGCGCAGGTAATCCACATCATGACGATGGCGATCTAACAGCAATCCAACCACGCTGCCGCTATGGGCAACATTCAAACCATAAATCCCCGAATGTTCCGCCAGATTAATCAATTGCTGAAACTGCGGTTTCGGTAACAACGTCTGGCTGGCAATAGCGCTTGATGTAGCGGCTGCGCCAAGTTGGTAACAGTCCTGATGTTTCTCTGCTAAGAGAAACTGCTGCCAGGATTTGGCTAAATTATCTGACTGATTAAGCAGTAATTTTTCACGGTTAAGTCGGTGATAATCTTCGGTTCGCAGCAGCAATGGGCTTTCCAGCAGTAAAATATCGATCTCTGGCTGCCATAAAAATGAGATGCGCGTCTGTGCGTTCTGGTGATCAAAGAGTGTTAGCTGATCAAAAATCGTGCTGTCTGTGGGTTCGAGTTTCACACATAACTGAGCAATCGCATCGTTATTTAATGGCTTGCCCAATAATTTTGCGGTGGCTTTAGCGGTAGCGGCAATATCAGCGGTGCTGCTTGCCATACCTTTAGCAACGGGAATGGTTGACTCAAATTCGATACATAAATTGTTCGATAATTCCGCTGGCTCTCCTAAATATTCCAGTATCAAATTAACCATTTGCCGCATGAGCGGGCGCTCATTGGCTTGCGGCGTCCCCTCTGTAACCGAGACATGGCTGTACCAATCGATAGGGCAGGAGATCAATTTTTCTCCGCCAAGTATCCAACCTTGAATCAGTTCTCCGCAAGCTGCCGGACAACGCGCGTCAGCCATGAGGAAAAATCTTCTCTAATGCGTCGATTAATAAACGATTTTCTTGCTCACTGCGTACTGCTGCGCGGTAATAACTGGCATTTAAACCGGAATAATTTTTGCAGTGGCGAATTAGAATATGATGCTCAAGCAAGGCGCTTTGCAAATCAAAATCAGATTTATTGCAGCGAAAGAACAGGTAATTTACTGTTGGTTTCCAGACGGTTAGTTCACTGAATGCAGAAAGATGCGTCCATAAATAATGTTGCTGGATTTTCAGCCAGCGATGGGTGTCAGCAATATATTGTTGATCATCAAGCAATACTTCGCCCGCTAACGCCGCAAACGCATTGATTGACCACGGCTCGCGATGGGCTTTTAACCACGCAATACCGGTAGTATCACCGCTAATCAGGTAACCAAGCCGCAGACCTGGAATAGCGAAGAATTTTGTCAGTGAGCGCAGAATATAAAGGTGGCGCGTACTGTTGATTTGCTGAATCAGCCCCTCAGCATTAGGGATAAAATCGATAAAGGCTTCATCAACAATCAACGCAATGCGATGTAACTCGCAATAATCCACCAACGCGCGCAGGAATTGGGTGTCAGGCATTAATCCGGTAGGATTATTCGGTGTGGCAATAAACAGGCAATCGGGCTGGACTTCTGACAGCGTTTCTAACAAGCACCAGTCAGGCTGGAAACCCTGCTTTTCAGATAGCGGATAATCGATAATTTCCACAGGGGATTGCTGTTGCTGCAATGCGCGGCGATACTCTGCGAAACCCGGCGTTAATAGCAGCGCCTTGCGCGGTTTAAGATAACGTACTATCGAGTAGATTAATTCTGTTGCGCCATTACCGGCAATAATAGAAGCAGGATCACAATGATGAGCGGCTGCTAATTTTTGATGCAGATGGCGATACTCAACGTCGGGATATTTTTCAATACAAGCGAGATTATCTTTAATCAGCGTTTTCACCCGTTCAGGCGCGCCAAGCGGATTAATATTAGCACTGAAATCAATTAGCGTATCCGCAGGAATGCCTAGCTGCTGGGCAACTTCGACTGTATTTCCACCGTGTTGACTCATTGCCTGCTCCATTTCGAGTGCTTACAATAGCGGCTCTTCATTTCTAATATCGATTTGCGTCGATGTGAAAGCGAGAATTTCACTTAAATTAACGACCTTGCCAATCACAATTAATGCCGGAGCATGGAGTTGCTGGCGTTCGATCTCATCTTTTAATGTCGATAACGTGCCTTTAGCTATTTTCTGCCGTTGCTGACTGGCATACATCACGGCTGCGGCTGGTGTGTCCGGTGATTTTCCGCCCTCAATCAACAACTGGCAAATCTCTTCCTGCCGGGTCATGCCCATCAGAATAATCAGCGTACCGTCGATTTGTGCCAGTGCATGCCAGTTTTGCGGTTCATTACCCTGACAAAGATGACCGGTAACAACATGAAAGCTGGAGGCATAATCGCGATGTGTGACAGGAATTCCGGCGTAAGCCAGCCCGCCGATAGAGGAGCTGATTCCCGGAATAATCTCAAAAGGAATTTGTTGTTGAGCGAGACTTTCCGCCTCTTCACCGCCGCGCCCAAAAACGTAAGGATCTCCGCCTTTCAGACGCACGACATTTTTTCCTGCCAGTGCATGTTCAATTAAAATTTGATTAATTTGATCTTGCGGAACAGGGTGATGATTGGGATTTTTACCGACATTAATAATCTGACAATGAACAGGTGCTTGAGCAATAAGTTCTGGATTAACCAGACGATCATGAACAATAACATTTGCTTCACGAATACAGTGCAATCCTTTAACTGTAATTAAAGATGCATCGCCGGGACCAGCACCAACTAACCAAACTTTGCCTTTACTCATTGCATTACCTTTATACTTTTTATATCAGAGGGTATATCCAAAACATATGGAGAATTAAGATGGATTTTTAATAAAAATAATGGCTGAGATACATTTAAGCACGTTTTTAATTCTAATAATTTGAGCATTATCCATTAATAATTAAATAATAAATTGATTGTGATCCCATTACTTAATCATTCTGTGGTATGACCTCTTTCATGGATTTCATAAATTGTTTATTATATAGCCATTCAATAAAATTGTTTAAAATCAATATATTAATTGTTTTCACAACACATTGATATAAAAATAAATTTTTGAATATACCTATTAATTCATGCGATTAGCTGTTTTTTTATTTCTTAGTCTGTGATATGTCATTAAGTGCATTTCTTATGCAAAAATGTTCACTGAAATTAATCATGGGAAAATAAGTATGAGTATGGTCACAAAACTTAAATAGTAGTGTGTTTATATAAATGAAATTGTGTATTTTTATGGCGAAGAGCATTGATATTTTCTCGCTAAAAATAAAATAGTTAAGAGATAAATATAAATAGTAAAGAATATGTTAATTTAATATTTATTTTTCATTACCAATTTATTCCTGTTTTTATTACCGCTGAAATATTGAGTAATCTTGATTACTTAAATGTTCGCATGTCATTCAAGAGTAATTTTATTCTTTGTGTTTTCTGTCGTGACAGTTTTATCGCGTAGCAATAGACAGATGGAAAAGTAGACTAACTAACCATCAATCATCATGAATAGTGCCAATATCATTAGTAGTTTCAAACAGTTCAGCCGGTTCAATAGCGTTATTAATCAACTGAGCATCTGGAGTTTTTAGGAAAGGCTATGCAGCAGCAAAAACGGGCATTTGTGATTGCAGGTACGTCGAGTGGTTGTGGTAAAACAACCGTTACACTTGGCGTAATGCGCGCTTTAATGGCTCGGCAGATGCGTATTCAGCCTTTTAAAATCGGACCTGATTATCTGGACAGCGGTTGGCATACTGCTGTGACCGGCATCGCCAGCCGTAATCTTGATGCTTTTATGTTACCTGCCTCTATTCTCAATGGCTTATTTAACCAGTGTTTAGCGGATAAAGATGTTGCAGTTATTGAGGGCGTGATGGGGCTGTATGACGGCTACGGTACGGGGCTGGATTATTGCAGCAGTGCTGCAATGGCAAAACAATTAGGTTGTCCCGTTATTTTATTAGTCGATGGTAAAGGCGTTTCCACTTCTCTTGCTGCGACAGTGCTGGGTTTCCAAAAATTTGATCCGACGGTCAATATTGCTGGCGTACTGATTAATCGCGTGAACCGCGACAGTCATTATCAACTATTAAAACAAGCGATTGAACATTATTGCGCGATTCCGGTATTAGGCAGAATACCGGTGATGCCGGACATTGAATTGCCGTCGCGTCATCTTGGGTTGAATTCCGCCTGTGAATCGCAACAGCAGCAACAAGATCCGCGCTGGCAACTATTAGCGGATCAGATCGAAGCAACGGTGGATCTTGATAAGTTATTAGATCTCACCCAATTACCGGCGTTGCCGTCAGGCAGTGCGGACGGTTTGATCGATCCTGAACTTGGCAAAGGATTGACACTGGCTCTTGCCGAAGATGAAGCATTTAACTTCTATTATCCCGATAACCTGACTTTGTTAGAAAAATCCGGCGTGGTGATTAAGCGCTTTAGCCCGCTGCACGACAGTCAATTGCCTGAATGTCAGATGGTATACATCGGCGGCGGTTATCCTGAAATTTACGCCAGCCAACTAGCGGCGAATTCCGCCATGTATCAGTCATTGCGTCAGGCTCACCAAAAAGGTATCCCGATTTATGCTGAATGCGGCGGGTTGATGTATCTGGGGGAAACGTTAGTTGATGCCGAAAATGTTCGTCATTCTATGGTGGGGCTGATTGTTGGTGAAAGCTATATGGAAAAATGCCTGATGCGTTTTGGTTATTGCGAAGCCAAAGTAAACTGCGACACCGTGCTGATTGCTAAAGGCGAAACCCTGCGCGGGCATGAGTTCCACTATTCAGATTTCAGCTCATCATTTAGTCCCGTTTTCACGATGACGAAACAGCGGGATAGCGTGATCGAAAAAACATGGCAAGGCGGATACCAAAACGGCAATACGTTAGCCAGCTATCTACATATTCATTTTGCTCAACGACCCGCGTTACTTCATCGCTGGTTACGAATTGCACGGGAGTATCTATGAGCGTTCTTACATGGTTTGCCGCCTTTGTACTCGACCTCAAATTAGGTGATCCGCAAAACTGGCCTCACCCTGTGCGCTGGATTGGCTGCCTTATCAGCAAAACCGAATCAGTGATCCGCCATCGTGTTGCAACGCATTGGGGCAACACGGATTTTGCTTTAAAAATGGGTGGTATTCTGCTGTGGATTATCGTCGTTGGCAGTACTTGGCTGGTGAGTTTTTGGGCGCTGCAACTGGCGTTTGAATTACAGTTCTGGCTGGGCTGTGCTTTTGAAGTCTGGATGATCTATACCATTTTGGCGACGCGCAGTTTAAGTGATGCCGCAGACTTAGTTTATCAAGCGCTGAAAAAAGGCGATTTAGCGGAAAGCCGCGAAAAACTCTCCTGGATTGTCGGGCGGGATACTTCTCAATTGGAACCGCCGCAAATTACGCGCGCGGTGACTGAAACCGTTGCTGAAAATACGGTAGATGGCGTTATTGCACCGCTGTTTTTTCTGATGCTTGGCGGTGCGCCGCTGGCGATGGCATATAAAGCCGTCAATACTCTTGATTCAATGGTGGGTTATAAAACACCGGAACATCAGGCGATCGGTATGTTTTCAGCCCGCGCTGATGATGTTGCCAACTGGATACCTGCACGTCTTGGTTGGCTGCTGCTTTCTGCTGCTGCCTGGTGTCTCAAACTGGATTATCGGCAGGCTTTGCGTATTGGCTGGCGTGATCGCTATCAGCATAAAAGCCCAAATAGCGGCTGGTCAGAAGCCACTGTTGCCGGTGCATTGGGTGTGCGTCTCGGCGGACCTAATGTTTATTTCGGGATATTGGTCGAAAAACCGTGGATCGGTGACGCTACCAGAGAAATTGATCTGGAAGACATTCCTGAAACCACGAAATTAATGAAAGCCGCATCGGTAATGGCACTGATACTGTTTGCGTTGCTGTTTGTCATATTTTATCACTGATACGGCGTTATTCGGTGGAGCGCTGCGGGATTGGCTGATAACCGCTTGATGATGTCACGATGGTTTAACGGGTGGTTAGCAACTGCCTTTATAACAAAAAGAGGAATCAGAACTTCATGAACTACATTCAACAGCCTGCCAAAATTGAAGAAAATAGTTTCTCTATTATTAGTGACATTATTCATGAAGTTCGTCCGGCGTATCGTTTTGCCGATCAGGGGCAGGAAGCGGTTACCAAGCGCGTGATTCATACCACAGCCGATTTTGACTGGTTAGATATTCTCTATTTCTCTCCTGATGTATTAACGCTGATCAGCGCAGGAATTCAACGCGGCTGCACACTGTATACCGATACCACGATGGCGCTCTCCGGCATTAATAAAACGCGTTTGGCGCAATATGGCAGTCAATGTTGTTGCTATATCAGCGATCCGCGTGTTGTGCAGATGGCAAAACAGCAGCAGATCACTCGTTCAATGGCAGCGGTAGATATTGCGCTGCAAGAATCGGGCGAGAAGATTTTTGTTTTCGGTAATGCGCCAACGGCACTGTTTCGGCTAATGGAGCATAACGCCAAACCGATTGCCGTAGTTGGTGTGCCAGTCGGATTTGTCGGTGCTGCCGAATCGAAAGAAGCCCTGATCAACAGCGGATTGAATTGTATCGCAGCCAAAGGTCGCAAAGGCGGCAGCAATGTAGCGGCGGCTATTATCAACGCCATTCTGTATCGGATACCGGAGGTGAAATGAATCTGAATTCGAGCCAGAATCCTAGCCAGAACACCATTATTATGCCGCAATCTGATGAGTTGGGCGTGGTCTGGCATAAAGGTAAAGCGCTGCGAAAAGGCTACACCACTGGTTCTTGTGCAACGGCAGCCGCGCGAGTGGCGGCTTTAATGATTCTGCGCCAGCAGGTGATCGATCAGGTTTCTATTGTCACGCCATCAGGTATCACGCTGTTTTTAAATGTCGAACACCCGCTGATTGAAGGGCAGCAGGCTTCGGCTGCGATCCGCAAAGATGGCGGAGATGATATTGATGCAACGCACGGTATGTTGATTTACGCGCGCGTTGTGCTTAATGACAGTGGCGTGATCCAGATTGACGGCGGCGAAGGTATCGGGCGAGTAACACGTAATGGCGTGGGATTAGCGCTCGGCAGTGCCGCGATTAATAAAACACCGCGTCAAACTATCGAACAAGCGGTGCGCGAGGTGATTGGCTTGAATCGCGGTGCTAACGTGACGATTTTTGCGCCAGAGGGAGAAGAACGCGCGAAGAAAACCTACAACGATCGGCTAGGCATTAAAGGCGGTATTTCGATTATCGGCACTAGCGGTATTGTCACGCCGATGTCTGAAGAGAGCTGGAAACGCTCTCTCTCCCTTGAGCTGGAAATGAAACGTGCCAGCGGGTTAAACCAAATTATTTTAGTTCCTGGTAATCACGGCGAGCGTTTTGTCAGTGAACAGCTTCATATCAATAGTGATTATGTTGTCACCATGAGTAACTTTGTCGGTTATATGCTGCAAGAAGCGGTACGGCTAGGTTTCCGTCATGTGGTGCTGGTGGGGCATTCCGGCAAATTAGTGAAAATCGCTGCCGGAATTTTCCATACTCATAGCCATATTGCTGACGGGCGCATGGAAACATTAATCGCTCATCTTGCTTTACTGGGCGCGCCATTAACACTGCTGCAAGCCATTGAACAGAGCGATACCACCGAAGCAGCGATGGAACTGATCGCCGAACAGGGCTGGCAAAAAGTGTATGACCAAATTGCCGCTAAAATATGCTTTCGTATTAATCAAATGCTGCGTTTTTCCCAAGAAAAACCACGATGTGATGCGGTGATGTTCTCCTTTGATAATCAAATATTGGGCAGCAATCGCCCTATTAATGAGATTCTGGAGGATTTTCAATGATCACCGTAGCAGGCATTGGTCCCGGTGCTTTAGCGCAGCAAACTTTAGCGTTACAAGATGCCGTTCAACACGCGGATATTTTAGTCGGCGGCGCTCGTCATTTAGCGCTATTTCCTGACTTTGCTGGTGAGAAGAAACGGCTCAGTGCGGATATTGAGCATCTGCTGACATGGCTTGAGCGGCAATGCCAGAAAAATAGTCAGTCAAAAATTGTGGTACTGGCATCAGGCGATCCTCTGTTTTACGGCATTGGTAAACGCATTGCGGAATATTTTACTGCTGAACATTCCTCTGTTGAAAAAGTGCAAATTTTGTCGGGTATCAGCGCTATTCAATACCTCTGTTCGCAGATCCATCTGGATATGAATGATATTTATCTCACCAGCAGTCACGGGCGCAAGCCAGATTTTGACTGGCTTCTTGCTCATTCCAAAATTGGCATGGTGACGGATAAACATATTGGTCCGCGTGAAATTGCGGCGGAAATTGTAGCTCGCGGGCAAAAGCGTTTAATGGTGATAGGTGAAAATTTATCACAGGATAATCAGCGAATTACCTATCTCAAGCCCGATATTACAACACCTTACGCTGATTCAGATTACGCCATGAACGTTGTGCTGATTCTTGATAACTCCCTTACCGATGGTGATGACGCATGAATGACGATCTATTTTTGCGCGGGCATCGCGTGCCGATGACCAAAGAGCCGGTAAGGTTACTGGCGTTAGAACGACTGGATTTGCGCGATGCCCGACGATTGATTGATGTCGGCGCAGGAACGGGCAGCATTTCTATTGAAGCGGCGTTACGCCACCCGAATCTGCAAGTGATCGCCATTGAACGTAATGATGCCGCGTTAGGCTTGATCCATGAAAACTGTCAACGTTTCGGTTGCCATAACGTTCAGATTGTTGCCGGAATAGCACCGCAGCCAATGGAAGAGAATGCCGATGCCATTTTTATCGGCGGCAGCGGCGGCAAACTAAATGAGTTAATTGACTGGTCGTTGCAACATCTACCGGCAGGCGGTCGTTTAGTGATGACCTTTATCTTGCTGGAAAACGTGACGCAAGCGTTGAGCCATCTGCAAAAGTGTCCGGTAGCGCAACTGGACTGCTGTGAAATTCAGTTAAGTTCACTAACCACGCTGGGACAGGGACACTATTTCAAACCGAATAACCCCGCATATCTAATTTCCTGTCAGAAGGAGGAGTGTTGTGCCTGAATGTTTTGATAAAAGCAAAGTGTGGTTTGTCGGCGCAGGTCCCGGTGATAAAACGTTGATCACCTTAAAAGGCTACCGCTTATTGCAACAAGCCCAACTGGTGATTTACGCCGGTTCGCTGATCAATAAAGAGCTGTTGGAATACTGCCCGCCAGAAGCGGAGTGTCACGATAGTGCGGGACTGACATTGCAGGAAATTACCGACTTAATGATTAACGGCGTGCAAGCCGGAAAATTAGTGGTGCGTTTACAAACTGGTGATTTATCACTGTATGGCTCTATCCGTGAGCAGGGCGAAATTCTGACAGAGCAAGGGATCGGTTTTGTTTCTGTGCCGGGTGTTAGCTCATTTTTAGGCGCAGCTTCTCAGCTTGGCGTGGAATATACCGTGCCGGAAGTGGCGCAAAGCCTGATTATTACGCGTATTGAAGGGCGTACTCCGATGCCGCCGAAAGAAAGTCTGGAATCTTTCGCTGCACATCAGACATCAATGGCGATTTTCCTTTCGGTACAAGATATTACCGGTGTTGTTAAGCAGCTCACTGGCGGCGGTTATCCGACAAATACGCCGGTTGCCGTTGTGTACAAAGCGACATGGGCGGACTGCCAGATTGTGCGCGGCACATTAGATGATATTGCTGTGCGCGTGAAAGAAGCAGGGATCAGCAAAACCGCGCTGATTTTAGTCGGTGCTTTTTTAGGTGAAGAGTATCACTACTCCAAACTTTACGATGCGGGATTCAGTCATGAGTTCCGTCAGGCTTAATCACGCTGAAAAAAACACCGCCCTGTTTTGTTTAACGCCGGGCGGTGTAGCGCTGGCGCGCCGTTTGCAGCCGCATCTGGCAATGAGTTGTTTTACCAGTTTAGCGCTGTTAGCAGAGGGATTTACACCTTTTCAGCAAAGTTTTGCTCATGCGCTGCGTCAGGCATTTAACCAATATGATCAGCTCATTGTGATCGGTGCGACTGGCATCACTGTACGAGTGTTAGCCCCCGTGATTAACGACAAGTTAAGCGATCCGGCAGTTGTGGTATTGGACGAGCAGGGGCAATTTGCCATTAGTTTGTTGTCCGGTCATGTCGGCGGCGGCAATGCGTTAGCGCGGCAGCTTGCTGAACTGCTTGGCGGACAGGCGGTGATCACCACCGCAACTGATGTCAATCATATTGCCGCGCTTGATGTGCTGGCTGAACAACTTGATGCGCGTATCGACAACTTTCGTCACAGCGTTAAGACGGTTAATCAAATGCTGGTGAGCGCTAAAAAAGTCGGTATTTACTGGGATTCGCGGCTGGCAGCAGAAAAAGAAAATTATGACACCCGCGGGTTTATCGTCATTGATGACCTGAATGATTTACCTGAACTTGATGCTTTGGTGTACGTCAGCTATCAGCAGGAAAGTGTGGATTTAGCTATTCCCGTATTCAAGTTAGTGCCGCGTCGGGTTGTTGCTGGTATCGGTTGTCGCCGTGGAGTCGCGCTTGATCTAGTGGCAGAGATATTAGCGATTCAGATGAGCGAAAATCATTTTGATCCGCTGGCATTAAAAATGATTGGCAGCGTGGAACTGAAACAAGATGAAACGGCATTGATTCAGTTAGCGCAGCAGCAACATGTTCCGTTTCAGACTTTTCCTGTCAGTGCGCTGGCAGAAATAGAACACGAATTTCCGTCCTCTGAATTTGTCCGTAGCACTATCGGCGTGGGCTGCGTTTCTCAGCCAGTCGCTTGGTTGCTGAGTCACGGTAATTTGGTTGGGCGAACCTTAAAACAGCAAGGTGTCACCATGACGTTAGGAGTAGCGCAGTAATGTTAACTGTAATTGGTATCGGACCAGGTAGTGAAGCCATGATGACACAAGAAGCCATTGCTGCGTTGCAAGAGGCGGAAGTGGTGGTGGGTTATAAAACCTATACTCATCTGGTGAAACCGTTGGTTGGTGATAAAGAAGTGATCAAAACCGGCATGTGCAAAGAGATTGAGCGCTGCCAACTGGCGATTGATTTAGCCGAACAAGGTAAAAATGTTGCGATGGTATGCAGCGGCGATGCCGGTATTTACGGTATGGCAGGGCTGATTCTGGAGATCGTCACTCAGCAAAAACGCAACGTTGAAGTGCGTCTGGTTTCTGGTATTACCGCCAGTATTGCGGCGGCTGCGCTGTTAGGCGCTCCGCTGATGCACGATTTCTGCCATATCAGCCTTAGTGATCTATTAACGCCGTGGGACGTGATTGAAAAACGTATCAAAGCCGCTGCCGAGGCTGATTTCGTGGTTTGTTTCTACAACCCGCGCAGCCGCGGGCGTGAGGGGCATTTAGCTAAAGCCTTTGCGTTAATGGCGCAGTTTACGCCAGCTTCTACACCCGTTGGTGTGGTAAAAGCCGCCGGACGTAAAAAGCAGGAAAAATGGATCACTACTTTTAGTGAAATGGATTTTAGTCAGGTGGATATGACCAGCTTGGTGATTGTCGGTAATCGCTCTACTTATATCAGCGACGGGCTAATGATCACCCCAAGAGGATACAAGCTGTGAATCAACCGTTGATCCCTGTTTTTGGCGGCACCAGTGATGCTCGCCAACTTTGCCAAATGCTTGATGACGCCGGAATTCATTACCAGCTTTCCGTCGCAACGGAGGCAGGCGTTCAACAAGCGCAAGGGTTGCGCGGTGAGGTTGTTTGCGGGCGCATGGATAGGGATCAAATGGTGGCTTATTTTCAGCAAAACAGCGTGCAGCAGGTGATTGATGTTTCACACCCTTATGCGGCACAGCTCAGTCAAAATGTGTATCAGGCTTGCCACACATTAGGTATTTCGCTAATCCGCTATGAACGAGCCAGCGAAATTCATGCTGTGCAGCACCCGCTGGTACATCAAGTCACTACGATCGAACAAGCCTGTGAATTAGCTAAACGATTAGGCAAACGAGTGTTATTGACCACTGGCAGCAAACAGTTAGCGGATTACGTCCGTTTACTTACCGATATGACCGTGATGGCGCGCGTATTGCCAACATCGGAAGTCCTCGCGTTGTGTGAATCTTGCGGGCTGACCGTCGATCAGATTCTTGCGCTCAAAGGACCTTTTAGCGCTGATTTTAATCGTGCGATGTACCAGTTTTGTCAGGCAGATGTCGTGATCACTAAAGAGTCCGGCGCACAAGGCGGTTTTCAGCAGAAAGTCGAGCCATGCCTGACGTTAGGCATTCCCTGCATTATCGTTTGCCGTCCGTCAGATCAGTATGACGGCGATGACGTGATTCAGGTGCAAAGTTTGCAAGAGATAAAACAGTTAGTGACTCAACATATTAACGTGGCGCGGATTAAGTAGGGCAAAACGATGAAAAAAGCATTATTAGTGATCAGTTTTGGCACCAGTTACCACGAAACCTGTGAAAAGAATATTACGGCGTGTGAACAGCAATTGGCTGCGGCTTTTGGTGATCGCTCCCTGTTCCGCGCATTCACGTCCGGCATGATTATTCGCAAGCTGGCACAGCGTGATGGCTTGCAGATTGACACGCCGCATCAAGCACTGAGTAAGTTATTAGCTGCGGGTTATGACGATGTGGCGATTCAATCGCTGCATGTGATTAAAGGTGATGAGTACGAAAAAATTGTCCGTGACGTTGAGACATTCCGCCCGCATTTTAAACGTCTGGTATTGGGAGCGCCGTTGTTGAGCCAACGTGATGATTATCAACAGATGATCGCAGCTATTCAGTATCAACTGCCGATATTGCTACAAGACGAATACGCTATTTTTATGGGGCATGGCTCTACGCATTATGCTTTTTCCGCCTATGCTTGCCTTGACCACATGCTACTTAACAGCAATTTACCGATCCGCATTGGCGCGGTGGAAAGCTATCCTGAAATTGATCTGATTATTACCGGCTTAAAAGCCAAAGGTATTCATAAAGTTCACCTGATGCCGTTAATGCTGGTGGCAGGTGATCATGCCATTAATGATATGGCGTCTGATGAAGAGGGTTCGTGGAAAAAACAGCTTGAACAGGCTGGTATTAGCGTAGTGCCGTGGTTACAGGGGTTAGGTGAAAACCCTAATATTCGTCAGATGTTTGTCCGCCATCTGGCAACAGCATTGAATGAAACTTGTGAGGAACGCGCGTAATGTCAGGAACATGGTTAGAAGAGCAGGCAGGCATAAAATTAGATGAACAGGCAGGACGACTCTATGGTATCGGCGTCGGTCCGGGCGCAGGTGATCTTATTACGGTAAGAGGTGCCAGAATTATCTCTGACTTGGACGTATTGTATGCGCCAGCAGGGAAGAAAGGAGCTGAAAGTCTGGCACTGACTATCGTTGAAGAATATCTCTCTCCCAACACTGAAATTCGGACTTATCACTTCTTAATGAACGCTGAACCTGAAGCGAAAGCTGCTGTATGGGACGAAGTCGCACAAGCATTGAAAGATGAAGTCGCCAAAGGTCATAAAGTGGGGTTTATCACACTGGGTGATGCCATGTTGTTTAGTACATGGGTTTCTCTGTTAGAGCGCATTGGTCGCCAGCCGTGGTTGGAAATTGTTCCCGGCGTGACCTCTTTTGCCGCAATTGCTGCCAGCAGCATGATGCCGCTGGCAATGGAAGCGCAAAGCATGGCAGTGATTTCCTGCACTGCCTCTGAAGATGAATTGGAACAGGCACTACGTAATCATGATTGCGTGGTGTTAATGAAAGTCTATGGACGTCTTGATCGTATCCGTTCTCTGCTTAACAAGCTGAATTTATTGGATTATGCACTAATGATGGCAGATGCTACGTTGCCAACAGAACAGTGCTGGCGTCGGCTGGATAAGTTAGAGGACGGACTGCGATTACCTTATTTTTCAACCATTCTGGTTAACAAAAATTGGAATACGTCGAGGTAAGTTATGCAGCAGAAATTGACTAAATTTTCATTATCTGGCGCGGCGATAGGCATTTTGCTGATTCTCGCTCCGCAAGAAGCATTTGCCATGCACATTATGGAGGGCTTTTTGCCGCCGATGTGGGCAATTACATGGTGGCTGATTTTCTTGCCGTTTCTTGCCGCAGGGATCGTGCGTTTACGGCACATTGTTCAGGAAGACAGTAATCAAAAAGTGTTGCTGGCATTATGCTGTGCTTTTATTTTTGTGTTGTCAGCGTTAAAGATTCCCTCTGTTACCGGTAGTTGCTCTCACCCAACGGGCGTTGCGTTAGCCATTATTCTGTTTGGTCCCTCGGTGGTGGCAGTGCTGGGTACGATTGTGCTGCTGTTTCAGGCGCTATTACTGGCGCACGGCGGAGTTACCACATTAGGTGCTAATGCCATGTCGATGGCGGTGATTGGTCCTGTGGTCGGTTATCTGGTGTGGCGTCTGGCAAACAAAGCTGGCATGAGAAAAGACGTGGCAGTTTTCTTGTGTGCTTTCTCCGCTGATCTCATCACTTATACCGTTACTTCTTTCCAGCTAGGTTTCGCTTTCCCTGATCCGCAAATGGGAATGGGCGCAGCAATAGTGAAATTTATGGGGATCTTCTGCATCACCCAAGTACCGATTGCGATTGCGGAGGGGTTACTAACCGTCTTGATCTATGACCAGTTAGTTAAACGGCAATTGGTGAATGCAGCGGCGTAAACGGGTGAGTTAATAACAGATAATTATAGAAGGCACTAAAAATGACGAACAAAACATTAATATTGATCGTGTTGATCGTTGGCTTATTTGTTGCTCCATTCTTTGTTGATCACGGCGGAAAATTTGAGGGTTCTGATGGTCAGGCAGAAGAGCAGATTATGCAAAATGCTCAGGATTATGAACCGTGGTTTGAATCGTTATATGAACCTGCCAGCGGCGAAATAGAAAGCCTGCTATTTACTTTGCAAGGTTGTCTCGGCACTGCTGTGATTTTTTACATACTTGGCTATTATCGCCGAGTCAGGAAAGAGCATGCTTAGTATTGATAAGCTGAGTTATCAGAGCCGCTGGCGTCATAAAGATCCCAGAGTGAAGTTTGCTCTGTATGTATTGTTTATGGCGCTGGCAATGATCCTGCCCCCGTTGGGGCAGGTTTTACTGTTGCTTGGGCTTATTATTTCTACCTGTTATTTATTGCGGATTAACCCGTTGAGTTATCTTAAATGGTTGTTGATCCCATTAGGATTTCTCTCGATTGGCTTGATTGCCATTATGATTTCTCTTTCCAGCCAGCCGGAGAGTTTGCTATGTAGTTTTCCGATAGGTAATTATTGGCTTGGAATTGATCCGCATGGGCTGCAAACCGCCAATCAAACGTTATGGCGCAGTCTGGCATCATTAGCGGCAACGTTCTGGTTCATGCTGAATATGCCGTTTGAACAGTTGATTAAATTGCTCAAATTTTGCCGCGTTCCTCATCTGTTAATTGAACAAATTCTTCTTACATGGCGTTTTATTTTTATTTTTGTTGATGAAGCGACGGCGATTTATCAGGCGCAATCGTTGCGCTTTGGTTATACCACACTGCGTATTAGCTACCATTCGTTAGGTATGTTGGTCAGCATGCTGTTTTCCAGAGTGATTAGCCGCTATCAACAGATGTCAGTTGCGTTAGACATCAAACTTTTTCAGGGTGATTTTCATTTATGAGTTCCGCTAGCATGTTAGCCACTCGCGCACTGAGTTTTAGTTATCCTGATTCACCCGTGCTTAAAGATCTGACACTGGATTTTAGCCAATACAACGTTACGGGAATTATCGGCGCTAACGGCTGCGGTAAATCGACACTGTTTATGAATCTTTCCGGCATCTTACGTCCGCAAAATGGCGAAGTGCTGTGGAATGGCATACCGCTGGATTACAGTAAAAAAGGGCTGCGGGCTTTACGGCAAAATGTGGTGACGGTGTTTCAAGATCCTGACCAACAGATTTTTTATACCGATGTGGCAAGCGATATTGCTTTTAGCTTGCGTAATCTCGGCGTCGATGAAGCGGAAATTAAGCGCCGAACTGAACTGGCATTACAGATGGTTGATGCCAGGCACTTTCGTGATAAACCGATTCAGTGTTTGAGTTTCGGGCAGAAAAAGCGCGTCGCCATTGCTGGTGCAATCGTGATGGAGTCGGATTATTTACTGCTTGATGAGCCTACAGCGGGATTAGATCCCTCCGGACGGCGGCAAATGTTAGACATTATTTCTACTATCGTGGCACAGGGCAAACATATCGTGATTTCCAGCCATGACATCGATCTGATCTATCAGATTTGCGATGGTATTTATGTGTTATCCGACGGGAATATTGTCAGTAGCGGTACACCGCAGCAGGTTTTTGTACAGAGAGAAATGCTGGAAAAAGCGGGTCTTGAACAGCCGTGGCTGGCGAAATTACACAGTGAAGCGGGTTTACCGCTATGTAAAACCGAGCAGGAGTTAGTGTCAATACTGCGCGGTTATGATATGAGCAAAATAATTTAGGGGAAATGCGATGAGCTTATCGCTAATGATTCAGGGAACTGCCTCTGATGTAGGAAAAAGTGTATTAGTCGCTGGATTTTGCCGCATATTTTCGCAGGACGGCTATCGTTGTATTCCCTTTAAATCACAGAATATGGCGCTTAACTCTGGTATTACCGCTGATGGTAAAGAGATGGGGCGCGCGCAAATTTTTCAGGCAGAAGCTGCGGGTATTCAACCCGATGTGCGTATGAATCCTGTGCTGTTGAAGCCGACCAGCGATCGCAAAGCGCAAGTGGTGCTGATGGGCAGCGTGGCTTGCAATATGGACGCGGTGGAATATCACCAATATAAACCGCAGCTCCAGCAGCAGATAAAACAAGTTTATGACAGTCTGGCGGACGAAGCCGATATTATGGTGTTAGAGGGCGCGGGCAGTCCGGCAGAAATTAATTTGCGTGATCGTGACATCGTGAATATGGGTATGGCGAAGCTGGCAGATGCGCCGGTAATCCTCGTGGCTGACATTGATCGCGGCGGTGTTTTTGCTGCTATTTACGGTACATTGGCGTTATTAGCGCCAGAAGAAAAAGCACGCGTTATCGGTGTCATTATCAATAAATTTCGCGGTGATATTGAGTTGCTCAAATCAGGTATTACTCAGATTGAAGATTTAACACAAGTACCGGTATTGGGTGTGTTGCCGTGGTTAGATGTTGATCTGGAAGATGAGGACGGCGTAGCGCTGCAAGCCGGTAAATATAACAGCAAAGCGGCGGCAGTGCTGGATATTGCTGTGATTCAGATTCCTCATATTTCTAATTTTACCGATTTCAACGCATTAGCTGCTCAGCCGGACGTTCGGCTGCGTTATGTCACTGATCCGAAACAGCTTACTGACGCTGATTTGATTATTCTTCCCGGCAGTAAAAATACGTTGGGTGATTTGCAATGGCTTATTAGCCGTCAAATGGATAAAGCAATTCTGCACGCACATCAAATCGGCACGCCGATTATCGGTATTTGCGGCGGTTATCAAATGCTGGGTAAGCAAATTTTTGATGAGGTGGAATCGGGATTAACCCACATGCAAGGTTTGGGTTTACTTGATGTAGAAACTCGTTTTGAACCAGAAAAAAATACCGCGCAAGTTGAGGGCGTCACACGGGCAAGTTTATCGGGCATGTTGGCGTTATGCAGCCAACAGTCAGTTTTCGGTTATGAAATTCATCTGGGTGTTTCGGCATTGGGCGCTGACGCGACGCCATTCGCACAGATGCAGTTACGCAACGGCGAGCAACATGAATGGCTTGATGGTGCAGTGAATCCTGATGGTTCGGTGATGGGCAGTTATCTGCACGGTATCTTCGATCAGAATAATTTTACTCGTCCGTTGTTGAATCAATTGCGGATTCGTAAAGGTATCCCGCCGCTGGAAAACCAGAGTTTTGATTATGCACTGCACAAAGAGCAACAGTTCAATGTTTTAGCTGCCAGTATGCGTGAATATCTGGATATGGCTGAAATTTATCGCCTTATGCGTCAGCATCAAGAACATAAACAAGAGGTGAACGCATGATTTTGGTAACAGGCGGAGCGCGCAGCGGTAAAAGTTCGTTTACTGAAAAACGAGTAGCAGCGAGTTGCCAGAAAGTGCTGTATATCGCTACGTCGGTGATCACTGATAACGAAATGGCAGCGCGTGTTGCGCGTCATCAAGCGGATCGCCCTGCACACTGGCGTACTTGGGAAGGGTTTTTCGATTTGGGGGAAGTTATCCGTTCACAAATGCAGACGGGTGAGGGGATCATGCTGGAGTGTATCACGACCATGATCGCTAATCAGTTGTATGAAAAATCGGGTGGGGCATCGCCGGATACGCTGGACTTCGCTCCGCTGGAAGCCTTTGTACAGCAGCAAATTACGGATTTGATTGAAGCCTGTAAAAGTTTTCCGATGCCGGTTTATATTGTCACGAATGAGTTAGGAATGGGCATTACACCGGAAAATCGTCTGGCGCGGCATTTTGTCGATATTGCCGGACGCGCTAATCAAATGCTGGCAGCCGCCGCTGATGAAGTCTGGCTGGTGGTGTCCGGTATTGGAGTAAAAATTAAATGAATTCTGATGAATCTGACAGCAAGCAGTTCGGTTTGATTCGGCTTTGGCTAGTCCGATTTTTTGCCGCCATGCAGTTTATTACCCGTATTCCGGTACCGGCAAAATGGGCTGAGGGTATTGATTTCAGACAGAGCGGACGCGGAGTGCCCGTGTTTCCGCTGGTGGGGCTGATTGTTGGGGTGATTGCCGCATTGATTTCAGTCGGCATTAGTCAGACTGGCGGTATGTTTATCGGTGCAATTAGCTATGTACTGGCACTGGCGCTGCTAACCGGCGGATTTCATTTAGACGGTTTAGCCGATACTTGCGACGGTATTTTTTCTGCCCGCACGCGCGAAAGAATGCTGGAAATTATGAAAGATAGCCGCTTGGGGACACATGGCGGGCTGGCATTGGTTTTCTGTATTGGCATTAAAACACTCGCGGTTCTGGAGCTGTCTTATCACACTCCGATTTATCTGCTGGCATTGCTGATCTGTGCGCCGATTGCCGGACGCACCGCAATGGTGCTGTTGATGTACGGGCAGCGTTATGCGCGAGAGGGGGAGGGGCTTGGTAATATCTATATCGGGAAAATTACTGCGCGCGAAACGCTCTGCACGTTGCTGATCGGTTTTATTCTGATCGCGGTTATCGGCGGTAAGCATGGCGTGTTTGCTATTGCGATCACGCTGATCATGGTTTTCGGTCTGGCAGGTTATTTTCGCCATCATCTTGGCGGTCAAACGGGTGACACACTGGGCGCGGCAGAAGAACTCGGCGAAGTGATTTTTCTGTTGGCATTAATTTGGAGTTAACCAATGGCTCTTTTTCTGGTGCGTCACGGTCAGACAACGGCAAATGCTAAGGGCTTGTTCTATGGCAGTACCGATCTTGAGCTAACAGAGACGGGCATGGCTCAGGCGCAGCAGATTGGTTCGCTGCTGAAAAATGTTGAGTTTGAGTCGGTATATTGCAGCGGGTTGCAGCGTACTCAGCAGACAGCAAGCGCAATATTGCAATTGCCAATACGCACGCAGTTATCGCCGCCCAATCGGTATATTGATCCGCGTTTAAATGAATTAGATTTTGGCGATTGGGAGATGCGCCATTATCAAGAGATCGCACAACACGATCCGCAAAGCTGGCAAAGCTGGATCACGGACTGGCAGCAAGCGATACCAACGGGCGGTGAATCATTTCAACATTTCGCCGCGCGCGTTAGTGAATATGCACAGCAGTTGCGTACAGAAGCTACAGCAGGTCATCAATTGATTGTTGCTCATCAGGGCGTATTGCGCCTGATCCTGACGCAATTACTGGATATGCCGGTTGCGTCAATGTGGCATTTTAGTTTCCAACACAACGCCTACAGCGTGGTGGAAAATAACTCAGGATTTGCGGTGCTGCGAATATTAAATGGTCAGATGCCGTATCAACCTGAGATTAGTTAGCTGATACCCAATCGCTTGCAAGATGCAGCCAGCACCGCTGCATGTTGCAAAATGGCGGGTATAAATAATAACCATAACGAGATACCCATAATGCAAGCAATTCAGTCATTAGTTGAGTCAATACTGCCGTTGGATCGCGCCAAAATGGACGCAGCCGCGCGGCATGTTGATAACTTAGTTAAACCACTGGGAAGTTTGGGGCGGCTGGAAGCACTGGCGATCCAATTAAACGGTATGCCGGGCATCACTGATCTGCATCACTTGCAAAAAGAGATCATTGTGATGTGCGCGGATCACGGCGTATTTAATGAGGGCGTTGCTGCCTCGCCAAAAGAAGTGACCATGATTCAGGCGCGCAATATGCAGCAAGGGCTAACCGGTGTTTGCGTATTGGCGAAAAGCAGCAATACCAGCGTATTACCGGTGGATATTGGTATCGATTGTGATCCCATTCCCGATCTTTTGTCCCTTAAATTAGCGCGCGGTTGTGGTAATATTGCCGCTGGTTCAGCGATGAATTATAAGCAGTGTGAGCAATTGTTGCTAACGAGTGCACAATTAGTTCAACAGCGTGTAGCTCAAGGGATTTCAGTATTTGGCGTCGGTGAATTGGGCATCGCAAATACCACGCCAGCCTCCGCAATTGTCAGTGTTTTGACAGGGAGTGATCCGCATGAAGTCGTAGGGATTGGCGCAAACTTGCCGCAAGATCGTTTAAAACACAAAGAAGATGTTATTCGTCAGGCTATTTCAGTTAATCAGCCTGATCCAAATGATGCTATTGATGTTTTGGCGAAAGTCGGCGGTTTCGATCTGGCAGGAATGACCGGCGTGATTTTAGGCGCGGCAGCTTGCGGTGTTCCTGTGGTTCTTGATGGTTTTCTCTCCTATGCTTCGGCTTTGGCGGCTTGTCAGATAGCGCCATTAGCACGAGATTATTGTATTCCCTCACATTTTTCAGCAGAGAAAGGGGCAGCTCGCGCTCTGCAATACCTGAATTTAAAGCCTTATCTCTATCTGGATTTGCGTTTGGGAGAGGGCAGCGGTGCGGCGATGGCGATGTCCATCATCAGTGCGGCATGTGCCATGTATTGCGACATGGGTTTATTGACTGATAGCGGTTTTGACTTGCCGCCATCATCAGAAAAAGAAATATAAATTAATAAAATATTGTTTTTTAAATTAATAAATGGAAGTTTAACTATACCTAATCACTTTTGAGATGCAGCTAACCATTCACTGCAACTTGAAAGATGACAGGTATAACAATGTCATCATGATTGGTGGATAAAAATGCGGTGTAGAATTCCTAAAACAGATTTATTAGTCACTTTTGAGGCTGTTGCCCAATATGAAAGTTATACGCGCGCGGCAGAAAAATTGGCTCTAACCCAAAGTGCTGTTTTCCGGCAGATTACGGCACTGGAAGAATTTCTGAATGTTTCTTTATTTCATCATGTGCGTAAACGCATCTTCTTAAATGATGCCGGACGTTATTACCTTGAATTAGTTAAAGAAACTCTGGAAAAAATGGAACGGGATACACAGAGTATTATGTCGTATCACTCTATCCAGCAGGTACTTAATTTAGCAGTGACACCAACGTTTAGCACCCACTGGCTAATTCCTAATTTGCATGATTTTCAGGAAAAGCACCCTGGTATTGTGCTGAACTTAATTGCGCTGACCAATCCGGCAGATTTCCTGACGCTGAAATACGACGCGGCGATTATGCGTGAGGATTTTTGCAGCCCGTGGGCAGAATATGAGCATTTGTTTGAAGAAGAACTCGTGCCGGTTTGTAGCCGAATGTTGTGGAAAGATGAAAGTAAGGTCATGAGTGTTGAGCAGTTATTAGGTGAGTTTACTCTGCTGCATCAAACAACACGTCTGGATTCATGGTATGACTGGTTTGCTTTATCCGGCGTGAGCAGCCCTGATGTGCGTATGGGACCGCGTTTTGATCTGCTATCTATGTTGATTTCAGCCGTGCGTTCTAATTTAGGTATTGCGCTGCTGCCGCGTTTTGCAATTCAAAAAGATTTGGAAAACGGCGATATGGTGATCCCATGTAATTTACCGATGGGGACAGGTAATCACTTTGTGCTGACCTATAAAGAAGAGAATATTGGTTTACAGAATTTGCAAAAATTCAGCCAATGGATTCATGAAAAATCAAGTTTAGAAGATTTAAAACACACATAAAACTTATCATATTTCAAGTTGTTTTCTGGCTTAGCAGGTGAATGCTCGGTTGAATTCGCTTATGGTTCTGATGCAACTTGAATTATTTTGGGTATGTTTCTCTTTCTTGATGAAAAGCACAATATGTGCTTTTCAGTTAAATCAGAGTGCATGAATTATATGTTATAGACGGTACATTTTTTCTATTTTCATATACATATAATTTATATTTTCAACTATTTTTATAATGACTGTTATTTATATGTGAATAATAAAGTAGATACATAGTGAAAATAATTAATATATTTGTGACGCAATCTACATTTTTAATACCATGATATATTTTTATGGTATTGATTTTTTGTTTTTTGTGACGACTGTCAGGCTTAATTTGGTTGCTGGTTCGGTTTTTATATGTTTAATTACAATATGTTATTTGATTATGTTGATTCGCATTACGCATAATTATCTATTTATTAACTAATTATTAACGGCAGCATTAATATTGTTTTAGTTATTCTTTTTAACAAAACAATCTGCATTTTTTTTAACAGTATCATGCTTAGTTATTAATTATTATTCACTATCTATTGCGGATAGATCAATTGCTTTTTTGTATGTCGATTCATAGTATTGACTAGTGATTATTTTAATCTGTTTCCTATTTAAGTTGGTTATTTATTGACTTGTAAAATAACAAATAAACACTTCTGGTTTCTATTTCTTCCTTTAAGCTAAATGAGTGAAAGATAATGACTGATAATAATTATTTCTACCAAGAGCCATTCCCTACTTCCGAAGATAAAACTGAGTACTATTTACTGAGCGATCAGCATGTTTCTACAGTAGTTTTTGATGGGCAGGAAGTATTAAAGGTTGAGCCAGAAGCCTTGACGCTGATCGCTCAACAAGCGATTCATGATGCTTCTTTCTTTTTGCGTCCGGCGCATCAACAACAAGTCGGTAATATCCTCAACGATCCAGAAGCCAGTGATAATGATAAGTATGTTGCGCTGCAATTGCTGCGTAATGCGGAAATTTCTGCGAAAGGTATTTTGCCAAACTGTCAGGATACCGGTACATCAACTATCGTTGCTAAAAAAGGTCAGCGCGTCTGGACGAATAGTAATGATGCAGATGCTCTGTCTCGCGGCATCTATAACACTTTCCAACATGATAATCTGCGCTATTCGCAAAATGCCGCGCTGAATATGTACGACGAAGTGAACACTGGCACAAATTTACCGGGTCAAATCGATATTTTTGCGACCGAAGGTGACGAGTACAGTTTCCTGTTTGTCAATAAAGGCGGCGGTTCTGCCAACAAAGCCGCGCTGTATCAGGAAACAAAAGCTATTTTAGATCCTAAAAAGCTGAAAAATTTCTTAGCAGAAAAAATCAAAAGTTTGGGTACGGCAGCTTGCCCTCCATACCACGTAGCGTTTGTGGTCGGCGGAACATCTGCGGAAATGACGCTGAAAACAGCAAAACTGGCTTCCACTAAGTATTACGATAACCTGCCAACCGAAGGTAATAAATATGGTCAGGCATTCCGTGACGTAAAACTGGAGCAAGAATTACTGGAAGCCTCACGAGATTTTGGTCTGGGCGCTCAATTCGGCGGTAAATATTTAGTGCATGACGTGCGTGTGATTCGTCTGCCGCGTCACGGCGGTTCTTGTCCAATCGGTATGGCGATCTCTTGTTCATCTGACCGAAATATCAAAGGTAAGATCAACAAGAAAGGGATTTGGCTGGAAAAACTGGAACAGCACCCGGAGAAATATATCCCTGAAAGTATGCGTCATGACAGCGAAGGTACGGTCGTTAATATTGATCTGAATAAACCGATGGCTGAAATTCTGAAACAGCTTTCTTCGTATCCGGTTTCTACTCGTTTATCTCTGAATGGTCCGTTGATTGTGGCGCGCGATATTGTCCACGCTAAACTAAAAGAACGTTTAGATAAAGGCGAAGATCTGCCTGATTACATGAAGAACCATCCGGTATATTATGCAGGACCAGCGAAAACGCCTGATCATTTTGTTTCCGGTTCAATGGGACCAACTACCGCGAGCCGTATGGACCCGTATGTTGATCTGTTCCAGTCGCGCGGCGGCAGCATGATCATGCTGGCAAAAGGCAATCGCGGTAAACAAGTGACCGAAGCCTGCCAGAAACATGGCGGATTCTATTTAGGCAGCATCGGCGGTTCTGCGGCAATTTTGGCTCAGGAATACATTGAAGAACTGACTTGCCTCGAATATCCAGAATTGGGTATGGAAGCGGTTTGGAAGATGGAAGTGAAAAATTTCCCTGCATTTATTCTGGTTGATGATAAAGGCAACTGTTTCTTCGATCAGTTAACAGAAGGGAAGAAATGCACCGGCTGCCAAAATACTGCGTCCAAAACAAAATGTGATGGTTGTGAAAAATAAAAGTATTCTGATTCAACACTGATCCAATAATAAGGAACATCAGTATGAACGAAGAACGGTATCAACAGCGTCAGCAACAGCTCAAAGAACGTGTCGAAGAACGTGTGGCGGCGGCGACAAAAACGGGCGGCATTCTTATCGTGTTGACCGGTAATGGTAAAGGTAAATCCACCGCAGCATTCGGTACGGTTGCCAGAGCTGTCGGGCATGGTCTGAAAGTCGGCGTTGTTCAATTTATCAAAGGTACATGGGAAAACGGCGAACGCAATTTGCTGGAAAAAAATGGCGTTGAATTCCATGTGATGGCAACCGGTTTTACCTGGAATACTCAGGATAAAGGCGCTGATGTGCGCGCTGCTGAAGAAGTGTGGAAAGAGGGCAAGCGTATGCTGTCAGATCCATCATACGATTTAGTAGTGTTTGATGAACTGACTTATATGATCCCTTGCGGTTATTTAGAGCTTGACGACATTGTTGATGCGCTGAAAAATCGCCCTGCGAATCAAAACGTGATCATTACTGGTAGAGCGTGCCATCGGGATATTATCGAAATTGCAGATACCGTGAGTGAAGTTCGTCCGGTCAAACATGCGTTTGATAACGGTATTCAGGCGCAGAAAGGTATCGACTGGTAATTACTGATTGTAACTGATGTGATCTTGTTAAAACGGGGAATGTGATGAAAACGCATTCCCCGTTTTTTTGTCTCTTATTCTTGTCTCTTATTCTGCGCGTTTTTACATCATTTCTACGACTCTAAACCTTGATAAACAGCGTGACAAAAATTTTGCGAATTAACGCCTAAAAAATGTAAGGGAATTTACCTCATCGGTAGATGAAAAATGCGATAACATACCGGCACATTTAGCTGAATTGCCAGTGGATCTCCATGACAACGATTGACGTTACGCCAAAGCCGCTATTGAGCCGCGGTATTGTGGCAGTTACCTGCGCTCAATTTCTCTCTGCATTTGGTGATAGTGCGCTGTTTTTTGCTGCATTAGGCATTCTTATCCAGAAAGATTATCCGCTATGGGCGCATTCCACATTGCAGATGTTCTTTATTGTGGCTTATGTAGCGTTAGCGCCGTTTGTCGGGCAGGTTGCGGATAGTTTCTCGAAAGGCAGAGTGATGATGGTTGCTAATGCCATCAAACTGCTGGGTGCAGCAATTATTGTGATCGGGCTTGATCCCTTTTTGGGCTACGCATTAGTGGGGATCGGAGCAACGGCATATTCTCCGGCAAAATACGGCATTCTCGGTGAGCTGACGCGCGGCGATCAACTGGTGAAAGCGAATGGTCTGATTGAGTCATCAACGCTGGCAGCGATCTTAGTTGGTTCATTGTTGGGCGGTTGGTTAACGGATATTTCTCCTTATCTGACGCTGGTTATCTGCTGTGCCGTTTATCTCGGTGCGGTTGCGGCTAACTGCTATATTCCCAAATTACCGGCAGCGCGTTCCGGCGCGGTGTGGAGTGCGCGGCAAATGATGCAGAATTTCTCCGGCTCTTGTATTCAGCTCTGGCATGATAAAAGCACGCGTATGTCACTGGTGGGAACCAGCTTGTTTTGGGGCGCAGGCATTACGCTGCGTTTTTTGCTGATCCTCTGGGTACCGTTAGCACTGCATATTGATGGATTACTCACGCCGACAATGCTTAACGCGATGGTTGCTGTCGGTATTGTGATCGGAGCGGCGGGTGCGGCGAAATGGATCACGCTTGATACGGTGAGCCGCTGCATTCCTGCCGGAATTTTGCTCGGTATTGGCGTGATAGTTTTTGTTTTGCAAGGCAGTTTAGCGTTCTCTTATGGCATTTTGCTGTTGATCGGTATTTTTGGTGGCTTCTTTATTGTTCCGCTTAATACCTTATTACAAGATCGTGGGAAGCAAACCGTTGGAGCTGGCAATGCAGTAGCGGTACAAAATTTCGGTGAAAACGCTGCCATGCTGCTGATGCTGGGGTTGTATACACTGGCGGTCAAATTAGCGATACCAATATTGGTCATTGGCTGTATTTTCGGCGGATTACTGGCATTATCGATTGGTCGTCTCTGGCTTGTTCAGCGAAAAAGTAAAACGTCATAATCGGTTTTTTTTCTGTCCAATGGGCTGCTTTTTTGGCGAAAAATCTTTATGAATATGTTTAATATTGCTTGGATTTTAACCGTTTTTTGATGTCACTATTGGGCTATTTAACATGTGATTTTTAATATGCAGCCTGTTTTTCTATATTTGTTTTTGCTATTAACGTGATTATTAGTGATGTAAGAATTTATATTTAATATGTTGTTCATCACTTCGTGATTAATTATTTAATTTATATAAATAATTTAATTTATTAAATTAATCTAATATTAAATATAAATTAAAGTGGAATATAGTTGTGCTGTTTATATAAAAAAAGATAATTAACAGGATATTTTGCATACAAATTTACTCGCTATTGCCTCTTCTGTTCACTGTGATTCACGCTAAAGAGAAAGATAATTCATCACGCAATTTTGCGCTATTATAAAAAAAACTAATACGATCTTAAGTTAGTATCATCTAAACGCATAGAGTAAAAGAAAAAACAAGAGAAATTTAGTTGATCGCGTGATTATTTAGCTAAAAAAACGGCAAAATGTCGATAAAATATCAATGTAACTAATTGTTTTTTAAATTGAAATAAATAATTATAAATTTTACTTATTCTGGAGTTTACATCGCTGAAAATAATATGTATGTTTGACCGGTATCTTCTTTATCTATTAAAGGTTTTAAAAAATGACAGAAAATAGCATTAATGAGAGTTCGGCAAATACAACAAATGAATTAGATGTTCGCCGCGAAAAACTTTCACAAATTAGAAAAAATCAGCCAGTCGCTTTCCCAAATGATTTCCGTAGAGAAAATGTTTCTACAGATCTGCACGCTAAATACGATAATTTAGATACAGAGGCTTTGGCTAAACAAAATATCCATGTTGTTGTTGCTGGTCGTATTATGACTAAGCGTATTATGGGTAAAGCATCTTTTATGACAATAAGAGATAACGAAGGCAAAATTCAGCTTTATATCTCTCAAGATACAATTTCTGAACAAGTTTATAATGAAGAAATTAAGAAATTAGATATTGGTGATATTGTTGGTGTTAAAGGTACGCTGTTTAAAACCAAAACTAATGAACTGTCTGTGCACTGTGAAGAAGTTCGCTTGCTGACTAAAGCATTGCGTCCGCTGCCGGATAAGTTCCACGGTTTAAGCGATCAGGAAATGCGCTATCGTCAGCGTTATGTTGACCTTATCGTTAACGAAGATTCTTATACTACATTTAAACTGCGTTCACAGATTTTATCTGAAATCAGACGCTATATGGTTGAACATGGCTTTATGGAAGTTGAAACCCCAATGATGCAAGTCATTCCTGGTGGTGCGTCAGCTCGTCCGTTTATCACTCACCATAATGCGTTAGATGCTGAACTGTATTTACGTATTTCACCAGAACTGTTCCTGAAAAGATTGGTTGTTGGTGGTTTTGAACGTGTTTTTGAAATTAACAGAAACTTCCGTAACGAAGGTATCTCACCGCGCCATAACCCAGAATTCACCATGATGGAGTTATATATGGCGTATGCAGATTACAAGGATCTGATTGTATTAACAGAAGATCTGTTCAGAACGGTAGCGACAACTGTACTGGGTTCTCCATTAGTTCAATATGGCGATGTTCAGTTCGATTTCAGCAAACCATTCGAAAAAATCACCATGCGTGAAGCTATCGTTAAGTATGGTAACGGCATCACTCTGGAAGATATTGTTGATTTTGAAAAAGCATCTGTTGTTGCAAATCGTCTTGGTATTGAAATTGAAGCAAGTTGGGGCTTAGGTCGTTTACAAGCAGAAATTTTCGACGAAGTTGCAGAAAAACATTTGGTTCAGCCAACATTCATCACTGAATATCCGGCTGAAATTTCACCGCTTGCCAGACGCAGTGATGAAAACCCAATGTTCACGGATCGTTTTGAATTCTTCATCGGCGCGCGTGAAATCGGTAACGGTTTCTCTGAATTAAATGATGCGGAAGATCAGGCAGAAAGATTTAACGATCAAGTTAAAGCGAAAGATGCTGGTGATGATGAAGCAATGTTCTATGACGAAGATTATGTTACTGCACTGGAATATGGTATGCCTCCAACTGCGGGCTTAGGTATCGGTATTGACCGTATGGTTATGCTGCTGACTAACAGCCACACAATCAGAGACGTAATCCTGTTCCCAACACTGAAACAAGTGGAGTAACTAACTGGTTGATATTATTCTAATATTAGTTAGTTAAAACAAAAAAGATAACGATTTTATATCGTTATCTTTTTTTTGGAAGCCATAAATTATAAATTTTCATGGTTTTAAATAACTAAAATTAATAAAACTAATGACAGGTACAACATGAAGAACATCGACTACAAGTCACTAAGGCTCCTTGATCTCATTATCAAGGAGCAAGGTTTCGAAAAGGCAGCAAGTAAATTGTTTATTACGCAGTCAGCGGTATCACAGCGTGTTAAACAATTAGAAAATCAGGTTGGAACACTATTATTAACGCGTACTGTTCCGCCAAAACCAACGAAATACGGCGAGAAATTATTAGGTTTACTTTATCATGTACAACTCATTGAACATGATATGTTTTCTAACGATTATGGTCATTACACCCTCAATATCCCTATCTCAGTGAATGCTGACTCATTAGCCACATGGGTACTGCCAGCATTAAAAGATTTCTTAGAAGACTCATCAATTCGTCTGGATATTAAAACTGATGATGAAAGCCGGACATTAGATTATTTAATCCGCGGTGAAGTGGTTGGCGCAATCAGCTTACAGCCATTACCCATTATCGGTGGCCGCTGTGATTTACTCGGCACACTGGATTACATCTTTGTTTCTACTCCCTCTTTTGCTGAAAAATATTTTCCAAAAGGCGTAACACAAGATGCGTTACTAAAAACGCCAATTGTAGCGTTTGATTTTACATCAGATATGCACCACTCATTTTTACAACAATATTTTGGCTTAACGCCGGGCAGTTTGCCTTGTCATATTGTTGGATCTTCTGAGGCTTATATTAAATTAATTTTACAAGATTCAGCATGTTGCATGATTTCTAAGCAGCAGATTAAGGAAGAACTCGCTTCCGGTAAAATTATCAATTTAGTGCCAAATTTGGTACAGCATAAAAAATTGTACTGGCATCGGTATTTACCGGAATCAGAAACGATTAAAAAGATGTCACACTGCATCGTCCAATATGCCAATTCAGTACTCAACAATTAAGTTGTTGAACAGAGCGGTTAGGTTCTAGCCGCTGGCTGTTTTTTGTCTTTCATCTTTTTCCTTTCTTATGGTCACAAAAAGTAGTTTGAGGTTCAGGTACTTTCGTGACCCATATTTTTCCTGCCAGCTCAAAAATACTCGCCATACTCATAACACGCAGTTAACCTGAGATTCGGATAAGCAGTTATATTATTACGATAAATTTCAAATAATTATGTGATTTTTCGTAAAATTAGCAATCTGCTGCTCGCCAAATCTCAGGTTAGTTAATAAATATACATGCGCGAAAACAATCATTGCTAATATATTGTTTATTATTGATTTGTTTGAAAATCAAACATGATTTCATGCTGCATTTGCGCTCGTATTCCTTTCGTTATCAACCAATATTGATCTACCTCACATAAAAATAACTCTTGTCTATACATTAGCCTGATTTTTGATGGCGATCGCATTATTAGTATAATTAATATAGGAATAATGAGCATAATATTATTAGTTGATCTAATATCGCTACATAGATTATTTGTAAGCTAACAGTTTCTTACAGTGTTTTTTTTATTTGATATATAAAATCAAGGGGTTATAAGAATGAGTACACCGAAGAAGATCGGGCTAATCACTTGTATTGCGGTGGTAGCCGGTAACATGATGGGGAGTGGCATCGCTTTATTGCCAGCTAGTCTTGCAAAAATTGGTTCGATCGCGATCTATGGTTGGATTATTGCCATGGTCGGTGCAATGGCATTGGCTTATGTTTTTGCGCGTTTAGGGACAAAAAATCCGCAAGAGGGTGGACCTATCGCTTATGCCGGTGAAGTTGCTCCTATTTTAGGGCATCAGACATCGGTAATGTACTATCACGCAAACTGGATTGGTAACTTAGCGATTGCCATTACTGCTGTTGCGTATATGTCTGTTTTCTTTCCAATTCTGAACCAACCAATTCCGGCAGCGATTGCCAGTATTGCTATGGTTTGGCTCTTTACCTTTGTTAACCTGCTCGGTGGTGCATGGGTAAGCCGCTTAACGTCTATCGGTTTAGTGTTAGTTCTGATCCCTGTTATCGGTACTGCGATTTTCGGCTGGGGCTGGTTTGATGTTGAAGTTTACAAAGCTAACTGGATCGCCGACACATCAGTTAACAGCAGCAAAGCGGTTATCAACTCTGTATTGCTGTGCTTATGGGCATTCGTTGGTGTTGAATCTGCATCAGTCAGTAGTGGCTTAGTTGATAACCCACAAAGAACCGTACCGTTAGCAACGCTGCTGGGTACAGCACTTGCCGGTATCGTTTATATTCTGGCATCTCAAGCTATCGCCGGTATGTTCCCGAATGAAGTCGTTGCTTCTTCTGGTGCGCCATTTGCTATCAGTGCTTCAAAAATGGTGGGTGAATGGGCTACACCATTCGTTTCTGCCTTTACTGCTATTGCTTGCTTAACTTCATTAGGTTCTTGGATGATGTTGGTTGGTCAAGCCGGTCGTCGTGCGGCATTAGACGGCAACTTCCCTAAATTATTCGGTGAAGTTGATAAAAACGATGTGCCTAAAAAAGGCTTAATCGTGGCATCAATCATGATGACTCTGTTAATGATTGCCATCACTGTGTTAAGTGCCAGCGGTTCAAATGCTTCTGACTTATTTACTCAGTTAACCAGCATCGCGGTAATGTTAACCATGCTTCCTTACTTCTACTCAGCAATTGACTTGGTTAGATTTGAAGGCATGACCACGAAGAGTGTATTCAGCATCATCATTTCAGTCTTCGCAATGTTGTTCTGCTTTATCGCATTAGCCGGTGCAGAGCACTACCAGATTACCGCAACAATTATTGTTTCATTAGCCATCTTTGCTTTCTATTCCCACAAACTGGGTAAAAAAGAAGGCGAAGCGAAAAGCGCTAATTAATTGAATTCATATAGATATATATAAAGAGAGGATTAACAATGAATACGGTGTTAATTGGTTGTAAAGCAAAAAACGATTTTATCGAAAACTTGTCATCGGTACTGGAAAGTGAAGGTTATTTTGTCGAATTTGTTGATAACTCAGACAAATTGATGACCATCGTTAAAAACAATGCGCGCATTGCTTCTGTATTGTTTGAGTACGATTTATTTAGCTGCAAACTGGCAAAAGAAATTGTTGATCTGAATGAATATCTGCCAATGTTCTTATTAAAAACTAACGATTTTAATAATGAATTTGATTTCAGCGTAGTCGGTGATCACGCACAATTCATTGATTGCAGCCTGTATTCTGAAATTGAAGTGGTCAATAAAATCGGTAAAGCGGTCAACGAATACGTTGATGCCATCATGCCGCCATTGACTAAAGCACTGTTCAAATATGTCGAAGAAGATAAATATACTTTCTGTACACCAGGTCACATGGGCGGTACGGCATATCAGAAATCACCAGTAGGTAGCATTTTCTATGATTTCTATGGTGAAAATACCATGAAATCAGATATTTCTATCTCTGTTGGCGAATTAGGTTCACTGCTGGATCACTCAGGTCCTCATGGCGAAGCAGAAAAATATATTGCTGAAACTTTCAATGCTGATCGCAGCTATATCGTTACTAACGGTACTTCTACCGCGAACAAAATCGTTGGTCAGTTCTCTGTACCAGCCGGTTGTACTGCGCTGATCGACCGGAACTGCCATAAATCATTAACTCATCTGTTAATGATGAGCGATATTATACCGATTTATCTGAAACCTACTCGTAATGCTTACGGTATTTTAGGTGGTATTCCTGAGTCTGAATTCACTCGTGCATCAATTGAAGCTAAAGTGAAAGCAACTCAGGGTGCAGAATGGCCAGTTCATGCTGTTATCACCAACTCAACTTATGATGGTTTGCTGTATAACACCAACAAAATCAAAGATACGTTAGATGTTAAATCTATCCACTTTGACTCTGCATGGGTTCCTTATACTAACTTCAGCCCAATTTACGACGGTAAAACGGGTATGGGTGGTAAACGTGTCCTAAATAAAGTGATTTATGAAACCCAATCTACTCATAAATTACTGGCTGCATTCTCTCAAGCCTCAATGATCCACGTTAAAGGTGACATCAACGTTGAGACTTTCAGCGAAGCATACATGATGCACACTTCAACTTCTCCGCACTACGGTGTGGTTGCTTCTACCGA
Source organism: Enterobacteriaceae bacterium (assembly GCA_031261005.1). GTDB lineage: Bacteria > Pseudomonadota > Gammaproteobacteria > Enterobacterales > Enterobacteriaceae > JAISKF01. The sequence continues at coordinate 20,941 of JAISKF010000017.1, read as the reverse complement.
AATGGCAGCAGCAATGGTGAGAGGTAATGCCGGTAAACGTTTGATTCAGGATTCTATCGATCGTGCGATCAAATTCAGAAAAGAGATCAAACAACGCAGCGCCGCTTGTGATAGCTGGTACTTCAATGTTTGGCAGCCAGAAAGTGTTGATACCGTTGAATGCTGGGAGCTGAAAAAAGATGCTCAATGGCATGGTTTCAAAGACATCGACGCGCAGCACATGTACCTTGATCCAATCAAAGTTACTTTGTTGACTCCGGGATTAAACAAAAACGGTCAGCTAGAAGAAACAGGTATTCCTGCATCTCTGGTCTCTAAATTCTTAGATGATCGCGGTGTAATCGTTGAAAAAACGGGTACTTATAACATTCTGGTTCTGTTCAGCATCGGTATTGATGATACCAAAGCAATGAGCTTAATCCGTGGTCTGAACGACTTTAAAGAAATGTATGATAACAATGCGTTCGTTAAAGAGGTTCTGCCAAGTGTTTATGCAAATGATCCTTCATTCTACGAAGGTATGCGTATTCAAGAACTGGCTCAAGGTATTCACAAACTGACCTGTAAACACAACTTACCAGAGCTGATGTTCAGTGCGTTTGAAGTGCTGCCAACAATGGTAATGAAGCCAAGTGTTGCTTTCCAAAAAGAACTGAGAGGCGAAATCGAAGATTGTTACCTCGAAGAGATGGTTGGCAAAATCAATGCGAATATGATCCTGCCATACCCACCGGGAGTTCCTTTAGTTATGCCTGGTGAAATGATCACGGAAGAAAGCCGTCCGATTCTTGACTTCCTGATGATGCTGTGCGAAATCGGTGCACATTATCCAGGATTTGAAACGGATATTCACGGCGCTTACCGTCAAGATGATGGTCGTTATAAAGTTAAGATCCTGAAAGGTTCTAAATAAGTTTAACTATCTCTAAGATTCTAAGATGCAGCGGATCACAAGTTATTGTGGTCCGCTTTTTTTTCGCCGTAGTTTAGCGGGCGGCAGATTGCCGCCCCTACGAAAAATCACATAATTATCAGAATATTAGGTTAGTTAACAACAGTTTTATTCTGTTTTTATAATTGGAAGTGCTTTGCTAACAGCGCCATTGTAAACGCTTTTTTAAGATAAAATCCGCGCGGCAATGTCATGATAGGTTGACCAAATTCACCGATAGCTTCTGTTAATACGCGGCTGTTCGCTGCTTTTGGGCGAAGTTGCAACATTTCTCCGTGACGGGCAGTGATCGATTCCACTTTGCCTAATACAATCAGATCCATCAACTCTTCCCAATCACGTTTTAACTGCTGCTGTTCATGAGCGTCAGGACTCCATAACAGCGCCGTACCAATACGGCGTTGAGCGAGAGGAATCGATCTTTCCCCCTCAACTGGCACCCAAAGTACGCGGCGTAACTTTTTATACAGATGGCTGTTTTCCCAAGTAATTCCGCTATTTCCTGTCAGCGGAGCTACGCAGACAAATGTTGTTTCCAATGGTTTTCCCTGTGCATTTACTGGAATTGTTTTCAGCTCAATTCCCAAGTGCGGGAAATCTTGTTCTGGCTTGCTGCCAGCACAAGCACCGAGATAGTGTTCCAGCAACATGCCAACCCAGCCTTTATCTCGCTTGAGATCTTTTGGGATCGGCATGGCGGCAGCATCAGCCAGTTCTTGCATGGTATAGCCAGCCAGCGCTAATGCACGTTGATAAAGCGCTTGTTCGCTTTCCGGAGTATTGATTGGCGGCTGACCTGGCATGTTGAGATCCACTTTGCTTGCTTAAAATTCACTCAGTATATTTGAATCTATTTTTATTGAGTTATCTTCATGAGGATAAACTTATTAATATCATGATTTATAATAATATTTATATATTTTCTTCACGACAGTTTACTATGATATAAGACTTTATATGCAATAAGCCACCGACAATAAACAGGATCTTACACCATGTTATCCACAGATTTCTTGGATAACTGTGTAAAACTACGATCACTGGTACTATTTACAGCCTTGACGAAACGATTTTTTTGCGTATTCAGCTCGCTGATGGCTAATTTTTTATCACTCTCTGTGGATAAAGTCAGCGAAGAGCAATTTTTGCTCATTAAGGATCTATCAAGTGATCCATTTCACAAAGCACGGGATCATTTATCCACTAATAATTATTTAATATTTTGATTTAAATGGTAAATATAAAATGGCTAATAAATGAAATAATAAAGTTATCAACGGTTCTACCCACATTGTTATCCGGTTTTTCACATACATATCCACAGTTAAAGTGAATAAAATCGTAAGATCTGGCAATAGCCTGTTTATAACTTATTAGATCAAGTCAAGTTATTATCAAAGAGATTATCGTCAGCAGAAGCAAAGCAGAGGTTTACCGCCTGTGCGTTGTATGAAACAATCAGCTTATCTTTAAGATTTGTGCTTATTTGAGGTAGTCCAGTGATCGATGATGATGGCTACCGCCCGAATGTTGGTATTGTAATCTGTAATAAGCAGGGGCAAGTTTTGTGGGCCAGACGTTTTGGTCAGCATTCATGGCAGTTTCCGCAAGGGGGAATTAACCCCGGAGAAACGCCGGAACAAGCTATGTTTCGCGAGCTTTTCGAGGAAGTTGGATTAAGCCGAAAAGATGTGCGAATCCTGAGTTTTACTCGTAATTGGTTACGATATAAGTTACCTAAACGTTTGGTGCGTTGGGATACTAAACCCGTTTGTATTGGTCAAAAGCAAAAATGGTTTTTGCTGCAACTAATGAGCAGTGAAGCTGACATTAATATGCAGCGCAGCGGCACGCCAGAGTTTGATGGCTGGCGCTGGGTGAGTTACTGGTATCCGGTGCGGCAGGTAGTCTCTTTCAAACGCGATGTGTATCGCCGTGTAATGAAAGAGTTTTCTCCGGTGGTGATGTTGTTGCAAGAAATGAAACCGCAAAAAAACTATCCGCCTTATCGCCGTAAAAAAGGGGCGTAAACCAGTTAGTAATAAACCAGTAGCAATAAACCAGTAATAAATGAACTGATACTGAATCTCATGTAAAACGTTAGCCTCACAATTCATTGTGGGGCTAACTGATTTCTGAATTAAAATCGTATTATGGTGAGTGATGAACTCTAACTTTCTTGAATTTCCTAACATCGATCCAATTATCTTCTCTTTAGAGCCTGCATTACCGTTATCGTTGCGCTGGTACGGCATGATGTATCTAATTGGATTCGTTTTTGCTTTGTGGCTGGCAAACCGGCGCGCTAAACAGCCAAATAGCGGCTGGACAAAAGACGAAGTTGAAACCTTGTTATATAGCGGATTTCTCGGCGTATTTGTCGGCGGTCGTGTCGGTTATGTGCTGTTTTATGATTTGCAGAGCTTTTTAGCTAACCCGCTTTATCTGTTTAAAGTGTGGGAAGGCGGAATGTCATTTCACGGCGGTTTGCTTGGCGTGATCGCTGCCATGTTTTGGTTTGCTTACCGTACTAAACGTACTTTCTTCCAAGTTTCTGATTTTATCGCACCGCTTGTTCCTTTTGGTTTAGGCGTCGGACGTTTAGGCAACTTTATTAATGGTGAGCTGTGGGGACGAGTCACCGATTTCTCGTGGGCGATGCGCTTTCCGACTTCCAGAGGCGCTGATCAGCTATTCGTGCAGCAAAACCCGCAATGGCTGCCATATATGAAAGACGGCATGTTGCCGCGCCACATGTCGCAATTGTATGAGATGTGTCTGGAGGGCGTAGCGCTGTTTTTGATATTAAACCTGTTTATCCGCAAGCCGCGTCCTGCTGGCAGCGTTTCCGGCTTGTTCCTGATTGGCTATGGCTCATTCCGCTTTATCATCGAATTCTTCCGTCAGCCGGACGCACAATTAGGGCTATTCGGCTTCTTTAGTATGGGGCAACTACTTTCTTTACCGATGATTATTATTGGTATTTTGATGATGGTTTGGGCGTATCGTCATGCTCAGCCAGCAAAACAGCAGCCTTTAAAACGATAGCTATAGGATCGCAATAAATGAAACAGTATCTAGCATTAATGCAGAAAATCCTCGATGAGGGAGCAAATAAATCTGACCGCACCGGCACCGGTACGCTGTCGATCTTTGGTCATCAGATGCGTTTCAATTTGCAGGACGGCTTCCCGCTAGTCACTACTAAACGCTGCCATTTACGATCCATTATTCATGAGTTGTTATGGTTTCTGAAAGGTGAAACCAATATTGCTTATCTGCATGAAAATAAAGTCACTATTTGGGACGAATGGGCAGATGAAAATGGTGCTCTTGGTCCTGTTTATGGTAAGCAATGGCGTGCATGGGGCGCAGCCGATGGACGCCATATCGATCAAATCAGCAAAGTGGTTGAGCAACTGAAACAAGATCCTGATTCTCGCCGTATTATCGTGTCTGCATGGAATGTGGGAGAACTGGATCAAATGGCTCTCGCGCCTTGTCATGCTTTCTTCCAATTCTATGTCGCTGACGGCAAGCTCTCCTGCCAGCTCTACCAACGTTCATGTGATGTATTTCTCGGCTTGCCGTTTAATATCGCCAGCTATGCGTTACTGGTTTATATGATGGCGCAGCAATGTAATCTGGAAGTCGGTGATTTTGTCTGGACGGGCGGCGATACTCATCTGTATATGAATCATCTGGAACAAACTCACCTGCAATTAAGCCGCGAACCGCGCGCTTTGCCGAAGCTGATTATCAAACGTAAACCGGAATCTATTTTCGACTATCAATTTGAAGATTTTGAGATCGAAGGCTACGACCCTTATCCGGCAATTAAAGCGCCAGTAGCAATTTAATTAATATTATTACTATAAATTTCATATGATTATGTGATTTTTTCGTGGGGTGGTTGTTAACCGCCCGTTGATTTCACTGTGGTTTAGCGGGCGACAGATTGTCGCCCCTACAAATTATTTTTATTATCAATATATTAACTTGCCATTTTTACCATTTTCTTATTCAACCCTGAGATTATTCACTGAATAACTTGCTGAATAAAACCCCGATTTTGTTTTCTGCTTTCCTCCTCCACAAATCAATGTAACAGCAATAACTTTGCATAAAATAAGTGCATAACACTTTCCATAAATGAATTTTCCTCCTGCGATAAACGCTCTTTTTCGCCTATTGTTGTTTGATGATGAAAACCAATTTATTAAACAGGCAATGCGGTATGACTTTGATGGAAATTCTTTTGGTGATTGCGGTAATGGCAATTTTATCCACCAGCGGTATCAATAGCTGGCAGGGCTATCAACAGCGCCAGCTTTTGGAGCAAACCAGCGCAGATTTGCTGGCATTTTTATCTCGCGTTCAGTCAGCCGCTAATTGGCATAACCAAACTTATTTATTACACGCGGGAATGCGCGGTAATCAACGCTGTATTACTGCCAGTCAAGCTATCTTTGATGCGCGTTGCTCCTCTGATATTGGTATGCGTTTTATTTTCCCTGATACGGCTATTGCTGTAGAACTCAGTCAGTCTGAGCTTAGTTTAGGTTTTTATGGTCTGCGAAATACGGCTGGAGCGGGTAATATTGTTGTTTCTAACGCCGCAGGCAGAGTACGTTTAATACTCTCGGCGAAAGGGCGTTTACGGCGCTGTAGCGCAAGTATTAACGGGCATCAACCCTATTTACCGGGAATTGCCCGATGTTAGTTGCTCTTGGTCATAAAAAGGCAGGTGATAGAGAAAAAGGTTATCGGGCGCGCGAACAAGGCGGCTTCTCGTTAATAGAGATGCTGTTAGCCATGTTGTTAATCAGTATGATGATGGTTGGTGCGGCGGCAATGTATCCGGAATTACAGCGTCAGAGCATGAATTTGTATCGGCTATATCGCTTAGAACAGGCAATGCGACAGGTACTATTGACGTTGGAAAAAGATATGCGTCGGGCAGGATTTTTATTTAATGACGAGAAAAATCAGATGGAAAATCCTGTTCGTCTCAGTGCTCACCCTCAATCAGCAGCAAATTCTTGCATCATCATTCAATATGATCTCAATCATAACGGCACAATTGATCCCACAGAATCAGCTAATGCGGAACAATTTGCTTATCGCTGGCTTAATGGTGCTATTGAGCAGGCGCGCGGTGTGGATAATTGCAATGGCAGCGGTTGGGAGAAATTACTCGATCCGGCGGAGATTGTGATAACTCAATTTATCATCGAACCGGTTAACCATCACAGCACGTCAGGATATTACTTTATCGTACTGGAAGGGCACTGGAAACGCGGGCGCGAGTTAAAACGCCGTTTGACATTACGAGTGGCGGAGACGCATTAGAATGTTGCTACTTTCGCAACGCGGATACAGCACCATTGTTATGGTGATGTTGTTAATGCTCTTTGGCACATTAATGCTAAAAGGATTGAACGGGCAGCTCACCACTCAAATAAAAATATATGCCGATGAACGGCGCTATTTTCGGGCGTATTATCAGGCACTTTCTTCGCTATCATGGGGATTAGCACAAACTTGGCAGGGATTTAATACTAATTGGCAATGCCGCCATCAGGAAAACAGCCGTTTAACGTTGTGCGTCCGGCAGCTAAAAAATAAACAGATATTATTGCGAGGAGAGGGCGAATTCAGCAATCATCAAGCACCGTTAGTCTTGTTTCAACTGGCTGAAATAGCTAAAGGTTCAGATAACACTAAACTCATCGCCATACCTCAAGGACGAATCGATTTCTGTCCGTTAAGCTCCGCCGTAGAATGTATCCCTTAAAATCATCACGATCATCTCCGTCACTACATCAACAAGCCGGTTTCAGCCTGCTTGAAGTTTTAGTGGCAATGACCTTGTTTGCCATCACAATCTTAGGATTGCTAAAGTATCAACAAGTCCTCATCGCCCAGTTTAGTTACTACGCCGATAGCCAGTACGCATGGCGTCTGGCAGCGCAGGCATTAGAGATTTATCCCACGGCTATCGAAAATGAACCGCGACTGGATAACGATAAATGGCAATTGAAAATTCAAGCCATTCCAGTAGAAAGTCACTGTAAAAAAGTCATTGCTCAGGTGATAACGCTGAATCAGATTGATGTGCAATTGGAGAGATGGGTTTGTGGTTGATCTCAGATTTGGATAAGAGAATAACGAGAGTTATTATAGTAATATATTGATAATAAAGAATAAATAGTAGGGGCGGTTGTTAACCGCCCGTTAACTTCCCTGTGGTTTAGCGGACGGTTAACAACCGCCCCTACGAAAATAACATAACAATTTGATATTTATAATAAAATTATAACTTTCTATCCAAAATTCAGGTTAATTTAGGAATATAGGAATAAAAGGTAAACCCGACAACAAGATTTACCTTTTAAATCAAATAACAATCTATTGATCAATCCTCAATAAACAACCCTTTCACCTGATGCGGCGGCGCTCGCCAATACTGTTTTGGTGCGTTGATTTGAGCACCGAGTGCGGCGGCGGCGTGCCACGCCCAGTGCGGGTTGTACAGCATACCGCGACCGAGTGCGACCATATCGGCATCACCGGTCGCAACGATGGCTTCTGCTTGTTCCGGTTCGGTAATCAGCCCCACCGCAATCGTTGGCATACCGATTTGCTCTTTGATTTTCCGCGCAAAAGGAACTTGGTAGTTTGGGCTAAGCGGGATATTCTGCTCCGCCGACAAACCACCGCTGGAGACATGAATAAAGTCACAGCCGAGTTCTTGCAACTTCTGGCACAGCACCAGTGATTGCGCTAAATCCCAACCGTTTTTCACCCAATCAGTAGCAGAAATTCTTACTCCAACCGCTTTATTTGACGGGAATACTTTGCGGATCGCCGCGAAAACTTCCAGCGTCAAACGCATACGATTTTCCAGTGAACCGCCATATTGATCTTGCCGTTGATTAGATAGCGGAGATAAGAATTGGTGCAGCAAATAACCGTGAGCAGCATGAACCTCAATAACATCAAAGCCTGCTTTATCTGCGCGTTTTGCCGCGTGAGCGAATGAAGCAACGATGGATTCAATACGTTCAATCGTTAACGCGGCAGGACGCGCGAAGTGTTTATCAAATGCAACCGCAGACGGTGCAACAGGCTGCCAGCCGCCATTTTCTGGCGTAACGGCAGATCCAGCTTCCCACGGGCGCGGCATCGAGGCTTTACGACCAGCATGGGCTAGCTGAACACCTAAAGGTATCGACGAGTGTTTTTTTATAGCCTGAATGGTAGATGTTAGCGCTTGTTCGGTTTCGTTATCCCATAAACCAATATCATGCGGTGAAATGCGCCCCTCCGGTTCAACAGCAGTGGCTTCAACAATTAATAAACCCGCACCAGAAAAGGCTAACTGACCATAGTGAATGGTGTGCCAATCGTTAGCTTTACCATCAACCGCTGAATACTGGCACATCGGCGCGATAATCACGCGGTTAGGGAGTGATACTGAACCCAGCTTTACTGGAGTAAATAATTGACTCATATTTGATACCTCGAAACGTGAGAAAAACAAACAGATTTGATTAATATATACCCAACAGGCGTCATGATACAGGCGACTGATATAGCGGTATTAGTCTGATGAATCATGATGGTTCGTGCTATGGTTAAACCCTGTTTAGTATTGCCAATACTTCGTGACTGTCATCATTAAAATACGTTGTTTATTTAACCTCAGGTTTGGATAAAAAAGTAGCAAAAACAATACATTAATATATTGATAATAAAGAATAATTCTGATTGCTGCTCCTACGCAAAAATCATATAATCATTTGAAATTTATCGTAAAAATATAACTTCTTATCCGAATTTCAGGTTATTTAGTAAAATTCGTCCGATAAAACGGAACGTTACCAACATCAGGAGCCAGAATGTTTACGGTTTACCATTCCAACCAACTTGATTTGTTGAAAACGCTGACGACGGCGTTAATTGCAGGTAAACCGTTATCCAATCCTTTTGAACGGGAAATCATTCTGGTACAGAGTCAGGGTATGGCGCAGTGGTTACAGATTGAACTGGCTGCTGAAATGGGGATCGCCGCAAATATTGAATTCCCGCTACCGGCTTCATTTATCTGGCAAATGTTCACCCAAGTTTTGCCGGATATTCCGCCAGAAAGCGCATTCAGCAAAGATGCCATGACGTGGAAGTTAATGCACTTGCTACCGCCGATGCTGAGTCAACCGGAATTCACTGCGCTGTCTGGCTATTTGCGTGACGATGACGATCTGCGTAAACGTCATCAGCTTGCTGGTCGTATTGCCGACTTATTTGACCAATATCTGGTATATCGCCCTGACTGGCTGCAAAGTTGGGAACAAAACGCACTGGTTGCAGGATTAGATGCCGCGCAGATCTGGCAAGCACCATTATGGCGCGCCTTGACGGATTACACCCATGAATTACAGCAATCCGGCTGGCATCGCGCCAATCTCTATCAGCGTTTTATTGATGCACTAAATCAGCCCGATTTTTCTGCGGCAACATTACCGCCAAGAGTTTTTATCTGCGGTATTTCCGCGCTGCCGCCGGTTTATTTACAGGCATTACAAGCGCTGGGGCAACATATAGATATACATCTAATGTTTACCAATCCTTGCCGTTATTACTGGGGCGATATTCAGGATTACGCTTTCCTCGCTAAATTACAGGCGCGCAAACGCCGTCAGTTAAAAAAAGGGCATGAAGTCGCGCTGTTTCAAGCGCCGGAATTTGCCGGAGAACTGTTTGATGAGCAAGGTAATCAGCAACTCAGCAATCCGCTGTTAGCCAGTTGGGGTAAATTAGGGCGAGATAATCTCTATTTACTGGCGCAACTGGACAAAATGCAGGAAGTTGATGCTTTTGTTGATATTGATGCAGATACATTACTGCAACGAATTCAGCGCGATATTCTGCAACTGGAAGATCACGCGCTGATTATCAATAGCCCTGATTCACCGCTCAACAGTCAGGATAAACGCCCGCTCGATCCGCAAGATCGTTCTGTCAGCGCCCATGTTTGCCATAGCGCTCAACGCGAAGTTGAAGTGCTATACGATCAACTGCTGGCAATGCTTGATGACAATGATGAGTTAACCCTGCGCGATATTATTGTGATGGTAGCGGACATTGACAGCTACACGCCTTATATCGAAGCGGTATTTGGCAATGCGCCGCCGGATCGCTATTTGCCTTATGCGATCTCCGATCGCAGTGCCAGTCAAGCGCACCCTGTTTTGACGGCATTTCTTGCGCTGCTGGATCTTCCGACCAGTCGTTTTAGTGCAGAAGATATTCTCACTTTGCTGGAAGTTCCTGCGTTAGCCATGCGTTTTCAGATTGATGAAAGCGGTCTGCGTATTTTGCGCCAATGGGTTGAAAATGCGGGTATTCGCTGGGGATTAGATGATGAGATGGTCAGTGATTTAGCGCTGCCGCCAACTGGTCAGCATACATGGCAGTTCGGCTTGACGCGCATGTTGCTCGGTTATGCGATGGACAGTCAGAGCGGCGATTATCAAGGCGTGCTGCCGTATGATGAATCCAGCGGCTTGATCGCCGCTCTTGCAGGACAGTTATCCGAGTTTTTAATGCAGCTCTCGATATGGCGCAAACGCCTGATGGAATCTCATCAGCTTACCGCATGGCTGCCGTTTTGCCGTGAACTGATCGACGCATTTTTTATGACTGATCTCGATACCGAACCGGTGCTTGCCTTAATTGAACAGCAATGGCAGAAGCAGATTAGCTTTGGTATCAATGCCAATTATCACGAAGCAGTTCCGCTGTCAGTGCTAAAAGACGAATTAGCGGCGCGTCTGGACAAAGAACGCATAAGTCAGCGCTTTCTGGCGGGTTCAATCAATTTCTGCACCTTGATGCCAATGCGCTCTATTCCTTTCAAAGTGGTTTGTTTATTAGGCATGAACGATGGCGTTTATCCGCGTACTTTGCCGCCGTTAGGTTTTGATCTGATGGCAACCAAATCGCAGCGCGGCGATCGCAGCAAACGTAATGATGATCGCTATCTGTTCCTTGAAGCATTGTTGTCGGCACAACAACGGCTTTATATCAGCTTTATCGGGCAATCTATTCAGGATAATAGCCAACGCTATCCATCGGTATTAGTGACTGAATTACTGGAATATATTGCACAAAGTCACCGGCTGCCAAATGATGAAGTTAAAGATTTAGAACAAAGTGCCGCCGCCGTTTATCAGCACCTCTTGTGCCAACATGCACGCGTCCCTTTCAGCGAACAGAATTTTATTATTGGCAGCGATCAACAAAGCTATGCCCGTGAATGGCTGTCCGCCGCAGGGCGCGAAGGGACACCGCATGGTGATTTTGGCTGTGCATTAGCACCGCTGGCACTGCATCATATTGACCTTGATGATCTACGCCGTTTTTATCGTCACCCGATACGGGCTTTTTTCCAGCAGCGCTTAAACGTCAATTTTGCACTGGACGAAACTGAATTACCTGATGAAGAACCCTTTTTAGTTGAAAATTTACAGCGTTACCAACTCAATATGTTGTTGCTTAACTGCTTGATTGAAGAACAAGATCCCGTACAGCTTTATGCCCGTTCACGCGCTGCCGGTGAATTGCCTTTCGGTGCGTTTGGTGAGTTATTCTGGCAAGGGCAAACGGAAGAGATGACGGAATTATCCGAGCGCGTGAAACAGCAAAAACTGCCTTCACAGAGCATCGAATGTGAAATGCAGATTGATGGCATTGAAGTCAGCGGTTGGCTGCATCAAGTGCAATCCGATGGTTTACTGCGCTGGCGACCAGCGAAGTTAAGCATTATTGATGGTATTGCGCTGTGGTTGGATCATTTGGTCTATTGTATTAGTTGTGAATCAAGCAGTAATGGCGAGCAAAGCGAAAGCCGCATGTTCGGGCGCGATGGCTCGCAATGGCGCTTTGCTGCGTTATCTGCCGATGACGCCCGTCAGCATTTTGCTTTTTGGCTTAAAGGCTATATGCAAGGACTTACTTCTCCATTGTTTTTGCTACCAAAAAGCGCATGGGCATGGTTAGAAAGTTGTTATGATGCTGCTTCCGGTGACATTGACTGGAATGACAGTAGCCAGCAAAAAGCGAAACAAAAATTGATTCAGACATGGCAAGGAAACGCGCAGGCGCGGGGTGAGGGGGAAGACTCTTACATCACGCGGCTATTTCGTGTCATGGACGATAAACGCTGTCAGCAGATTATTGCTGACAGCCAACCGTATTTATTGACGCTGATACAACGGCGGTTGTGATGTTTTTGTCATTATTCATTGATGACAAAAGGGAATTTCTCTCTTACCGTAGGCGCGGTTGTTAACCGCCCGATAATGTCACCGTGGTTTAATGAGCGGTTAATCCGCCCTTACAGTTCTCCCAAAAGGAAATGCAATGCGTAAGCTATATGCCATTATTACCAACGCCATTACGTGTGTAATCGCGATTATCTCTTGTTGGACGCCAAGCGTCTTCGCCGGTCAGGGCTGGCAGCCGTTAGCTGAAAATATTCAGAAAAGTGAACGGGATACGCGAAGTTATCAGGCAGTTAAACTTGATAACGGTATGACGGTATTGTTGGTGTCTGATAATCTGGCGAGTAAATCGTTAGCGGCGTTAGCGCTACCGGTGGGTTCTCTGGAAGATCCCGACAGTCAGTTAGGATTAGCGCATTATCTGGAGCACATGGTGCTGATGGGATCAAAACGTTATCCCAAGCCTGACAGCATTTCCGAATTCCTGAAAAAACACGGCGGCAGTCATAACGCCAGCACTGCGTCTTATCGCACCGCTTTTTATCTGGAAGTGGAAAACGACGCGCTGGATCAAGCCGTTGATCTGCTTGCTGATGCGATCTCCGAGCCGCTGTTAGATCCGGTGTATGCCGATCGAGAGCGTAATGCGGTGAATGCCGAGCTGACGATGGCGCGTTCCCGTGATGGAATGCGAATAGCGCAAGTTGGTGCGGAAACGTTGAATCCGGCACACCCCAGTTCACGTTTTTCCGGCGGCAATCTGGAAACGCTGAAAGACAAACCCAATAGCAAATTACACGATGAATTAGTCGCTTTTTATCAGCGTTATTATTCCGCTAACCTGATGGTTGGTGTGCTGTATGGTAATCAGCCGTTGGCGGATTTAGCGAAGCTGGCAGCCAAAACATTTGGTCATATCGGTAATCATAACGCCAGCGTGCCGCCAATTACCCAGCCGGTTGCGACGGCAAAAGAGAAAGGCATTATCATTCACTATGTTCCTGCTCAGCCATCGAAACAACTGCGGATTGAATTTCGTATTGATAACAATGTCGCTGAATTTCGCAGCAAAACTGATACCTATATCAGCTATTTGATTGGCAATCGCAGTGAAAATACCTTATCAGACTGGCTGCGTAAGCAAGGGCTGGCAGACAGCATCGGCGCGGGTGTGAATCCGGTTATCGATCGCAATGGCGGTGTGTTTAACATAGGTGTTTCCCTGACCGATAAAGGGCTGGCGAATCGCGATAAAGTGATTGCTGCCATTTTTGATTATCTGAAAATAATCCGCAGCGAAGGCATTCGTCAGGATTATTTCAATGAAATTGCACATGTACTGGATTTGGACTTCCGTTATCCCTCTATTTCGCGCGATATGGATTATGTCGAGTGGCTCTCCGATACCATGCTGAATATTCCGGTACAGAATATTCTCGATTCAGATTTCTTAGCTGATCGTTACGATCCTAAGGCGATCGCGGCACGTTTAGATGAGATGACGCCAGAATCTGCACGAATTTGGTATATCAGCCCGAATGAACCGCATAACAAAACCGCTTATTTTGTTAATGCGCCTTATCAAGTGGAACGCATCACACCGCAGCAGATCACAAAATGGGTATCGGAAGAAAAAAGATTGGATCTGAGTCTGCCGAAACTGAATCCGTATATTCCTGATGAATTTAAATTGGTGCCGGAAAATCAAACGGTTAATACGCCAGTTCAGGTATTGAATGAGCGCAATGTACGAGCCTGGTATCAGCCGAGCCGCTATTTTGCTGATGAGCCGAAAGCCAATGTCACGCTGGCATTACGTAACGCCAATGCGCTGGATAGCGCTCGTCATCAAGTGATGTTTGCCCTGACGGATTATCTGGCTGGACAGGCATTAGCGCAGATAAATTATCAGGCTTCTGTCGGCGGATTAAGTTTCTCTTCCACCTCTAATAACGGGCTGCAAATTACTGCAACGGGCTTTACGCAACGGATTCCGCAGTTAACTCAAGCATTATTAGAGCAATATCGCAGTTTTACGATAAGTGATGAGGAACTGAAACAGGCGAAATCATGGTATCTGCAACAAATGGAAGCCGCAGAAAAAGGCAAAGCCTTTGAAGTGGCTCTCCAACCGATACGAGCCATTTCTCAAGTGCCTTATAGTGAACGCGAAGAACGCCGTCAGTTGATGGATACCATTTCGGTACAAGCGATCACTCAGTACCGCGATCAACTGCTGGCAAACAGCGCACCGGAATTATTTGTCATCGGTAATATGAACGCTGAACAAGTCAAAGCGCTGGCGTTAAGTGTCAGCAAACAACTCAATTGCAGCGGAACAAGCTGGTGGCACGGGCAGAAAGTCGTTATTGATAAAACGCAACTGGCGAATCTAATGAAAGCGGGCAGCAGTACGGATTCCGCGCTGGCAGCCGTCTATGTTCCTGATGGTTATGATGAAGTGCAAGGTATGGCGCACAGTAATTTGCTGAACCTGATTATCCAGCCGTGGTTTTACAATCAGCTCCGCACCGAAGAGCAGCTTGGTTATGCGGTGTTTACGTTCCCAATGTCCGTTGGCCGTCAATGGGGGATCGGTTTCTTGCTGCAAAGCAATAATCAGACACCGGCATATCTGGAAAAACGTTATGTCAATTTTTATCAAATGGCAGAGAAAAAATTGTCTGAATTGAAAAATGAGGACTTTAAACAGTATCAGCAGGCGTTAGTGAATGAGCTGGAACAGCGCCCGCAGACGCTAGATGATGAAACCGCTTTCTATACTAATGACTTTAATCGCGGTAATCATCGCTTTGATACGCGCAAACAGGTATTAGCGCAGGTGAAAAAACTGACGCTTAATGATCTGCAAACGTTCTTTAAACAAGCGGTATTAGAACCGCGCGGGCTGGCGATTTTGTCGCAAATTATGGGGCAAGGCGACCTGAAAACGCAGTATGCCGAACCCGCAGGCTGGACGATATATAAAGATGCGTCATCGCTGCAAAAAACGCTGCCGGTACAACTTCAGCCAGAGCGGGATAATTAATGGTGCAGCCGCCTTTAGCGCTCGATCCGCTGGCGCTGCCGCTATTTGGCGAGCGCCTGATTGAAGCGTCAGCAGGAACAGGAAAAACCTACACGCTGGCGGCGCTTTATCTGCGCTTGTTACTAGGATTAGGGCAGCAGGCAGCGTATCCCAGAGCGCTATCGGTCGAAGAAATTTTAGTTGTGACGTTTACCGAAGCGGCAACAGAAGAGCTGCGTAATCGTATTCGGGAAAATATTCACCAGCTACGCATTGCCTGCATTCGTGATGAAAGCAGCGAGCCATTATTTACGCGCTTATTAGCGGAATTAACCGATAAACGCGCTGCCGCAGATCTGCTGCTGGCAGCCGAACGCCAGATGGACGAAGCCGCGATTTTTACCATTCACGGCTTTTGTCAGCGCATGTTGAGTCATAACGCTTTTGAGTCCGGTGTGTTGTTTGAACAATCGCTGATTGAAGATGAATTACCGTTAAGACGTCAGGCTACAGCGGATTTCTGGCGCAGGCATTGTTACCCCTTGCCATTACCGGTAGCGCAGGCGATCAGTGCTGAATGGAGTTCGCCGGAATGTTTACTGGCAGATCTCTCGCCTTATCTGCATGGCGAAGCGCCGCAACTGCGCCAGCCGCCATCACAAGATGATATTTTGCAGCGTCATCAACAAATTATTGCCCGTATCGAAAACTTAAAACAGCAGTGGCGAGAATCCGCCGCCGATCTGGCGTCGTTGATTGCGGGTTCAGGTGTGGATAAACGCAGTTACAGCACGAAACATCTCCCCAACTGGTTACAAAAAGTCGGCATGTGGGTTGAGCAGAAAACGCAGGATTACAAACTGCCGAAAGAGCTGAATAACTTCCGCCAGTCGGTGCTGCATGACAAAACCAAAAAAGGCGAAGCGCCGGTACACGCACTGTTTACCGCCATTGATTTACTCTATGCCGAGCCGTTAACGCTGCGGGATTTAATTTTAGCGAAAGCGTTAAGTGAAGTGCGCCAGTCAGTACAGCAGGAAAAACGCCAGCGGGCAGAAATGGGTTTTGATGATCTGCTCAGCCGTTTGGATAGCGCGTTACAGCGACCGGAGGCAGAAGTACTGGCAAATGCCATTCGCCAGCGTTATCCGGTAGCGATGATCGATGAATTTCAGGATACCGATCCGCAGCAATACCGCATTTTCCATAAATTATACGGCGGTCGTGAAGATACCGGCTTACTGCTGATTGGTGATCCCAAACAGGCAATCTATGCGTTTCGCGGCGCGGATATTTTTACTTATATGCAGGCGCGCAGTGAAGTGAGCAGTCACTATACGATGGACACCAACTGGCGCTCTTCTGCGGCGATGGTGAGTTCCGTTAATCACTTGTTCCAGCGTATGAATACGCCGTTTATCTTTGAACAAATTCCTTTTTTAGCCGTAAAACCGGCAGAGAAAAATCAAGCGCTCGGCTTTGTGGTGAATGGTGAAAATCAGCCCGCCATGTCGATTTGGTTACAGTCGGGGGAAAGCTCAGGGCAAGCTGAATATCAACAAGTTATGGCGCGCCGCTGCGCGGCACAAATCCGCGATTGGTTAACGGCGGGTCAGCAGCAAAATGCGTGGTTAGTGAGCGCTAAACAGTGCCGTCCGGTCGTTGCAGCGGATATTGCTATTCTCGTTCGCTCCGGTAAAGAAGCGGCACTGGTGCGCGATGCGTTAAGCGCGTTGGGCATTCCGTCCGTTTATCTCTCTAATCGTGAAAGCGTTTTTACCACGCCGGAAGCCAAAGATATTTTATGGCTGCTGCAAGCGGTGCTGACACCGGAGAAAGAGCGCGTATTACGCAGTGCGTTAGCCAGTAGTTTACTGGGGCTTGATGCACGTCAAATTGATGCCATTAATCAAGATGAACGCCAGTGGGATAGTCTGGTAGAAGAGTTCAGCGTTTATCGCCAAATCTGGTTGAAACGTGGTGTATTGCCGATGCTACGTGAGATTATGTCCAAACGCCGTCTGGCAGAAAATCTGCTGGAAACCGCAGGGGGCGAACGCCGTTTAACCGATGTCATGCACATCGGCGAACTATTGCAGGAGGCTTCCCTCAAGTTAGAGAGTGAGCACTCACTGGTGCGCTGGTTGGCGCAACAGATCACTTTGCCGAATGATAAAGCAGACAGCCAGCAGTTGCGTTTGGAAAGCGATCGCAATCTGGTGCGCGTGGTGACGATCCATAAATCAAAAGGATTGGAATATCCGCTGGTTTGGTTGCCGTTTATTTGCGGTTTCCGCCCGCAAAATCAAGCGCTGTACCATGATCGTAATACATTTGCCGCCATGCTGGATTTAAGCGAAAGTGATGATGCGTTATTGCTGGCGGAACAAGAACGTCTGGCAGAAGATTTACGTTTGCTGTACGTCGCTCTGACGCGCTCCATTTACCATTGCAGTATTGGCGTTACGCCAATTTATTCCGGTAATCGCCGGTCAGGTAATTCCGATCTGCATCGCAGCGCAATGGGCTATTTACTGCAACAAGGACAAGACGGTGATGCCGCGCTGTTATCGCAGTCATTAAACGAATTGGCGCAGCATGAGAGTATTTGCGTGGAGTCCGCCGAAACCGACGATGGCGAACGCTGGCAGGACAATATTATCTTGCCGGAAATGCTGGCTGCCCGCACTTTTACTGCCCAACGTCAGGATAACTGGCGCGTCACCAGCTATTCAGGGCTACAGCAGCAGGGCGCGTCTCATCGCTATGATTTATTACCGCGCTTTGATACCGATGCCGCCGGTGAACAAAACCATGATCAACCAGCCGGTATGACTGCACACTCGTTTCCGAAAGGGGCAATATCGGGTAGTTTCCTGCATGATTTGTTGGAGTCGTTCGATTTCAGCCAACCCATTGATACACAAAAACTAAATGAGAAAATATTACTGCATGGATTATCCGCAGCGTGGACGCCGGTTTTACAGCAATGGCTGGAAAATATCGTTAGCGCATCTTTAAATGAGCAGGATATTTGCCTGAAAGATATTGATCCTGCCTCCCGTCAGGCTGAACTACAGTTTTATTTGCCGATTGAATCCCTGTTGCAGGCGCAGCATTTAGACGCATTGGTAAAGCGCTATGATCCCTTGTCTGCTCGTTGCCCAGCGCTTAACTTCCGTCAGGTGAGCGGAATGCTGAAAGGCTTTATGGATTTGGTATTCTGCTGGCAAGGGCGCTACTACTTGCTGGATTACAAATCTAACTGGTTAGGGGAAAACGGCGAATCTTATACCCAAGATGCAATGGCGGCGGCGATGTGTGAGCATCGCTATGACTTGCAGTATCAGCTTTACTCACTGGCACTGCATCGTTATTTGCGCCACCGCATTGCTGATTATGATTATCAGCAGCACTTCGGCGGCGTGTTTTATCTGTTTTTACGCGGCATTGAATCCGATAAAGCCGGACAGGGAATTTTCCACTGTCGCCCTGAATGGCAATTGGTTGATGGCTTAGATCGCCTGTTTACCGGTGATTTACCGCCATTAGCAGAAGAAAAGGGAGAATCAGCGTGATATTTAATTGGTTACAGAAAGCCGTTGATACTGCTCTTTTTCGTCCGCTGGATATTCAGTTAGCGCGACTGCTGGCGGGAAGTGATCCTTGTCTGGCGCTGTTAATTTGTAAACTTAGTGCCGAAGCGGGTGCGGGACACGTTTGTTTATCGCTGTCAGCGTTTAATCAAGCCTCATTATTTGACGGGCGACAGAGCGAACTCGCCGCAGAAATTTGGCAGCAAGCGGGTAATCCGCAATTAGCTGATTTTATTTTGGCGCTGGAGCAATCTCCTGCGGTGAATGATGGTTCTCAGCCAACGCCGTTGGTGTTGCAGGGCGAACGCCTCTATTTGCAGCGAATGTGGTGTGATGAGGGGAAAATCGCCAATTTCTTTTTGCGCCAGAGTAGCGCTACTTCTATTGAAAACACGGCAACGCTAAAAAACGCGTTAGATGCGTTGTTTCCGTTAAATCCAACCGAAACCGACTGGCAAAAAGTCGCCGCAGCGGTGGCGGCAACGCGCCAGTTATCGGTAATTTCCGGCGGACCAGGGACAGGGAAAACCACAACAGTTGCGCGTTTATTGGCAGTGTTACTGCAACTTGCCGGTGATAAAAAATTGCGTATTGCTTTAGCTGCGCCAACGGGTAAAGCGGCGGCGCGTTTAACTGAATCGCTGGGTAAAGCCATTCAAGACTTGCCATTAAGTGATAGCCAACGTGAGCAAATGCCGACGGAGGCTTCAACGCTGCATCGCTTGTTAGGCGCGCAGCCCAACAGCCGTCATCTGCGTTATCACCAAAGTAATCCGTTACATCTCGATGTGTTGATTGTTGATGAAGCCTCGATGGTGGATTTACCAATGATGGCGCGCTTGATTGATGCCTTGCCGCAACATGCGCGTTTTATTTTATTAGGCGATCGCGATCAGCTTGCTTCCGTTGAAGCAGGCGCGGTATTAGGGGATATTTGCCGTTTCGCCGAACAAGGTTACAGCCAGCAACGAGCGCAAGAGTTATCACAACTGACCGGTTATGTTATCGCCGCGCATAACGCACCAAATGCACTGGCAGTGCGGGATAATCTTTGCCTGCTGAAAAAGAGTTATCGTTTTCATCAGGATTCCGGTATCGGGCAATTAGCGTTTGCGGTGAATCACGGTGATGGCTATGGCGCGATTCATTGTTTTAGTCAGAATTATCATGATTTAGCGTGGTTTACGGTAAGCAATCCTGATGATTATATCCGTCTGTTAGAAAACTGCGTTGCCGGTTATCGCCCCTATTTAAGCCTGATTAATGACGGCGCTTTTCATGAACACAAGCCGTTAGCTGTTTTAGCGCTGTTTAATCAGTTCCGCTTGTTATGCGCGCTACGTACCGGTCCTTTTGGTGTCGATGGGCTGAATATCCGTATTGAACAGCTATTACAGAGCAAAAAATTGATCCGCAAATCGCCGGAAAATGGCAGCGTATGGTATGCAGGGCGACCAGTGATGGTTAGCCGAAATGACAGCGTTTTGGGTTTGTATAACGGCGATATTGGTATTGCATTGCGTGATAATCATGGCGAAATGCGCGTTTATTTCCAGTTACCGGACGGCACGGTCAAAGCGGTACAACCAAGCCGTTTACCTGCTTGCGAAACCGCTTATGTGATGACAGTGCATAAATCGCAAGGCTCCGAATTTGATCATACCGTTCTCGTACTTCCTGATACTTTTTCTCCATTGTTAAGCCGAGAATTGGTATACACCGCGATCACCCGTGCGCGCGAAAAACTTACGCTGTTTGCCAATGAGAATATCCTGCGATCCGCAATTTTTACCCCAACGGAACGACGCAGTGGATTGGCAGAGAGATTGGCACAATGATTAATGTTATTAATAATCATCAGGTTTGGATAAAAACACATTAAAAACAATATGTTAATAATAAGGAATGATCTGTAGGGGCGGTTGTTAACCGCCCGTTGATTTCACCGTGGTTTGGCGGGCGGCAGGTTGCCGCCCCTACGCGAAATCCATATAGTTATTTGAAATTCAGGTTAAATAACCCTCAAGTTAAGATAAAAACGCATTAAAAACAATGTGTTAATAATAAGAAATGATCT
>JAISKF010000010.1 GCA_031261005.1 Enterobacteriaceae bacterium | reverse complement strand
TTGCGCGGTTTATTTAGCAGCGCGGTGCATACGTTAATCCCATTCTTTGCCTTTGCATTGGGTAACACGATCAATCTGGGTGTGATTAGGGATACGGGTATGCTGGGTATCTTTATGGGCGTTGCGGTTATCATCATCACCGGTATTCCATTGATTATTGCGGATAAATTTATCGGCGGCGGGAACGGTACGGCGGGTGTCGCGGCATCAAGTACCGCGGGTGCGGCAGTCGCAACGCCTGTGCTGATCGGTGAAATGTTGCCGCAGTTCAAACCGGTTGCGCCAGCCGCAACCGCGTTAGTGGCAACGTCTGTTATCGTAACGTCTGTTCTCGTGCCGATTATTACGGCGATGTGGTCTAAAAAGATGGGTGCGAAAAATTTGCAGGCAGTTGAAGAAATTAATCCCGAACTTGATGAAGCCTAAGAACTTGATGAAACCTTAGAACTTAATGAAACCTAAGTATCGGGTAGCACAAATTCAATCAACAGGAGAGAAAGCATGAAAAAGTTATTAAGCGCAGCGTTGTTTTCACTGGTATTAAGCGGAACTTGTTTTGCCCAAAGTGCCGACGTTAAGGCGGTAAATGATGCCGTTGAATCAATGCGTCTGGCGATGTTAAGTGCTAATAAAGCTGATCTGGAAAAAGTTGGTGCGCCAAATCTTAGCTATGGTCATTCCGGCGGTAAGATTGAGAATAATGCAGAATTTGTTGATGCAATCGTTACAGGGAAATCCGGTTTTAAAACGCTGGATTTCAACGACCAGAGCGTCACGATCGATGGTGATGTTGCTATCGCACGGCATATCTTTGAAGCCAAAACAATCGATAGCGGCAAACCTGGTGAAGTAAAAATCGGGGTGATGCAGGTCTGGAAAAAAGATAACGCAGGTGCATGGAAACTGCTTGCTCGTCAGGCATATAAACTGCCGCAGCCGCAATAAAAGTCATATCAACCACTGCCGTTTTCTCGCTGAGAATATGGCAGTGGTTGAGTTTTTTTATTATTTATTTTGTTAACTATCCCATAGCTTTTGCAATGCGGGATAAAGAGGATCTGATATGCAAGTCCGACAAAGCATTCATAGTGAACACGCCAAAAGGCTGGATACCACTGAACTGCGCCGCGAATTCTTGATTGAAAAAATCTTTGAAGCGGATCAATACACCATGACCTATAGCCACATCGATCGCATCATCGTTGGCGGTATTATGCCAGTAAAGAAAACGGTGACGATCGGTGCTGAAGTGGGTAAACAATTAGGCGTTAGCTATTTTCTGGAGCGCCGCGAACTGGGCATGATCAATATCGGCGGAGCTGGTGTTGTCACCGTTGATGGTCAGCGTTATGACGTTGGCAACAAAGAAGCGTTGTACGTCGGCAAAGGGGCAAAAGAAGTGATTTTCAGCAGTGTTGATGCTGCGAAACCCGCTAAGTTCTATTACAACAGTGCGCCAGCACATCTGACTTATCCAACGAAAGTGATTACCCGTGCAGAAGTTTCACCGCAAACTATCGGCAGTCCGGAAACCAGTAATCTGCGGACTATCAACAAGTACATCATTCCTGATGTGCTGCCGACTTGCCAGTTAACGATGGGTATGACGCAATTGGCGGAAGGAAATTTATGGAACACCATGCCAACGCACACCCATGAACGTCGTATGGAAGTCTATTTCTATTTTGATATGGACGATGAAACCGCGGTATTCCACATGATGGGGCAGCCGCAGGAAACCCGTCATATTCTGGTGCATAACGAGCAATCGGTGATTTCACCAAGCTGGTCAATTCATTCTGGTGTTGGCACGAAAAGTTATACCTTTATCTGGGGTATGGTCGGTGAAAACCAAGTGTTTGACGATATGGATCATGTAAAAGTTAGTGAGATTCGTTGATTTATATCCGATAGTTTTCAAGATGATAAGTATATTTAATTAATTTTATGTTGGGCGACTAATAATGATCGCCCGTTTCTGTCAGCGATATGACATAAGGGAGAAAACCATGATTTTAGACAGCTTTAATTTAAAAGGTAAAGTAGCGCTGGTAACAGGTTGTAATACCGGTTTAGGTCAGGGTATGGCGATCGGGCTGGCGCAAGCTGGCTGTGATATTGTCGGTGTGAATATGACTGAACCTACCGAAACGATGGAGAAAGTGAAATCGTCAGGTCGTCGTTTTCTTAGTCTGTCCGCCGATTTAAGCAGTATTGAATGTATTCCTGAACTGTTAGAAAAAACGCTGGCGGAATACGGTAGAATCGACATTTTAGTGAATAACGCCGGTATTATTCGCCGTGAAGATGCTATCGATTTCACAGAAAAGAACTGGGACGATGTGATGAATGTCAACATTAAAACCGTGTTCTTCATGTCTCAAGCGGTAGCACGTCAATTTATTAAGCAGGGAAATGGCGGGAAGATCATCAATATTGCGTCGATGTTGTCTTATCAAGGCGGTATCCGCGTGCCATCATATACTGCGTCAAAAAGCGCGGTGATGGGTGTTACTCGTTTGCTGGCAAATGAATGGGCGAAACACGGCATCAACGTAAATGCGATTGCACCGGGCTATATGGCGACCAACAATACGCAGCAATTGCGTGCTGATGAAAACCGCAATGCTGAGATCCTCGAACGTATTCCAGCCGGTCGTTGGGGATTACCAGATGATTTGATGGGACCTGCGGTATTCTTAGCTTCTCCGGCATCTGACTATATCAATGGTTATACTATTGCGGTTGATGGCGGTTGGTTAGCGCGTTAATTTGATTAACCTGAATTTTGGAATTATTACAATAAATTTCAAATAATCATATCATTTCCGTAGGGGAGACAGATTACCGCCTCTACGGATTATTCTTTATTATCAATCTATTATTTTTACTATTTTCTGACCCACAGACCTGAGATTAAGTCAATAAATTCAACTCAATCGCTTTTTTAATCGCATGTCGGGCATTAGAAACATTCAGTTTGTTGACAATATTCTTCATGTGAAACTTAATAGTGCGTTCGCAAATACCTAAAATCATCGCTGATTCAATGTAGGTTTTCCCTAAACTCACCCACTGTAAAATCTCTAATTCTCGTGATGATAATATTGACTCTTTACTTTCACTGAATGGGAAAGGTGTAATACTCTTGTTCATTCGATCATGCGTCAGAATTAGCAGTAATTGTATATCCGCCTGATATTTTTTAATATTTTCATGAAACGCACTGTCATTATCAATATTGCATAGACTTAATAATGATAAACAGTTATTCACATCATGAACGACAAAGGTATAGCCATCGAAAATATTATAATGCGCGATAAAACGATTATTCTGCGTATTATTACCTTGCTCATTTAACTCAGGGACATCATGCCAGGAAAATGGCATAACGGTTTGTCTGGCAAACAAAACTATGGGATCTGTTTGATAAAAACTGGCATTTATATAACTTGAAATCCACTCTTCAGGATAATTAGTTAATATAACAGGTGCAGTATGAGTAAAATGCGGCGATAAAAAATAACAATAATGGCTTATCCCATATGCTTGAAGCTGATTTTCAAGACATAAATTAATATTTTTATCATTGTTAAAAAGCCCCATACTTACCTCTGTACTCTTATATCCTCAAGAGCTTTCAACAGGCTGGCAGGCGGCAACTACTTGAAAGATTGCGGGTATAAAATTTATCACCTAATATATCTGTATGATGTATAAGAATTAATTATTAACTAGAATAACCCTAATAAATCAAGAGATACACTGTCATAATTACTAGTATTTCCCGAAAAGAAAGAAGTATTTTTCAAGCATTCATCTGTTATTTTTGATCTAAAACATTAATATGGAAATTTATTAATAACAAATGGTTTTATAAATCATTAAGACTATTTAATTTTAATTAATAACTATAGTTACATATATTATTGGTTATTAAATATTATCCCGCTCATAAATAACCACAATCCCGCCAATAAAAATTCATGCTCGTCATTTACTTATGCTAACTTTAATAGAGGTATATAAAGGCATCGTGCAGGCAAAATAGAGACGGAATGATGAAGAAAAAGAACCTCCTTATCCTGTTAGTTATTGGCATCATTATTGCGGTTGCTTACGCTTGGAACAGCTATAGCAATAGTCGGCATAACACTTTATCGCTCTATGGAAATGTGGATATTAGAACGGTGAATCTCAACTTTCGTGTTGGCGGTCGATTGGCGTCATTAAGTGTTGATGAGGGGGATAAAGTCAAATCGGGTCAGGTTGTCGGGCATTTAGACGATCAGCCTTATATCATTGCCGTTCAGCAGGCAAAAGCCAATGTTGATGCTCTACAAGCTAGTCTGGCATTAGTGCAAGAGGGTTATCGTGCAGAAGAGATTGCACAGGCAAAAGCGGCGGTGGAGCAAAGTCTGCCTGCTTATAATTACGCCGAAACGTTCTATCAACGTCAACTGAGTTTATGGAAAACCCATTCAATCTCCGCCAATATGCTTGATGAAGCACGTAATGCACGGGATCAAGCCAAAGCTGCGCTGCAAGCTGCCAACGATAAATTGACACAATATCAAAATGGCAGCCGTCCGCAGGAGATCGTAGCCGCACAAGCGAATCTGGCACAAGCACAAGCCGCGTTAGCTCAGGCACAGTTAAATCTGGCAGATACCGCGTTGGTTGCGCCGTCTGACGGAACAATTCTGACACGCGCAGTTGAACCAGGCAGCATGGTTAGCGCCAGCAATACGGTATTTAGTGTGTCACTGACTGATCCGGTGTGGATTCGCGCTTATGTTAGCGAAGTGAATTTAGCTAATGCCGTGCCGGATACCAAGCTGGAAATCTATACCGATGCCAGACCGGATAAGCCTTATCACGGGACTATCGGTTTCGTCTCTCCGAATGCTGAATTTACACCGAAAAGTGTCGAAACGCCGGAACTGCGTACTGATTTAGTGTATCGCCTGCGGATTATTGTTTCTGATCCTGATGAAGCGCTGCGTCAGGGAATGCCGGTCACGATCATTTTTCCCGCTAATTAAAGCAGGCAGTGAAGAAATGGCGATAATGGATTCTGTTTCAGCTCACCAGCACAACATCGTGCTAACGGGCGTTGAAAAACATTTTCGCGCGTTAACCAAGCCCGCAATCGCCAGTCTGACGATACAAATCGATAGCGGCGGCGTGATGGGACTGGTTGGTCCTGACGGTGCAGGAAAAACAACGCTGCTGCGAATGCTCGCGGGTTTACTCAAGCCGGACGCGGGTTCAATTCGCGTTGTTGGTCTCGATCCCATTGCAAATGATGCCGAGTTGCACGCCATATTGGGCTACATGCCGCAAAAATTTGGTCTGTATGAAGATCTGACGGTGATCGAAAACCTGAATCTGTATGCGGAATTACGCAGTGTGATTGGCGAAGAGCGTAAAGCGGTGTTTGAAAAGCTGCTGAATTTTACGGATCTCGCTCGTTTCACTGATCGGCTGGCGGGGAAACTCTCCGGCGGTATGAAGCAAAAGTTGGGTTTAGCCTGTACTTTAATTGGTCAGCCCAAAGTGCTGTTGCTTGATGAGCCGGGTGTCGGCGTTGATCCCATCTCGCGCCGTGAGCTGTGGAAGATGGTACATGAGCTGGCAGATGAGGGCATGTTAATTCTGTGGAGTACCTCTTACCTTGATGAAGCAGAGCAGTGCCGTCATGTACTGTTGATGAATGAGGGCGAATTAATTTTTAGCGGTGCGCCGCAGCAACTTACGCAACGAATGGACGAGCGCAGTGTGCTGATCGCCGCAACGCAAGGCAGCAACCGTAAGCTGCTACAGCAAGCACTAACGCTGCCGCAAATCAGTGATGGCGTGATTCAGGGGAAATCCGTGCGTTTGATCCTGAAAAAAGGTGAAGATTATCAAGCTCTGCCAGCGTTATTGAATCAGCCCAATGCCAAAGCGGAAAAAGTTGCGCCGCGTTTTGAAGATGCGTTTATTGATCTGCTCGGCGGTAATCCTGCCAGTGAATCTGCGTTGGGGCAAATCATGCCAAGCGTTGCCGGTAACGGGCAAGACGTGGTGATTGAGGCGATTTCCCTCACTAAGAAATTTGGTGATTTCGCTGCAACCGATGATGTTAGTTTTCAGGTAAAACGCGGGGAAATTTTTGGGTTGTTAGGTCCTAATGGTGCGGGAAAATCGACAACATTCAAGATGATGTGCGGTTTGTTAGTACCCACCAGCGGTAAAGCGTTAGTGTTGGGCATGGATTTAAAAACCAGCTCCGGTAAAGCCCGTCAGCATTTGGGTTACATGGCACAAAAATTCTCGCTGTACGGTAATTTGACGCTGGAGCAAAATCTGAAATTCTTCTCTGGTGCTTATGGTTTATACGGTCAGCGGCAAAAAAATAAAATTGCCGATATGACTAAAGCCTTTAACTTTACGCCGATCTTATCGCAAGAACCGAATGCGCTGCCGTTAGGTTTTAAACAGCGCCTCGCCCTTTCCTGCGCGTTAATGCACGAACCGGATATTCTGTTTCTCGATGAGCCGACTTCCGGCGTTGATCCTATTACGCGCCGTGAATTTTGGCTGCACATCAATAGTATGGTGGAGAAAGGCGTTACGGTGATGGTGACCACTCACTTTATGGACGAAGCGGAGTATTGCGATCGCATTGGACTGGTTTATCACGGAAAGATTATCGCCGCTGGTTCGCCGGATGATTTGAAACAGCAGGTTGCGACGGCGAATAACCCGAATCCGACGATGGAACAGGCATTTATCGATCTGGTGCTGGGATATGATAAGGCGACACAGCATGGCTAATTTTTTACTGAAAAAAGCTGCGTCTCTGCTCTCGCTGCGGCGGTTGATTGCCTTATGCCGTAAGGAAACCTATCAGATTTTACGCGATCCTAGCAGCGGGCTGATTGCGGTAGTGATCCCGCTGATGCTGCTGTTTATCTTTGGTTACGGAATTAATCTGGATTCCAGCAAGCTGAAAGTCGGGATTTTAGTGGAGCAGCAAACGCCGGAAGCGCGTCATTTGGTGGACGAATTTATTGGCTCTGCTTATATCGCGCCGACTATCAGCACGGATCGGCGTGAATTAATTCATAAAATACAAGCCGGTGAGATTCGCGGGATCATTGTTATTCCGCCTGATTTTTCGCAAAAGTTGTTCCGACCAGAAGACAGCACGCCCATTCAGGTGATTACTGATGGCAGTGAGCCGAATACTGCCAACTTCGCGCAAGGTTATGCCGAAGGAATCTGGCAAATATGGCAACAAAATCAAGCGATAGATAACGGGCTGCCCGCACAGGGATTGATTGATATTCAACTGCGTTACTGGTTCAATCCATCGGCGATCAGCCGTAACTTTATTATTCCCGGTGCGATTACCATTATTATGACCGTGATCGGCGCAATCCTGACTTCGCTGGTGATCGCCCGTGAATGGGAGCGCGGCACGATGGAAGCACTGCTCTCTACGCAAGTTACGCGCGCAGAACTGCTGCTTTCCAAGCTGATCCCTTACTACTTTCTCGGCATGATCGCTATGTTGCTGTGTATGGTGGTCGCGGTGTTTATCATGCACGTTCCTTATCGCGGCTCGTTGCTGATCCTATTTGGCATGAGCAGTCTGTTTTTAGCCAGTACGCTTGGCATGGGGCTGCTGATTTCGACACTCACCCGTAATCAATTTAATGCAGCCATGGTCGCGCTGAATGCAGCGTTTTTGCCTGCGGTGATGTTGTCAGGGTTTATCTTTGAGATCGACAGTATGCCGCAAGTGGTACGCGCGGTGACTTATATCATTCCGGCGCGCTATTTTGTCAGTACGCTGCAAACGCTGTTTTTGGCAGGCAATATTGCACCAATTTTATTGATTAATCTGCTGTTTTTAATTGCGTCCGCCCTCTTCTTTATCGGGCTAACCGCGCTGAAAACCAAGCGGAGGCTGGATTAATGAAACAGCAAACTATCACGATACTTCATCGCTTACTGGCGTTAATCCGCAAAGAGCTGCAATCACTGCTGCGCGATCCGCAAACTCGCGTTATTTTAGTCATGCCGGTATTGCTGCAAGTGATCCTGTTCCCGTTTGCTGCCACGCTGGAAGTAACCAACGCCAGCATTGCCATTTATAGCGAAGATAACGGGCAAGCCTCCGTAGAGCTAACACAGCGCATTGCCAAAGCCAGCGCGATCAGTAATGTATTGCTGTTGCACAGTTCGCAAGAAATAGAGCCGACCATTAATCAACAAAAAGCCTTGCTGCTGGTACGTTTTCCGGCAGATTTTTCGCGTGCCGTAGTATCAGGAAGAAAAGAATCAGGACAAAAAGCATCAGGGCAAAGCGCGCCATTACAGATTATTCTTGATGGTCGCCGCTCTAACAGCGCGCAGATCACCGCTAACTATATTCAGCAGATCATCAAACAGTATCAGCTAGAGCTGGCTGCCGCCGCTGCGACGCCTTTGCCGAACAACAGTGAACTGGTGATCCGCAACTGGTATAACCCTAATCTGGACTATAAATGGTTTGTGATCCCCTCGCTGATCGCCATGATTGTTACTATCGGCGTGTTAATCGTTACTTCGCTGTCTGTGGCGCGTGAGCGGGAACAAGGAACGTTAGAGCAACTGTTAGTTTCACCGCTCACTACCTGGCAAATCTTTATTGGCAAAGCAGTTCCGGCAATGTTGGTAGCAATGTTTCAGGCATCGATTGTGCTGCTGATTGGTATTTTCTGTTATCAGATTCCGTTTGCCGGATCGCTGCTGCTGTTTTACGGTACGATGCTGATTTATACCTTATCACTGGTCGGATTCGGGCTACTGATCTCTTCCCTCTGCTCTACACAGCAACAAGCCTTTATCGGTATGTTTGTGTTTATGATGCCTGCGATCCTGCTTTCCGGTTATATCTCGCCGGTAGAAAATATGCCGGTCTGGTTGCAACATATCACGTGGATTAATCCAATCCGCCATTTCACTGACATCACTAAGCAGATCTATCTGAAAGATGCGGATTTTTCTATTGTTTGGGGAAGTTTGCTGCCATTAATCGTGATTACGCTGACAACTGGAAGTCTGGCTTATGGTATGTTCAGGAGAAAAATTTCGTAGAGGCGGCAGAATACCGCCTCTACAACTTATTACAACTTAATTATCAATAAATTATACTGCGTTTTGACGCCACCATTCCGCCAGTAAAATACCGGTAGCAACCGAAACATTCAGGCTTTCTACGTTGCCGGTGCCGTCGATAGAAATACTCATATCGCTTTGTTTCATGGCAATATCGGACAACCCATCGTTCTCTTCGCCTAATACCAATACGGTTTTTGCCGGAAATTCAGCTTTCGACAATGGTGTACCTTTGTGGCTGGAGGTGGTAATGATGGTGTAACCCTCGCGGCGGAAAATCTCTAATGCTTCGGGGAAATCATCAACACCAATGGCGGTGATATGTTCCGCTCCGCCTTCTGCGGTGCGGATCGCAGCACCGGATTCCAGTAAACCTGGGTCACGCAATAACACCCCTTTTACGCCAAAATGCGCGCAGGAGCGCATCATCGCCCCTAAGTTATGCGGATTACCAACATTTTCCAGCGCCAGTACGCAATCTATTGCCGGTGCTTTTGCCAGATAATCAACTGCACTTAATCCGCTGCGTTTTTTAATTAAAAAGCAAATACCGCCATGATGTTCTGTACCGGAAACTCTGGTTAGCTCTTCGTCATCAACCACATGATAGGCTTTGCGGTTGGCTGCCATCCAGCGTAATGCTTCACGGAATCTTGGTGTGACAGACTGGATAAAGTAAGCGCGTACTATGGCTTCAGGGCGGCTTTGGAATAGTGCCTGACATGCGTTTTCGCCATACACTTTAGTTTCTTGTTCGCGTTGCTTACGCAGTTGAGCGGGATCGATCTGGCTTTTGCCGGAAATACCGCCATGATCAAAAGGCTCTGGCTCGCTGACATCTTGCAGTCGTGCCTGCCACGGTGAACGCGGTGGTTTTTCATTAGCGCTGCGGACAGGACGGCGCGGACGTTCATTATCACCCCAGTGCGGTTTTTTATCACTGCGGTTATCGCCTCGACTATTGCTACGATTATCAGAACGCGATTTATCAGAGCGTCGATTACTTCTGTCATCTTTTTTGTTGTCATTGTCGTCACTGCGGACGTACATGACTTTAACTTTGCCGTTCTTGCCGTTAAAAGAGTCACTCATACTTAATATCTCCACTTCCACCATCGCTTCCGGCGCGCAGATTACCTGATGTTATGCCGGTAAGCCACAAATGATCAGCTAAAAGCCTAAATCTATCGAAACCATCGACGAAATCAGATTGTGATGGTTAATAATTTGTTCATAATAAGTAAAATCATAGTGCAATTTTACTGAGGTTCAGCATGAATACCCTTTGCCCGTCCTGTCTGGCGACAAATCGCGTTCCTGACGATCGTTTACAGGAAGAAGCCAAATGCGGCCGCTGTGGACATGAACTTTTTGATGGCGAAGTCATCAATGCCAATACAGCGACGCTTGATTCATTATTATCAGACGATATGCCTGTTATTATCGATTTTTGGGCTCCGTGGTGCGGTCCGTGCCGCAGTTTTGCGCCCATCTTTGAAGATGTTGCCCAAGAAAGAGCAAAAGAATTTCGTTTTGTTAAAATCGATACCGAAGCAGAACCCGCACTCAGCGCCCGCTACGGTATTCGCAGTATACCCACCATTATGGTGTTCAAGAAAGGGCAACGCATCGATATGTTGAATGGCGCAGTGCCAAAAGAACCATTTAACCAGTGGCTCGATGAAGTTTTGGCTAAGATTGGCTAAGAATAGCTAATTTCTGCGGCGGTTTACTGTATCGCGCTAATTGCATTCAAGATCGCAGGTATAAAAACATAACCGAAAAGGCAATGAATACGTTATCATTCGCCTCTTCGGTTTTTTTGTAATTAGCCTCAGGTTAATTAGCACCACTATTCTCTTCGGTAAATCACTATGACATCGAATTCCACTGTGCCTACGCTCGCTGACAACGCCGTTCTACGTTTGCGCGAACAAAAGCTGGCACAATCAACACGCCCGTTTCGTGCCAGAGGGTGTCGTGTTATACGTTGTCCGCGTTGTTTATTACCGAAAAAACACTGTTTGTGCCACACGTTTTCCGCGATGGAAGCGAATTGTAGTTTCTGTCTGCTGATGTATGACACTGAGCCGTTAAAGCCAAGCAATACAGGGCGACTGATCGCCGATATTCTGCCGGATACAACGGCGTTTATGTGGTCACGAACGGAAGTTGATCCACAATTGCTGGCACTGTTATCTGATCCGCAATATCAGCCCTATGTTATTTTTCCTGCCTCGTATGCCGCACCAGAGAGAGTAAAAATGCAGGTCGAACGGCAGGAAAATAAGCGTCCGCTATTTATTTTCCTTGACGGAACATGGACAGAGGCGCGGAAAATGTTTCGCAAAAGTCCTTATTTAGACAAGCTGCCAGTGCTTGCTATCGCCAGTGAAGAGAACTCTGATTATGGCTTGCGTGAAGCCAGCAATAAAGAGCAACTTTGTACGGTTGAAGTGGCAGTAAAAATCCTGCAACAAGCTGAAGAATATGAGGCGGCACAGCGTTTAAATCACTATTTCACTGATTTTAAGCAACGCTATTTGGCAGGAAAAGCCAATCGCAGTCTGGAAAGTTTTATCGCTTTATCGACAAAAACCGAATCCACAGAAAGCAGTTCAATTGATTGATAATTGGACAACATCAATAATTAGATATATCAATGAGATAAACATAATTTATATAAATTATGTTACGCCGACGACAGTTTTATAATATTCATACTGCTTTTTAGTCACTTTAGTATGAAGTGGTGATAGTATTATCCGATCTAACTATTAACAATTTTGCCCGTTATAGCTTTTTGCTATGACTCAACAAGAGAAGAATGCACTGTGATGTTGTCATCATTTAAACGTAAGAAAGCTCAACAACACCTTGCGCGACTGCCTAAAATATCCCAGCCTCTTGATGATATTAAAGTATTATCAAGTCCTAGAGATTATCGCTCTGCCTTACTTGACTTGATTAGCCATGCAGAACATCGCATCTATCTGATCGCCCTTTATCTGGAACATGATGATGCAGGTATTGATATTCTGTCTGCGATTTATCAGGCTAAAATGCGCCGCCCTGAACTCGATGTGGCGATATTTGTCGACTGGCATCGAGCACAGCGCGGAAGAATCGGCGACGTTGCTGAAAACACCAATGCTGACTGGTATTGCAAGATGGCGGAACAATATCCGAATGTTCATGTTCCTATATATGGTGTGCCGGTAAATACGCGTGAAGCGTTAGGCGTTCTGCATTTAAAAGGCAGTATTGTTGATAATACCGTTGCATATACCGGTGCCAGCGTGAATGATGTTTATCTGCATCAACACGATAAGTATCGCTATGATCGCTACCAATTCATCACCAATCCTGCTTTAACTGACAGTATGGTTGACTACGTTAAGCAGAATTTGTTACCTGCGGCGGCGGTACATAATCTGGATTGTCATAATCGTCCGAGTAAGCCGGAAATTAAAAATGACATTAAGAAATTCAGACAAACTTTACGTGTACAAGAATATAAGTTCGTCGATAGCGCTACTGATGAGCAACTGGCTGTCAC
This sequence comes from Enterobacteriaceae bacterium, assembly GCA_031261005.1. GTDB lineage: Bacteria > Pseudomonadota > Gammaproteobacteria > Enterobacterales > Enterobacteriaceae > JAISKF01. The sequence continues at coordinate 47,591 of JAISKF010000010.1, read as the reverse complement.
ACCGCTGGTTGGTTTAGGGCGTCATAGTCCGCTGAATAAAGCGATTGATCGTCTGATGAACAGTACAGAGCATAAATTGACACTCTGTACGCCTTATTTCAATCTCCCAGCACCGCTGGTAAAAAATATCATTTCGTTGCTGCGACAGGGAAAACAAGTTGAAATCATCGTTGGCGATAAGACGGCGAATGATTTTTATATCCCTGAAGATCAGCCCTTTAAAATTATTGGTGCACTGCCCTATTTATATGAAATTAATCTGCGCCGCTTTGTCACGCGTTTACAGCGTTATGTTGATAAGGGCTTGCTGACTATCCGATTATGGAAAGATGATGATAATACTTATCATCTAAAAGGTATCTGGGTTGATGATAACTGGCAGTTAATCACGGGTAATAATCTGAATCCGCGCGCATGGCATCTTGATCTGGAAAATGCCATTCTGATTCACGATCCGCAAGGTGAGCTGAAAGAAGCGCGTCAACATGAGCTAGAATGTATCCGCACGCATACTTTTGTGATTAATCATTATCAGCAGTTGCAAAGTATCCAATTCTATCCGGTGAAGATCCGTAAGTTAATTCGTCGATTAAAACGTATTCGGATTGATAAACTGATTAGCCGTATTCTTTAATTCTTTACTCAAATTCAGCTAAAAACCTTATTAATTTTTTAATAAGGTTTTTTTATGTTTTTAATTTGAAGATAAAAATATATGAAACAGAATAAAAAAATACAAGGAATAAGAGATGGTGCACCAGAGAGGATTCGAACCTCTGACCGCTCGGTTCGTAGCCGAGTACTCTATCCAGCTGAGCTACTGGTGCTTTTTGATTTACTGAAACAGAAATAAGTAACTTCTGTCTTTGATACCGCAATTAAACGATATGAATAAGATGGTGCACCAGAGAGGATTCGAACCTCTGACCGCTCGGTTCGTAGCCGAGTACTCTATCCAGCTGAGCTACTGGTGCTTTTTAATTTACTGAAACAGAAGTAAGTACTTCTGTTTTTGATACCGTAATCAAACGGTATTTATAATATGGTGCACCAGAGAGGATTCGAACCTCTGACCGCTCGGTTCGTAGCCGAGTACTCTATCCAGCTGAGCTACTGGTGCAGATTCTTAACACAAGAAAAGAATGGCGGTGAGGGAGGGATTCGAACCCTCGATGCAGCTTTTGACCGCATACTCCCTTAGCAGGGGAGCGCCTTCAGCCTCTCGGCCACCTCACCGTTAACAGTAACCGTTACATATCGAATGTTTATCGGCACTGCGTGGCGCACATATTACTTTCCCGCACTTATAAGTCAATTACTTTTTCGTTCAATGCGTTCGTTTGTGCACTAAGCAAACAACAAGAACGATTTACCAACAAAAATGACACAAAACCAAACTGATAATCAGTGTGATTATCGAGAAATAGCAATCAGGAGTTATGTCGGGAAAGAAAAATCGACACGCCTTTCCGTATCAAAAACAACATAAAGTAAGACGCGTCAACCGGTTAAAGAGTCGATTGTTGTGACTTTTCAGCCTGAATTCGTTGGTAAATTTCTTCACGATGAACAGATACATCTTTAGGTGCACTAACACCTATACGAACTTGATTACCTTTAACACCCAGAACGGTAACGGTAACTTCATCACCAATCATCAGTGTCTCACCAACTCGACGAGTTAGAATAAGCATTCTTTGCTCCTTGACAGATTAAACAGACTATTAATTCTCTTATGCAGATTGCCCATTATCCACGATATACATTAAGAACGTAAGCTATTAAAGCTGAGAGTAATCAGCTCAGATTAAAACAATTCTAGCAATAACCAAGATAAAAGCATGTATATGCCTAAGATTAACTAACTTTTTTAAATTTTAACAACTTTAGTAACGTCAAAGATTTTAACAAAAACCGCACATCATGACAAAGTTAAGCACATTTATCGTTCAGATATGCGGTTTTATATTTAAAATTCAGCAGTTATAACTTAGCAGCAACCCATTTTTCAACCGTTGCTAACGCCGATGGCAATGCACTGACATCGGTACCGCCAGCTTGAGCCATATCGGGACGACCTCCGCCCTTACCACCAACTAACTGCGCGACAGAACCAATAAGTTCACCCGCTTTCACTCGATCAACTAAATCTTTAGTCACCCCTGCAATCAGGCTTACCTTGCCATCATGCACAGTCGCTAAGACGATAATACCAGAACCTAATTGATTTTTAATATCATCAACCATAGTACGCAACATTTTTGGTTCAACATTATTCAGATTACTGACCAGTAATTTAACACCTTTCACATCAATCGCTTTACTGACTAACGATGAACTTTCTTGTGCAGCTAATTGATCTTTCAGTTGTTGCAGCTCTTTTTCAACTGCACGGTTGTGATCCAGTAAACCGCTGACTTTTTCAATCAGACCATTACTATCACTTTTAACCAGCGAGGCGACTTCATTGAGTACATCACTTTGTTGATGAATAGCAACAATCGCGTTTTCACCAGTGACGGCTTCAATACGGCGAATACCTGCTGCAATACCTGATTCAGAAGTAATACAGAACAGACCGATATTCCCTGTCGCCGAAGTATGCGTACCGCCACACAATTCAGTGGAGAAGTCCCCCATCGAAAGTACACGCACTTTATCGTCGTATTTCTCGCCAAATAGTGCCATCGCACCTTTGGATTTCGCATCATCTAAATCCATGATATGCGTTTCAACAGACAAATTACGGCGAATTTGCTGGTTAACCAAATCCTCAACAGCACGGATTTGCTCTGGCTTCATGGCTTCAGAATGCGAGAAGTCAAAGCGTAAGTAGCTATCATTGACCAGTGAACCTTTTTGAGCCACATGTTCACCCAGCACTTGACGCAAAGCCGCGTGTAATAAGTGAGTTGCCGAGTGATTCAAACGGATACGTTCGCGGCGCACACCATCTACAACAGCATCAACACTATCACCGATTTTTAGCTCACCTTGCGTTAAACGACCAAGATGACCCGTTGCCTGACCATATTTCTGCGTATCCTGCACATCAAAGAAAGCTACCGCTGATTTCAGTAAACCAATATCGCCGACCTGACCGCCTGACTCACCATAGAAAGGAGTGCTATCAAGCACGACAATAGCTTCCTGACCACTTTGGATTGTTTTAACTTCCTGACCATTAACAAATAATGCGATCACTTTAGAGGACTGTTCCAGCGCTTTGTAACCACTGAATTCCGTTGCACTTTCAACACGAATCACTTTGCTGTAGTCAACACTAAATGCGCCGGATTCCCGCGCACGGCGGCGTTGCTCTTCCATCGCTTTTTCAAAGCCTGCTTCATCGACTTTGATATTGCGTTCACGGCAAACATCTGCGGTTAAATCTAATGGGAAACCGAACGTATCATACAAACGGAATGCCGTTTCACCGGCTAACGTATCACCAGTTAACTGACTGAGTGCTTCATCAAGCAGCGCTAAACCGCGTTCTAATGTGCGGGCAAACTGCTCTTCTTCCGTCTTCAGCACTTGCTCAACCATCGACTGCTGGCGTTGCAACTCATCAGCAGCACTGCCCATTACGCTAATTAACGGTGTAACGAGCTTATAGAAAAACGTTTCATTTGCGCCCAACATGTGACCATGACGTACTGCACGGCGAATGATTCGGCGCAGCACATATCCGCGACCTTCATTAGATGGCATCACACCATCAGAGATCAGAAATGCACATGAACGAATATGGTCAGCGATAACCCGCAAAGATTTACTACTCAAATCTGTTGCTTTCGTGACTTTAGCCGCTTCAGCAATCAAAGTACGGAACAGATCAATCTCATAGTTAGAGTTAACATGCTGCAATACTGCCGCAATGCGCTCTAATCCCATACCGGTATCAACCGATGGTTTCGGCAATGGCAGCATCGTACCGTCAGGCTGACGATTGAACTGCATAAAGACGATATTCCAGATCTCAATATAACGATCGCCATCTTCTTCCGGTGAACCTGGAGGTCCTCCCCAGATATGATCGCCATGATCGAAGAAAATTTCAGTACACGGACCGCAAGGACCAGTGTCGCCCATCTGCCAGAAGTTATCTGATGCAAATGCTGCACCTTTATTATCACCAATGCGGATAATTCTTTCGCGCGGGATACCAATTTCATTAGCCCAGATGTCATAGGCTTCATCATCGGTTGCGTAGACAGTCACCCATAATTTTTCTTTTGGCAAATTAAACCAATTTGCTCCGGTCAACAGTTCCCAGGCAAAATTAATCGCATCATGCTTAAAGTAATCACCAAAGCTAAAATTACCCAACATTTCAAAAAAAGTATGATGGCGAGCGGTATAACCGACATTTTCTAAGTCATTATGCTTACCGCCAGCACGCACACAACGCTGCGATGTTGTCGCGCGCGTATAAGCGCGTTTATCCAGTCCAAGAAAAACATCTTTAAACTGATTCATTCCCGCATTAGTAAAAAGTAACGTAGGATCGTTATGAGGAACTAAAGAACTACTGGCAACAACCTGATGCCCTTTGCTATTAAAGAAATCGAGAAACGCTTGACGGATCTCAGCGGTGCTCTTGCTCATATAATTTCCAATATCTGGCTAAAATGAAGGCTATTCGTAAGTAAAGCACAGCAAATAAAAACTAAAAAGCTGACTTACAAATGGGAAGTAGGCATAAGATAAAATTTCTTGGCAGGGAAGTAAATCAGCAGAGCGTTTATTATTCAGAATCAGCAAAAACTGATTGAATTTCATCCTGTATAAATCCGCGATAAGCGAGATAACGTTGAACCTTTGATTTTTCTTTCCAGTCAGTAGATAACTCAGAACCAAAACGTTTACTTGCTAATTCTCTCGCCTTTTCATACCAGTCAATACCACATTCAGACATCGCCAGACTAATATCGTCGCGGCTAATACCTTTTTGTTGTAATTCAGACTGAATACGCTGAGAACCATAGCCTTTATTGCTACGGCTAAGAACAAAACGGCAGGCATAATTAGTATCATTTAACCAATTATGCTGATAACAATACGCGATGACTTGATCGATAGACTCTTCAGAAACGGGAACATTTTCAGCAGAATGGTGATTACCAAAACAGCCAAAAGAAGAATGCGCCGCAAGTTTACGACGCATTTCTTGTTCACTGAAATCACGTTGAGCTAATAATCGCATTGCTCGCGGTAACAGTGTTTTCATTTAAATAAAACCTACAGGCAATACCCTACAAATTAAAGCTCTTCGTCTTCCGGTAATTCAGCGTCATCTTCAACATCTACTGCAATGACAGGATTATTATTCAGCAATAAATCGCGCAGACGTTTTTCCAATTCAGCAGAAATAGCTGGATTTTCCTGTAAGAACTTCATTGAATTAGATTTACCTTGACCAATCTTGTCGCCGTTATAGGCATACCATGCGCCAGATTTATCAACTAACTTATGTTTCACGCCTAAATCAATCAGTTCGCTCTCTTTAGAGATACCCGCACCATATAAAATTTGGAAATCAGCCTGACGGAATGGCGCGGCAATTTTATTTTTCACAACTTTCACACGAGTTTCATTACCAACGACTTCTTCACCATCTTTGATTGCACCGACACGGCGAATATCTAAACGGACAGAAGAGTAGAATTTTAGTGCATTACCGCCAGTTGTGGTTTCCGGATTACCAAACATCACACCGATCTTCATACGAATCTGGTTAATAAAGATCACCAGACAGTTGGCATTTTTGATATTACCGGTCAGTTTACGTAATGCCTGAGACATTAAACGCGCCTGTAAACCAACATGTGAGTCGCCCATTTCCCCTTCAATTTCAGCTTTAGGAGTTAATGCTGCAACGGAGTCAATAATAATAACGTCAACAGCACCAGAACGAACCAAAGCATCACAAATTTCTAGCGCTTGTTCACCGGTATCAGGTTGGGAAATCAGGAGATCATTAACCTGTACACCTAATTTTTCTGCATAGATAGGATCAAGTGCGTGTTCCGCATCAATAAAAGCACACGTTTTTCCCTCTTTCTGAGCCTGAGCAATAACAGAAAGAGTCAGCGTAGTTTTACCAGAAGATTCAGGTCCAAAAATTTCAACAATACGCCCCATCGGTAAACCGCCGATGCCGAGCGCAATATCTAAACTCAGAGAACCGGTTGAAACAGACTCGACATCAAGAGATTGAGTATCGCCTAAACGCATGATTGAACCTTTACCGAACTGCTTTTCAATTTGCCCTAATGCAGCAGCCAGCGCTCTTTGTTTGTTATCGTCCATTATGCGGCTCCGTGATTGTAAAATGTGATCATAAAAAGTATGAGAATTTATCTCTATTTGATGGGAATGATTATACTGTATAATCATACAGTATCAAGCAAGTTTTAAAGAAATTTTTCCAGTACAACAGTTAAAGCATAATTAGCCGCTTGTTGCCGGACTTGATGCCGATCGCCAAGAAAGCGGCGCTTTTTAGTTAAAACTTGTCCGTTTCGGTTTGCCCAGCCAAACCAGACTGTCCCAACAGGTTTGTCCTCTGTTCCGCCATCAGGTCCGGCAATACCGCTAATTGATATTGAAATATCTGCTCTCGCAGCGCTCAATGCTCCGCAAGCCATTTCACGAACAGTCTGCTCGCTTACAGCTCCCCATTGATGCAAAGTCAGCCATTTAACACCAAGCAACTCATGTTTAGCCTGATTACTATATGTCACAAAACCACGATCAAAGTAGGCTGAACTGCCAGAAATCTCAGTGAGATAAGCAGCAACCAGCCCACCGGTACAAGATTCCGCACACGTTATCCATTGATGACGAGAAGCAAGCATTTTGCCTATCCGCTGGCTTAATTCACATGTTCTTTTATCCAAAATGGTATCTCCTCACCGCGATAGATGATCTCAGCAATAACATTCGCAACGTCATATCATTTTGATGCTATAAAAACAGGATCTCACAGGCAAATATCGAATCTCAGTAATGCGAAACATATTCCAGGTTTTCAAATTGAATAGCTAGCGTTTGCGGGCAGCTTTAACGGATTCACCTAATTGCCATACCGCCATTGCATAATGAGTGCTGTGATTATAGTGGGTAATAGCATAAAAATTAGGCAAGCCATACCAATATTGATAACTATTTCCCATATCCAAACGCAGTAAACTTACTTCCTGATGATGACCAATAGATCCCTGCGGTTTCAAGCCAGCAGCAGCCAGTGTCGCAGGTGAATAACGAGTTTTAAATCCATGTTTGAGGTTAGGAGCTTGCCCGTTCGCTATAACGGCGACTGTTTCACCTCTCACCCAGCCATGCGATTTAAAATAGTTAGCGACACTGCCAATTGCATCAACGGGGTCCCATAGATTAATGTGTCCATCACTATTAAAATCAACGGCATAGTTTTTAAATGATGATGGCATAAACTGACCGTAGCCCATCGCGCCAGCAAACGAACCGCGTAATGAGAGCGGATCATCTCCCTCTTCGCGCGCCATCAACAAGAAAGTTTCTAACTCTGAAGTAAAATATTCAGCACGGCGAGGATAATCAAACGCTAACGTGGCTAAAGCATCAATGATGCGCGTTTTACCCATCACCCGTCCCCAGCGCGTTTCAACACCGATAATCCCCACAATAATTTCTGGCGGAACACCGTACTCCACCCAAGCTCGCTGCAAGGCAGAGTCATATTGATTCCAGAAAACAACACCATTTTGTACATTCTCAGGAGTAATAAATTTCTTACTGTAACGAAGCCATGATCCATTTGGCACGTTAGGTGCAGGTTTTGTCGTTGATGTCGGCGCTTGTTGATCCATCAGGCGCAGCACGTTGTCTAAACGTTTGGCTTGGGCGAGAACATCGTATAGTTGCTGATGATTAAATCCATGTTGCTGCACCATGTTATCGATAAAACGCTGTGTTGCCGGATTGCGCGCGAAATCACCCGTTAACGAGTGATTAGTATGTTCAGGATCAAGCTGGAAACCGCCCTGAATATTCGGGTGCTGAAATGTAGAACTAACTGGCTTAGGTGTGTCACTACAGGCAGAAAGCAAAAAAACTAAAGGCAGAAAAGCAACTAAATGACGCATTAGATATATCCATACAACCATGTAAAATTAGATTCTATATAAATAGAATTTCCCCGTGCTTGTAAAACGGTGCTATATAAAAACTCGATACTTGATTATTTTAGCCAGCAATAGCTGTGATGCAATTGAAAAAGACTAGTCCCGATAAAGCATTACTACTTATATCGGGACTAGTTAATAGAATGGTTATTTTCTACTTAATGTAGAACAATTTTATAACATTAGAATTCATAAACGAATCCGACAGAAACAATATCGTCGGTTGAGATTCCAGCAGATTTAGTGAAATCATTATCGTCCAGCATATTAATCTTATAATCGATTATAGCAGAGATATTTTTGTTGAAGAAATAGCTTGCACCAACATCAACGTAGTTTACTAAATCTTCACTATTATAGGTTTTAGCTGCGGTCGTGTAATCCAGATCTTTACCTTTTGAGTAGATCCAGGCAAGAGATGGCTGTAAGCCGAAGTCAAACAGATATTGTGCAACTAACTCTACGTTTTGAGTCTTATTAGCTACATCATCACCAACGAAATTCATATTGTAGGTTTGAGCATACATTGCAGCCAGATATACACCATTGTCATCGTACTTAATAGCAGCAGTAGCAGCATTAGCACGATCACCTTTGAAATCACGCTGCTGTTCAGAAGTACGATCAGATGACGCATAAGCAGCACCTAAAGAAAGCCCCATACCTAAATCATAAGTGGTAGATATACCCCAGCCATCACCATTGCGATCAGACTCATTACGATCAGTTTCATCATTACGACCTTGATATTGCAGACCAAAATCCAAACCATCAACTAAACCAAATAAGTTTTTGTTGCGATAAGTTGCCAGACCGCCTGCACGCCCCGTCATGAAAAGATCTCTATCTTCATAAGAGTCATTACCGAACTCAGGCAAAACATCAGTCCAGGAACCAATATCATATAAAATACCGTCATTACGACCGTAATCAAAAGAACCCGCATCACCAAATTTTAAACCGGCATAGGCATAACGAGTTGTTGAATTATTATCATCCTCAGCCGAACTCGCGTTAAGTTCAGTTTGATAGTAGCCATAGCCAGTGAGTTGATCACTAATTTGAGATTCCCCGCGAACACCAAGACGCGCATAGGTATTATCGCCGTCATTATTTTTATCGTCAGAGAAATAATGATTAGCTTCAACTTTACCGGAGATGTCTAACTTACTACCATCTTTGTTGTATACTTCAGCCGCATTTGCCGCGCCAGCTACCAGCATAGCGGGGATAAGCGCTGCCAATACTTTATAGTTTTTCATTTATTATTTCCTTAAATGGATTTATTTATGTTAACCACTGCACTTTCTAAAAAAACTGACCATAAGTATATATGCTCAGTTTTATATCTCATTTATTGAATCAAACAATAGGGTAATAGACAACACTTAATGATAATTATTTTCATCAACAGAAGCACTAACCCTTTTCATTGCGGAACAATTCACTTTTTATCACATAAAAAATAGACGAAAACATCAATTATTAATGAATACATTAACTATCGCCGATTACCCTAAACATTAGCCGAATAATAAAAAATAGCAATAGTATGTATTTTTCTAATAGTGAGATTTTACTGAAACTGGCTAAAGCCATTAATGTAAAACAAAGCCCCAGCAGCACAAAACTGTTGGGGCTTAACTTTATCTATCTACTTAATAAAATAGAATCAAATCACCAGTTACAGCACATCAATGCAATTCAATTCCTGAAATGCTTTTTCCAGACGCGCGATCATGGTGACTTGACCAGCACGTAACCAGGCACGCGGATCGTAATATTTCTTGTTTGGTTTATCCGCACCCTCTGGATTACCCAGTTGACCTTGCAGATAGCCTTCGTTTTTCTTGTAATAACCGAGAATACCTTCCCATGTTGCCCATTGGGTATCGGTGTCGATATTCATTTTAACTACGCCATAACTCACTGCTTCTTTGATTTCCGCAGCCATAGAACCTGAGCCGCCGTGGAATACGAAGTTTAAGCTGTTGTGCGGCAAATTATGTTTCTTAGAAACATATTCCTGCGAGTTGTGCAGAATTTTTGGTGTCAGTTGTACGTTACCTGGTTTGTACACACCGTGAACGTTACCGAAAGAAGCGGCGATAGTGAAACGCGGGCTGATAGCGTTTAATTTTTCATAAGCGTAATCAACGTCTTCTGGTTGAGTATACAACGCAGAGTTCTCCAGATGGCTGTTATCAACACCATCTTCTTCACCGCCAGTACAACCTAATTCAATTTCCAGCGTCATGCCGATTTTAGACATACGAGCCAGATATTTACTACAAATCTCAATATTCTCTTGCAGCGGTTCTTCTGACAAATCGATCATGTGAGAAGAGAACAGCGGTTTGCCGGTTTCAGCAAAATGCTTTTCACCCGCATCTAACAGACCGTCTAACCAGGGTAATAATTTCTTCGCACAGTGGTCAGTATGCAGAATCACTGGTACACCATACTGCTCAGCAACGAGATGGACATGCCTCGCGCCAGAGATAGCACCAACAATAGCACTGCCCTGTCCTTCCAGCTTCAAGCCTTTACCCGCGATAAACTGAGCTCCGCCATTAGAGAACTGGATAATGACCGGAGCACGAACTTTAGCGGCTGCCTCAATAACTGCGTTAATCGAATCAGTACCTACACAGTTAACAGCAGGTAATGCGAAATTATTCTCTTTAGCAATTTTGAATACTTTCTGAACATCATCACCAGTGATAACACCCGGTTTTACGAAATCAAAAATTTTAGACATGCTATTTGTCCTATTTATCATTGGTTATTATTGATGGATAAAAAACGATTTATCCCATGAATACATCAATAAGAATCTGTATGAAGAAACGGGAGGCATCATCGCCTCCCGTTTTCTGTTATTTACTTACTGCTTAGCCTCTTTTGCGCGCTCTTCTAACATCACAACGGCTGGCAGTTTCTTGCCTTCAACAAACTCAAGGAAAGCACCGCCGCCAGTGGAAATGTAAGAAATTTTATCAGCAATACCGAACAGGTCGATCGCTGCTAACGTATCACCGCCGCCCGCGATAGAGAATGCGTCGCTTTCAGCAATAGCTTTCGCCACGATCTCAGTACCTTTACGGAAATTAGGAAACTCAAACACGCCAACCGGACCATTCCACAAAATAGTTTTAGCTTTTTTCAGGATTGCAGCCAGCTCTTCTGCGGAATCATCACCCAAATCCAGCACTTGCTCATCATTTTTAATATCAGCAACAGATTTCATGGTCGCTGGTGCAGTTTCAGAAAATTCAGTCGCCACGCGCACATCGGTAGGAACAGGAATATGGCAGGTTTCCATCAGCTTTTTCGCTTCCGGAATCAAATCCTCTTCATACAGAGATTTACCGACATTATGACCCTGCGCTGCAATAAAGGTATTCGCGATACCGCCGCCAACAACTAATTGGTCAGCAATTTTAGACAGCGAACCTAAAACCGTCAGCTTAGTAGAAACTTTAGAACCGCCAACAATCGCCACCATTGGGCGCGCTGGATTGCCTAACGCTTTACCTAATGCGTCTAATTCAGCAGAAAGCAGCGGACCGGCACAAGCGATCGGCGCAAATTTGGCAACGCCATGAGTAGAAGCCTGCGCGCGGTGCGCTGTACCAAAAGCGTCCATTACAAACACATCACACAATGCTGCATATTTTTGGGATAACGTTTCTTCGTCTTTTTTCTCGCCTTTATTGAAGCGAACGTTTTCCAGAACGACTAACTCACCCTCTGCAACATCAACGCCGTCCAGATATTCTTTCGCTAAACGAACCGGTGCTTTTACCGCATCTTTTAAGTAATTCACCACCGGTAACAGCGAAAATTCTTCGTTATATTCGCCTTCGGTCGGACGCCCCAAGTGAGAAGTCACCATCACACGAGCGCCCTGTTTTAACGCTAACTCGATAGTTGGCAAAGATGCGCGGATACGGGCATCAGAGGTCACTTTGCCCTCTTTTACCGGCACATTGAGATCAGCACGAATCAATACTCGTTTACCTGCCAGATCTAAATCGGTCATCTTAATTACAGTCATTGTGAATCCTCTTGTTAATTCTCTCAAAGTTACCAGAGCCAAATGCAACCATTATTACAACCAGCGCCAGTTAAATCTTATAAAATCATATTGTTATATATACTCAACACTTCGAGATACCGCTTAAAGTATGATGAGCATAACGAAAATCACTAACGCCCATGATACCAGCAGAGAACCAAACTCTAAACTAACATCACGGCTAAAAATATTTAACATACCAGACAAGGCAATACGGCAAATGATAACACGAAAAGTATAGTTAGGATTAACCCGCAAAACCTAATCTGATCGCCCCATCACGTTCTGTCCGAAACCCGCCGGTTGAATTGCGATTCATAACCGTGACTTCAAAGACTATCACGAAATGATTACGGTTACTTTGCTTCTTCATGCTAAAGCTGAAACGTTTCAACAAACAAGGGAAAACTGCAAAAATTACATAATTATTTGTAGGGACGGCAATCTGCCGTGAACCCACCGCGTTGTTAATTCGGGCGACAGGTTGCCGCTCTACGAGAAAACCATTGTTATTTCAATTGGTTATTTTTGTAGTACCCGTTTTTCTCGTCATTTCCTTATCTAAACCTGAGATTAATTACTATTGCCATACGCCAAAAACAAAAAAGTCTCAGATTTTACTCTGAGACTTTTTCTTTATATTTTAATAAATTACTTCAACAACGCACGCGCATTCGCCAGTACATTATCAACCGTAAAACCGAACTCAACGAACAGTTGATCTGCTGGTGCTGATTCACCGAAGCTGTGCATACCAATAATACGACCATTCAAGCCAACATACTTGAACCAGAAGTCGGCGATACCGGCTTCAACCGCAACGCGAGCGCTTACCGCTGCTGGCAGTACAGCTTCACGATAACTTGCGTCCTGACGGTCAAATACTTCGGTACATGGCATAGACACCACGCGCACTTTGCGCCCCTCGGCGCTTAATTTGTCAGCCGCATCGACCGCCAGACTCACTTCAGAGCCCGTCGCGATCAGGATCAATTCCGGCGTACCCGCGCAATCTTTCAGGATATAACCGCCGCGCGCCACATTAGCCAATTGCTCGGCATTACGCGGTTGCTGAGTTAAATTCTGACGGGAGAAGATCAACGCACTTGGACCATCTAAACGCTCGATAGCAGACTTCCATGCAATGGCAGATTCAACCTGATCACACGGACGCCATGTACTCATATTCGGCGTTAAACGCAGGCTGGCAATTTGCTCTACTGGCTGGTGAGTCGGACCATCTTCACCTAAACCGATAGAGTCATGAGTGTAGACAAACAGGCTGCGAACTTTCATCAGCGCAGCCATACGAACGGCATTACGTGCATATTCCATAAACATCAGGAACGTTGCACCGTAAGGGATAAAGCCGCCATGCAGCGCGATACCATTCATAATGGCTGACATACCAAATTCGCGCACACCGTAATGGATATAGTTACCCGCCAAATCATCAACGATAGATTTAGAACCAGACCACATAGTCAGATTGCTTGGCGCTAAGTCGGCAGAACCGCCTAAGAATTCCGGCAACACTTTACCGAAGGCTTCCAGTGAATTTTGTGATGCTTTACGACTTGCGATATTGGCTGGATTCGCTTGTAATTGTTCGATAAATTTCTGCGCTTCCTGCTGCCAGTTTGCTGGCAATTCACCGGCAACGCGGCGTTGGAATTCAGCCGCTAATTCAGGATAAGCCGCTTGATAAGCCGCAAATTGCTGATTCCAGCTTTGCTCTTTTGCCTGACCTGCTTTTTTCGCGTCCCAATCGGCATAAATATCTTGTGGGATAACAAATGGCTCGTATTTCCAGCCCAGTGCTGCGCGCGTTGCCGCGATTTCCGCATCACCCAACGGCGCACCGTGGCTATCGTGCGTACCTGCTTTGTTTGGTGAACCGAAACCGATAATAGTTTTACACATCAGCAATGATGGTTTATTGGTTTCTTGCTGCGCTTCTTCAACGGCTTTGCGGATCGCTTCAGCATCATGACCGTCGATGCCGCGAATGACATGCCAGCCATAGGCTTCAAAACGCATTGCCGTATCATCGGTAAACCAGCCCTCAACGTGACCATCGATAGAAATACCGTTGTCATCATAGAACGCGATCAATTTGCCGAGTTTTAGCGTACCGGCTAATGAACAGGCTTCATGGGAAACGCCCTCCATCATGCAGCCGTCGCCCATAAAGGCGTAAGTGTGATGGTCAACAATGTCGTGACCCGCGCGGTTAAATTGCGCTGCCAGCGTGCGTTCAGCGATCGCCATACCGACTGCGTTACAGATCCCCTGCCCTAACGGACCTGTCGTGGTTTCAACGCCCGGTGCGTAACCATATTCCGGGTGACCCGGCGTGCGGGAGTGTAATTGACGGAACTGCTTAAGATCTTCAATGGACAGGTCGTAACCGGTCAGATGCAGCAAGCTGTAAATCAGCATAGAACCGTGGCCGTTAGAAAGAACAAAGCGGTCGCGATTAACCCAGTGCGGGTTGGTTGGATTATGGTTCAGAAAACCGCGCCACAGGACTTCAGCGATGTCTGCCATACCCATCGGGGCACCTGGGTGGCCGGATTTGGCCTTTTGCACCGCGTCCATACTCAAGGCGCGGATAGCGTTAGCGAGTTCTTTATGAGAAGGCATTATTAACTCCATTTTAGGATTGGGATACGTAGGTCAGATCCAAAATAAGAAAAACCGCTATATCTTCTCAAGTCGGCATGAAAACGGCAACCCCGAACTAATGCGAAGCAATAATAGAAAACCACGCATCATCAATAACAATAGGGAAAACAGAGAGTAAATTTTCACTGAATGCGATGAATTTATTTGTTGATGACTAACGTATTTCCAAAAGATTTCAAAATGCAGACAAGCAGCAACCCATATTTTCATATTTTGCAAGATGACGGGAATATCGGTTATTGCTATTATCTGCCCGCTAAAAAGAACCAGCCAGTTGGCTGAAAACCATAATATACCGAGATAACAGGTATATACCCAAAATAATTCAAGTTGCATCGAGGCGGCAAGTGAGGGAATCCCGATGAGCTTAGTAAACTAAGTGATTCGGGTGAGCGAACGCAGCCAACAAAGATGCAGCTTGAAGTATGACGGGTATAATCACAGGAAGATAACTTTATGAAATTACGTTCCACACTAATTGCTCTGACTTTCGCGTCAGCCACCATGTTAGCCGGTTGTCAAAATGGCAGCATGGGCGATTCACTGCTATCTGCTGTGACAGTCAGTGATGCTGATGTAAAAACGCTAACGGATAAATCTTGTAAAGAGATGGACGCCAACAACAAAATCGCTGGCGCTAACAGCACCTATACCAAACGTTTAAACAAAATCGCTAAAAATTTAGGTGATAATGTCAACGGTCAACCGCTGAACTACAAAGTTTACTTAACTAATGATGTGAATGCGTGGGCTATGGCGAATGGTTGTATCCGTGTTTACAGCGGTTTGATGGATCTAATGACAGATGCCGAAGTGACCGGCGTTCTTGGTCATGAAATCGGTCACGTTGAGTTAGGTCACACCAAAAAAGCGTTTCAGGTTGCTTACGCGACACAGTTAGCATCGCAAGCAGCAGTAGCGTTCGGCGGTCAAGCTGCGGCAATGCTTAATGACGCGCAAATTCTGAGCTTCGCTAACGAACTGGTTAATGCTCAGTTCTCCCAATCACAAGAGTCAGAAGCAGACAACTACTCTTATGACTTACTGAAAAAGAAACACCTGAACACGACTGCGCTGGCAACATCATTTGATAAGCTGGCTAAATTAGGCGGCAGCAGCAGTATTTTAAGTTCTCACCCTGATTCCAAAGAACGTGCTGATGCAATCAGAGAACGTATCAAGGATGACACAAAGCTGACTAGCGGTAAATAATCCCGTATAAAAATCTGTAGATATAATCCGCAGAGACTATTCATAGAAACAAAGGGCAACCACAATGGCTGCCCTCTTTTTTTGTCTGTCTCGCCCTGAAATGCGCCGCACCACCATCACCGCACATCTTATCCGCGCGTTCTTTTGCCAGTCACATTATCATCGACTATCTTTTAAGTTACGTTCATCAATCATTCCCCTTTATGGAGGAGTGGCTGCCGCAGGCAGACTGGGTGGCTTTCACCGGTCTTAATGAAAGTTTTATCCCTAAAAACTTTCAAGATACAGAGTATAACCGCCCGCTATTCTGGTTTCCCTCTGCATAGGGGAATTTTCTATGTTATTAAAGGAGTTAAGTTATGAGTCAAGTGAAACATGTAGCCGTTTTAGTCGGCAGTCTGCGGAAAGAGTCCATCAACCGAAAAATCGCGCTGGCTCTGGCTGCTCTGGCACCAACTTCTATCAAACTTGAAATTGTTGAGATCGGTGATTTACCGCTTTATAACGAAGATATTGATGTTACCCCGCCTGCGTCCTACACCACATTTCGCAATAAAATCAAAGCCGCTGATGCCGTGTTATTTATCACACCAGAATATAACCGTTCTGTTCCGGCAGTATTGAAAAATGCGCTCGATGTCGGCTCTCGTCCTTACGGGCAAAGTGCATGGTCAGGTAAACCAGGTGCGGTGATCAGTGCCTCTCCGGGCGCGATCGGCGGTTTTGGTGCTAATCATCATCTGCGTCAATCACTGGTATTTTTGAATATTCCATGTATGCAGCAACCAGAAGCCTATATCGGCAATGCTGGCAGTTTGTTTGATGACGCAGGCAAGCTGACTGAAAGAACTCAATCTTTCTTACAAAGCATTATTGATGCCTATGCTGATTGGGTCGTATTTCAGACTCGTGAAGTGAAATAATTTTATTTTTCTATGATTTAATCTATAGCATAAGGGCGGCAACATTCCGCCCTACAAAAAACACCCTATTTTATTGATTTTAATAATTTTTAATACCATTAACCTTTCACTTATCACGAATAGCCGCCTGCGGCACTTTTTGTAAAAAAATACCACATTAATCAGCACATTAAATTAACCAATATTTAATGGCATACCTAAACTGTTGCACCGCTATCTATTTCATCAAGCAGAGAAAAAACATTTCTCTCCCGATAGTTTATCCAACAAGGAGGCATATTTTGATTAGTCGCCGAAAATTACTCAGCACGGGTGCTGCATTAGCCGGAACGATGCTCTTGCTACCAGTATCCATACGCGCACCTTACGCACAACAATCGCTCTCTGCCGATAGCGATATTGAACAGTTCTACCGGCTTTCACTCTTTCTCACCGATAGAACATCACTGAGCAAGAATGTCTCGCTGCGCGCACTCACCATGCTGACAGAGGAAGATAAAAATTTTCCTGAACAAGTCACTTTGCTAAACCAGAAGATTAAACAAGCTGGCTTAACTTCCGTCGATCAACTGCCTGACAGCCCGATCTTTCAAGATGAAAAACTCAGACAAATTTGCCTGAGCATTATCTCTGCCTGGTATCTTGGCTACACAGGAACACCGGTTGAACATCGAGCGATGGATAACACACGCTTTGTCACTTACACCGGCGCATTGATGTACGAACCCACCATTGATGCCACTGTTATCCCTACCTATTCCAGAGGCAAAACCAATTACTGGACTCAGCCCCCTACAACCATAAAAAACGACTAAATATAAATCAGGAAGCAATATGAATACGCAATTTGATGCCGATGTCATTATCATCGGCTCTGGCATATTGGGAAGCAATGCCGCCTATGAACTGGCGAAACAGCACAAGTCAGTCATTATTCTGGAGGCAGGTGAACGCATTCCCCGTTGGAAGATCGTCGAAAACTTCCGTAACTCCTCGAAAAAGAGTAACTATAACTCGCCCTACCCGAATGAACCGTGGGCGCATCAATCCTATGACGAACAATATATTGAGAATACCGGCTCGTTCGATTTCCGCCCCGGAATGCTGAAACTCGCGGGCGGTACAACATGGCATTGGGCAGCGTGTTGCTGGCGCTATTTACCGAATGATATGAAGCTCAATACGCTGTACGGCGTGGGTCGGGACTGGCCGCTGGAGTATGACGAATTAGAGCCTTACTACGTTCGTGCCGAAGAAGCGCTCGGTGTCTGCGGTAATGATCAAGACGATCAGAGCGGGCAAGATGGCGTACCTTTTCCTCCGCGCTCCAAACCTTACCCGATGCCGCCAGAAGGCACGACTTACCTTTTCCAACGCCTAAAAGACAAAATCGCCCCCGAAGGCTATCACTTTATCCATGAGCCAAACGCCCGCGCAACCCAACCTTACGATGGACGTCCAGCCTGTAGCGGTAACAATAACTGTATGCCCGTTTGCCCGATTGGTGCGATGTACAGCGGGATCGCTCATGTGGAACACGCCGAAGCTGCTGGCGTAAAACTCGTCACTGATGCCACCGCATATAAACTGGAAAAAGGCGCGGATAATAAAATCGTTGCCGTTCATTACCGCACCTCTAAAGACATTGAAGTCCGCTTAACTGCAAAATATTTTATTGTCGCCACTCACGGGCTGGAAACACCAAAATTATTGCTGCTCTCTGATGTGGCGAACTCCTCTGATCAAGTCGGTCGTAACTTAATGGATCACACCGGTATGGGTTTACAGTTTCTTGCCGATGAACCTTTGTGGCCCGGTCGCGGCTCGGTGGAGCAAGGCGGTATTTTTAACTGGCGTGACGGCGAATTCCGTACACGCCACGCGGCGATTAAACACGCCATCAGCAATAACGTACCGAATATGAGTGTCGCTCAACGCCTGATCGCACAAGGCATTGTCGGCAAACAGCTTGATCAGCAGATAAGACACGATGCCGCGCGCTGGGTAGACATCTCAACCGTATTTGAAACACTGCCCAATCCAACCAATACCGTGCGTCCAAGCACCACGCGCAAAGACGCCCTCGGCATTCCTATGCTCACGGTACATTACGAAGTAGGTGATTACGTGAAAGCCGCGCGCGATGTAGTGGTACAGGATTACCAAAAATTCGTGCAAATCATGGGCGGAACTGTTGTCGAGGATAATACCGGCTGGCAGAACCGCGACCATCTGATGGGTACGGTTATTATGGGGAATAATTCGGCTGATTCAGTCGTGAATCACGAATGCCGTACTTACGATCACCCGAATCTGTTTTTAGCCACAACAGGCGTCATTCCTGCTGCTGGTGTCATTAACCCAACGTTAACGGGTGTCGCTCTGAGCATTCGTATTGCTGACATTATTGCCCGTGAAATTTAGGAGGATAGCCCCATGAAAGCGATCATCAAACGCGGCGGGTTTATGCTCCGCCTGACGCTGCTTAATGCGTTGTTTTTTACCGTATTGGGTTATGCGGCGACAGAAAGCAATGTTAATTTAAACAACGTTAATTTAAACCATGCTGATTTAAACAGTGCTGACTTAATCAAACAAGGCGAATATGTCGCTCGCGCTGCTGACTGCATAGCTTGTCATCGCACTGCCGAATCGGACGGTGCTGATTTTGCTGGCGGTTATGGTATCGCCTCCCCGATGGGAACGATTATTGCCAGCAACATCACGCCGTCCAGACATTATGGTATCGGTGAATATAGCGAGAAACAATTTGCTGATGCGGTACGCAAAGGCATTAACAAAGATGGGAAATATCTTTATCCGGCAATGCCTTACACCGCTTATCAGGGCATTAACGATGAGGATATGCACGCCCTCTATATCTATTTGCAACAAGGCGTGAAACCGGTCGAGCAAGCCGTGCCGGAGACCAAACTCTCGTTCCCTTATAATATCCGTCAGTTAATGTTTGGCTGGAATATGCTGTTTTTAAACAACAGCAAACCGCTGCCAGTCACAATGCCGGAGCAAATACAGCGCGGGAAATATCTGGTTGATAATCTGGCGCACTGCGGCACTTGTCATACTCCGCGCAATATTTTGATGGCTGAGGACAATGCTAAATATCTTGGCGGCGCGGATTTAAGCGGTTGGATAGCACCGAATATCACCTCTGATCCTATCAGCGGTATTGGCGGCTGGCATGAACAAGATATTGCTGCGTTCCTGAAAACCGGTCATCTGGCAAACAAAGCGCAAGCGGCTGGCGGTATGGCTGAAGCGGTGGAAAATAGTTTCCGTTTCCTGAGCGATCAAGATCTCAGCGCAATGGCTGCTTACCTGAAAACCGTTCCGGCGATCAGAGATGTTAAGCAGTCAGCACCCGCTTATAGTGCTTCTGAAGAAAAAGTTGATATGGATATGAGTACGCTGGAAGTCGGTCAGGGCGATCAGGCGTCACTGGCTGATGCCAAAACGACTGATGGCGCAGTGCTGTACAACTCAGCTTGTGCCAGTTGTCACGGGCGCGACGGACAAGGAACAGCGGATCACTTCTATCCATCGCTGACACAAAACAGTACGGTCGGTAGTCCTCAGCCCAATAATCTGGTGATGGTTATCGCCAATGGTCTGCAACGCAAAGGCGCAGATGCCGATGTCAGTATGCCTGCGTTTAATCACCAACTGAGCAATGAACAAATTGCTGCTGTCGCTAATTACGTGACAAAAACCTTTGGTCATCAAGCGAGCGCGCTCACCGCTTCTGATGTCGCTACCCTGCGTGACGGAGGGAAAAAACCATTATTGCTGGTTGCAACGCCTTATCTGATGGGCTTAGTGGTAATTATCCTGCTGGCGATCGTGGTGCTGTTATTTAAACGCGGAAAAAAACGTCGTTAACGTTCGGGCGGCAAAACGCCGCCCCTACAAATTATTATTTATTATCAATAGATTAATCCATTGGTTTACCAAAGTTGAAATTAATTACATACCGAAATTTAGCCAAAAAAAATCCCGGATTTTATTCCGGGATTTTCATCAATGAATCAATATATTATTGATTTAGAAACTCCAACGCACACCGGCATTCGCTGCCCAGCCGCTCTGTCCTGTACTGCCTTGCGGTGACTGACCGGCGACGTCAACATGTACTGTCACGTTTGACATAATTTCACCCGTAATACCGGTACTCAACTTGAACACGTCACCAAAATCACCGGTGCGGAACTCAGTATTACCCACTTTATCATGCGACGTTCCGCCGTGACCGCCAATATAATCAAGACTCATATATGGCGTCCAGTGCTTACCGGTTTCAGTTTTCATCGTTCTACTGAAACGCACACCTGCACGACCAATCCACAAATCATCAGAATTAGACGCCACCGCTAAACCATCAGCATCAAAGGCATGACGGGTATCTAAAGTTTGATAAATGACTTGTGCCTGAGGCTCGATAATCGCGCCATTCTTCATGGCAAATGGTATGCCGGACTCCAGCGAATACGACCAGCCTCTGGACTTGATCTTCGCGGTGTCTTTGCCGCGTTCTGCGGTATTAATATCGGTATCGTAGTAGTTACGTGCAATCACGCTATCAACATAAATCCCGTTATTGTTGTTCTGGTACGTTGCCGTTAAACCGATACTTTTCGCGTCAACCTCTAAACGGCTAAAACCATCAACGGCTTGCGGCGTGATATGAGAAGTACCAATAGAACCGAACATGCCTAAACGCCATGTGTCCTGATTATCTTCAACTTTTAACCACGTTCCGCCGATTTGCAGACCGCGATCGTGTTGTTTAAAGTTATAGCCATAATCAACAAACGACACATTGGTCTTATAACGATAGTTACCGCCAAATGCGCGGGCATAAAACTCGTTGTTTGCCTTGTTATTTAGTGTACCAAGATCACTGGTATCACGGTCTAAATCACCTAAACGTTCATGCAATGTGCCGATCATGCGCGCACCGTAAGCAAACAGTGCCGGATCAAGGCTCAAATAAGCAGGAACTTGCGGTACAACTTGCGGACGCGATGGTTTACTTGGCTTACTTGGTTTATCGGCATCTGGCGTTGGGTGATCTGTTTCACCGCTAACAGGCGGCGTTGGTATCACCGGTGGTGTTGGTCTCTCTGGTGATGTTGGTCTTTCCGGTAGCGTTGGTCTTTCCGGTGGTGTCGGAACAACAGGAGGTGCTGGCGGTTCAACAATCTCGCCAGATTCGGTGATATAACTGCTTTGCAGGCGATAATCCCAGAAGTTGTTACCTGTACCGCTGACTACACGCTGATTTTCATCGGCATCACCGGGTTGATAGGCGTGCAGGGTGTAACGCCACGGGCTGCCCGCTATCGCGGTATAACCACCGACCAGACTAAACGCACCGGCGGTAGATGTACCGGCGACTTGAGCCAGAGAAATACCCTCGTTAGCGTCCATCACGTCATCATTGTTCAGGTCAGTTGATGCACCCGTGCTGCCGATGTCGGCGTGTACTTCCAGCCAAGTCGTGCCGTTGGCGTTGCCCTCAACTAACACGCGATCAGTGATTTGATCCGCTAATGTACCGCCCGCATTCAGCGTAGTAAATAACGAGATCGTACCATCTTGTCCGTTTAAATCACCGTGTACCGTTAACGTTCTATCACCAACATTCAAAAAAACATTACCCGCCAGATCTAACTGAGCAACATCAGAGCTATCGCCACTGGTGGCATACCAAATGCTGTCAGTATCAATAACAACATTGTTAACATTGAACGCTGTACCTTGCCAAATTGTCCTGTTGGCAAGGTTAAGGTTAATGATACTACCGCTGTCAGCATAATAACCACCGACTAACTCTGAATGAATGGCATTGACATCAACTGAAGAATTAGACAGAGCATCAATACCACCATTCAGGAACGAATCTGTTACATTAACATCAACTGAAGCATTAGACCGAGCATCAATCAACAAAAGACTAAGCATGTTCGCACCCGCTACATTAACATGACTAGTGCCACTGCCAATAGCCTTCATCACTGAGCCGAATGCGAGTACATAGCCGCCAGTAACATCTACTGTATTCGTGCCATTGAATACCATACTATCGCGCATAGCATATAATTGCGTATCAGTTAGTGATAAAACTGAATTCTCAAGTACGATACCATCGTTGTTGTCACAATCGTTGTATATATTGGAGCCATCCCTTCCGGCGTATAGAGTGCTGTTATCCATATTCAGCCAACTATCTTTAATAACAGCAACAGGACTACTCGGCTCAAAAGCTGTTAAATGCGTGTTGTTAGCATTTACGGTGGAATTGCCGCTGGCGGATAACACAGTTGACCTCTCACCATTAGTGACAACAGAGCTATTTTGCAGCGTCACCGTACCATCATATATGGCTACACCGTAACTATCGTTCGCCAAAGCATGGACACTATAGCCTTCAATAGATGCCGAGCCAGACTCAATATATAGACCAGTAGACCCACTGTCGTTTACGGAAACTTTACCGCCGGATACAAAAATGCTGCTTTGAAAACTTGCTAAACCAAAATTACCTGTAACATCGATCTCACTGTTAACCAACGATAGCAATGAGTTATCAGTCAAGTAAACACCGTTTCCGTAACCCATAGTTGTTATTTTGGCGTTGGCGATACTGCCGTCACTATTTTCTAGTATCAAACCATCTGCCCCTCCAAACGTGGTAATCTCACTGTTATCAGTCATGAAAATCCTAGAACCGCCACGGATATACGCACCATGAGCATCATTATCAAGAGTCGTAATATGACTATTTTTTAGTTCTAGATCACCATGAGAGGTGACATAAGCACCGATGCCCCCCTCATTAACAGTAGTAACATCTGAGCCCGTCACACTGATTCGGCTATGAACGCCAGAAGCGAACAACCCAACTGCATCTATACCGTGGGTAGTGACCGAACTATGATCCAGCGTTATTTCACTGCTGCCATAACTACCAACACCGTGAGCATCTAAACCATAAGTACTAACAGAACTATCAAATATATCTATAGTTCCAACATTTGACGCATAAATACCCAAGCTATCTGTTCCATGCGTCATAATAGTACTTATACTATTAACTAGTATTCTGGAGTCAGTACCAGTCGCCCACACACCATAGCCATTATTCCCAGCAGTCGTGATAGAGTTCCCGCACAGCCACACATATCCGCCGTTCATAGCATAAGCGCCATAGCCATGAACACCATCAGTTTCAATATTGGTACCGCCAGCTATAACTTGTGAATCAGGTTTATTGGCGAATACCCCTACCCCATAATCTCCATACGTAAAGACATTACCGGTATTCAACATCACGGCTCCGCCATCTAAAGCATATACGCCATAACCATGCTGACCATGCGTCTCAATCTTTGTATCAAAAATGGTGTCAGATGAAGAGCCGACACCTTCTGACATCATGCCATAGGCATATTGACCAGTAGTCTTAATCAATCCATCAAGGATAGCAACACGACCACCAGACTTGGAGTAAGTGCCAAAAGCATAATTACCTTGAGTTTGCACATGTGTTCCACTTGCAGTTAGCTGAGAATTGGGAAGATCGGCAACCAATCCATAACCATTATCGCCAGTGGTGGTAACCAAACCGCCATTATCTAGCCAGATCCAACCGCCATCTCGCGCATGAACACCGTAACCATGAAAACCCAGATTACTCATCTGAGCATCATTTACAAACAAGACCGTTCCGGCACCTTCCGCTATCGCTGCACTAAAGTAAGGTCTCGGTGAAGCAATATGCACCGTGTCACCAGCGAACAGGGAACCGGTTGTACCACTGGCTACTGCCACCTGCGAAGTATAATCCGTTGCCATCACTGAACTGCTGGCAAACGCACTTGCAAGTAACAATGATCTCACACCAGCTTGACGCACGGCTTTAGTTAAACAGTTAATTTTAGACGGGATACTACATGAGGATTTACTTCTGGAAACACCAACACATTCAATATATTCAGACATGAAATTCACACCTTTACATTATGTATATAACTTAATATCCGTTATCCCTGTTTTTTACATATCCGGAGTAAACACACCCATATCTATCAAGAGACAACAAGAAATACGGAAGACATACCTTTAATATGTCCTCTAAGTTAACAAAATAATCCAACTGTTTTAAAAAATAACTACCAACCTATTTATATAAGCGCATATTACATATTTACCATAAATAAAATTAGTTTTTAATTATTGCATGAGAATATCAAAAAATCATTAAAATATATTTAACAACAGATAGAGAAATAAAAAATAACAATAATTTCAGTGGAATAACTATAAAATTAAATAGAACAAACTGAATATATTCATATTGTTAGCAGAATAGTTATATACAATTACAATAAAAAACAAACGTAATTAATGTTGCTATAATATATAACTAAATAACAGTTACATTTGTATTTAATTATTTTGTATTTAACATATAATTAAAATAATTAAAGTAAATTAAAATAATATTTCACAACTGATTAACTATCTATAATGCAATCAGAGAAAATAAGCCAAGAATTAAAGTTTCGCGGTTCGATCAACTGCGTCTTATACAAAACTGAGGGTAATTAATTCATCATTACAGCAGTGAAAATCAACGTAAGATTAAATTGATTAATGTACGTAACAAAAGATTCTGCGGCGGCGCTTTGTTTTGCCGCAAAATGATAAAGCGCTTTTTGTCATGCTGCGTGCAACCGCAAAATCCATTGTTGTATCAAAAATAACCACAGCATAAAACGTTAATCACTGTGTCAGTAATAGCATCAACAGCGATGAACCCGCCTTACCCGTATTCTATTGTTGTCAGCATCTCCTTTTTGAATCCTAAGCTGTTAAAAACAATAAATTCAGTCGATCACCTAACAGATTTTTATATCGCTAAAAATACAACAAATAAAGCCAATTTAACAAATTAAGCAACTAAAACAGAGCATAATTCGGTAAATTGCAGTTAATGCGAGCTGATATAAATAAGTGGAGTTTTCAATCAATATTGGAGAGTAAAGAAATGGGTGACCATAAAAAGCAAGATATTTCATTATCTATTTTTGACGATATTTATGCGATGGAAGGGGTACAACGTACTCTGCCTAAATATAAACTGCCTGAATTTGAACATGATCCTGAATCGGTGTATCAAGTCGTTCATGATGAACTATTACTCGATGGGACTTCACGTCAAAATCTGGCAACTTTCTGCCAAACTTATGTCGATAAACAAATCCACACATTGATGGACGAATGTATCGATAAGAACATGATCGATAAAGATGAGTATCCTCAATCGGCTGAAATTGAAGCACGCTGCGTTCATATTCTGGCTGATTTGTGGAACTCGCCATCAGCGAAAGACACGCTAGGTTGTTCAACGACCGGTTCTTCTGAAGCCGCAATGCTTGGCGGTTTAGCATTAAAATGGAACTGGCGTAAAAAAAGAGCAGCACAAGGCAAATCAACGGATAAACCAAATTTAATTTGCGGTCCGGTACAAATCTGTTGGCATAAATTCGCTCGTTATTTCGACGTTGAACTGCGTGAAATTCCACTGGAAGGCGATCGTCTGGGAATGAACGTTGAAGAAGTATTAAAACGCGTAGACGAAAATACTATCGGTGTTGTTCCAACGCTGGGTGTAACATTCACTTGCCATTACGAACCAGTCAAAGCGATTAGTGATGCGTTAGACAAGTTACAAAAAGAAACCGGATTAGATATTCCTATTCACGTTGACGGTGCAAGCGGCGGTTTCTTAGCACCATTCTGTACGCCGGAACTGGAATGGGATTTCCGTCTGCCAAGAGTCCATTCAATCAATACATCAGGTCATAAATTTGGTCTGGCACCATTGGGTGTGGGCTGGGTTGTTTGGCGTGAAGCAAAATGTCTGCCTGAAGAATTAATTTTTAACGTGAATTATCTGGGCGGTAATATGCCAACATTTGCGCTGAATTTCTCTCGTCCGGCAGGTCAGATTATCGCGCAATATTATAATATGCTGCGTTTAGGCCGAGATGGATACCGTAAAATTCATTCTGCCTGTTATCTCACCGCGCAATTATTCGCGAAAGAATTAAAGAAATTTGGTCCTTTCGACGTTTTATTTGACGGCGATATGACAAAAGGTATTCCTGCTGTTTCATGGAAACTGAAAGATGAATTCAAATCCAGCGGTTATACCTTATTTGATTTAGCTGACAGATTAAGAACTCGCGGCTGGCAAGTACCTGCATATAGTATGCCTGCAAATCGTGAAGATATGGTTGTTCAGCGTATTCTAATTCGTCATGGTGTTAGCCTTGATATGGTGTCGTTATTATTAGATGACATCAAACGCAGCCTTGATTATTTTGCAGCCCACCCAATTAGTAAACCTTTAACCCGTGAAGAGGGCGAAGGATTCCATCACTAATTATTCGGTGTTTTTAAATATATATCTGATCATTTTTAAGTTGTATATAGCGGTAATAAATTTATCCCGATGAACTTATATAAGTCATTAGGGTGAATAAATACAGCCAAAAAAAATACAGCTTGAAGTATGACGGGTATAAATAAAGTAAAGCTAGTTATTCTAGCTTTACTTCTTTTTAACGGAAGAGTAAAAAATGGTGATAATAAATTGGTTCATTGACGTATTAAAAGGTCATGCTGAATTAGTCATATTTCTGGTATTAGGAATTGGTTATTGGGTAGGGAAGATAAAAATAGGCGGAGGAACGCTTGGCGCGGTAACAGGGACACTGTTAGCCGGATTAATAATAGGACAGCTTGGAATAGATATATCACCGCAAATAAAATCAATTTTCTTTATTATGTTTTTATTTGCGGTCGGTTTTGGTATCGGTCCACAATTTATTCGCGGTGTGACTAGTGATGGCATTCCCCAAGCGCTTTTCGCTGTTGTAATATCTGTTTTATGTCTGTTATCTGTTTACATTGTTTCTATTGTATCTGGTTATGGTCCGGGTATTGCTACCGGAATATTAGCAGGATCACAAACTATATCGGCATCAATTGGTCTTGCTACTGATGCGATGAGTAAAATTGGTTTATCTCCCGAACAAGTTCAGCATGAATTAAATAACATTCCTGTCGCTTACGCTATTACCTATCTTTTCGGTACGATAGGTACAGGTTGGATTATTTCTTTCGTTGGACCTAAAATATTACGAATTAATTTACAAGAAGAATGTAAGCGTTATGAAAAAGAGCTAAATATGGGAGCGCCTGTCGGCGGGATTAAATCAGCATGGCTGAAATATATCGCACGGGCATTTAAAATACAAAATAGCAGCCAATTTTTAGGAAAGAAAATTTCTGATATTGAAAGCTCCTTTCATGGCGAATTATTCGTTGAAAATATTAGACGCGATGGAAAATTAATCGAGCCTAAAACGAATGAAGTATTAACTGAAAATGATGAAATACTGTTATCAGGCGATCATAATTTAATGATTGATATTTCAGAAAAGGAATATGAAATCACTGATGAAGAATTGTTTGATGTACCTATGGAATCATTAGACGTTTATATTACAAGTAAGTCTATTAATGGAAAAACCATTTTAGAGCTATCTCAATCACCATTAGCGAGAGGTGTATACGTCACGAGAATAAAACGAGGAACTCATGGCGTAGATATTCCGGTAAAAGCACAAACCAAAATCTATCATGGCGATATTATTTCTATCACGGGTAATCAAAAGCATATCGAGGCGGTTGCGGCTAAAATCGGTTATGCGGATAGAAAAGCAGATGCTGCCAGTATGATATTTATTGGCGCAGGTATTGTTATTGGCGGAATTATCGGTTCTGTTGTTATTCCGGTTAATGGAATCCCTATCACCCTTTCAACTTCTGGCGGGGCTTTGATAATGGGATTGATTTTTGGCTGGTTACAAAGTTTTATGCCGAAGTTAGGTAATGTACCAAGTCCAACATTATGGTTTATGAATTCTGTTGGTTTGAATACCTTTATCGCCGTTGTTGGTGTTACTGCCGGTCCTACTTTTATATCCGGACTAAAAGAAGCAGGTTTAGGTATTTTTGGCTGCGGATTAATTTCTACCGCAATACCCATGCTGCTAGCACCGTTAATTGGTAAATATATCTTTAAATTTGATCCAGCCATAAATTTAGGTTGCTGCGGCGGAGCGCGTACCAGTACCGCTTCCGTTTCGATGGTTGCTGACTTAGCAAAAAGTAATGTACCGATGCTTGGTTATACTGTGCCGTATGCAGTAAGTAATACGCTCCTGACAATATGGGGTTTAGTGATTGTATTGATGATCAGGTAATTCAGCATCAAGTTGATAAGCCTAAAAAAAACCACCAGCGTGAACAGCTCTGGTGGTTTTTTCTTACTAACTAATCCGGCAAACTAGTTAATCCGGCAAAAAATTATTTTTTCTTTGCTTTCATATTTGGTAAGTCGGTCACTGTGCCTTCGTAGACTTCCGCAGCCAGTCCGATAGATTCGTGCAGTGTTGGGTGAGCGTGGATTGTCAGAGCTAAATCTTCCGCATCACAGCCCATTTCAACCGCTAAACCGATTTCACCCAGCAATTCACCGCCGTTAGTACCAACGATCGCGCCGCCAAGAATACGCTGAGATTCTTTATCGAAAATCAGTTTAGTCATGCCGTCTGCACAATCAGAAGCAATTGCACGACCTGACGCTGCCCAAGGGAACGTCGCGACTTCGTAGCTAATGCCTTTCTCTTTCGCTTCTTTCTCAGTCATGCCAACCCATGCCACTTCAGGATCGGTATAGGCGATTGATGGAATAACTTTTGGATCGAAGTAATGTTTTTTACCGGCAATAACTTCTGCGGCAACATGACCTTCGTGAACACCTTTATGCGCCAGCATTGGCTGACCAACGACGTCACCGATAGCAAAGATATGCGGTACGTTAGTACGCAGTTGTTTATCAACACGGATAAAGCCGCGTTCATCAACTTCAACACCAGCCTGCGCTGCGTCCAGCAATTTGCCGTTAGGTGTACGACCGATAGCAACCAGCACTGCATCATAGCATTGCGGTTCGGCTGGTGCTTTCTTACCTTCCATCGTAACGTAGATACCGTCTTCTTTCGCTTCAACCGCAGTAACTTTGGTTTCCAGCATCAAGTTAA
Organism: Enterobacteriaceae bacterium; assembly: GCA_031261005.1. GTDB lineage: Bacteria > Pseudomonadota > Gammaproteobacteria > Enterobacterales > Enterobacteriaceae > JAISKF01. Next base: position 17,317 of record JAISKF010000010.1, on the reverse strand, counting down.
ACTGTTTGCTGATGCGTTTGGTAAACACTTTCACCACGTCTTTATCCGCAGCAGGGATAACTTGATCGAACATTTCAACCACGTCGATCTGTGAACCCAGCGCGTGATAAACCGTTCCCATTTCCAGACCGATAATACCGCCGCCCATAACTAGCAGACGTTTTGGTACGCTTTTCAGTGCCAACGCATCTGTAGAATTCCATACACGCGGATCTTCATGAGGAATAAACGGAAGTTGAATAGGACGAGAACCCGCAGCAATAATGGCATTATCAAAATTGATATTGGTGATGCCATTTTCGCCCTCTACGGCGATAGTATTTGGACCAACAAATTTACCGTAGCCGTTAACCACCTGAACTTTACGACCTTTAGCCATACCAGCTAAACCGCCCGTCAGTTGATCGATAACTTTCTCTTTCCAGATACGAATTTTTTCAATATCCGTTTGAGGTTCGCCAAAAACAACACCGTGAACGGCTAATGCTTTGGCTTCTTCAATGACTTTCGCTACGTGGAGCAGCGCTTTTGAAGGGATACAACCGACGTTTAAGCACACGCCGCCTAAGGTGGAGTAACGTTCAACGATAACGGTATCCAATCCTAAGTCCGCACAGCGGAACGCTGCTGAATAACCTGCGGGACCTGCGCCAAGTACGACTACCTGCGTTTTAATATCAGTACTCATTATGACCTCTTAATTATTTTCCGGGCGACCGGCGTTGGTTTGGTTTCATCATAACGTGCTTGCCGGAACCGCATATTTATAGCGAGTCCAATCTACAGAAACAGACCTCTTTCTGCAAACAAGAGATAGCAAAAATTCGGGGCAAATCAACAATTAAAATTAAAGTAATTAAGATAATTAAAATTAAAAAACCGACCGCAAAACGGTCGGCTATTAACTTACATCACCAGGCGACGAATATCAGACATTGCGTTGTTAATGAAACTGATGAAACGCGCGCCATCAGCACCATCGATCACACGGTGATCGTAGGAGAGAGACAACGGCAGCATCAAACGCGGTGCGAACTCTTTGCCATTCCAAACCGGCTTCATGGACGATTTAGATACACCGAGAATCGCTACTTCTGGTGCATTAACGATCGGAGTAAACGCCGTGCCACCAATCCCGCCTAAGCTAGAGATAGTGAAACAGCCGCCCTGCATATCAGAAGCAGTTAGTTTACCCGCACGCGCTTTCTTAGAGATTTCAGCCAGTTCGCGCGACAACTCAAAAATGCCTTTCTTGTTTACATCACGGAACACCGGAACCACTAAGCCATTCGGCGTATCAACGGCAACACCCACATTGATATATTTCTTCAATGTCAGTTTTTGACCGTCTTCAGACAGTGAGCTGTTAAAGCGCGGCATTTCTTCCAGCGCTTTCGCTACCGCTTTCATGATAAACACCAGCGGCGTGATTTTAACGTCCAGCTTTTTCTTCTCTGCTTCAACATTCTGTTGTTTACGGAATGCTTCAACATCGGTGATGTCGGTTTCATCGAACTGTGTAACATGCGGGATCATCACCCAGTTACGATGCAGGTTGGCACCGGAAATCTTCTGGATACGACCCAGTTCGACTTCTTCCACTTCACCAAACTTACTGAAATCAACTTTCGGCCACGGCAACAAACCTGGCAGAGAGCCGCCAGCACTTGCCGTTGCGCCGGATTCAGCGCGTTTAACCGCCTCTTTCACATAGGACTGAACGTCTTCACGCAGGATACGGCCTTTACGACCTGTGCCTTTTACTTTGCTCAGATTCACACCGAATTCACGCGCTAAACGACGAATAACAGGCGTTGCATGAACATAAGCATCATTTTCAGCGAATTCATTGCTGCCCGCAGAAGTCGGTGCGGCTACTGGTTTAGCGGCGGCAACCGGTGTTGCTGGAGCGCTTGCTGCTGGTGCTATTGTCGCAGCAGGAGCAGGTGATGCGCCAGCTACTTCAAACACCATGATCAGCGAACCAGTAGATACTTTACTGCCCACCTGAACTTTGATCTCTTTGACTACACCGGCAAACGGTGCTGGCACTTCCATTGAGGCTTTGTCGCCCTCAACAGTGATCAGGGATTGTTCTGCGGTGATGCTATCGCCGACTTTCACCAGAATTTCAGTGACTTCGACTTCATCACCGCCAATATCCGGTACTTGCACGTCTTTCGCTGCGGACGCTGCCGGTGCGCTGGTAACAGGTGTCGCAGCAGGCGCACTTGGCGCTGCACCCGCCACTTCAAACACCATGATCAGCGAGCCGGTAGACACTTTACTGCCCACCTGCACTTTGATCTCTTTAACTACACCGGCAAACGGTGCTGGCACTTCCATTGAGGCTTTGTCGCCCTCAACGGTAATCAGAGATTGTTCTGCGGTGATGCTATCGCCGACTTTTACCAGAATTTCAGTGACTTCGACTTCATCGCTGCCAATATCCGGCACTTGCACATCTTTGGCTGCGGACGCTGCCGGTGCGCTGGCAACAGGCGTTGCCGCCGGTGTTTCAGCTTTTGGCGCAGGCGCGACGTCAGCACTATCAAAGATCATGATTAATGAGCCGGTAGATACTTTGCTGCCGACCTGAACTTTAATCTCTTTGACTACACCAGCTTGCGGTGATGGCACTTCCATTGAAGCCTTATCGCCCTCTACGGTAAGCAGCGATTGTTCAGCTTCAACTTTATCGCCCACTTTAACCAGAAGTTCGGTGACTTCTACTTCATCAGCACCAATATCCGGCACTTTGATTTCAATCGTCATTTGATCTTTTCCTCTTATGCCAGACGTGGATTAACTTTATCGGCATTGATACCGAATTTAGTAATTGCTTGAGCAACCACATCCGCTTTCACTTCACCGCGTTTAGCCAGTTCACCCAGCGCCGCAACCACAACATAAGATGCGTCAACTTCAAAGTGGTGACGTAAGTTGTCACGGCTGTCTGAACGACCGAAGCCATCTGTACCCAGTACACGGAATTCGCTTGCCGGAATAAAGTTACGAATTTGTTCAGCAAACAGTTTCATATAGTCGGTAGAAGCAACGGCTGGCGCATCATTCATCACTTGAGCGACGTAAGGGACGCGCGGTTTTTCTTGTGGGTGCAGCATGTTCCAGCGTTCACAATCCTGACCATCACGCGCCAGTTCAGTAAACGAAGTCACGCTGTAAACGTCAGAAGAGATACCGTAATCTTTAGCCAGAATTTGCGCCGCGTCACGAACATGAGGCAGGATAGAACCTGAACCCATCAATTGGACGTGACCTTTGCCTTTCTTACCTTTCACGGTTTCTAACTTGTAGATACCTTTACGGATACCCTCTTCAACGCCTTCCGGCATCGCAGGCATGTGATAGTTTTCGTTCAGCGTAGTAATGTAGTAGTAAACATTTTCCTGATTACCGTACATGCGCTGTAAACCATCGTGCATGATGACCGCAACTTCATAAGCATAGGTTGGATCGTAAGAGATACAGTTAGGAATAATCAGTGATTGAATGTGGCTGTGACCATCTTCGTGCTGTAAGCCTTCACCATTCAGTGTAGTACGGCCAGAAGTACCGCCGATTAAGAAACCGCGCGCTTGTTGGTCGCCTGCCATCCAGCACAGATCGCCGATACGTTGGAAACCGAACATGGAGTAGTAGATATAGAACGGAATCATTGGGAAATCATTGGTGCTGTATGATGTTGCTGCCGCTAACCAAGATGCGCCAGCGCCCAATTCGTTGATCCCCTCTTGTAGGATCTGACCTTTCTCATCTTCTTTATAGTAAGCCACTTGTTCACGGTCTTGCGGTACATACTGCTGACCTTTCGGACTATAAATACCGATTTGACGGAACAGACCTTCCATACCAAAAGTACGGGCTTCGTCGGCTAAAATCGGCACTAAACGCGGACCGATAGAAGCATCTTTCAGCATGATATTCAGCGCACGCACGAAAGCGATAGTGGTAGAGATCTCTTTGCTTTGCTCTTCCAGCAACGGTTTGAATTCGTCCAGCGCAGGAATAGCCAGTTTCTCAGTGAATGCTGGCAAGCGAGTTGGTACATAGCCTTGCAGCGCTTCGCGGTGTTCATGCAGATATTTGTACTCTTCGGAGTCTTTTTCCAGCGTCAGGAATGGCAGTTTTTCAATATCTTCATCAGCAACCGGTACATTGAAACGATCACGGAAATGGCGCACGCCGTCCATGTTCATTTTCTTCACTTGGTGCGCGATATTTTTACCTTCGGCAGTTTCACCCATACCATAACCTTTGATGGTGTGAGCCAGAATAACCGTTGGTTTTCCTTTGGTTTCCTGCGCTTTTTTCAGTGCTGCAAACACTTTTCTTGGATCGTGACCGCCGCGGTTTAATGCCCAAATTTCATCGTCAGTCATATCTTTGACCAGCGCTGCGGTTTCAGGATAACGACCAAAGAAGTGTTCACGCACGTAAGCGCCGTTTTTAGACTTGAATGTCTGGTAGTCGCCGTCAACGGTTTCATTCATCACTTGGATCAGTTTACCGCTGGTATCTTTACGCAGCAGTTCGTCCCAACGATTGCCCCACATGACTTTGATCACGTCCCAGCCTGCACCGGCAAAAATACCTTCCAGCTCATTAACGATCTTGCCGTTACCGGTGACAGGACCATCTAAACGCTGCAAGTTACAGTTGATGATGAACACCAGATTGTCCAGTTTTTCACGGGTAGCGATGGTGATCGCGCCTTTAGATTCCGGCTCGTCCATTTCGCCATCACCCAAGAAAGCGTAAACGGTTTGTGCAGAAGTATCTTTCAGACCGCGATGATTCAGGTATTTCAGGAAACGCGCCTGATAAATAGCGCTGATTGGACCTAAGCCCATTGATACCGTTGGGAATTGCCAGAATTCAGGCATCAATTTAGGGTGCGGATAAGAAGATAAACCTTTGCCGTGAACTTCCTGACGGAAGTTATTCATCTGCTCTTCGGTTAAACGACCTTCTACAAAAGCACGCGCATAGATACCCGGAGAAATATGACCCTGGAAATAAACTAAATCGCCGCCGTCTTTGGCATTACGTGCACGGAAAAAGTGGTTAAAACAAACATCATAAATAGTTGCTGCTGACTGGAAAGACGCCATATGCCCGCCCAGTTCCAAATCTTTTTTAGACGCATGCAGTACCACCATCACTGCGTTCCAACGAATAATGGAACGAATACGGCGTTCTAAATCAATATTACCCGGATAAGCGGGTTCATCAGCAACAGGAATGGTATTGATGTAGTCAGAGGTAAATCCGCTACCTGAAGGTAAATTAACGCCCGCTTTACGCGCAGACGCCATAACTTGATCAATCAGATATTGAGCGCGCTCAACACCCTCTTCACGGATGACCGATTCGATCGCCTGCAACCAATCGCGGGTTTCAATCGGATCCACGTCTTGATTTAAAATTTCCGACATGGTTATTTCCTTCTTCTATCTTTATGTTAGTTGTTCAAAGCCTGTCTTAATAACGTCTGCTGACTGACCGTCAAAAACGCTATTAAGACAGGCTCAATGTGGTGATGAGCTGTGTCAGCTCCTACTCCTTTCGTTGCTGTAGCAGACGCAGCGAACGCTCGCGGCGGCTGTGTTCTCTATCGAGATCCAGCAACACTTCCTCAATAAAAGCTAAATGCCGATGCGAAGCCGCACGCGCTTTTTCAGGTTCGCGTGCCACAATAGCTTCAAAAATAAGAGATCGATGGTTACTCACTTTCTCCACCATTTCGCGGCGAGAATAGAGAAACTCAAAATTCTGGCGCACGTTTTGCGTGAGAAGTGGTGTCATTGAACGCAGCAAATGCAGCAAAACCACATTGTGACTGGCTTCTGTGACAGCAGTTTGATATTGCATTACCGCTTCTGCCTCACGCTGTTTATCGCCGGAGTCCTGAGCCACTTCAATTTGTTGGTGAGAATCACGAATATGCTGGAAATCTTCCGCTGTACCGCGTAACGCAGCGTAATACGCGGCGATACCTTCGAGAGCATGACGCGCTTCCAAAAGATCGAACTGGGATTCAGGGTGATTCGCCATCAGTTCACTTAACGGATCGCTAAGGCTTTGCCACAAATTAGTCTGTACAAATGTTCCGCCGCCCTGACGGCGCAACAATAAACCTTTGGCTTCCAAGCGCTGAATAGCTTCACGCAGTGAGGGACGAGAAACATCGAATTGTTTAGCCAGTTCACGTTCAGGCAGAAGTTTTTCTCCGGGACGGAGCGTTCCCTCAAGGATCAACGTTTCGAGCTGCTGCTCAATAACGTCAGATAACTTGGGTTGGCGAACTTTGCTGTAAACCATAATGCTTCTCAAAAATATGATCCGAAGTCAATTGGTAATACCAATACCAAAAATGTGACGTTAAAGTAACAAAATATTCACCTTGTGTCCATATCATTGACAATCAAAAAGCACCAGAACCCAATGATTACGCCATAAACACCAATAAAATGTTAAAATTCATAGTACCCATTAGAGGGAAACGATTCAGCCTGAACTTAATGGATTTAACATTAAGCAAACAAATAAAAAGTAAAACTGAACCGGATCAGCATACCAATTCCTGCATAATTATTTAAAAATAACGAATATAAAGACGTAAAGTAATGCTGTTCTGTATCAGCAAACAACGCTATTTCAGCGATAAACTTTTTTTGTGATTGTTTTGTGATTAACTTGCGATTGTCTAAGTGAGGTGGTGCATACATTGTATTGATTAAAATATAGACACAAATTCTCTGTTCGCCAGTGACGATAAGTCATCTATAACGAATGAAACAGGAAAAGACAAAAGACGCTTTCAGAAGAAGAAATGGATCAGTTGGTAAAAATTTAATGCAAACTTTTTTATTTATCACTATTCTTGCCGCACCGGTAGATCGCATCAGAAAAATTTTAATTAATTACTGTAAACTTTTTGATACATCTATTCTGGCAATCAGCATTAATTAATGAGTCTCTATCATAAAAAGTCTGACTAACTGTTTCGTGCTTAGTCAATAAGGAACAAACAAGAATGAGTGATGCGTTAAAACGCGATCTTAAAAATCGCCACATTCAATTAATCGCTTTAGGCGGAGCTGTCGGCACAGGGCTGTTTCTGGGAAGCGCTCAGACCATTAAAATGGCTGGACCGGCAGTAATATTGGGCTACGCAATCGGCGGGATTATCGCCTTTTTAATTATGCGTCAGCTCGGTGAAATGATTACCGAAGAACCTGTAGCCGGTACATTCAGCCACTTTTCCTACAAATATTGGGGTCCGTTTGCTGGTTTCCTCTCTGGCTGGAATTATTGGATGCTGTTTGTTCTGGTCAGTATGGCAGAACTCACTGCGGTGGGGATTTATGTCCAATACTGGTGGCCGGAAATTCCGACTTGGGTTTCTGCGGCGTTCTTCTTTGTTTTAATCAATTTGGTCAACCTTGCTAACGTCAAAATCTATGGCGAGATGGAATTCTGGTTTGCCATTATTAAAGTCGCCGCCATTATCGGTATGATTGTCTTTGGTTCGTACCTGCTAATAACGGGCGGCGGCGGACCGGAAGCAGGTATCAGCAATCTATGGTCACACGGCGGATTTATGCCGTTTGGCACAGAGGGGCTGATTATGGCAACCGCAATTATTATGTTCTCGTTCGGCGGTTTAGAGCTGATCGGGATCACCGCCGCAGAAGCGGATAATCCAGAGAAAACAATCCCGAAAGCAATTAATCAGGTGCTATATCGTATTCTGATTTTCTATATAGGCTCGCTGACTGTATTGCTATCGCTTTACCCGTGGACAAAAGTTGCCGAGGGCGGCAGTCCGTTTGTGATGATCTTCCATGATTTAAACAGCGCCGTCGTCGCCAATGTGCTTAATGTTGTTGTTTTGACCGCCGCATTATCGGTTTATAACAGTTGCGTCTACAGCAACAGCCGTATGTTATTCGGTTTAGCGCTGCAAAAAAATGCACCGCAAGCGCTGGCGAAAACTAACCAACGCGGCGTACCCGTCAACGCGATTGTGTTCTCCAGTACCGTTGCTGCCATTGGCGTGGTGATTAACTACCTTATTCCAGAAGAAGCGCTTGGCGTTCTGATGTCGTTGGTGGTTTCCAGTATTGTGATCAACTGGGCGATGATCAGCTTGTCACATCTGAAATTCCGCGCGGCTAAAGATCGTGAGGGAATAACACCTAAGTTTAAATCGATCCTTTATCCGTTCAGTAATTACCTGTGTTTACTGTTCCTCGCTGGCGTATTGGTCATTATGTATCTCACGCCGGGTATCCGTATTTCGGTGTTACTGATTCCGGTATGGCTGATTATTTTAGGTATTGGTTATTTGATTACGCGCCGATCAATTAAATGATGTAAAAACCGTATGGGCGGCAATCTGCCGCCCATAAAAATTATTATTTATTATCAATTAATTAACCTGTTTTCGCCATATTCTTATCCAAACTTCAGGTTAAATCATCGACTTATAACGTTGCCAGTCAAAATGCTCACCTGGATCAGTTTTCCGCTTCGGTGCAATATCGCTGTGACCGGTGATCCGTTCCGGCGTAATTTGATAATGCTGCATCAGCAGTTGAGTTAAACGGCTCAAGCTCTGATACTGCTGCGGCGTGAAATCCACATCATCAGTTCCTTCTAACTCAATGCCGATAGAAAAATCATTACAGCGTTCACGCCCGTCAAACTGAGAAACGCCAGCGTGCCATGCACGTTTATCAAACGGTACATATTGGATAATTTCACCGTCGCGGCGAATCAGGCAATGCGCCGAAACCCGCAGATGATGAATCTCAGCAAAATACGGGTGTTCATTGGGATCAAGCGTGCCACAAAACAATTGATTAATATAAGGACCACCAAATTCATTGGGCGGCAAACTGATATTGTGGATCACCAGTAAAGAGGGAATTTCCTCCTGCGGACGCTCATCAAAATGCGGTGATGGCACACGCGTTACGCCGTCAATCCACCCTTGCGTTAGTTTCATCGTGTTTCTCTGCGGCTAAATCGTCATAAAACTAATTATAAGATGAGCCAATCCATCTATGTAGTAATTTATTCTTGCCAGATTTGCTAATTACTCCGCATAACATCATGTAACACAACTGATATTCATAAAATCATTTCGAGCCGTTTAACAAAAACTTATTCATCTAATTCTCATCTGTTTTTGGAGCAGTAAGCTGCCAGTTCCGCTGTTATCTCAAGCAAGAATCAGGAGCAATAACTGTATGAAACAAAACTCGCAGACGAAGCCAAAAGATCCAGTAAAACAGCAAGGTGGTTTTACCCTGTTTGAATTGATGATCGCCATTGCGATTATTGCGGTATTGAGTTCTATCGGCATTCCCGCATATCAGGGATATATCCAGAAAGCCGCATTAACCGATATGCTGCAAGCGATGGTGCCGTATAAAACGGCAATTGAATTATGTGCTTTAGAAAAAAGTGATCTTAACCAGTGCAATAGCGATAGTAACGGTATTCCAGCGGGAAAAACCACGCGCTATGTTTCCGGTATCACCGTTGTTAATGGCGTGATTTCTCTTAACGGGCAAAGCGCGTTACAAGGGTTAAATGTCTCCTTGCGACCAACACTGGATAACGCGGCTGGCGGTCTGCAATGGCAACGCAATTGCAGCACGGCAAGCGCCAATGACAAAATCATTCAGGCTTGTAACGATATTTTCCGCTTTGATGATATGGCTAACTCATGAGTCATTTTCTGACTACTCACACGGAAATTAGCGAAGAGATCATCACGGAATGCCTGCGCCATCAGGTTGTCCCGATTGAAGTTGACGCGCAGCAACTAACAATAGCCGCCGAACAAGGCAGCGCATTAACGCAAGTGATCGCGCAACTGGCATTTACCTGCGGTCGGCATATTAAAGTGATTGACTGGTCGAGGCTTAAAGTTGAACAACATCTGGCACAACTTAGTCAATCACGCCCCAATAAATCATTACTGGAAGCGGCGCGGCAAACCGAACATCGCGCCAGTAATCCTGAATTGATCACGCAGGATAAACAGCACGATAGTGAACCAGTCGTGCTGTTTATTAATCAAGTTATCCGTCAAGCCTTACAACGGCGTGCATCGGATATTCATATTGAGCCTTATTCTGATCATTGCCGTATCCGGCTAAGAATTGATGGCGCACTGCAAGAGATCACATCACCGCCGTTGTCATTAGCTCCTCAACTGGTCGCTCGGCTAAAAATTATGGCACAGCTCAATATTGCCGAACGCCGTCAACCGCAAGACGGGCAACTGACATTCCACGATGAAAATCAGCAAAGAGCGCTGCGAATTTCCACTATTCCGGTCAGCGGCGGAGAAAAAGTAGTGTTGCGAGTAATGGAGTCCGGCAATTGCCAGCAAACTATTTCATCACTCGGTATGTCGCCTGATGAACAGCAACTTTATCAGGCAATGTTGCATCAACCGCAAGGCATGATATTGGTGACAGGACCAACAGGCAGCGGAAAAACCGTCACGTTGTACAGCGGATTACAGCAGTTAAATGATACATCACGAAATATTTGCAGCGTGGAAGATCCTATTGAGATCCCAACCGATGGCATTAATCAGACACAGGTGAATCCTAAAGCAGGCATCACCTTTCATCACGCGCTAAGAGCTTTTTTGCGGCAAGATCCCGATGTACTGATGATTGGTGAGATTCGGGATAAAGAAACCGCTGAAATTGCCGTTGAAGCAGCACAAACCGGACATTTGGTACTGGCGACACTGCATACCAATTCAACCAGTGAAACTTTGCTGCGTTTAAGTCTGATGGGCATTCCCGAATATTTGCTGGCATCGAGCCTGAAACTGATTATCGCTCAACGTCTTATTCGCTGCCTCTGCCCACGCTGCAAACAGAAACAAGCGCAACCCGATATAGTTCATACAAAACAAGGTGCGGTAACAGTCTATTCCAGTCAGGCTAAAGGTTGTGAACACTGTGTTGGCGGCTATTACGGCAGAACCGGTATCTATGAAATGATGGTGATTAATGATGTGATCAAACAAGGTTTATTCGCCAAACGTTCGGTGACTGAATTATATCAGTTGGCATGTGAGCAAGGTATGACTCCGCTATTCCAGTCTGGTTTATCACTGGTTGAACGAGGAGTGACATCGTTATCAGAACTTTATCGCACACTCGGCTCATTCTCCGCGCAGAGCGTCCGATAATGAAACATTCACGTTTATTTCTCTGGCAAAGCATCGACGGAAAGCAAGGCGAAATTCTCGCGCAATCACTGGCTCATGCCAGACAATTATTGATTGTTCAGGGAGCCATTCCGATAAAACTGAAAGCCAGTGTTAAACCAGAAAAAAGATGTTGGCGGCTGGCGGCGTTATCACTGATAACCCGACAATTAGCCACCATGCTGCAAGCAGGATTACCGCTATCACACTGTCTTGGCTTAATTGCCGCTGAACACCCGCAACCTGCATGGCGTTATTTATTAAAAGCGTTACAGGAGCAAATTTCACAAGGGAAAGCCTTTTCACTGGCATTGGCTGAATATCCCGATGCTTTTCCTGCGCTGTTTCGTGAGCTAATTGCCACAGGGGAGCTAACCGGTAAGCTGGACGAATGCTGTTTATTATTAGCAGAACAGCAGGAGAAATTGATCCTGTTACAGAAAAAGATACGTAAAGCATTAAGCTACCCACTATTTATTTTAGTCGTCGCACTGATAGTGGTTCTGCTGATGCTTACGCTGGTACTTCCTTCGTTTGCAGAAATTTATCAATCGTTTAATGCTCCGCTGCCAAATTTTACTCAATCGCTGATTTCGTTATCAGAATTAATGATCAATCATGGCATTCTGATGCTAACTATTCCGGCACTGATTCTCAGTTACTACGTGAAAAAACGCCGTTCTCATGCTGACTGGAAACAACGGGAGCAGCGATTATTACTCCGGTTGCCGCTTTGCGGCGAGCTATTACGAGTCAATGGACTGGCTAAAATATTCCGTACCTTAGCCATGACGCAACAAGCAGGAATACCACTGACAGCAGGAATCACATCAGCCGCTAATGCTGCCGGAAATATTCAATTTTTTAACGCATTACAGAATATTTTAAAATTAATAGAGCAAGGCATTCCTTTATTTAACGCGCTGCATCAACAAGAGCTATTCCCGCCGTTATCACACCAACTGATTCGTGTTGGTGAAGAGTCCGGTATGCTGGACGCAATGTTAAGTAAACTGGCTGATATTTATGAAACAGAAGCCGAAAACCTTGCGGATAATTTATCGTCAAAAGTAGAACCGCTATTAATGGTGATTTTAGGCGTTATTGTCGGCGGATTGGTAATTGCTATCTATTTACCTATTTTCCAGTTAGGCAATGTGATGACGTAAAAAAAGTGCGTAATTTACACACTTTTTTGTTAATAAACCTGAGATTCAGATAAACAGCTATATTATTACGATAAATTTCAAATAATTATGTAATTCTTTCGTAAGGGCGGCAATCTGCCGCCCGTGAACTCAAATCCACCGCAATGTTAACGCGGGCGACAGATTGCCTGTCCTACAAATTATTTTATTATCAATATATTAATCTAGCACTTTTACACTTTTCTTATCCAAACCGGAGGTTAGTTACCAATCATAGCCGAATCAAACTTGACCAAAAATCCGGTTTTCTTGCTCTGCAACACGGATAAAAGTCGTGCGTTTGGTCAGCTCTTTCAGACGTTCCGCGCCAACATAAGTACAAGCTGAACGCAGACCGCCTAAAATGTCACGAACGGTATTACCAACCGGACCGCGATAAGCGAGTTTAACGGTTTTACCTTCCGCCGCACGATATTCAGCAACACCGCCAACATGACGATTCATCGCTGATGCAGAACTCATGCCGTAAAACAGCATATAAGGCTTGCCATCTTCTTCGATGATTTCACCCTCGCACTCTTCATGCGCTGCCAGCATACCGCCTAACATCACGAAATCTGCGCCGCCGCCGAATGCTTTCGCTACATCGCCTGGCGTCGTACAACCGCCGTCACTGACAATTTGACCGCCCAAACCGTGAGCCGCATCAGCGCATTCAATCACCGCAGAAAGCTGAGGATAACCAACGCCGGTTTTTACGCGCGTGGTACATACTGAACCCGGACCGATACCCACTTTAACAATATCGGCACCGGACAAAATCAACTCTTCTACCATTTCACCTGTCACAACGTTACCAGCACAGATCACTTTATCCATGTTGGCTTCACGCGCTTTTTGCAGGAAGTTGACGAAATGTTCGGAGTAACCATTTGCCACATCAATACAGATAAATTTCAGTGCCGGTGACAGCGCTAAAATCTGATTCAGTTTGGCAAAATCCGTTTCAGAAGTACCGGTCGAAACCATGACATTCTGCAAAACAGATTCCGGAACACGAGCAATAAATTCACGCCATTGCTCAACACTATAGTGTTTATGAACTGCCGTCAGTAAACCGAAAGAAGCTAATGCTTCTGCCATAGTAAACGTACCAACGGTATCCATATTGGCGGCAATAATAGGCACACCTGACCATTGATGACCGGAGTGTTTGAATGTGTAGATGCGCTCAAGCTCTACTTGTGAGCGACTTTTTAGCGTAGAACGCTTAGGACGAATTAAGACATCTTTGAAGCCCAGCTTCAAATCTTCTTCAATACGCATAGTAATGAGTTTCCTGGTTTTTGGCGACGTATCGCAAATTAGCGCTAAGCTAGATGTTAGCCATTTCCAGTGACGTTATCATACAGACGAATAAATAATGAACAAGTCTGAATTTTTTCAAAAATTTCAGGTATAATCCCATAAATTTATCTGTCAGTGAGCAGATTAAGGCGAATGATGGAAAATGCCTTTATTATCATTCTGTTTGGTTTTTGTGGTCTGTTTATCGGTAGCTTGATCACTTACTTCGCTCATCGAATCCCTTTAAAAATAATTACTCACTGGCAACAAAATTCAAATTTCGTATCAGATGAATACAAAAAATTTTCACTGCCTTTGCTTTCTCCCTCGATTTGCCCGCATTGTTATCATCGGTTATCAATCAGGTCACTGATTCCCATTTATTCATGGTGGCAACAACGAGGACTCTGCTGTTACTGCCAACAGGCGATCAGCCCAATTTATCCGTTAACCGAGCTGATCACTGCATTGTTATTTATGTCGCTGGCATCAGCTAATCATGATGTCAGTTGGTTATTGATTCTGCTGTTCATTACTTCGCTATTAATCACCGCAACACTGATCGATGCCGCGCATCAACTCTTACCCGACGTTCTCACTTTGCCGCTAATGGGCAGTGGAATCATTGCAGCACTGGCTGGATATTCACCGCTGACACTACCGGAATCCGTATCAGGCGCACTGTTTGGCTACTTGCTCCTTTGGCTTCCCGCTGTCATATTTAAATTAATGTGCGGTGTCGATGGATTGGGCGGCGGAGATATAAAATTAATGGCTGGATTCGGCGCTTGGCTGGGTGCAAATATACTGCCGATAGTCATGCTGGCTGCCAGCTTTAGCGCACTGATTTTTATGCTGTTATTTTATAAAAAGATTCATAGAAAACATCATAAAAATAAAGACATTAAAAACCGACAGATAGCTTTCGGTCCTTTTATTGCCATCGTCGGGTGGCTTGCACTTCTGAAAGATCCCTTTATTATTGATCTATCAATATTATTTCAGGCTTTATTATGAGTTATATCGTGGCACTTACTGGCGGGATCGGCAGCGGAAAATCAACGGTTGCCAATGAATTTTGCCGTTTGGGTGTTCCGGTTATTGATGCTGATATTATCGCCCGACAAGTGGTTGAGTCAGGGACGAACGCGCTTGCTGCTATCGCGGATCATTTCGGCACATCAATATTGCAGGCAGACGGCTCACTGAATCGGCAAAAATTAAGAGAACGAATTTTTAATCATGCGATTGATAAGTTATGGTTAAACAACTTACTTCACCCATTAATTCAGCAAGAAACTCAACGCCAGCTCACTCATGCAGCAAAAATTACAACGCCTTATGTCCTTTGGGTTGTACCATTGCTGATTGAGAATAATTTATGCAATAAAGCTAACCGAATTTTAGTGGTTGATGTCAGCAGAAAAACGCAACTACACAGAATTATGACGCGAGATAATTGCAGTGAGCATCTGGCAGAACAGATATTAGCCGCTCAAACCTCGCGCGAAATCAGGCTATCTTATGCAGACGATGTATTAAATAACGACGGGGCAGCAGAAGCGCTAATTCCCCAAATAAAAAAATTACATCAGCAATATTTAGCCTTAGCGAATAAATTCAACAGCAGGATTTATCTACATGAGTGATCTATCCCAAAACATACTTTTTGAACACCCGCTTAATGAAAAGGTTCGGACTTGGTTACGTCTTGAAATGTTATTGCAGCAGCTACAACATAACCGCGAACTAACTAACTTAACCAAGACACTAAGTTTTTTTCGGGCAATTAGCGAGTTGCTGGATATTATCGATCGTGGTGATGTGCGTACAGAATTACTCAAAGAATTAGAACGCCAGCAACAAAAATTATTGCAATGGATTGATGTACCCGGTGTTGATGTTGAGCGGCTGAAAGCCCTGCGTCATACGCTGAAAGAACAAGCCAATACATTACTGAACGCTCAGCGTCTTGGACAATCACTAAAAGACGATCGGCTGGTCAGCATGGTGCGCCAGCGTTTAAGTATCCCTGGCGGCTGCTGTAGCTTTGATTTACCGGTTCTGCACATGTGGCTGCACAATGCTAAACAGATACGCGACGAACAAGTTACAGAATGGCTGGCATCAATAGCAACACTAAATAATTCGCTTAAAACTTGCCTGAATCTGATCCGCCAGACCGGTGTTTTCCAAAAACAAACCAGCGTAAATGGCTTTTATCAGGATAATGCCGAAGACTGCGATATTCTGCGGATTCGCATTGATTCATCTCATCAGCTTTATCCGCAAGTTTCCGGTCATAAAACGCGCTTCGCAATTCGTTTTATGCCGTTTGATTGCGAACTGGGCGAAATACCGGAACAATTTAATTTCGAGATAGCTTGTTGTTAAATCTGGCATTCGTCACCATATCAGAAACAACGAGTAATACATTTTTGGAGAATTTTATGAGTGACAGCCCGCTAAAAGTTAACTGCCCAACCTGCGGTAAAATCGTTATCTGGAATGAAGAAAGCCCTTATCGCCCGTTCTGTAGCAAACGCTGCCAGCTTATTGACTTAGGTGAATGGGCTGATGAAGAAAAGCGGATTCCAAGCTCCGGCGAACTATCTGAAAGCGAAGAATGGAGCGAGGACGAGTAGTAATTTACTGCTCGTCAAACCACGGTGAAATTAACGGGCGGCAGATTGCCGCCCCTACAAATTATTATTTATTATCAATTTATTAATCTATATTTTTTACTATTTTCTTATCCAAAACTGAGGTTAGTTAGTACTACAATAACGCCGTTTTAATTCAGCAATAATAGGCTGGTTGGCGGCTGGAAATTCAACATCAACCAATCCGGAAACATTCAGCCAACGCGCTGACTGCCCCTCTCGCCCCTCGGGTGTTCCCTGCCAGGCATCAACAATAAAAAAATGCAGCCTTAACTGGCGATCGGGATAATCATATTCCAGCGTTTCCAGCAAAAAAGAATGGGAAACTTCGATACCGGTTTCTTCACGTAATTCCCGATAAAGTGCCTGCTGCACCGATTCCCCTTGCGCTGTTTCTACTTTCCCGCCAGGAAATTCCCAATAACCCGCCAGATGAACACCGTCCGCCCTGCGAGTCACAAAAATAGCATGTTCGGTATTAATGATAATACCAACGGCGATTTCTATGCGTTTGATGGTCATACGAGTTATTCCTTTTGAGGTCGTTTAGGACGTAATTATGACGATATTCAAAATCAATGGCACGTATTAACAAAAATATGATTTTTGTGTAGGGGCTGGTTGTTAACCGCCCGTTGATTTCACAATGGTTTAGCGGGCGATAAAATATTTGTTGTGTTTGGCAAGGCTGAAAAAATATTTCCATTCCCTGCTGCATTTGAAAAAGGTTTTTTAGCGTTGTAGCTAACCATAAAAAAAGAACTAACCGTAATAAATCCACCTGCATAGCAGGTGGCTTTGACACAGCCCCCTAAAAGGGGGCTAATACACTAACTTTCAAGACCCAGTTGTAATTGTCTTTCCTCTTCCTCTTTCGCAACCTTATC
>JAISKF010000009.1 GCA_031261005.1 Enterobacteriaceae bacterium | reverse complement strand
AACGTGGGTGTTCTGTTGCGCGGTACTAAACGTGACGAAATCGAACGTGGTCAGGTTCTGGCTAAACCAGGTACAATCACTCCGCATACTCAGTTCGTATCAGAAGTTTATATTCTGAGTAAAGATGAAGGTGGTCGTCATACACCATTCTTCAAAGGCTACCGTCCACAGTTCTACTTCCGTACAACTGACGTAACCGGTACTATCGAACTGCCAGAAGGCGTAGAAATGGTAATGCCAGGTGATAACATTCAGATGACAGTAAATCTGATCGCTCCAATCGCGATGGACGAAGGCTTACGCTTCGCAATCCGTGAAGGTGGTCGTACTGTTGGTGCTGGTGTTGTTGCTAAGATCATCAAATAAGATTGACGTAGCAGGCTTTAAAAGGGCATCATTTGATGCCCTTTTTCAACGTTGTGAATAAAAAGAACCTATCTCACCAAGTTTTTCTGCCTTATGTTTCTGAGATAAGTCAGTGAGAGCTAGAGTGAGATAGGCTCCTATACGGCGTATTATGCCGAAGAACGAGCATTCGGCTTGGTTGCTCTGCTATAATGCGGGGCGAGTGATTTTTTAAGTCATAATGACAGGTTGGTTTATGAGTGCGAATACCGAAGCTCAAGAAAGCGGGCGCGGACTAGAAATAGTTAAGTGGCTGATTGTTGCGGCATTATTGATTACCGCTATCGTAGGTAATTATATTTATCGCGGCTCCAGCTTACCGCTGCGAGCGATAGCTGTAGTAATTATTATTGGTATTGCTTTTGGCGTTGCATTGCTGACTGCTAAAGGTAAAGCCACGCTGGAATTTGCGCGTGCTGCACGTGTTGAAGTTCGTAAGGTGATTTGGCCTACTCGTCAGGAAGCGCTGCATACAACGTTAATCGTTGCCGCTGTGACTGTCGTGATGTCACTGATTCTATGGGGACTAGATGGTATTCTGGTTCGTTTGGTCTCATTTCTAACTGGCCTGAGGTTCTAAGATGTCTGAAGCCCCTAAAAAGCGTTGGTATGTAGTTCAAGCATTCTCTGGTTTTGAAGGTCGTGTAGCGCAATCTCTGCGTGAGCACATCAAACTTAATGAGATGGAAGAAGAATTTGGCGAAGTGATGGTTCCAACCGAAGAGGTTGTTGAGATTCGCGGTGGTCAGCGTCGCAAGAGCGAGCGTAAATTCTTTCCCGGCTATGTATTAGTCCAAATGGTAATGAACGATGCAACGTGGCATCTGGTTCGTAGCATTCCGCGCGTTATGGGCTTCATTGGCGGAACTTCCGATCGTCCGGCTCCGATTAGTGATAAAGAAGTTGATGCGATTATGAATCGTATGCAACAGACAGGTGATAAGCCGCGTCCGAAAACACTGTTCGAACCGGGTGAAATGGTGCGCGTTAATGATGGTCCATTTGCTGACTTTAATGGTGTGGTGGAAGAAGTTGACTATGATAAGAGCCGCTTAAAAGTTTCGGTTTCTATCTTTGGTCGTGCAACACCTGTTGAGCTGGATTTTAGTCAGGTCGAAAAAGGCTAAGATCGCTGAAAAGATAACCAAACTGGTTATCGAATATCATATTGTAACAAGCGCGGGGTTATCGTATAATTCCGCGCCTTTTATTTTTGTGATTTTAGGTCATAAAAATAAATAATTTAAAACACGGGGAGCCTTTCGGGGCGATATTACCCAAACTGAGGAAATTCTCATGGCTAAGAAAGTCCAAGCCTACGTTAAGCTGCAAGTCGCGGCTGGTATGGCTAACCCAAGTCCGCCAGTTGGTCCAGCTCTGGGTCAACAGGGCGTAAACATCATGGAATTCTGTAAAGCGTTCAATGCTAAAACTGAAAGCATTGAAAAAGGCTTGCCAATTCCTGTTGTTATCACAGTTTATGCTGACCGTTCTTTCACCTTTGTTACTAAGACTCCACCTGCTGCCGTACTGCTGAAAAAAGCGGCTGGCATCAAGTCTGGTTCTGGTGTTCCAAACAAAACTAAAGTTGGGACAGTAACAAGCGCGCAAGTTCGTGAAATTGCACAGACTAAAGCTGCGGATATGACTGGTTCTGATATTGACGCTATGGCGCGTTCAATTGAAGGTACTGCTCGTTCCATGGGCCTGGTAGTGGAGGGTTAATCAATGGCTAAGCTAACCAAGCGCATGCGCGTAATCCGTGACAAAGTTGATGCAACTAAACAGTATCCAATTACTGAAGCGGTTGCTCTGCTGAAAGAATTAGCAACTGCTAAATTCGTTGAAAGCGTAGACGTTGCCGTAAACCTCGGTATCGACGCTCGTAAATCTGATCAAAACGTTCGCGGCGCGACTGTGTTACCACACGGTACTGGTCGTGTTGTTCGTGTTGCAGTATTTACACAAGGTGCAAACGCTGAAGCTGCTAAAGCAGCAGGTGCTGATCTGATCGGTATGGAAGATTTAGCGGATCAAATCAAAAAAGGCGAAATGAACTTCGACGTAGTTATTGCTTCTCCTGATGCAATGCGTGTTGTTGGTCAATTAGGTCAGGTTTTAGGTCCACGCGGTCTGATGCCAAACCCGAAAGTGGGTACTGTTACGCCTAACGTTGCTGAAGCAGTTAAAAATGCTAAAGCAGGTCAGATTCGTTATCGTAATGATAAGAACGGTATTATCCATACCACTATCGGTAAGGCTGATTTCGACGCAGCTCAACTGCAAGAGAACTTAGAAGCTCTGCTGTCTGCGCTGAAGAAAGCTAAACCATCTAATGCTAAAGGTGTTTTCATCAAGAAAGTTAGCCTGTCTACCACTATGGGTGCTGGCGTTTCTATTGATCAAAGCAGCCTGACTGCATCAGCAAGCGCATAATTTGTTGCTTTACTATGGGGTCAGATTCGTCTAGAATTTGCCCCCTTAGATTTTTCGGTTGGAGTCTGGCCATATCCAGACCTCCGTCCAAGACCGCAGGTGTATGGCAACATACTTAATTGCTGTTTTAACAGCGGTCTGCGTAGACGGTGAGAGAGCCTAAAGAATATCTTTTCTCTTTAAAAGAGAATTGTCTTTGCTGGATTCTGCTCACCGTGTTTCAACGCCTGTTAATCGATCTTTTCGGAGATCGATTGATTCAGGTGAAGTGAGTTCCGGGAATTTTCCCGGTCTAATCCAGGAGCAAAAAGCCAATGGCATTAAATCTTCAAGACAAACAAGCGATTGTTGCTGAAGTTAGCGAAGTAGCCAAGGGCGCGCTGTCTGCGGTGGTTGCGGATTCCCGCGGCGTAACTGTAGATAAAATGACTGAACTGCGTAAAGCAGGTCGTGAAGCTGGCGTATATATGCGTGTTGTTCGTAACACTTTAGTACGCCGCGTCGTTGAAGGTACTCCTTTTGAGTGCCTGAAAGACACGTTTGTTGGTCCAACCTTGATCGCATTTTCTAACGAACATCCGGGCGCTGCTGCTCGTTTATTCAAAGCGTTTGCTAAAGAAAATGAAAAATTCGAGGTTAAAGCCGCTGCCTTTGAAGGTGAGCTGATCCCAGCGTCACAAATTGACCGTCTGGCAACGCTGCCTACTTATGAAGAAGCTATCGCACGCTTGATGTCGGCCATGAAAGAAGCCTCTGCAGGCAAACTGGTCCGTACTCTTGCTGCTTTGCGTGACAGTAAAGAAGCTGCTTAATTGCACTTTTTCCGCTGCCAAGCTTGCTAACGTACAAACTACTTTCTAAATTTAGGAATAATTAATATGTCTATCACTAAAGAACAAATTCTGGATGCAGTTGCAGAAATGTCCGTAATGGACGTTGTTGAACTGATCTCCATGATGGAAGAAAAATTCGGCGTTTCTGCCGCTGCTGCTGTAGCTGTAGCTGCTGGTCCGGCTGAAGCTGTTGAAGAAAAAACTGAGTTCGACGTAGTTCTGACTGCTGCTGGTGCTAACAAAGTTGCTGCAATCAAAGCAGTACGTACCGCAACTGGTCTGGGTCTGAAAGAAGCTAAAGACTTAGTTGAATCTGCTCCGGCTGTAGTTAAAGAAGGCGTTAGCAAAGATGATGCTGCCGCTCTTAAGAAAGCACTGGAAGAAGCGGGTGCTTCTGTTGAGGTTAAGTAAGACCTCTTTCCAGTTTGCAGCCTGACTTACAGGCTGATGGCTGGTGACTTTTTAGTCACCAGCCTTTTTGCGCTATAGGGTTTCAGTAGGATTTCACACTGTTTAACTACTGAAAAACCCCAATATTTCTTTCTATAGACGACTTAATATACTGCGTTCTCTTCTACTGCCGAATGGCTTTAGCATCAGCGCAATGAAATGATTTAAGAGTGATAGAAATGGGTATTGCGGAAGATTTTCCTTCTTCCGATCGAAACAAATAGTGTTGCAGAGACTGTCCCTATTCGGACGGACAGAGTGGTTCTACTTTTCAGCGAGCTGAGGAACCCTATGGTTTACTCCTATACCGAGAAAAAACGCATTCGTAAGGATTTTGGTAAACGTCCACAAGTTCTGGACATTCCTTACCTTCTTTCTATCCAGCTTGACTCGTTTCAGAAATTCATCGAGCAAGATCAGGAAGGTCAACATGGTTTGGAAGCCGCATTCCGTTCCGTGTTCCCTATCCAAAGCTACAGCGGCAGTTCAGAACTGCAATATGTTAGCTATCGTCTTGGTGAACCTGTATTCGATGTCAAAGAGTGTCAAATCCGTGGTGTGACATATTCCGCACCGCTGCGCGTTAAACTGCGTCTGGTGATTTATGATCGTGACGCTCCGGCAGGCACAGTTAAAGACATCAAAGAACAAGAAGTTTATATGGGCGAGATCCCGCTCATGACCGATAACGGTACTTTTGTCATCAATGGTACAGAGCGTGTTATCGTGTCCCAGTTACACCGCAGTCCGGGTGTGTTCTTTGATAGCGATAAAGGCAAAACCCATTCATCGGGTAAAGTGCTGTATAACGCACGTATTATCCCTTACCGCGGCTCTTGGTTAGATTTCGAGTTTGACCCGAAAGATAACTTATTCGTTCGTATTGACCGTCGCCGTAAATTACCTGCGACGATTATCCTGCGTGCGCTGGATTACACGACTGAACAAATTTTAGATCTGTTCTTTGACAAGGTCGTCTTCGAAATCCGTGATAACAAGTTGCAGATGGAACTCGTTCCTGAACGTCTGCGCGGTGAAACAGCTTCTTTCGATATTGAAGCTGGCGGTAAGATTTTCGTAGAAAAAGGTCGTCGTATTACTGCTCGCCATATTCGTCAGCTTGAAAAAGACGGTATTAATAAAATTGAAGTTCCGACTGACTACATCATTGGAAAAGTCGCTTCTCAAGATTATATCGACGAAAGTACCGGCGAAATCATTTGCCCTGCGAATATGGAACTGACGCTGGATCTGCTGGCGAAATTAAGTGTGGCTGGTCATAAGCGTATTGAAACGCTGTTTACCAATGATCTGGATCACGGTGCTTATATTTCTGAAACGCTGCGCGTAGACCCAACTTCTGATCGCTTAAGCGCATTGGTTGAAATCTATCGCATGATGCGTCCTGGTGAGCCGCCAACACGCGAAGCGGCAGAAAACCTGTTTGAGAACCTGTTCTTCTCTGAAGATCGTTATGATCTTTCTGCGGTAGGACGTATGAAGTTCAACCGTTCTTTAGGTCGTGAAGAGATCGACGGTTCAGGTATTCTGAGCAAAGACGATATTATCGAAGTAATGAAAAAACTGATCGGTATCCGTAATGGTATCGGTGAAGTTGATGACATCGACCATTTGGGTAACCGTCGTATTCGCTCTGTTGGCGAAATGGCTGAAAACCAATTCCGCGTTGGCTTAGTACGTGTTGAACGTGCGGTTAAAGAACGTCTGTCATTAGGCGATCTTGATACGCTGATGCCGCAGGATATGATCAATGCCAAACCAATTTCGGCGGCAGTGAAAGAGTTCTTTGGCTCAAGCCAGCTCTCGCAATTTATGGATCAGAACAACCCGCTGTCTGAGATTACGCATAAACGCCGTATTTCTGCATTGGGTCCTGGCGGCTTGACGCGTGAACGCGCGGGCTTCGAAGTGCGTGACGTACACCCAACTCACTATGGTCGTGTATGTCCAATCGAAACGCCGGAAGGTCCAAACATCGGTCTGATTAACTCCTTATCTGTATATGCACAGACTAACGAGTACGGTTTCCTGGAAACCCCATATCGCCGTGTGCGTGACGGTATCGTCACCGATGAAATTCATTATTTATCTGCTATTGAAGAAGGCAACTTCGTTATCGCTCAGGCGAGTTCCAATTTGGACGAAGAAGGTCACTTCATGGAAGATCTGGTTACCTGTCGTAACAAAGGCGAATCAAGTTTATTCAGCCGCGATCAAGTTGACTATATGGACGTTTCAACCCAGCAGGTTGTTTCCGTCGGTGCTTCTTTGATCCCGTTCCTTGAACACGATGACGCCAACCGTGCATTGATGGGTGCGAACATGCAACGTCAGGCAGTTCCTACTTTGCGCGCTGATAAGCCGCTGGTTGGTACTGGTATGGAACGTGCTGTAGCCGTTGACTCCGGTGTAACTGCCGTTGCTACGCGCGGCGGTACTGTTCAATACGTTGACGCATCACGTATCGTCATTAAAGTTAATGAAGACGAAATGATGCCGGGCGAAGCAGGTATCGATATTTATAACCTGACTAAATACACCCGTTCTAACCAGAACACCTGTATTAGTCAGATGCCATGCGTTTCTTTAGGTGAGCCAGTTGAACGCGGTAACGTGTTAGCTGATGGTCCATCTACTGATTTAGGTGAACTGGCACTTGGTCAGAACATGCGCGTCGCATTCATGCCCTGGAATGGTTATAACTTCGAAGACTCCATCTTAGTTTCTGAGCGTGTGGTACAAGAAGACCGCTTTACGACTATCCATATTCAGGAGCTTTCCTGTGTATCTCGTGATACCAAGTTAGGACCTGAAGAGATCACCGCTGACATTCCTAACGTGGGTGAAGCAGCGCTGTCTAAACTGGACGAATCAGGTATCGTTTATATCGGTGCTGAAGTACGAGGCGGTGACATTCTGGTTGGTAAAGTAACGCCGAAAGGTGAAACTCAACTGACACCAGAAGAAAAACTGCTGCGTGCTATCTTTGGTGAGAAAGCGTCTGACGTTAAAGATTCTTCCTTACGTGTACCAAACAGCGTTTCCGGTACGATCATCGACGTTCAAGTCTTTACCCGTGATGGCGTAGAGAAGGATAAGCGTGCGCTTGAAATTGAAGATATGCAGTTGAAACAGGTTAAGAAAGATTTAACTGAAGAGCTGAATATTTTTGAAGGCGCGCTGTTTGCCCGTATTCATGATGTGCTGGTTTCCGGCGGCATCGATGAAGAAAAACTGAGCAAACTGACTCACGACAAGTGGTTAGAAATCGGATTAAGTGACGAAGACAAGCAAAACCAACTGGAACAGTTGGCAGAGCAGTACGACGAACTGAAATCTGAATTCGAGAAGAAACTTGATGCGAAACGCCGCAAGATCACTCAGGGCGATGATTTAGCGCCGGGCGTACTGAAAATTGTCAAAGTTTATCTGGCTGTTAAACGTCATATCCAGCCGGGTGACAAGATGGCAGGTCGCCACGGTAACAAAGGTGTTATCTCTAAGATCAACCCGATCGAAGATATGCCTTACGATGAAAACGGCGTGCCTGTTGACTTAGTTCTGAACCCGCTGGGTGTACCATCGCGTATGAACATCGGTCAGATTCTGGAGACCCACTTGGGTCTGGCTGCTAAAGGTATCGGCGACAAGATTAACGCCATGCTGAAACAGCAGCAGGAAGTGGCAAAACTGCGTGAATTTATCCAGAAAGCATATGATCTGGGTGAAGATACTCGTCAGAAAGTGGACTTAGCTAAGTTCACTGATGAAGAGGTTATGACGCTGGCAGAAAACCTGCGTAAAGGTATGCCGATTGCTACACCAGTATTTGACGGTGCTCAAGAGAAAGAAATCAAAGCGCTGCTGACTTTAGGCGGTTTACCGACTTCTGGTCAGATCAAGCTATTTGATGGACGTACTGGTGAACAGTTCGAACGTCTCGTTACCGTTGGCTACATGTATATGCTGAAACTGAACCACTTGGTTGATGACAAAATGCATGCACGTTCTACCGGTTCTTACAGCTTGGTTACTCAGCAACCGCTGGGTGGTAAAGCTCAGTTCGGTGGACAACGCTTCGGTGAGATGGAAGTGTGGGCGCTGGAAGCGTATGGCGCAGCGTACACCTTGCAGGAAATGCTGACCGTTAAGTCCGATGACGTGAATGGCCGTACCAAGATGTATAAAAACATCGTGGATGGCAACCATCAGATGGAGCCAGGAATGCCGGAGTCTTTCAACGTATTGCTGAAAGAAATCCGCTCACTGGGTATCAACATCGAGTTGGAAGAGGAATAACTTCCTCTTATTTCCAGACTCGGTGCGCCGGGTATGGTTGCAGGGCACAGGGGCGCTTAACCCTTAAACATCAGTTTAAGAATCGGTTTAGCGCCCGGCAGGTTTAACTCCGACAGGAGCAGATCCGTGAAAGACTTATTGAAGTTTCTGAAAGCACAAACCAAGACTGAAGAGTTTGATGCAATCAAAATCGCGCTGGCTTCGCCAGACATGATCCGTTCTTGGTCTTTCGGCGAAGTCAAAAAGCCGGAAACCATCAACTACCGCACGTTCAAACCAGAACGTGACGGTCTTTTCTGCGCCCGTATTTTTGGACCAGTAAAAGATTACGAATGCTTGTGCGGTAAGTACAAGCGTCTGAAACATCGCGGCGTTATTTGTGAAAAATGCGGCGTTGAAGTAACACAAACTAAAGTGCGCCGTGAACGTATGGGCCATATCGAACTGGCTTCTCCGACCGCGCATATTTGGTTTTTGAAATCATTGCCATCTCGTATCGGTCTGTTATTAGACATGCCGCTGCGTGACATCGAACGTGTACTGTACTTCGAATCTTATGTGGTTGTTGAAGGCGGTATGACCAATCTTGAACGCCGTCAAATTCTGACAGAAGAGCAATATCTTGATGCGCTGGAAGAGTTTGGTGATGAATTCGATGCCAAGATGGGCGCAGAAGCAATCCAGTCACTACTGAAAGGTATGGATCTGGAAGCGGAATGCGAACAACTGCGTGAAGAGTTAAACGAAACTAACTCCGAAACCAAACGTAAAAAGCTGACCAAACGCGTTAAATTACTGGAAGCGTTCATTCAGTCTGGTAACAAACCAGAATGGATGATCCTGACCGTTCTGCCGGTTCTGCCGCCAGATTTACGCCCATTGGTTCCGCTGGACGGCGGTCGTTTTGCGACTTCTGACCTGAACGATTTATATCGTCGCGTTATCAACCGTAACAACCGTTTGAAACGTCTGCTGGATCTGGCTGCGCCGGATATTATCGTCCGCAACGAAAAACGTATGTTGCAGGAAGCTGTCGATGCGCTGTTAGATAATGGTCGTCGCGGTCGTGCTATCACGGGTTCTAACAAACGTCCTCTGAAATCTTTGGCTGATATGATCAAAGGTAAGCAAGGTCGTTTCCGTCAGAACTTGCTGGGTAAACGTGTTGACTACTCTGGTCGTTCTGTTATCACCGTAGGTCCATACCTGCGTCTGCATCAGTGTGGTCTGCCTAAGAAGATGGCGTTAGAGCTGTTCAAACCGTTTATCTACGGCAAACTTGAACTGCGCGGTTTAGCGACAACTATCAAAGCAGCTAAAAAGATGGTTGAGCGCGAAGAAGCCGTGGTATGGGATATTCTCGACGAAGTTATCCGCGAACACCCGGTTATGCTGAACCGTGCGCCGACACTGCACCGTTTAGGTATTCAGGCATTTGAACCTATCCTGATCGAAGGTAAAGCGATGCAGTTGCACCCATTAGTGTGTGCGGCATACAACGCCGACTTCGATGGTGACCAGATGGCTGTTCACGTACCGCTGACGCTGGAAGCCCAGTTAGAAGCGCGTGCGCTGATGATGTCTACCAATAATATTCTGTCTCCAGCTAACGGTGAACCAATCATCGTTCCGTCTCAGGACGTCGTATTGGGTCTGTATTACATGACTCGCGACAAAGTGAATGCGAAAGGCGAAGGCATGGTATTAGAAGGCTCTAAAGAAGCTGAGCGCGTATATCGTGCCGGTCATGCAGAGCTACATGCCCGCGTTAAAGTTCGTATCACCGAGTATGTGAAAAATGCTGAAGGTGAACTGGTTGCTAAGACGGGTTTGGTTGATACCACCGTTGGTCGTGCTATTTTATGGCGCATCGTACCAAAAGGTCTGCCTTACTCCATCATCAACCAAGCGTTAGGTAAGAAAGCTATTTCTAAGATGATTAACACCTGTTATCGCATCTTGGGCTTGAAACCAACGGTTATTTTTGCTGACCAGACCATGTATACCGGTTTTGCTTATGCAGCACGTTCCGGTGCGTCTGTTGGTATCGATGACATGGTGATCCCTGCGAAGAAAGCAGAAATCATCAATGAAGCCGAAACCGAAGTGGCAGAAATTCAGGAACAGTTCCAGTCAGGTCTGGTAACGGCTGGTGAACGCTATAACAAAGTTATTGATATTTGGGCTGCTGCCAACGAACGTGTAGCAAAAGCGATGATGGAGAACCTCTCTTCTGAGATGGTCATCAACCGTGACGGCGTAGAAGAGAAACAAGCCTCTTTTAACAGCATCTTTATGATGGCTGACTCCGGTGCTCGTGGTTCTGCTGCTCAGATTCGTCAGTTAGCCGGTATGCGTGGTCTGATGGCGAAACCAGACGGTTCTATTATCGAAACCCCAATCACAGCGAACTTCCGTGAAGGTCTGAACGTACTTCAGTACTTCATCTCAACTCACGGTGCTCGTAAAGGTTTGGCGGATACCGCACTGAAAACAGCAAACTCCGGTTATCTGACTCGTCGTTTAGTTGACGTAGCGCAGGACTTAGTTGTTATCGAAGATGACTGCGGAACGCATGACGGTATCGTTATGACTCCAGTTATCGAGGGCGGTGACGTTAAAGAGCCATTGCGTGAACGTGTATTAGGCCGTGTAACCGCTGAAGATGTGCTGAAACATGGTACTGCTGATATTCTGGTGCCGCGTAATACGCTGTTGAATGAAAAATGGTGTGATCTGTTAGAAGAACACTCTGTTGACTCGATCAAAGTTCGATCTGTTGTTAGCTGTGACACTGACTTCGGTGTTTGTGCTAAATGTTACGGACGTGACTTGGCGCGCGGTCATATCATCAACAAGGGCGAAGCTATCGGTGTTATCGCCGCTCAGTCAATCGGTGAACCGGGTACACAGTTAACCATGCGTACGTTCCACATTGGTGGTGCGGCATCGCGTGCGGCGGCTGAGTCCAGTATTCAGGTGAAAAATACAGGTAGCCTGAAACTGAAGAACGCTAAGTTTGTTATCAACGCTGCTAATAAACTGGTGATCACTTCTCGTAATACTGAACTGACCTTAATCGATGAATTCGGTCGTACTAAAGAGAGCTATAAAGTGCCTTACGGTGCGGTTATGGCGAAAGGTGATGGTGTTGGTGTTACCGGTGGCGAAACTGTCGCTAACTGGGACCCGCATACCATGCCTGTTATCTCTGAAGTCGGCGGTTTCATTCGCTTTACTGACATGATTGATGGTCAAACGATTACCCGTCAGACCGACGAATTAACCGGTCTGTCCTCAATCGTGGTACTGGAAGGTGCAGAACGTACCGGCGGTACGAAAGACTTGCGTCCGGCGCTGAAAATCGTTGACGCACAAGGCAATGACGTTCTGATCCCGAATACGGATATGCCAGCTCAATACTTCTTACCGGGTAAAGCGATTATCCAGTTGGAAGATGGCGTAGAGATCAATCCGGGTGACACACTGGCGCGTATTCCGCAGGAATCTGGCGGTACTCGTGATATTACCGGTGGTCTGCCGCGTGTAGCTGACTTGTTTGAAGCTCGCCGTCCGAAAGAGCCTGCAATTCTGGCAGAAATCAGCGGTGTGATCTCATTTGGTAAAGAGACCAAAGGCAAACGTCGTTTGGTGATTACACCGATGGACGGTAGTGAGCCATACGAAGAGATGATTCCTAAATGGCGTCAGCTGAACGTGTTTGAGGGCGAACTGGTTGAACGCGGTGACGTTGTTTCCGATGGTCCTGAGTCTCCGCATGACATTCTGCGTCTGCGCGGCGTGCATGAAGTGACTCGTTACATCGTTAACGAAGTTCAGGAAGTTTACCGTTTGCAAGGCGTTAAGATTAACGATAAACACATCGAAGTTATCGTTCGTCAAATGCTGCGTAAAGGCACAATCGTTCATGCCGGTAACACTGAATTCCTGGAAGGCGAGCAAGCTGAATACTCACGTATCAAGATTGCTAACCGTGCTCTGGAAGCAGAAGGTAAACTGGGCGCAACCTTTGCCCGTGACCTGTTAGGTATCACGAAAGCATCGCTGGCTACTGAGTCCTTCATCTCCGCTGCATCGTTCCAGGAAACAACACGCGTGTTAACTGAAGCGGCTGTTGCGGGTAAACGTGATGAGCTACGCGGTCTGAAAGAGAACGTTATCGTAGGTCGCCTGATTCCGGCGGGTACGGGTTACGCTTATCATCAGGATCGCGCACGTCGCCGCCATGTAGAAGAGGCAGCCTCTTCTACACAGGTCAGCGCCGAAGAAGCTACTGCTAACTTAGCAGAGTTGCTGAATGCTGGTCTGGGTAGTGATGACGAGTAATTAGCCTGAATAAACCGCCTGAAAAGGCGGTGAAGATGGTTATAAAAACACCCTGTGAGTTTTCGCTTACAGGGTGTTTTTTTGTCTGCGAGAAAATTATTTTATTGGTTTAATAATCTGAAAAATTTTCAAATAAAAGAACAAAAAATCACGATGTAATTGATGATATAGATGTAAATTCTGGTTATACATGAAATAATCAATATATAAATCCATTAAAATTATTTGTTTAATATCATGTTATTTTATCTCTATATTATCGGTATCACGGCTGAATCCATGACCGGCGCATTAGCGGCGGGAAAAAGTAAGATGGATATTTTCGGCGTCATTATTATCTCTGCCGTTACTGCCATTGGCGGCGGAACGGTACGCGATATTATTCTGGGGCATTATCCGTTAGGCTGGGTCGCTCACCCTGAATATGTGATTATTGTCGCGGCGGCATCTGTGCTGACAGTCGCGACGTCAAGAATAATGATCCATTTGCGGAAATGCTTTTTAGTGCTTGATGCGATTGGGCTGGTGGTTTTTTCTATCATCGGCGCGCAGGTGGCGATGAGCATGAATCTGCCGGTGCTGATTGCAGCAATTGCCGGATTAATTACGGGTGTATTCGGCGGTGTACTGCGGGATATTTTCTGTAACCGTATTCCGCTAGTGTTCCAGAAAGAGCTTTATGCCAGTGTCTCCTTTGCGGCAGCCATGTTATATATCGGGTTGATCCATCTTAATGTTATGGCAGATATTGCTATCATTGCCACGCTGATTTTTGGCTTTATTTTTAGAATGCTAGCGATTTGGTTCAAAATTAGTTTGCCGGTATTTAGCTATCAGACTGATGAATAATCACTTCTGACCGACTGAATCGCGCTCCACTAATTCAGGCATGAGTGCTAAGGTGCGCGGTTCAGTGATCTGTTTTTCCAAACGCTGCAATAAAGTATCAATTGCCAGTTTACCTAACGCATCAGTAGGTTGATGAATTGTGGTTAACGGCGGAAACATAAATTTAGCCAGCGCCACATCATCATAGCCAATGACGGCAACATCTTGCCCGACTTTGACGCCAGCCTGATTTAATGCCAGATAAACGCCGACTGCCATCGCATCATTACACGTGAATACTGCATCAGGCGGTTGCGGTAAACGCAATAATGTTTGCATTGCTTCCAGCCCGCCGGAAAATTCAAAGTTACTAAAAATCTGATAATTCTCCGGCGCGGTTAATCCGGCATCAGTCATGGCTTTTTGATAACCTGACAGACGGCGGCACGCTTGAGTATTATCTTGCGGACCAGTGATACAGGCGATACGGCGATAGCCGCGCGAAATCAGATATTCCGTTGCCAGTTGCCCGCCGATAAAAGAGTTATCCTGAATGGTATCGCAGACACCGTTAAACGGTGCCCAATCCATCATGACAATGGGAAGATGCGGATAGTGAAAAAACAGCGAATCGGAGATAGGGTGGCGATCATTACACATCAGAATCAATCCATCGACTCGCCGTTGCAGTAAGGTTTCCAGACTCGTTCCCATGCGCTGGGTATTCCCCTCGGTATTGCACAGAATCAAGCTGTAGCCGCGCTGGTAACAGCTCTCTTCCACGCCGCGCACCACTTCTGCATAAAATGGATTATTACTTGATGTCAGCAACATGCCGATGGTGCGCGTCTGTTTCGCTTTCAGACTGCGCGCCACCGCTGATGGCGAGTAATTGAGTTCGGCAACGGCGGAAAGGATCTTCTCTTTAACGGCTTGGCTCACAAATCGATTGTTATTGATAACGTGAGAAACCGTTGATGTTGAGACACCGGCTAAACGCGCCACATCTTTCATCGTTGCCACAACATTACTCCTGCCTGTCAGCTAAAAACGCATCGATCTCTTTACGCCACGGCACAGATGGTTGAGCGCCGCGCCGTGTCACGGCAATCGCTGCGGCAGCATGAGCAAAACGCACTGCATGGAACAACTCTTGCCCCTCTAACATTGCGGTGATTAACGCGCCGTTAAAGGTATCGCCAGCAGCAATAGTATCGACTGGCTGTACATTATAGCCTTCAATCAGGCTGCCAATACCATCGATACTAACCCAAGCGCCGCGGCTTCCCAGCGTGATAATCACAGTACGAATCCCGCGCGCATGTAATTCTGCTGCGGCGCGATCGGCATCATCACTATTGATAATCGCCACGCCGGTTAACTGCTCAGCTTCGGTTTCATTCGGCGTAATAATATCAATATTTGCCAACAGCTCATCAGGCAACTCACGTGCTGGCGCAGGGTTTAACGCCACTAGCGTATTGTTTTGTTTCGCTAGTTTTGCCGCCGCAATAATGGTTTCCAGCGGTGTTTCTAACTGCATTAACAACACGTCAGCATCGATAACCTGCTGACGATATTTAGCCAGATAATCCGGTGTAACAGCAGCGTTAGCGCCTGCATCAATAGCAATCACGTTTTCGCCTTTGCCATTAACAAAAATCATTGCCACACCAGTATTAATATTGGGGATACTTTCCACCGGTGTAATATCAATCTGATCATTAACCAGTTGTTTGCAGATCTGCTTGCCGATGCTGTCATCGCCCACGCAGGCAATAAACGTAATATCAGCACCGCTTCGCCCAGCCGCAACCGCTTGATTCGCGCCCTTGCCGCCAAATGAAATTCGGTAATCTTTGCCGGTAATAGTTTCTCCCGGACGGGGGAAATCATTCACATTAAGAATATGGTCAGCGTTGATACTCCCCAACACCACCAGTTTATTCGATGACATTTATTTTCCCCTTGTTGAAAAGTAATTTGATAATGCTAATGAATTACCGATGCAGGCTAATTAACCTGAGTTTTAGATAAGAAACTATATTATTACTATAAATTTCAAATGATTATTGAGTTTTCTCGTAGGGCGACAGGTTGCCGCCCTGTGAACAGAATTACTTCGTTACCAGTTTCAGCGCGACAGGAATATTGGCTTCAACTTTTTCGCCTTTCAGGATCTTATCGGCAACTTCAACACCGATGCTGCCAATCAGCTCAGGTTGTTGAGCGATAGTTGCTCCCATGCGGCCGCTTTCTACCGCTTTAATACCGTCGTCAGTGCCATCAAAGCCTACGATCAGCACATCTTTTTTACCGGCAGTTTGCAGTGCGCGCATAGCACCTAGCGCCATTTCATCATTTTGAGCGAAGACAGCCTGCACATCAGGGTGAGCGGTCAGCAAGTTCTGCATCACGTTCAGACCTTTGGTGCGATCGAAATCAGCCGGTTGACTTGCTAACAGTTTGAATGGGTGAGTCTGCATAGATTGCTTAAAGCCTTCACCGCGTTCACGGGCAGCGGACGTTCCGGTGATACCTTCCAGTTGGATAACTTTGGCATCATTACTGAGTTTTTCAGCAATAAAATCACCTGCCATTTTACCGCCAGCGATATTATCGGACGCGATATGGCTGGTTACTTCACCTTTTGCAGCGGCGCGATCCAGCGTGACGACAGGGATCTTCGCTTTGTTAGCCATGATAACCGCATTGCCTACGGCATCAGAATCCGTTGGATTGATCAGCAGTAATTTAGTACCGCGCACGGTTAAATCCTGCACATTACCCAGTTCTTTTGCCGGATTATTTTGCGAATCCAGTACGATCAGGTTATAGCCCAGTTCATCAGCTTTCTTCTGCGCGCCATCTTTCATGGAAACAAAGAATGGGTTGTTTTGGGTAGAAACCACCAGCGCGATATTATCTTTTGCCATTGCGCCGACACTAACGGAAAGGCTTAATGCGGTTGCAGAAACTAAAATTGCCAGTTTTTTCATGTTCATCATCATGTTCCTGTAATAGAGAGTCTGTAATAGTGAAAGTGTAATAAAACTATTTGTTACTTTTTATTCTCTGCCAAAACTGCCAACAGAATAACTACGCCTTTGACGATCATCTGGAAGTAAGCTGAAATACCTAACAGATTCAGTGCATTACTCAAGAAACCCAGAATAAGCGCCCCGATAAGCGTACCGGTGATGCGACCTTTACCGCCAGCCAGACTGGTTCCGCCTAATACCACAGCAGCGATAGCATCAAGTTCATAGCCAAGACCGGCAGTTGGTTGAGCGGAAGATAAACGCCCAACTTCGATAATGCCAGCCAGTGTGGTCAACACACCACACAAAGCGTAGACAATAATCTTCACGCGATCGACGTTAATTCCCGACAAGCGCGTTGCCGCTTCATTACCGCCCAGTGCATAAATATAACGCCCCAAACGAGTATGATTGAGCAGATACCATGCGCCGAAAAAGACGATCGCCATAATCCAGATTGGCGTTGGTATGCCGAAAGGACGCCCGATACCCAGCCATTCAAACGCATCAGAAGTATCGGAAAAACCCAGATTGATCGGGCTGCCTGCCGAAAATTGCAGTGTTGCGCCGCGTAATATCAGCATCATCACCAGTGTGGCAATAAATGCCTGCACATTGCCTTTCGCTACGATAACACCGGTGACTGCGCCGAGTGCTGCACCTAATATCAATGCGCCGCCCAACGCAATAACAATGTTGAGATCCATACCCACGAACGTCGCGGCAACTGCGCCGGTCAGCGCCAGCACAGAACCAACGGACAAATCGATGCCGGAAGTGAGAATAACCAGCGTCATGCCCACCGCGATAATGGCATTTACCGAAGTCTGTTGCAGAATATTGAACAGATTATCGACGGTAAAAAAGTTAGGGCTTAGAAATGAAACCACAATGATCAGCGCAATCAACGCAATCAGCGATTTCTGCTCAAGCAGCCATGTTTTATTAAAACGGCTGGTTGATGGATTATTTGACGTATTCACTGTTTCTCACTCCCGTACTGTTTGCCGACTGCCGCCGCCATCAGTGTTTCTTGTGTCGCTTGTTCAATAGGAAATTCACCGCTGATATGACCTTCGTGCATCACTAAAATGCGATCGCTCATTCCGATGACTTCGGGCATTTCGGAGGAAATCAAAATAATGCTTAACCCTTCGCGTTTAAATTGATTGATTAGCTGATAAATCTCTTTCTTTGCACCCACATCGACGCCGCGCGTAGGTTCATCAAGAATCAGCACATTCGGGCGCGTCATCAGCCCGCGTGCAATAGCAATTTTTTGCTGATTACCGCCGGAAAGCAGCCCGATAGTTTGCTGCATTGATGGAGTTTTAATATTGAACAGATTGATAAAATCGCCAACGGCTTGCTGCTCTTCGGCATGTTTCAGCGAACCCCAATGTTTGCTGAAATAACGCAATGCAGTCAGTGACATATTCTCTTTCACCGACATGCCCAGCACTAAACCATCGCCTTTGCGATCTTCGGAAATATAGACGATACCGTTTTTCAGCCCATCTTGCGGGCTATGGATTTTTAGCGTTTGTCCATCAAGAGTGATGCTGCCTGCAACGTGGGGCAGTGCGCCGTAGATCATCTTCATCAGCTCGGTGCGCCTTGCACCCATCAAGCCGGAAACGCCGAGAATCTCACTGCGATAAAGATCGAAACTGACATCATGCACGCCTTTGCCGGACAGATTTTTCACCTGCAAACGCAAAGCGCCGCGCGGCTGATCCAAACGCGGATAGAGATCTTCCAGACGGCGACCAACCATCATTTCAATCAGCCGATCTTCATCGAGTTCAGCAACAGAACGCTCGCCGATAAATGCGCCATCGCGCAGCACCGTCACATCATCGCAAATCTCAAAAATCTCTTTCAGACGATGAGAAATATAAACAATGCCGCAGCCCTGTGAACGCAATTCATTGATAACATTAAACAGCGAGGCAGTTTCGGTATCCGTCAGCGCATCAGTCGGTTCGTCCATAATGATGACTTTCGACTCAAAACTGAGCACCTTAGCGATTTCCACCATCTGTTGATCGCCGATAGACAACTCGCCAACCAGACGGCGGCTACTGTAATGCACATTGAGCCGCCGCAGTAGACGATCAGCTTCGGCATAAGTCTTTTTCCAGTCGATACGACCGAACGCATTGACGAATTCACGACCAAGAAAAATATTTTCGGCGATGCTTAATTGCGGGATAAGATTCAGTTCTTGATGGATAATACCGATTCCCGCTTCCTGCGAGGCTTTAGGACCGCTGAACGCAATGTCTTGCTCCAGATATTCAATGGTTCCGGCATCTTTGCTGTAAATACCGGTTAACACTTTCATTAGCGTTGATTTACCTGCACCGTTTTCGCCCAACAGTGCCATCACTTTCCCTGCATAAACGCTAAGACTCGCGCCGGATAAGGCTTTCACTCCGGGAAAGGATTTATCGATACCGCTAAGTTTTAGTAGAGGTTGCATAACATGATCCTCAAAATAACATAGCCCTTAAAATACAACGCCGGAATACAAAATCACATTGGCGTAAGGCGTGCATTCACCGCTACGCACAACGGCATGGCTGCTGTGGGATAGCGTTTTTAATGCTTCATGGCTGATATATTGCAGCGTGATTTGATTCTTCTGGCGCTGTTCCAGCTCGGTTAAACGCTCGATAAGTAGTTGATGAAGCAGCGGATTTTTTTCTTTAATTTCTGCGGCGATCACCGCTTTTTCTACCTGCATTTCATCGGTGACGGTATCAAACACCTGCAAAAATGACGGCACACCATGCGTCAGCGCTAAATCAATACGCTCAACGGCGGCTGGAATAGGTAAACCGGCATCGCCGATCACTAAGCTATCCGTATGCCCTAAACGCGAAATTACAGAAGAGAGCATGGAGTTAAGCAGCGTACCTTTTTTCATTTAGTTCACCTTTGTGTGACAGGTGTATTACCTGTCATCGAAACGTTTCGTTACAGGCGGCAGTTTAGAAAGATCAACAGAGAAAGCAAAAGGTTTTTTAGAGAAATTGTGATATTCATCGAAACGTTTCGATTGAGGCTCAGACCGTGTTTTAGGCTGAAACGATTAAGTTTGAGATTACCCATTTAATAATTAAATTTTAGCGGGTTTTAGGCGTTGATATGAGGGATTGATGTTGCGATTGTACTAATAACAACAACTATATTAATAACAACAACTGGCGATAGCTGAGAGCGATCACCATAAAAAGAGATGTGATAATTAAGAGAATTAAAAATTAAACACGCTTAATCGCACCGCCAACTGCTTGCACGTCTTCACCAAAACCGCGCACGGTATTGCAGCCAGCGAGAGAAGAAATGACCACGGCTGATAATAAAACTGCACAGATTGCTTTTAGCATGTTGTCGTCCTTTTTTAATTTGTTTTTAGTTTGGTTTAGCTCAAAAACAGATAGGGCTGTCATAATAACAGCCCTATTTAACTAATCGAACAATAATCGATTATTTTACGCGCGAGACATATTCGCCAGAGCGGGTATCAACTTTAATTACTTCACCGATTTGTACGAATAACGGAACTTTTACTACCGCGCCAGTGGTTAGCGTGGCAGGTTTACCGCCAGTACCCGCCGTATCGCCTTTCAGACCGGGATCAGTATCGACGATTTCCAGCTCAACAAAGTTTGGCGGAGTTACCGCGATAGGTTCGCCGTTCCACAGTGTCAGAATACATTCAGCTTGTTCAACCAGCCATTTCGCGTTGTCACCAACCGCTTTGGCATCAGCAGCTAACTGCTCGAATGTTTCATTGTTCATGAAGTGCCAGAAATCACCATCGTTATACAGATAAGTCAGGTTCATATCCATTACGTCAGCGCCTTCTGCGCTATCGGTAGATTTAAAGGTTTTTTCTAATAATTTACCGGTAAGCAGTTTACGCAGACGAACACGGGCAAATGCCTGACCTTTACCCGGTTTAACGAATTCACTTTCGATTACAGCACAAGGCTCGCCGTCCAACATGATTTTGAGACCCGGACGGAAATCGTTGCTAGAATAAGACGCCATGATGGTCCTCTTTCTTTAATTAATAATTTAGGTAGCTCAGCTAAAAATGGCGCATATTGTAACCCATAACACCGCAATTAGAGAAGAATGGTTGCAACAGTTATCGGACGTTATTACCGATCCTGACGAGTTATTGCAGCTTTTATCTTTGCAGCATCACCCTAAATTGTCGATTGGCTCTGATGCGCGGCATTTATTCCCGCTGCGCGTTCCGCGCGCTTTTGCTGCCAGAATGCGAAAAGGCGATGCGGAAGATCCGCTGTTATTACAAGTAATAACCCAGCAAAATGAATTTCTCGAAGTCGCAGGTTTCAGCACCGATCCGCTGGACGAACAGCATTCCGCTGCACCAGGATTGCTGCACAAATATCAAAATCGCGCGTTGCTGGTGGTGAAAGGTGCGTGCGCGGTCAATTGCCGTTATTGTTTTCGCCGTCATTTTCCGTATCAGGACAATCCTGGCAACAAGCGCAGTTGGACGAAAGCGTTGGATTATGTCCGCCAACATTCAGAGTTAGATGAACTGATCTTCTCTGGCGGTGATCCGCTAATGGCAAAAGATCATGAGCTGGATTGGCTGCTATCGGCAATAGAAACCATCCCGCATATTCGGCGGCTGCGTATTCATACTCGTTTACCGGTAGTGATCCCTGCGCGCATTACAGAAGCCTTATGCCGCCGTTTTGCTGGTTCTCATCTGCAAATTATTATTGTCACGCATATTAATCACGCTAATGAAATTGATGATGAAGTGAAAACCAGTATGCAGCAGCTAAAAAACGCAGGCGTGACGTTACTGAATCAAGGCGTGTTACTAAAAGGTGTCAATGACAACGCGGATACGCTGGTTGCTTTGAGCGTGGCGTTATTTGAGGCGGGAATATTGCCTTATTATCTGCACGTTCTGGACAAAGTACAGGGCGCAGCACATTTTCTGATTGATGATGAAAGCGCCAGAGCCATTATGCGGGAAATGATGACAAAAACGTCAGGTTATTTAATTCCAAAACTCACCAGAGAAGTCGGCGGCGAGCCAAGTAAAACGACGTTGGATTTACATCTGGGGAATCAATAGGGCGGCAATCAGCCGCCCCATGAAAATCAAAGAATATCTAATAACTCAACTTCAAACACCAATGTGCTGAATGGCGGGATCGCCGCACCGGCACCGCGTTCACCGTAAGCCAGATGTTGAGGGATCGTCAGCTTCCATTTAGAACCAACAGGCATTAAAGTCAGCGCTTCAATCCAGCCCGGAATCACGCCACTAACCGGGAATTCAGCCGGTTCACCGCGTTGTACGGAGCTATCAAATACCGTACCGTCAGTTAGTGAGCCAGTGTAGTGAACACGTACACGATCCTGACGAGATGGGATCGCGCCTTCACCTTGTGTCAGCACTTCAAACTGTAAACCAGATTCCGTGCTATTCACTTCGCTGCGTTTAGCATTCTCTTCCAGAAAACGCACACCGTCTTCCGCCATTTTTTCTTGTTTTTCACGGCGCACTTTATCCGCACGTTCATGAACTTCACGCAGTGCGCGATGTACCACATCAACCGGTACAGACGGGTGATTACCGCTCAGGGCATCAGTTAAACCGGCTAATAGCGCTTCTGGTACTAAACCCTCTAATCCAGATTCTTGTAATTGCTGACCGATCTGTAAACCAATGCCATAACTGGCTTGTGATTCTACGCTGTCAAAAGATGGCTTTGTCATGGTGTTCGTGTTCCCTTAAAAAATGATAAATAGATAAAGATCCGCAGCATAACACAGGCAGCGCATCGGCAAAATGTCATAATGTTCAACGATTAATTGTGCTTGCTATTGATTCCCCCGCAGAGGGAAATTTTATCGTGATTATCTTTATCGATATAACAAAATGATTTTATTGTGGTTTGTAGAGATGACAATCTGTTGCCAGAATTAACAATTGTTATGGGTTCACGGGCGGCAGGTTGCCGTTCCTACGAATTTATATCATGCCATATAGTTACCTAACTGAGATTATTCGGTTTATTATGGTTACAATTACGTCATCTCGCAGTGATGGTATTTAATGAGTACAGATGAGGTACGGCGATGCAGGTAAATAGAGGCAAGGAATGGCTGACTAGCGCTAATAATCCGTTAAAAATTGGATTATTAAAATTGTGGCATTTGCCGGATAGTTTTAGCTGGATGGAACCTTTACCTTATTTTCATCGCCGCGGTGTTTTGCTGGCAACATTATTGGTACTGGTGGCTTTTCTTTGGCCTGGCAGCAAATCCGATGAGCCAGTGACCCGCAGCGTGCCGGTTGAGCGCTCTGCGCCGAATCATAATGGCGAATTAGTGAACGCGCAGATTATTCCTCCGCCAGTAAATCAACGCTCACCAGCGGTGCAAACACCGCCTGCGGAAGAACCTGTCACATCAGCTAATAACAACCAATGGCAAGAATTTACCATTCAGAAAGGACACACCCTGACGCAACTCTTTCGTGAGAATCATTTTATTATTAGCGATGCGTTTTTACTGGCAGAAGTCGAGGGATCAGGAAAACCGGTTAATTCCCTGCGTATAGGTCAAAAAATTCGTGTTCAGGTGACAAATGATAAGCAAGTCACGGCGGTAGAAGTTGAACTCGCACCAAACCGTTCCGCTCTGTTTACTCGTCAAAGTGATGGGCGTTTTCGTCGGGATCGGTAGATTTTACCATTCATTGATAATAAAAAGTAAATCGCAGGCGATAACCTGCTGGCATGAATGATCAAGTTTAACGATTGGTGATGTTTATAAAATTACGGGCGATAGATTATCGCCCGTAAGATTTTTCAAATGTTATTCTGTTATTTCTTCTATTTCTTCAACTTCGGTCCTACCGCGACTAACGCCGCCCCTGCTGGGGTATCGGTATATTTATCAAAGTTTTCGGTAAACAGATTTGCCAGTTTTTCGGCTTTCGCTTCCCATTCGGCTTCTGTAGCGTAAGTGGCGCGTGGATCTAAAATATCAGGATTCACGCCTGGTAACGCAGTCGGAATTGCTAAATCAAAGATCGGCAACTGGAATGTATCGGCTTTTTCAATATCACCGCTAAGAATGGCATCAATAATCGCGCGGGTATCTTTAATTGAGATACGTTTACCCGTTCCGTTCCAGCCAGTATTGACCAGATAAGCGTGTGCGCCTGAGGCGTTCATGCGTTTTACCAGCACTTCGGCATATTGTGTTGGGTGCAGAGATAAGAACGCTGCGCCAAAACAAGCAGAGAATGTTGGTGTTGGTTCGGTAATTCCGCGTTCTGTACCGGCGAGTTTAGCCGTAAAGCCTGACAGGAAATGATATTGCGTCTGATCGTGTGTCAGTTTTGACACCGGCGGCAACACGCCAAAAGCATCAGCCGTCAGGAAGATCACTTTCTGTGCATGACCGGCTTTAGACACTGGCTTCACAATATTGTGGATATGATAAATCGGATAGGAAACGCGGGTATTTTCAGTCTTAGACGCATCATCAAAATCGACGCTGCCGTCAGCGCGGACAACCACGTTTTCCAGCAAGGCATCACGGGTAATGGCGTTATAAATATCGGGTTCAGCCTCTTTCGATAGTTTGATGGTTTTCGCGTAGCAACCGCCCTCAAAGTTAAACACGCCGTCATCGTCCCAACCGTGTTCATCATCGCCGATTAACTGGCGTTTAGGATCGGTGGAAAGCGTCGTTTTACCGGTGCCGGACAAGCCAAAGAAAACTGCCACATCGCCTTTACTACCCACGTTTGCCGAGCAGTGCATTGACGCAATGCCTTTCAGCGGCAGCAGGTAGTTCATGATAGAGAACATACCTTTCTTCATTTCGCCGCCGTACCAAGTCCCGCCGATTAGCTGAATGCGTTCGGTCAGGTTAAAGGCAACGAAGTTTTCCGAATTCAAACCTTGCTCTTTCCAGTTCGGATTAGTGCATTTCGCGCCGTTCATGACGATAAAATCAGGTTTGAAGTTTTGTAGTTCGTCATCAGACGGACGGATAAACATGTTTTTCACAAAGTGTGCCTGCCACGCCACTTCGGTAATAAAACGCACGCTTAAACGCGTATCAGGATTCGCGCCGCAATACGCATCAACGATAAACAAACGTTTACCGGAAAGCTGATTGCCAACCAGTTTTTTCAGTTCAGCCCAAATTGCCGGAGTCAGCGGTTTATTATCATTTTTACCTTTGCCCTGATCTGACCACCAAACGGTATTGCGGCTGACGTCATCACGAACAATGTATTTATCTTTTGGTGAACGACCGGTAAAGATACCGGTATCAACAGCGACCGCACCTAAATTCGTCACGATGCCTTTTTCATATCCTTGAAGGTCTGAACGAGTCTCTTCCTGAAACAGAAAATCATAACTTGGGTTGTACATAATTTCAGTTGCGTTTTGAATGCCGTAGGCAGCGAGTTCTTCTGGTGTGATGTGGCTTGCACTCATGGTGTTTCCTTTCTCTTATAGGTATGAATAATTTTTTAGCATTGTAAGAGTTTCAGGCGTGCAGACCTGAGAGGATTATCAAAGATCGGAATATTATTCTAAATTTTGATCAAAGATGAGATCTGGATCGCTATATTCTGAGAGGTGAAACGATTAAAAAAAGTGTCTCATAGATGATTAATTTAAAAATGCCTGAGATTACGATGTAATATCTCCGGCATTTGTTGCTAAACATGAAATACTGTTAAAGCGTGTTTATCAATGATGCGTTTTGTTTTCTAATGTAACGCCGCCATTTAAGCGCAAAGCATCAATATCCATTTTTTCAAAAATATAATGCTTGCCGCAGTAATCACAGTGCATATCAATGTGACCTTCTTCATTGAGCAGTGAATCAGTCTCTTCCGGCGGAATAGTAATTAACGCTTGCGCGCAGCGATCTCTGGAACAGGTACAATGGAAACTGACGGGCTGCGCGTCAAACAGGGTAATATCTTCTTCATGATATAAACGATGTAAAACTTCTTTTACATCAAGGCTAAACAGCTCTTCGCCTTTGATGGTCTCAGTCAGTGTTGCCAGATGATCAAATTCGCTGCTATTGCTTTTATGCGCCGGTAACACTTGCAGCAACATACCTGCTGCCGCAGCTTTTTCCTGATGAGAACCGGTTTTAATAAACAGGCGCGTTGGTAGCTGTTCAGACTGGCGGAAGTACTCCTCGATGCAGTCAGAAACGGTTTCACCCTCTAAACCGACAACGCCCTGATAGCGTTCACCCTCTTTCGGCATAATCGTGATGACTAAATAACCATTGCCGATCATCTGTTTCAACGTCGCGTTATCATCAATTTCACCTTGCAGACGCGCCACGCCGCGCATTTGCTGCTGATTGTCACCGTTGATCACCACCAGTTTGACCGGACCATCACCCTGCAACTGGACGGTAATATCGCCGTCAAATTTCAGCGTAGCGGTTAACAGGCTGGTGGCTACGAGCATTTCGCCCAACAAACGTTGAACAGCCACCGGATAATCATGATTTTCCAGAATATGGCTGTAGGTATCGCTTAACGTCACTAATTCACCACGGACGTCATGTTTT
This sequence comes from Enterobacteriaceae bacterium, assembly GCA_031261005.1. Classification (GTDB taxonomy): domain Bacteria; phylum Pseudomonadota; class Gammaproteobacteria; order Enterobacterales; family Enterobacteriaceae; genus JAISKF01. Next base: position 51,244 of record JAISKF010000009.1, on the reverse strand, counting down.
TCAAATAGATAGCGGTGTAATAAATCTGAATTAGACATTGGTTTCTCCCTTTCTTTGGGACGATGAATGTTCTCTGTGCTGCATAAAAATGCAGGTTATTCATCATCGCCATATTTAAATTTGATTAAATTGCGGCGCTCTTTTTTGTCAGGGCGGCGATCGGGGTGAGGCATCGTTAACGCATTCAGTTTGCGTGCCAGCGCGATACTTTCCCGCTTTGTGACGCTTTCGGCGGTTTCCCGATAAAGCTGTTGGGCTTCATTTGCGCCACGACGCTGAATGCTTAACGCATCAACAATAATGGTTTTCTCATCATTTCCCTGACGTAAGCGGATTTCCGCGCCAATTTCCACCAGCTTACTGGGTTTGGCTCGCTGACCGTTATAGTGAACTTTGCCGCCGTCCACCATCTCTCTGGCTAATGCGCGGGTTTTATAAAAACGCGCAGCCCAAAGCCATTTATCGAGCCTGATCCCTTGCTCTTCAGCTTGATTTGCCATTACAGATTCTCCTGAACTGAAAGCTCTTGGGTAGATAAAGCGGCGTGAAAATTTTCCGATACCTTAAAATATGGGCGGAATTTGAGAAATCAAGGCACAGAAGCGATGGTGTTGAGATATTAATACTGGATAAAAGGGAACAAATTCCCCTTCATAGAGGGGAATTATTGTTGATTATTAAATTGTTATGTCACCTTAGCAAAACAATGATCATAATAATTTTGAATTTTAGCGATGCGGTGAGCGTTTTTCTGCACGCGAATACCGAGAAATATCAGGTTATACAGTAGGCTGATACTCATCATAACAAACAGCAAACTAGCACCTAAATAACGCCAGAAAGAGATCAAATTCGGTTCACCATGCAGCGTAATCTTTATAGTGCCATTTGTCGTCGGTGCAACATCAATAATAATACCGCTGGCATGAAACTCCGTGTTTAACAGGCTGTTAGATAAACGTTGTAGATCAATCCATTGTTTAATTGCCATATTATCGTGAGTATCAATAACCGAAGTCGGCTCAGTCAGTTCTTTGATTTTTTGGTCGCTTATCATCTGCTCCTCACGGTTATCATTGCGGATATAAAAACCGCCTTTAGGCTTGGTATAGAGCGTCTGAGCTTGTTGATGTGTTTCACTGTAGAAAAAGTAGGAAACAATCGAGTTAATCTGCGAACGTAACGCTTCGGCATCGACCGGTCGCAGGAATATATCGGTATTTTCTTTTGCGTGGTGCTGTGATTTGCTTACCAGCTCATGCCAGCTTTTTTCATTACTTAGCAGTAACAACGAATTTTTGATCTGCTGACAATCTTCGGAGTTTTTACACAGCGCTTCGGTTTTCAGCACAATATCAGAGAAATCAGACAGCAGCGTCATGCCTGCGCGTTCAGCATTGCGGATTAAATGAGGATTGTCTTTTATCACCTTGCTGTTTTGCGGGTTGAGCTGATAACTCACGCTATTGAGTAGCGCGAGCGCGTTATCAATTAATTGCGATGAAGATAATGTCGGCAAATCCGTCGCGCCCCAATAGACTTTGGTACAGTCAAACGGCATCAGCGGATAGGAAATATCACTGTGATAAACCCGCAAAATACTGCACATACCGGTGCCTTGAACCGTGAGGTGATCACCGATTTTGAGATGTGTTTGTTTTAGCTGTTCCGGTGAAGTGACACTAATTTCAGCCGGACCGAGTAACCAAGCCTTGGTCAGTGCAATGGGTAATTTCAGCGGAATAAACGATAGTAATAATGCGATGACTAAGCATGACGAAAGCACCAGCACTAAGTTTTTTCCCCAGTGATGCAGCGGGAAGTTGATCGATTCATTATTCAGCGATAAATATTTACCCTGTTTCACCACATAACGGTTTAAGTAAATATCCAGATTAGTTTTATGACCGAGATCGTAGCCGACATAAGGTTTCCAGTGCGGCGGATAAATCAGGTCGATGATGCCGACCGCGATATTAGTAAGCTGCCCGTTATCCTGTTCGCCGAACAAACCCCAACGTTTAGGAACACCGCGCACACAATGAATATTGTATTGGGTTTGCACCGGATCATGGCAGAACATACGCCAACCGCTGATTATTAACAGTAATAGCGCCAGAACAACCAGCCATACCAGCGTTTCAGTACCGCTTAACAGACTAAAAAACAAGATGATATATGCCGCTGAGATCACCAGCGACTCATACAATTTTTTCTTTGGTCTCAAGTTATATTCTGCGGCAGTTTCTTTTCGCAGCCGAATCAGCGTGACATGTTCTTCATGCTCTTTAGCAGCATTCTTCGCAGACTGACCGTCTACCGGCTCAAGTTGATGTTCAACCTGCACCAATTCGCCCAGCGAATGCCCATTTAACTCAACAACTAATGGTGTAGTTTGTGTTTTAACTACCGAGACCTGATTGGTATCATCAAGAAAATCGTCCCATGCCGGTTCGAGATAAATTTCAATATCATCAATAAAGTAGCGCGTACTGTCGCTCTCTTCATCAGATGAATGCGGCGTGATAATTGCCGTTTCAAAGGCGTAAACGTTATCGCTAACAGGCGTTAACGCTGATTTAATTTGAGCGGTGGATAATCCAGCATCTCTTTGCTGCTGTTCCAGCAGCAATAAATACTCTTCGATAGCAGAAGATTCTTCGCCGGACAGTTTATGCACACTGGCGCGAGCAAAGGGGAGGGAATGATTAACCGCAGCTTGATGTTTCCCTCGCTGGCGGATCGTCCATACGATAAATCCCGCGCATACCAGCGCGATAAAAATAGTAAGCAGTAATATCGTTAAGATTCTGGTATCACCGTGCGTTAACATGAAACACTCTCATCAATAGTCCTGCCTGTTTGAATAGTCCATTAATCTACCCGTTATCTTTCAGCATGCAGGGGCGTTGGCTGCCCTCGAAAGTTACTGGGTATATCCCACTATTATTCAATAATGATGGGCATAACTCTTTCTTATAGTAAATCTCTATGGAGTAGAATACAAAATCAGTAATATGAATTTCATGTTATGACATTATTATTTTGCGACAATTTATCATAAATACTAGTCGATATTATAACCAATAGGCTGGCACACTGTATGATTGGCATTAATTATCCTATGGAATGCCGTCCTAATGGCGCGAACGGTTCATCTGAGGTCTCATTTATGAGTAAAACGTACCAGAAGCCCCAAATATTAAATGTCGAAACTATCGCCAGTTCACGAATGTTTCGCATTCAATCCATTGATTTAGCGTTTAGTAATGGTGAAAAACGTGTTTATGAACGCCTGCTGCCGGAGGGACGTCACGCTGTAATGATCGTCCCGCTGATCAACGATGACATTCTACTAATTCGCGAATATGCGGTAGCGATCGAAGATTACGAATTAGGATTCCCCAAAGGTCTAGTTGAACCCGATGAAGATGTGCTGGTTGCCGCCAATCGTGAATTAATGGAAGAGATCGGCTACGGCGCACGCAAACTCACGATATTGTCCCGCTTAACGATGGCACCGAGCTATTTTGCCAGCACCATGACTATCGTGGTGGCAGAAAATCTGTATGTACAAAAACAAGAGGGCGATGAACCCGAACCTTTAACGCTGGTGGCATGGCCGCAAGAAAAAATGATGGAACTGCTCGAAGAGTCCGATTTTAACGAAGCCCGCAACGTCAGCGCCTTATTTTTAGTACGGGAATATTTGAAAGAAAAAGAGGCGTCGTGATATTTCTCTTCATTATGAAGTAACGCATGGGCAATCACAAAAATTACCCGTGCGAGTTAAATAATTAGCCTGAAGCACCTTACACTTTTGCCGCTACGGTTCTATTTGAATGCGCGTTATTTACGGTTAGTTCCGCTCTAATATCTCGGTATTAAATTTGGTAAATCTGTTTATCATTATTTGCTATAAATTTTCTAAAATTTCTTATAATTGTAACTATTTATGATTAGAATATTATTTTTACATACTAAATATGCAACTAGAGGGAAATTATGCAGCAATATATAGAATTACTGGCTAAATGGGATAACAGTATATATCCAGATAATTTCCTGTAAGTTCCAACAACTAAAACTATTGGGGAGTAATTATTATGGGAGTCGGTGGATTTATTCGAATTTATGACCGGACAACCTGCGGCGGAATGGTGCTGGAAGGCGTGCCAAATCATCAAATGGGGAAAGAGATGCTTGCGGTGGCAACGAATGGTTGCTTGGTGAGTTGCGGCAAGCATCCGGGCAGATACAGAATTGTTGGCGGGCATCCGGGTTACATCAGCTTCAACGGTCAGCCGATAGCGAGTACGATATACAGTGAATCATCATGTCCGTGTAAAGCAAAATTGATCTCGTCTATATCAACCTCAAAAGCAATGCACTTGTCAGCCCAGCCGAAAGTGGCTCGTTCAGTTGAATCAGAACAAAATACTCAAATGGCAAAAGCTGTTACGACATCAACTTCAACAGCTTCATTGCTATCTGAAAAGGATTGTGTTCGTAAGAGTAACCCTTTATCTAAAGGTGTATATATCTGGACTGAAATACAGGGTGCTGGTCATAGTTTTATTTCCGTTCATGAAAATAACTTAATATCTGTCTACACTTACGGGCGTTATGGGCGTACAGGTCCCGGTGATCTTACTGGTGATGGTATCCTTAATTTTCTGCAAGATGAGGACGCGAAAACATATTATCGATTTGAATTGTATCGAATGGGAGCACGAGTATTTAGTATTAACGATGCCAATGTTAATCTAATTCGACAATATTTTGAAGATTTATGGAATAACGCTAAACCAGCAATACAAACACAAGAAATGCCAGATATAACAAGGCGACGCGGAAGAACTATAGATAAATATGATGTTACTGGAAGTAATTGTACGACTCATACTGTAGCAGGAATTAGAGTCGCTGGTTCTGCTCTATTTAAAACTAGCTATGTTCCAATTACAACACAGTTTCCAATAGAAGGTGAGGAAGAGTTTACAATTCCGGTATCTTTACAAAGATATTTGGTTGATAAAAGTAAAGATCTTACATCAATGCTTATTGTTGAAGTAACTAATGAGTTTAAGAAACAATATTCTAATATGGAGAGCTTGAGATTATATGAACCAGGTTTAGGTGCGGAGATTCAAGGCAGTGTTACGGGAAGCTCTGCAATGGGAGATTCACTGTCTGTTTATTCAGGAGGAACTATTGGAGGATCTTTAGGGAGTACAAATGACATTGAATAAAAAATTTTGGCTACGATGGATTAGTATAATTTTGATTTGTATTGGTTATTATTTAGTACTATTTTACTTTGATTTTATTTTTGCATTAAATTTTACATCAACAATGAGTCAAGGTGGAGGTGAAATATCATCTTCAGCATGTTATTCAGTTATTAAACATCTTGCAGTTGATCATTCTCATGCTATGACTGCATCATATTTTGGATTTATATTATGTGTTTTATTGATTTTACTTGTTTTTAAAAAGATTAGATGATTTATTGCTTATGTAATAATTAGCTTGATAATTAAATTCGTCATAATAATAGCTAGAAAAAATATTTCTCTGGCTATTGTTATTTTTATATTATTAAGGAAAGTAATTCATTATGAGAGCAAGTGATGTTAAATAAAAAATTCTGGCTCAGATGGGCTGGCATATTTTTAGTTTTTATAAGTTATTATCTGATTCAGCTTTATTTTGATTTTGTTTTTTCTCTATATTTATCAACGAAAATGAATGAACCATCGGACAATAAAATATCGTCATCAATATGTGATGCAATTATTGATGGGCTTGTTGTTAATTATAATAATGCTCGGTTTACTTCATACTTAGGTTTTATGATATGCGTTCCATTGATTCTAATCATTTATAAAAAAGTAAGATGATTATCTAGCTCTATTTTGCTTTGATTTTGTTTTTGTATTAAATTTTATCTCAACAATAAGGTTTTGCGGGCGACAGGTTGTCGCCCCTACGGAAAACAATATAATTAATTGAAATTTATCGTAATAATATAATTGCTTATCCAAACCTGATGAGACGATGCAGGGCGGTTGTTAACCGCCCTTACTGTGTTATTTAAAACAACTCATGCGTATTCCCGCCGCTATCGGTCACGGTGGTTCCGATTTCTGAAGAGTAACCGCGTGTTGTTGGTTCAGTGCCTTTAATAAAGTATTCGGATCGTGTTCTTCCGCCGTTTGGCAATTGACCGGTCGCCATATCTATCGCAACGCTGATAATGCCAGCAGGTTGTGGCGTTTGCTGTACCGGCATACCGTTTAGCGCGACTCTCATATAGTCGATCCACGCGGGCTGAGCGCTTTGTGCACCGGCTTCGCCGCGACCTAAGCCGCGACGATGATCATCAAAGCCAATCCAAACAGATGTGACTGTTGATGGACCGAAACCAGAGAACCACGCATCTTTTGAACCGTTAGTTGTACCGGTTTTACCGCCAATATCGTTACGTTTCAGATCACGCGCGCGCCAGCCCGTACCTTGCCAGTCTCCGCCTGGTTCACCGGCAATATCACTTTTCAGTGCATCTTGTACCAGAAACGCTAACTCAGAACTGATCACATGCGGCGCATAAGGTGAGCCGCTGATGGTATTTGCTGACGGCACATTTTCCAAATTAGTCACCGGCGAGATGCTATCCAGTGCTTTTTCGGTCAGCGGATCGACTTCCTCACTGCCTTCTTCGCTGCTGTCCGTACTCGCATTAGCATTGGCTTGCGCTGCTGCGGCATCATTTTGTGACGCTATATCAATGGTATTATTGATCAACGCTTGGGATTTCTCCGTTGCGCCGTACACCACTGGAATATTACAGTCAAAACCACAGGCAACTTTCGGCTTGGCTTCAAAAATGACTTTACCGTCATCAGTTTCAATCTTTTTAATAAAGTAAGGATTGATCAGATAACCGCCATTGGCAAAGACGGCATAAGCGCGGGCAATCTGTATCGGCGTGAATGACGCTGCCCCCAGAGCCAGTGACTCTGTGCGCGAAATATTTTGTGCAGGGAAACCAAAACGTTGTAAATAATCCGCCGCATAACTGACGCCCATTGCTCGCATGGCGCGCACAATCATCACGTTTTTCGATAGCCCTAAACCGACACGCAGACGCAATGGACCATCATAACGAGCGGGTGAGTTTTTCGGTGACCAGACTTGACCGCCGCCAACGTTCATGGTGATCGGCAGGTCGGTAAGCAGCGTTGCCAGTGTCATGCCGCGATCAAGTGCTGCGGCATAAATAAATGGTTTAATGTTAGAACCTGCTTGACGCACGGACTGCGTGGCGCGGTTAAATTTACTCTGGTTGTAATCAAAACCGCCAACCAGCGCTTTGACTGAGCCATCATGAGGATCGAGTGAAATCAGCGCCGAATTAACGCCCGGAACTTGTGATAACACCCAATTTTTATCGGCATTTTTACGCAGCCAAATTTGTTGACCGGCTTGCAGCGCGTTTTTGCTGCCAGCCCAACGCGTTGCTGATGCAGGAAGAGCAACAACATTGCCATTACTTAACATCACAGTGGCTTGCTGGGCATTTGCTTTATTGCCGGATTGCATAACTACCGCCGGAATTAACGGACCATAAGGCACAATGCTTTTTAGCGTAGTGATAATCTGCTGTTTATCCCAAATCGGTTCACCGTTTTTCCACAGCTCACGGGCAGCGCCGCGATAACCATGACGAATATCATACTGAATAATATTGTTGCGAACGGCATCAGTCGCCGCGTTTTGTAAGGTTTTGGTGACGGTAGTGTATACCTTGTAACCATCGGTATAGGCATTTTCACCGAACTTCTCGAACATTTCCTGACGAGCCATTTCTGCCAGATACGGGGCAGAAAAATCCATTTCAGGTTCATGATAATTGGCGATCAGCGGCTCATTTTTCGCAGCGTTATATTCTTGCTGGGTAATGTATTTTTCTTCCAGCATACGATACAGCACGGTATTACGGCGTGTCAGGGCGCGCTCAGGATAATGGATCGGGTTGTAGCTTGACGGTGCTTTTGGTAATCCGGCGATCACTGCCATTTCATTTAATGTTAACTGGCTGACATCTTTACCAAAATAAACATGAGCTGCCGCGCCCACGCCATAAGCACGCGAACCCAAATAGATTTTGTTCAGGTAGAGATCAAGAATTTCATCTTTCGTTAGTGAACGCTCAATGCGTATCGCCAGAAACGCTTCTTTGGCTTTACGGATAACGGTTTTTTCCGGGCTTAAAAAGAAGTTTCTTGCCAACTGTTGCGTGATGGTACTCGCCCCTTGTTGGGCTGAACCCGCGCTCAGTCCTACGACAACAGCACGGGCGATACCAATCGGATCAAGCCCGTGATGTTCATAAAAACGGCTGTCTTCGGTGGCTAAAAACGCATGGATAAGTTGAGGCGGCATTTGACTCAGCGTTAGCGGAATACGGCGTTTTTCACCGAATTGAGCAATCAAATCACCATCAGCGCTCAAAACCTGCATTGGTGTTTGCAGGCGCACTTCTTTTAGCGTTGAGACATCTGGCAGGTCTGGCTCCAAATATTTATAGAGACCAAAAACCGCGCCAACGCCCAAAAAAAAGCAACAGATTACAAAAATGAACAAATACTTTACGAACTTCACCTGAAAATTCCCATGACGTGGATATTGAATGGTTTATAAACAATCGCCCGATAGTATAAAGGCATCGTGGCTTCATGGATACGTTCTTTTATTTAACCTCTGGTTTGGATAAGAAAATGGTAAGGATGATAAATTAATATATTGATAATAAAGAATAATTTGTAGGGGCGGCAATCTGCCGCCCGCATCAACAACGCGGTAGGTTCACGGGCGGCAGATTGCCGCCCTTACGGAGAATGACATAATCATTTGAAATTTATCGTAATAACCTGAATTTCTTGTCCGAAGTTCAGGTTGTTTAGCAACAGATGCCTAAGTCATATTTTAAAAGAAAGCATATGGCTGTCACGGACGGAATATACACAGCGGCTCATTAAAGTAGGGAAGTTAAAAATCTGATGAACAGAAGGTAGATAATCAGGAGATCTCACGGTAAATGCAAATCTGGCAAGTAGGTTTAGATATTCAAGAAAACGGCTTTTATGCGTTAGCGGTACAGCGGCAGCGCTATGGCTGGCAGTTACGCCATTGGTGTTTTCAGCCCGTTTATTCCACGCAATCACAAGTTATGATGCCGGTTATTTCTGCGGAGATGATCCCATTGTTGCGCCAGTGGCGCAGGAAGTTGCCTAAACGTATTTCAGTGAGGATCGCGCTGCCTGCCAGTTCGATATTGCAGCAATCTATTCCGTTGCCGGAGCAAAAACTTTCCCGTCAGGAGCAATCATGGCTGGTGGACGCTTCGCTCAGTAAATTATTTCCTCTCGCCGCCAAAGAGTTAGCTATTGATTATCGCGTGGTGAATTCAATCAATTCAGCTTATTTAATGACGGAAAAACCAGAGCAACCTGATGAGATTGTGGTGAGTGCGGCGCGGCGTGCGGAAGTGCAGCAATGGCTTGGTGCATTGGCACAAGCGGATATTTTCCCAGAGATTATCGATACTGTTCCTTGTGTGTTACGTGCGATGGCGGAAAGTGCCGGAGTTGTACAAAATGATTTACTGTTTCATCAGTTAACACGGCAATTTTTGTTGGTTTCTTCTGCTAAACAGCCCTTTTTTTATCGATTACAGCCCAATGAAATGATGAACAGCGTCGAGCGTATTGCCAGCGCAATTCAGATTTATCAGCAGGTAAGCGGAGTGATCGCTGCACAGGTTGGTTATAGCGGTTTAGATAGTGATATGCCGTTACCGCCAAACGTTAATCGCTGGTCGCCGCTGGCGGCGCTGCAACAACTTTCTGCACCGTTGCCGGATTCTCCGCATCAGTTTGTGCTGGCTTGCGGTTTAGCGTTGCGGCAGGAGGATAATGATGCTTCAGGTTAACTTTCTCCCGTGGCGTGAACAGCGGCAGAAAAGAGCAATCCGGCATTTTTTGCTGCTAACACTCTGCTATTGCGCTGCGGTATTGCTGGTCTTGATAATCAGATATATCAGTATCATTCAACAAAACCAGTATTTAGCTGAACAGCTCGCGTTAAACGGTGCTGTCAATAGTAACCTGTTACAGCAAATCAGTCAGAGGAAACAGCTACAGCAGCAAACTAGCGAACAAGAAAAGGCGCTAAGTCATATCGCTGCAATGAAACGCTTGATGGTGAACCGGCAAATTTTGTTTCCCTATATTGAACGCGCTTTATCAAATTCACTTTGGCTAAAAATGATTGTTTTCCGGCAAGATAAGTTGGTGATTGAGGGGCAGGGATACGGTTATCAGCCGATCGTTGATTTCTATCAGCAAATGGAGCAATCGCCGCTTATCTCCCATCTTGAACTGGATAAATTTTCTGCTGCACAATCAGGCTTGTATTCATTTTCACTTAGCGCTGATTGGAGAGAGGCGGCGCGATGATTGATATTCAGGATCTCCACTGGCGGCAGATTATTACTGCGCCGAACTGGTTACGTCATTTAGTTGCACTGTCCATTAGCATGTTGATTGCTGCTGCGGGTTGGTATGGTGTGATGTCACCAGAATTAGAAACCGCAGAACATCAGCAACAGCAATGGATAACGGCGCAACAAACAACGCAGACGTATCAGCGGCAATTGCTTAAACAACCTGCTGCGGATTTCCTCAATGAACAATTACATCAGCTCGATACGCAATTACAGCCCTATTATTACTCCGCCGCGCAGCCTGCTGATTTTATTCGTTATTTTACTGATTTTATTGCGCTTTCCGGTTGTCAGTTAATTGATATAAAAAGAGTTTCTGATACGACAGCAGAACGTTTTCGCGTTTTACGCTGGCAGGTAAAAATCCAGTCCAGTTATTTTCAATTTATCGAGTTTGTCCGCTTGATTAATAGCGGTAGTCAGCTTGTGACGTTTAATGAGTTAGCGATAACAGGTGATTCATTATTGACGCTGAATATGACCATCAGCGTATATCGTTTGGAGCGGTCAACATCATGACGCTTAACGCTCTGGCAGCAATGATTCTGGTATCGGCGCTGTTTTCTCCGCAAAGTTATGAGGGGGAATATCAGCCCATAATTGATGAATCAGCACGGCGCGATCCGTTCACTTTATTGCCCGTATCAGTATGTCAGCAAGCAGTCATGGACGAGGAGGCGATCATACTTAGCTGGCAGTTGGGCGGGATTATCGGCAAAGCATCAGATCGTCGGGTTTGGCTGCGAATGCCGGACGGTAGTTGGATCGCCGCTGCTCCGCAGAGCGCATTGCCGCTGGTTTACTGGCAGTTAGAGCGAATTCAGGCACGGGCAGCGATCTTCTCCATCAAAGAATCCGCCAGTCAGTTATGTAAAAGCCGACATTGGGTTGAGCTTAAATTAGAGAATCCATCATGAGTTTTTCTTTCGATTTTTGTTTTATCCGCCGTTTTGGTGCGTTCTGGCGGTGTTTCCTGCTTGTTTCATTTATCACTGCTGCACAAGCTGGGGAAAATCCGGTAACGAACAAAGTTTCTCTGGAGTTTCAGGACGCACCCATCAACGTGATATTGCAGGCATTGGCAGACTTTCAGCAACTCAATTTAGTGGTGATGAACGGTGTGCAGGGAAAATTAACGATTCGTCTTGATGATATTGCGTGGGAACAGGCGTTATCGGTAGTGCTGAAAGCCAGTCAACTTGAGGTTGAGCGGGAGGGAAACATCATGATGATTTTGCCGAAACAAGAGCATGAGTCGCGAAAACAACAGGATAAGCAAGAGCGGCTAGCGGATATTGAGTTAGCTAATTTTCATTATCAGGTGAATTACGCCGATGCAGACGAATTAGTAAAGATACTTAACAGTCAGAAAAACTTGTTTTCGGAGCGCGGTAGCGTGGTTGCAGATATAAGAACCAATTCTCTGATTGTACGTGATGTTGCCAGTGCATTACCGGCGATTAAATCGTTGATTAATGAAGTTGATAGCCTACAACCTCAAGTCAAATTAACCGCGCATATTGTTACTATTAGTCATGAAAGTCTGGCGGAGTTAGGTGTTCGTTGGGGATTGGGCGGAGAATCAGATATTAGTAGTAATGGAATTTCGCGCCATTTTAATGTCGATTTACCGTTAGCGAATCCCGCAGTAACGGCAGGTTTCCAAGTGGCGCGTTTAAATGGTCGATTATTGGGGCTGGAACTTTCCGCGCTGGAAGCAGAAAACAGCGCAGATATTATCGCCAGCCCGCACTTAATGACAGCAAATAAACAAACGGCAAGTATTCGGCAGGGCACTGAAATTCCTTATGAAGTGTCCAGCGGTTCCAGCGGCGCAACCTCTATTGAGTTTAAACAGGCGGTATTAGGGCTGGAAGTGACGCCGCGCATCTTCCCTGGCGGGCAAATGGAACTGACACTGCAAATCAGCCAGAACATGCCAGGTAAAAGCCTGAAAAAAGGTGATGGCGGAGAGATTCTGACCATCGACACGCAAGAGATCAAAACGCAGGTTTTTGTTGCTGACGGCGAAACTATCGCGCTGGGCGGGATTTTTCAGCAAAGTAAGTTATCGGGTAAAGAACAAGTCCCTGTTTTAGGAAAAATTCCCGTTTTAGGTTCGTTATTTCAACGTGATAGCGGGAAGCAGACTAAGCGAGAGTTGGTTATTTTTATTACGCCGACCATCATTACTTCACCACCCAAACTTCACGACCCAAAAATAGCGGCAAATAATGTTAGTGATTAATCTGAGTTCCGGATAATTAGTTATATTTTTTCACAGGGGTGGCAATCTGCCGCCCGCCAAACCACGGTGAAATCAACGGGTGGAAGATTATTATTTATTATCAATCTATTAATCTATATTTTTACCATTTACTGATCTAAACCTCCGGTTATTTACACGTATCGTAACTTTCTAATATCAAAAAAATTAACGTATCACACACGTTAATATTCAATTTTATATCTCCAGAAATAAATCTAATAAATTTTTCAGAATATAAATTTATTTATTGAGAAAATAACACCAATGTTACCAATACATTATTAATAAAACAGAATAATATTCTATTTAATCTGAAATTTCAGCCAGTTTAATGTTGGTGGAATAATAAAACTCAACTAATACTATTAGTCAGGTAATGATAAAGAGAAATTTAATCACCATAAAATAAATTAATAAGTTGTTAGAAAAATCTAACTATCAACCATTCTGATGAAACGTTTAGGATTAATCTCGTTAATAACGAGTATGCAGTACATCGTAACTAAATGAAAATTAAGGATACATTATGTCAATTCGTGAATTAATCGATCCAAAGAATTCAGCCTTGATCTTTATTGACCATCAGCCGCAAATGTCATTTGGTGTGGCGAATATTGATCGCCAAACCTTGAAAAATAACACAGTTGCACTGGCTAAAGCGGGGAAGATATTTAATGTCCCTACTATTTATACTTCGGTGGAAACTAAAAGTTTCAGCGGTTATATCTGGCCAGAACTGTTAGCCGTTCACCCTGAAATTAAACCTATTGAACGTACTTCTATGAATTCATGGGAGGACAAAGCATTTGTTGCCGCAGTAAAAGCAACAGGGCGTAAAAAATTAATTATTTCTGCATTGTGGACGGAGGTTTGTCTGACTTTTCCTGCGTTAATGGCGCTGGAAGAGGGTTTTGAAGTTTATGTTGTCACGGATACTTCCGGCGGTACTTCGGTCGATGCACACGAACGCGCCATTGACCGCATGGTACAAGCAGGAGCAGTGCCAGTGACCTGGCAGCAAGTGTTATTAGAATACCAACGCGATTGGGCGCGCAAAGAAACCTACGATGCCGTGATGGATTTAGTGCGTGAGCATAGCGGTGCTTACGGTATGGGCGTGGATTATGCCTACACATTGGTGCATGGCGCGCCGGAACGTAAGGCTTAATATTTAAACTACCCTGAGCGGGAGATGATCCCGCTCAATTTCCTCCCTTTTCCCATCAGGATTTCTCAATATGGCAGCAATGAATACCGTCACTTTGGTTATTACGCATAATCTGCAACCTAATCAGGCAACAATATACGAGGCATGGCTTGCCCGCATCATGCCTGCTGCTGAGAAATTTCCAGGGCATCTGGGCGTTCACGTTATTAGACCAGCGGCGGGAAGTGAGACCTATAACATTGTGATTCGTTTTGACACGCTGGATAACCTTTATACGTGGATCAACTCCGATCTACGTAAAGAACTGGTGGCTGAGATCGCCCCGATTCTGGCGCAAGAGGAACATTATGAGGTTCGTACTGAGCCTGAATTCTGGTTTACACCAAGCAGTCCGGCGGTAAAAAAGCCAAAAAAATGGAAGCAATTTTTGATTACGCTGTTAGTTATTTTTCCCAGCACCAATTTAGTGCCCAACGTAACAGAAATATTGCTGCCTGCGCTGAAAGGCACGTTATCGCTGCATTTTATTAATGACGCCTGTGTCGTTGGGCTGGTGGTATATCTGTGGATGCCGCTGGTTACCCGTATATTTGCTGGTTGGCTAAAGAAATAGCCGATCAAGATGATAGGAGTACGATTTATGTCTCAAAATGCTTCACTGATACTGACTAACGGTCAGTTTCATACTCTTGACCGTGAAAATCCACTGGCAGACGCCGTGGCAATTAAAGACGGCAAAATTTTAGCCGTAGGCAGCACCGACAAAGTGATGAGCTTTGCCGGTGAAGATACGCAATTGGTTGATCTAAAAGGTCATACGGTTATTCCCGGTTTAAATGATTCCCACCTGCATCTTATTCGCGGCGGTTTGAACTATAATCTTGAGCTGCGTTGGGAGGGCGTTCCTTCTCTTGCTGATGCGCTGCGTATGCTTAAAGATCAGGCGGATCGCACGCCATCACCTCAATGGGTGCGGGTAGTCGGAGGCTGGACTGAGTTTCAGTTTGCTGAACGCCGTATGCCAACAATTGAAGAGCTGAATGAAGCCGCACCTGATACTCCGGTTTTTGTGCTGCATCTTTACGATCGCGCGATGTTAAACCGCGCTGCGCTGAAAGCAGTGGGTTACACCAAAGACACGCCCAATCCGGCTGGCGGGGAAATTGTCCGTGACGCAAAAGGTAATCCAACGGGAATGATGATTGCAAAACCTAATGCGATGATCCTTTATGCCACTTTAGCCAAAGGTCCAAAACTTCCGTTAGATATGCAGGTGAATTCTACTCGTCAGTTTATGCGTGAATTAAATCGTTTGGGTGTAACGAGCGCCATCGACGCTGGCGGTGGTTTCCAGAATTATCCAGAAGATTACGAAGTTATTCAGCAGTTACATGACGAAAAACAGATGACGGTACGTATTGCTTATAATCTTTTCACTCAGCGACCTAAGCAAGAGCTGGAAGACTTCCAAAAATGGACGGACATGCTGACACCAGGGCAAGGTACTGATTTCTATCGCGCCAATGGTGCAGGTGAAATGCTGGTATTCTCTGCCGCCGATTTTGAGGATTTCCTCCAGCCGCGCCCTGACTTACCAGAGGGTATGGAAGATGAATTGGAACGTGTAGTGCGTCATTTGGTGGAAAATCGCTGGCCGTTCCGCTTGCACGCCACTTATAACGAATCTATTTCTCGTATGCTGAATGTGTTTGAGAAAGTGAATCGTGACATTCCGTTTAACGGCTTGCATTGGATTTTCGATCACGCAGAGACGATCACTGAGCAAAATATCGAGCGCGTCAAAGCCTTAGGCGGCGGAATTGCTGTGCAGCATCGCATGGCGTTCCAGGGCGAATATTTTGTTGATCGCTATGGCAGCGATGCAGTGAAACAAACTCCGCCGATCAGTAAAATGTTAGCGATGGGCGTTCCGGTCGGATTGGGAACTGATGCAACACGTGTTGCCAGCTACAATCCGTGGACGGCGCTGTACTGGCTGGTTTCCGGTCGTACTGTTGGCGGTATGGCGATGTATGACGACAACAATCGTTTACCGCGTGATGTTGCTTTGGATTTGTGGACGGCAGGTAGTGCCTGGTTCTCTAATGAACAAGGTAAGAAAGGTCATATTCAGGCAGGGCAGTTAGCCGATATGGTTGTGTTATCGCAGGACTACTTTAGCGTACCGGAAGAGGCTATTAAGGGCATCGAATCTGTGATGACGATTGTTGGTGGCAAGGTGGTTTATGCCGCTGGTGCTTTCACACCACTGGCACCGCCGTCAATTCCCGTTGTGCCTGAATGGTCTCCGGTTGTTAAGGTTGCGGGGCATTATCGCTCTGCACCGCCGGTTGCCAACAATGTGGGCGTGGCGGCACAAATACATCAATGCTGCGGCGCTTGCGGTGTACACGGACATGCTCATGATAAAGCGCGCAAATCAGCAATTCCTGTTTCAGATGAACAGGCATTCTGGGGCGTTTTAGGCTGCTCTTGCTTCTCGTTCTAGGCGGTTTATCCAGAGATCATGAGAAATGTATGTAGACTATTTTCGTCGGGCGGCAATCTGTCGCCTGTGAACCCAACGCGTTGTTAATGCGGGCGGCAGATTGTCGCCCTGTAAATTATTCTTTGTTATCAATATATTGATTTATCATTATTACCATTTCCTTATCCAAATCTGAGGTTAAATCGATAACGATAAGATAAATAAAGCTGTACTGCTTAACGGTACAGCTTTTATATATAGTGCGTTAGTTATTCGCTTATTTGCCGATAACACCAGATTGAAATTTGACGAATTGCGTGATTTAGCATACAAGTGTCTGTCTGAAACCCGCTAAGTGTGAGGTATGAAGTCAAATCTGGCTATTGAGTATAAAATCTTATCGCCAGAAGTTGATGTACTAAGATTTATTAGGTTGCCAAACTACCTATAGTGTTGAGATAATTTCCAGTCTGATCTCACACATCATGCTTATGAGGTTTCAGGTGAACTCCCTGCCGTCAGTAGATGCTTTGGTATTGAACGCACGGTGCGGGTTGTCATTAACGAATTATCTTAGTAATACCAAAAAACATGGCAGAGAAACGTAATATCTTTCTGATTGGCCCTATGGGTGCGGGTAAGAGCACTATAGGTCGTCAGTTGGCTCAACAGCTTAATATGGAGTTTGTGGACTCTGATCACGAGATAGAACGTCGTACCGGAGCTGATATAGCTTGGGTATTTGACGTTGAAGGCGAGGCAGGTTTTCGCGATCGTGAAGAAAAAGTGCTCAATGAACTGACCGAAAAACAAGGCATTGTTTTAGCAACTGGCGGCGGTTCGATCAAATCCAAAGAAACCCGTAACCGTTTATCTGCACGCGGTGTGGTGGTGTATCTGGAAACAACGATTGAGAAGCAGCTTGCCCGCACACAACGTGATAAAAAACGTCCGTTATTGCAGGTTGATACGCCGCGTGAAGTGCTGGAAGCTCTGGCGCAAGAGCGTAATCCGCTGTATGAAGAAATTGCAGACGTCACCATTCATACAGACGATCAAAGTGCTAAAGTTGTTGCAAACCAGATTATTCAGATGATCGAAAACCGTTAAGGTTAAATACGCTCATTTTGCTTTGAGTCTAATAACAAAATTAAAAAGGCATGCTATCCATGGATAGAGTAACAGTTACTTTAGGTGAGCGTAGCTATCCGATTACTATTGAGGCCGGTTTATTTAATGATCCGGCTTCTTTTCTTCCTCTCCAGTCTGGTGATAAAGCATTAGTTGTTACCAATGATTCTATCGCACCGCTTTATCTGGATTTAGTCACCAGCACCTTAAAAAAACAAGGTGTTAATGTTGATACGCTGATATTGCCTGATGGTGAGAAATACAAATCTCTGCCGATTTTAGATCGCGTTTTTACTCATCTGCTGGAAAATAATCATGGACGTGATACCACGCTGGTTGCACTCGGCGGCGGTGTTATTGGTGATTTAACGGGTTTTGCCGCAGCGAGCTATCAGCGCGGTGTGCGCTTTATTCAAGTTCCGACCACCGTTTTATCTCAAGTCGATTCTTCTGTTGGCGGTAAAACTGCCGTCAATCATCCGCTTGGCAAAAATATGATTGGTGCATTTTATCAACCGGCATCAGTAGTTATTGATACGAGCTGTCTGAAAACATTACCAAAACGTGAGTTATCGTCTGGTCTGGCGGAAGTGATCAAATACGGCATCATTTTAGATAGCGCGTTTTTTGACTGGCTGGAAGAGAATATTGATGCGCTGATGGCGCTAGATGAAAAAGCCTTAGGTCACTGTATCCGCCGTTGCTGCGAGCTGAAAGCTAACGTTGTTGCCGCCGATGAACGCGAGAGCGGTGTGCGCGGCTTGCTGAATTTAGGGCATACCTTCGGTCATGCGATTGAAGCAGAAATGGGCTATGGTAACTGGCTGCACGGTGAAGCGGTGGCGGTTGGCATGGTGATGGCGGCTGAAACTGCACATCTGTCAGGTTCATTCAGTCAGGCAGACATTGATCGAATTAAGCGCTTATTAGTGAGAGCGAATTTGCCAATCCGTGCGCCGGAAAGCATGACACCAGAAGCCTATATTCCGCACATGCTGCGGGATAAAAAAACATTAGCAGGCAATCTACGTTTAGTTCTGCCTACTGCAATCGGTCAGGCAGAAATAAAAGGCGGCGTGACACATGATGTTGTGTTATCCGCGATTCGTTGTTGCCTGTAGTTATATTTTTGTCGAGTGATATAGCAAAACATTGTTGTATATCATTGAGTTAAAGGAGTAGGAAAGTGCGAGAAGAAGATCTAGAAGATCCAGAGGACTTCGAATCTGATGAAATGAAGCCTGACATCAGTGATCGAGCACCTCGTCGTGAGCGTAGTAATCCTCAAAAAAGTAAATCCCAACATAGCCCGATAGCACCGCGCCAGTATCTTAAAATCGGTATTGGCATTGTGGTGTTATTACTGTTGGTTTTCTTAATTACTTCTGCGCTGAAAGCACCAGCTCCGCAAAATAACGCGCCGCGTGAAATTAGCTTAGGTACAGCCTCCTCCGATATGACTTCGCAGCCTGCTGCGCCGCAGATGAATGACTCGGCAGCGAATGCGAACACTGCGGATAACAGCAGTGCTGTAAATAACAACACCGCGAATACGAATGCGTCGAATGCCAATACAACGCCATCGACGGCTTCAGACTCGAACATGACACCGCCACCAATATCAGGTACGCCAACTCAGGCTGAACCGCAACAAGTTCCGCCAGATCAGAAACGTGTGGAAATCCCTGGCGAGATCACTGACGCATTATCTGCACAGCAAGAACAAATCAACCGTTTGAAAGAGACCGAAATGTCAGGTACCGCGCCTGCTGCTGTGACACCCGCGCCGGTTAAACCAGTGACGAGTACGCCAGCAAAAGCACCAGCGCAGCCATCTTCAACGGCAGCACATAGTTCTTCAACGACAACACATAGTTCTTCAACAACACATAGTAAAACTCCGGCAAGTAAACCCGCATCAACGGTTGCCGCTGCGCCTAAAGCGACGCGCGCCAAAAGTACGATTCCTGCTGTCAGTTCGCCAGCGACGCCAACTAAAAGCGCCACTGCTCCGCGCGCGGCAACGGGACTCACTTCCATTCCGGGCAATCGCGTTACGCTGCAAGTTAGCTCTGCTTCACGTTCTGACACCTTGCAGGCATTTGCGAAGAAGAACGGCATGAAAGAGTACTGGGTGTATCCAACTCGTCGTGATGGTAAGGCTTGGTATGTGCTGGTGACGGGGAATTACGCCTCAGCAGCAGAAGCGCGGGCGGCATTGTCCGGCATGTCGGCAGAAGTAAAAGCAAATAAACCGTGGGTAAGATCGATGCAACAAGTGCATCAGGATCTAAAACAAAAATAATTATAGATGTGCCAATGTGCTGCTTGAAACAGAGTGCAAAACGCCGTTGTGAATTGTAAAAGTAGCTGACTCGCAGCATGAAAAAAAGCCGTTCTTTTTTAAAATGGGCAGGGGGGAAATACCCCCTTGTTGATACAATTCGGGAATATTTACCTGCGGGTAAATGTTTAATTGAACCCTTTGTTGGTGCCGGTTCAGTCTTTCTTAACACTGATTATGAAGAGTACATCTTAGGTGACATTAACAGCGATCTCATTAACCTGTATAACATCGTTAAGGATCGCACCGATGAGATAGTCAACGATGCTCGCGAGTTTTTCAGTGGCGCATATAATCAAGAAGATATTTTCTACCAACAGCGCACTGAATTTAACCAAAGCACAGATGATTATCGTCGCGCGTTGTTGTTTCTCTATCTGAATCGCCATTGCTATAACGGATTATGCCGCTATAACTTGAGCGGTGAATTCAACGTACCTTTTGGTCGCTATAAGAAACCTTATTTTCCAGAATCTGAGTTGTACTTCTTTGCTGAAAAGGCAAAACGAGCGACATTCTTTTGCGCTAATTATGAGCAAATAATGAGTAAAGCATCAGAGGGCGCTGTGGTTTACTGTGATCCGCCTTATGCGCCTTTGTCAGCAACAGCTAATTTTACGGCTTACCATACCAATAATTTTAATGTCAGTGAGCAGCAACGATTGGCGGAACTGGCTCAGGAGATTGCTAAAAATATTGGTGTTCCGGTGCTTATCTCTAACCATGACACTGAACTTACCCGCGAATGGTATCGTGAGGCGAAATTAGTGGTGGTGAAAGGTCGCAGAACTATCAGTAGTAATGCGGCGGGTAGGATAAAGGTTAATGAATTGTTGGCGCTATATAAGCGTTGATTCGGTAATTACTATAACAAGTGGTTTTTTAGATGAAAAATTTTCTCATTGCACCGTCTATTCTTTCTGCTGATTTTGCCCGTTTAGGTGAAGATACTGCAAAAGTATTGGCTGCCGGTGCTGATATTGTGCATTTCGATGTGATGGATAATCACTACGTGCCTAATTTAACCATTGGTCCTATGGTTTGTCAGGCATTGCGGAATTACGGCATCAGCGCACCGATTGATGTGCATTTGATGGTGAAACCGGTGGATCGCATTGTGCCGGATTTTGCTAAAGCAGGCGCGAGTTATATCTCTTTCCACCCTGAAGCATCAGAACATGTTGATCGCACTATTCAACTGATTAAAGAACATGGCTGCAAAGCGGGTTTAGTGTTTAATCCGGCGACACCGTTAAGTTATCTTGATTACGTAATGGATAAACTCGATGTGATCTTGCTGATGTCGGTCAATCCGGGTTTCGGCGGTCAATCATTTATTCCCTCTACGCTGGATAAATTGCGTCAGGTTCGCCGCTTAATTGATGACAGCGGTTTTGATATTCGTCTGGAAGTTGATGGCGGTGTAAAAGCCGATAATATCGCGGCAATTGCTGCTGCTGGTGCGGATATGTTTGTTGCCGGATCAGCGATTTTTAATCAGCCAGATTACAAAACGGTGATTGACCAGATGCGTAGTGAGTTAGCGAAGGTTAAGTGAGTAAAGGTAAATGAATTATGACTATTTTTCGTGGAATTAAGGGGCTGGGATTCGACCTTGATGGCACATTAGTCAACAGCTTACCGGGACTGGCGAGCGCGGTTGATAGCACTCTCAATGAATTAAATTTACCGGTTGCGGGTGAAGAACGGGTTTCCCGCTGGATTGGCAACGGTGCCAGTATCTTAATGATGCGTGCCTTAACGTGGGCAGGCAGCGCGGCTTCACCGGAGCAAGTCGATAACGCCCGCGCATTATTTGATCGACATTATAGCGATGCGGTAGAGCAAGGTACGCAGCTCTATCCTCATGTCATACCGACGCTGCAAACGCTGGCAAATAACGGCATGAAAATGGCGCTTGTCACCAATAAACCAACGCAATTCCTCCGCCCTTTATTAAATTCTCTAGGTATTCTGGACTATTTCAGCGTGATTATGGGCGGTGATGATGTGGTCGAGAAAAAGCCGCACCCTGCACCAATTTATCTGGTATTAGGTCAATTAGGGTTAAGAGCCAGCGAGCTGATTTTTGTTGGCGACTCCCGCAATGATATTCAAGCCGGTTTAGCTGCTGGCTGCCCAACCGTTGCGCTCTCTTACGGTTACAACTATGGTGAATCTATCGCGCTAAGTCATCCCGATTGCGTTTTAGATTCATTTGCCGATCTTCTGCCGATAATTGAGCAGAGTAATTCAACAAAAAATTAATAATCAGGAAAAAATTATGAGCAAACCCATTGTATTTAGCGGCGCACAGCCATCAGGTGAGTTAACCATCGGTAACTATATGGGAGCACTGCGTCAATGGGTTCAGATGCAGGACGAATACGACTGCATCTACTGTATCGTTGACCAACATGCGATTACCGTGCGTCAAGATCCAGAGAAACTGCGTAAAGCTACGCTGGACACGCTGGCGCTGTATCTGGCGATCGGTATCGATCCGCAAAAAAGCACCATCTTTATTCAGTCTCACGTACCAGAACATGTACAGCTTGGCTGGATTTTGAACTGCTATACCTATTTCGGCGAACTGAATCGCATGACGCAGTTTAAAGATAAATCCGCCCGTTACGCAGAAAATATCAACGCCGGTTTGTTTGATTATCCGGTATTGATGGTCGCTGATATTCTGCTGTACCAAGCCGTTCAAGTACCCGTGGGTGAAGATCAGAAACAGCATCTTGAACTGACCCGCGACGTTGCCCAACGCTTTAATGCCTTATACGGCGACATTTTCACGATCCCTGAACCGTTTATTCCTAAGTCAGGCTCGCGCGTGATGTCACTGTTAGATCCCAGCAAAAAGATGTCTAAGTCAGACGACAATCGTAATAATGTGATTGGCTTGCTGGAAGATCCAAAATCAGTGATGAAGAAATTAAAACGTGCAGTAACCGACTCTGACGAGCCGCCAGTGGTGCGTTATGACATACAAAATAAACCGGGTGTATCTAACTTGCTGGATATTCTGGCTGGCGTAACCGGCAAATCAATTCCTGAGCTGGAAAAGGAATTTGCAGGCAAAATGTACGGTCACCTGAAAACCGAAGTCGCCGAAGCCGTCGCCGGAATGCTTACCGAATTGCAAGAACGCTATCACCACTTCCGCAACGATGAAGCTCTCCTACAGCAAATCATGCGTGACGGCGCAGCAAAAGCCCGCGCCCGCGCTAAAGCAACAATGGATAAAGTCAATCATGCGGTAGGATTTGTTGCACTACCGTAGTAATTTATTGATATTAATTAATTTTCTAAAATAAAAAGAGATGCGGAGTTAAAATCGCATCTCTTTTTTATCGGCTTCGGGCTGAGTTGTTAATTCCAGATGATGATAAATAATAATTCGTAGGGGCGACAATCTGTCGCCCGCCAAACCACGGTGAAATCAACGGGCGGCAGATTGCTGCCCCTACGAAAAATCATATAATTATTTGAAATTAATATAATTTTTATCCTGGATTCAGGCTAATTATAGCGGAGCTACAAAAAAATAAAGTAATGTGCTGATAATGTAACTTGTAGCAGCTTTGTAATAATAAAGCGTGATCTCAGTAAACACTGGAATCACGCTTTACTCTCCAGCACTATCTGTTTCCAAAATCCATTTCTTGATAAAAAATCACTTTATATATCATTGTCATGGTCTTTTCTTGCTAAAGAAGACAGCGAAACCGATTGCTTTGCCGCCAGATGAGTATAGAATGCGGCAGATTTTTTGGCCCAGATTTAAGGAGATATTGTGTCGCAAGATAACAATTATAGTCAGGGGCCCGTTCCCTTGGCTGCGCGGAAAGGCGTGATTTCACTGACATTCGTTATGTTGGGGTTAACGTTTTTTTCAGCCAGTATGTGGACCGGAGGTACGCTTGGTACCGGTCTTTCCTATCATGATTTCTTTTTAGCAGTTCTTCTCGGTAATCTCCTCCTCGGTATCTATACAGCATTTCTTGGTTATATCGGTTCTGAAACCGGCTTGACGACTCATCTTCTGGCGCGTTTTTCATTTGGTATCAAAGGTTCATGGTTGCCGTCGTTTCTGCTGGGCGGAACGCAAATCGGTTGGTTTGGTGTCGGCGTAGCGATGTTTGCTATTCCTGTTAGTAAAGCGACCGGTTTAGATACTAATTTGCTGATTTTTATCTCCGGTCTGTTAATGACCGTAACGGTGTTTTTCGGTATCTCTGCGCTGACTATTTTGTCCGTGGTTGCAGTACCAGCGATTGCGCTGTTAGGCAGTTATTCCGTATGGCTGGCGGTAACAGATGTGGGTGGTTTGGATCATCTGAAAGCGATTATTCCTGCTACTCCGCTGGACTTCTCCACTGCGCTGGCATTGGTAGTCGGTTCATTTATTAGTGCCGGTACGTTAACCGCTGACTTTGTGCGCTTTGGTCGTAATGCCAAAGGTGCGGTGCTGGTGGCGTTAATCGCATTTTTCTTAGGCAACTCACTGATGTTTATTTTCGGTGCTGCTGGCGCGGCTGCTGTCGGGCAAGCTGACATCTCTGATGTGATGATCGCGCAAGGGTTGTTGATTCCAGCCATTATCGTGTTAGGGCTGAATATCTGGACAACCAACGATAATGCATTGTATGCCTCCGGCTTAGGTTTCTCCAATATTACAGGGCTTTCTAGCCGCGTATTATCAGTGGTTGGCGGTATTGTGGGTACACTGACTGCCTTGTGGTTATACAATAACTTTGTTGGCTGGTTAACATTCTTATCTGCGGCGATCCCACCGATTGGCGGCGTGATTATTGCTGATTATTTGATGAATCGCAGCCGTTACGCTGATTTTAGCCGTGCACAGTTTGTTAATGTTAACTGGGTGGCGATTTTAGCCGTAGCGATTGGTATCGCGGCGGGTCATTACATTCCGGGAATTGTGCCGGTGAATGCGGTGTTGGGCGGAGTATTTAGCTATATCGTGCTGAATCCGATCATGAATCGTAGCGTTAAACCGTTAGCGGAGGTGACGAATGCCGAATAATTCAGTGATTATTACTAATGCTCGTTTGCAAGATCGTGATGGTTTGTGGCAGTTACATATTGAAAATGGTGTGTTTAAAAGTATCTCTTTACAAGGTAGCGAACCGCAAAGTGCGGTTGCATCGCTGACTGCAAATATTGATGCTGAGGGCGGATTAGCTATTCCGCCGTTTATCGAGCCGCATATTCATCTGGATACTACGCAAACTGCCGGTGAACCGAACTGGAATCAGTCTGGTACGTTGTTTGAGGGTATTGAGCGTTGGGCTGAACGCAAAGCATTGCTGACACATGATGATGTGAAAAAGCGTGCCATGCAGACGCTCAAATGGCAGATCGCTAACGGTATTCAACATGTGCGTACTCATGTTGATGTTTCTGATCCAACACTGACAGCGCTAAAAGCGATGCTGGAAGTGAAGCAAGAAGTAGCGGATTGGGTTGATTTGCAAATCGTGGCGTTTCCGCAGGAGGGTATTCTCTCTTATCCGAACGGCGAAGCGTTGATGGAAGAAGCTGCGCGTTTAGGGGCTGATGTCCTCGGCGCGATCCCGCACTTTGAATTTACTCGCGAATATGGTGTTGAATCGCTGCATAAGACTTTTGCTATCGCCGCGAAATATGACTGCCTGATTGATGTGCATTGTGATGAAATCGATGATGAACAGTCGCGTTTCGTGGAAACGGTCGCTGCGCTGGCGCATCGTGACGGCACTGGCGCGCGTGTTACCGCAAGCCATACTACTGCTATGCACTCATATAACGGCGCTTATACTTCCCGCTTGTTCCGCTTGCTGAAACTGTCAGGAATTAATTTTGTGGCGAATCCGTTAGTGAATATTCACTTACAGGGGCGTTTCGATACTTATCCTAAACGACGCGGTGT
The DNA here is from genome assembly GCA_031261005.1 of Enterobacteriaceae bacterium. GTDB lineage: Bacteria > Pseudomonadota > Gammaproteobacteria > Enterobacterales > Enterobacteriaceae > JAISKF01. The sequence continues at coordinate 25,336 of JAISKF010000009.1, read as the reverse complement.
TACGCGAGTGAAAGAGATGCTGGAAGCGGGCATTAACGTCTGTTTCGGTCATGATGATGTGTACGATCCGTGGTATCCGTTGGGTACAGCCAATATGCTGCAAGTGCTGCACATGGGTTTACATGTTTGTCAGTTGATGGGTTATGGTCAAATCAATGACGGACTGAACTTGATCACGACGCACAGTGCGAAAACGCTGAATCTGCAAGATTACGGTATTGAAGTCGGACGTTCAGGCAGTTTAGTGATCCTGCCAGCCGAGAATGGTTTTGATGCTGTGCGCCGTCAAACACCTGCACGCTACTCGATTCGTCGCGGTAATGTGATCGCGCAGACAGTACCAAGCCAGACGACGATTTATCTGGATAAACCAGAATCAGTGAGTTTTAAACGCTGATATATCTGCCATTTTATATTATTTGCGGGCAACCCTTGTGGTTGCCTTTTTTATGCTGGTTAAATCAACCTGAGTTTCGGATAAAGAAAAGGTAAAAGATAGGCTAATGTATTGATAGTAAATAATAATTTGTAGTGGCGGCAATCTGCCGCCCGCATTAATAACACGGTGGGTTCACGGGTGACAGATTGTCGCCACTACGGGAAATGACATAATTATTTGAAATTTATCGTAATAATATAGCTATTTGTCCAAAATTTCGGTTAAATCAATTCGCTTAATCTGGTTTTCTGTTTACCGTTCTCATCAAAATTATTTTCATTCAGCCAAGTGAGATACGCTGGTTTCAGCCGCGCCCAATCGTTATCAATAATGGAAAACCATGCAGTATCGCGAGTATGTCCTTTGTAGATGACATGATTGCGGAAAATCCCCTCAAACTGGAAACCTAAACGCAGTGCAGCGGCTCTGGACGGCGCATTCAGGGCATCGCATTTCCATTCGTAACGGCGGTATCCTAACGAATCTAGCGCATAAAACATCAGTAAAAATTGGGCTTCGGTGGCGATGCGGGAACGCTTTAAATCTGGTGAATAAGTCACAAAACCGACTTCTATTACGCCGTTTTTCTGATCGATACGCATCAACGCTAATGTCCCGAGTGCTTTGCCGTTCTGCTGGTCTATCACCGTGTAATGAATGGGATCTCTCGATACTGCCATTTGTTGCAGATACGTTTCAAATCCTTGCCGATCAGCAAAAGGACCAACGGAAAGATAAGTCCAGTCACGGCTATCTGCTGCTTGTTGATAGGCAGAGTATAAATCATCACCATGCAGCGCCGGATTAACCTGCTCCAACCGGCAATATTTACCGCTTAGGGTTTCTCCTGATGGACGCAAGCAACCATTCCAGTCGGGAACATCTAAACCGACAGGCTGACCATATTGATTTAATTGATATGCCATTTCTAATCTCCAATATTTATTGGTGCGTTATTAACCATCATAAAGCTAAATGACTGGCTGCTGTAGGTTAAAATCTCTAGAATCATTCCTAACTTTATTTCCTGCATAACAAAAAGGTATCTCTCTTATGTTTAAACGTATTTGTATGACTGGTATTGCTCTGTTTGCGCTGGTGGTGCTTGCTCCGGCGGCGTTGGCGGCAAATCCTCATGTGCTGTTAACCACGTCACTGGGCGATGTTGAAATTGAGCTGAACAGCGAAAAAGCGCCGATTTCAACGAATAACTTTCTCGCTTATGTGAAAGAGGGTTTTTATAACGGCACGATTTTCCATCGTGTGATCTCTGGTTTTATGGCTCAAGGTGGTGGTTTTACCGCTGATTTGAATCAAAAAAGACCTAATGCGCCTATTAAAAATGAAGCGGATAACGGTCTGAAAAATGCCAGAGGTACGATTGCAATGGCGCGCACGAGTGCTGTTGATAGCGCAACCAGCCAGTTTTTTATTAACGTGGTGGATAATGATTTTCTGGATCACACACCAAATAACTATGGTTATGCGGTATTCGGCAAAGTGATCAAAGGAATGGACGTCGTAGATAAGATGATGAAAGTAAAAACGCAGAATTCTGGTCCATATCAGGACGTACCCGCTACACCGATTGTGATTACGTCGGCTAAAGTGCTGTAAGCCAGCAGTATAGACAGAAACGAAAACGCCAGCATTCGCTGGCGTTTTAACAGGGTCAGAAAACTAAAATAAATTAGTCTTCAGCAACCACGATAACATTCAGTTTAGCGAATACTTCGCTGTGAACCTGGAAGCTAACTTCGTGATCACCCAGAGTGCGTAAAACGCCTTCTGGCAGACGAACTTCGCTCTTAGCCACTTTAACACCTGCCGCAGTTATTGCGTCAGCGATGTCACGAGTACCGATAGAACCAAACAGTTTGCCTTCATCACCTGCTTTAGAAGCGATAGTGACGCTTTCCAGAGCATTGATTTGAGCTGCGCGAGCTTCTGCTGCTGCCAGAGTTTCAGCTAATTTAGCTTCTAACTCTGCACGGCGAGCTTCAAAATACTCAACGTTTTTCTTGGTTGCCGGAACCGCTTTACCTTGCGGAACCAGATAGTTACGAGCATAGCCCGATTTTACATTAACTTGATCACCCAGGCTGCCCAGGTTAGCTACTTTATCAAGCAGAATAACTTGCATTACCGTATCCTCTTAAAGTTCGTGGATCGTTGCCGATTACTGATGACGATCAGTATACGGTAACAAAGACAGGTAACGTGCGCGCTTAATAGCACGAGCCAGCTGACGCTGGTATTTAGCACGAGTACCGGTGATACGGCTCGGGACAATTTTCCCGCTCTCGGTGATATAGTTTTTCAGCGTTGCAATATCTTTATAATCGATTTCTTGAACGCCTTCTGCGGTGAAGCGGCAGAACTTACGACGACGGAAATAACGTGCCATATGGCTAGTCTCCAGAATCTATCAATTCAATCTGTTCGGCATGTAACACTAATTTGTTGAGACCGTTGCGACCTTGATGGCTGCTGACAAATCCCGTTACTTTTAGGTTACTGCCGACCGTTATACTGTGAGTTAAGGCTTGTGACTGCTGTCCGCTGACAATAACGGGCATTCTGCACCATGCTTGTCGGTTATAACCGGCTTCCTGCTGTTGTGAGCGGTGCTCTAGCACGAACTGACAATGAGGAATACCGGACGGACTAACTTTTCGGATCGGCGTTTTGGTAACAATACCTGATAGCACCAACCGATTTGCAGTCAACACAGACAATTACTCTTCAGAATCCTCAGCATCATCTGAGTCGTCCAATAATTCTTCAGCAAAATCTTCACGACGATCACGACGTTCGTCTTTTGCTTTAACCATTGGAGAGGCTTCAGTAACGGCATGCTTGGTACGCATTACCATGCTACGGATAACGGCATCGTTGAAACGGAAGTTATTTTCCAGTTCATCGATCGCTTCCTGCGGTGCTTCAACGTTCAGAAGAACGTAGTGAGCTTTATGCAGTTTATTAATTGGGTAAGCCAGTTGACGGCGACCCCAATCTTCTAAACGGTGAATCTCACCACCTGCAGCTTTGATCGTACCGGTGTAACGCTCGATCATACCTGGAACTTGTTCGCTTTGGTCTGGATGGACCATAAAAACGATTTCGTAATGACGCATCAATTGCTCCTTACGGATTATTCAGCCTCCTGTCAGGGTCAGCCGTGGCCCATGGAAGCAAGGAACGTGTTAAGTGTACGGCTGAAAAAATGACGCTGAATTGTACGTTTATGGCAGGGGAACTTCAAGGAGATTCAGCCTTTGTTTCTTAGCTCGCTGAATCTCCTTGAATTAAAAAGAGTTAAATTTAGACCGTTATTCATGTTACGCCAGATTTTCTTCCGAAAATGCGATTAACATGGGTTGAGCAATACGCCGGTAATCTTCTGCATTCAGTAAAATCGAGCGTTCCAGCGAACCTGCATTAAAGACGATCTCTTGTTCCTGCTGAAATAACATCGGATCAGCCACCAGCTTTAATTGCGGGTGAAAACTGAACGGCGGGATTGCGCCAAACACGCATTGCGTCAGCTCCATCACTTCTTGCGGACTGGCAAGCGAAGCGCGCGTACCGCCGAGTTGTTTTGCCAGTACAGAAAGATTGGCTTTTCGATGCGCTGGTAATACTGCCAGCACATGCTGTTTGATGCCATTGCCTTTAACATGACAAACCAGTGCCTTAGCGCCTTGTTCGATCTTAGTGCCGCGTGCTTTCGCGACTTCTTCAGAGCGACCAGCAGTAGCGTGTTCGATTACCCGATAACGCGCATTTTCACTATCCAGTAACGCGGTAAGCTGATTAAAAATAACTGATGACACGATATTCTCTTTGTGAGTTAGCGATAAAGTTTTTAACCTATTGTATAGTCTAAATCAGTTCGTGCAGTATGTGACCAACACAACAACCCACATAACAAATAATAATTTTTAAATTAAGCAGGCAGGTATGCAAAACTTTTTTCTTCCTTTATGGCATCAAATGGTGCTTTCCGCCCCGTTGTTTTTTTTGGTGATGTTGGGATATAGCTTAATTCGCTGGGGAAAATGGGGTAAAAATGTTGCTGATGGTTTAGCTAAATTCGTTTTCTCGGTGGCGTTGCCCTCCATGCTGTTTCGCATGATGTGTAACTTATCTAAACAACCTCCTGTTGATGCGCGGTTGCTGATTGCCTTTTTTGGCAGTTGTCTCATTGTGTTTGTGATTGGGCGAATTTTAGGGGCAAAAGTCTTAAAACTTGATGGTACTTCCGGCTCAGTATTTGCGCTGGGCGGAATTTTCTCCAATAACGTGATGTTAGGTATACCCTTAGCCACCGTTGCATTGGGAGAAGCGGCGCTGCCATCAGTGGCGCTGGTGGTGGTGTTTAACGGTTTGATTCTGTGGACGCTGGTGACGGTTTCCGTTGAATGGTCGGTGAATGGTTCTTTATCGATTAAAGGTTTCAAAAATACAGTTATTAATGTACTGAAAAACCCGATTATCGTCGGTATTCTTTCCGGCGCTTTATTTAGTCTGACGGGCTATGATCTACCGATGGTTATCGACCAGCCGATCAGCATGGTCGGGCAGATTGCTGCGCCGATGTCACTGATCGCGCTTGGTATGGGATTAGCGGAGTACCCGATTCGCAACGGCTGGCAGATAAGTTCGGTGATTTGTGTATTAAAACTGCTGGTTCAGCCATTGATCGTCTGGATATTAGCCGTAATGCTCGATCTACCGCCGTTAGAAACGCAAGCGGTGGTATTTCTCGGTTCAATGGCAGTTGGGATCAATGTCTATCTGATGGCGCGCCAGTTTAACGTGATTGTCGGACCGGCAGCATCAAGTATTGTTATCTCGACCGTACTTTCAGCGGTGACAACACCGCTAATTTTGACGCTGATTGGTGTGCGGGTTTGATTTTAATATATTGATCATATTAATGAATGGTAGGCGCGGCGATCTACCGCCCGTTGGTTTCACCGTGGTTTGGCGGGCGGTTAACAACCGCCCCTACGCAAAAAGAATATAATTATTTGAAATTTATCGTGAAAATATAGCGGATTATCCGAAGTTCAGGTTAGCTGCGCTGTCTGACAATCTCAAACAAACAAATCCCCGTTGCGACCGAAACATTCAGTGACGACACACTTCCCGCCATCGGAATACTGACCAGCTCATCGCAATGTTCGCGCGTCAGGCGGCGCATTCCCTCGCCCTCAGCACCCATCACCAGCGCAACCGCACCACTGAATTTGGTTTGATATAAGGTATGGTCAGTTTCACCCGCGGTGCCGACGATCCAAATATTCTGCTCCTGCAAATAACGTAAAGTACGCGCCAGATTAGTGACGCGAATTAACGGCACGGTTTCCGCTGCGCCGCTTGCGACTTTTTTCGCTGTGGCATTCAATTGTGCCGAGCGATCACGCGGCACAATCACCGCATTTACGCCAGCCGCATCAGCACTACGCAGACACGCGCCTAAATTGTGCGGATCGGTGACACCATCAAGCACCAATAAAAAAGGGTTATCCAAACCAGCAAGCAGATCCGGCAGATCGTTTTCCTGATACTGACGACCTTCGCGTACTCTGGCGATAATCCCTTGATGCACCGCGCCTTCTGCTTTGTTATCCAGCCATTGGCGATTGGCGACTTGCACGGAAATACCGCTCTGTTCGATTTGTTGAATCAGCGGCATCAGGCGGCGATCTTCCCGACCTTTCAGGATAAATACTTCAATAAAGCGCTGCGGATCGCGCTCTAACAGCGATTGAACGGCATGGATACCGTAAATAATTTCACTCATAACGTTATTCTTCTTCAATTTGTCATAAAATCAGGCAGTAATAAAAATCAGGGCGACACTCGCGCCGCCCTATGATAACAACTCAGCAGCATTAAAGGTCGGCGGCTTTACTCGCTTTTTTACTTTTTATTGCTGCGGTGATTTTTTTCGTCTTTGCCGAAGGTTTCTTACTTTTCGGTTTTGCACTTTTGGGTTTAGCCGGACTTGCCGGATTAGCGCCTGTTTTGGCTCTCGGCGTTCTCTTGCCAGTCGCCTTTCCTGTACTTTCTTCTGTTTTTACTTTGCTTCTTCTTGGCGCTTTAACGCGCACATGGGTATCCGCAACATAACCATCAGCATCAATGATTGCATCAGTTTTTGCCGATTTAGAACGTGAGCCTCTTCTGCTCTTTTCTTTCGCCGTTTTGCCTTCGCTGCGCGGTCGGCGTTCGCTGGAAACCAGCGCAAAATCGATTTTGCGTTCATCAAGATGCACTGCTTCAACGCGAATTTCGACTTTATCGCCTAAACGGAACGTTTGACCGGAAGATTCGCCGATTAAGCGCTGCCCGATATTATCAAAGCGATAATAGTCATTTTCCAGCGTTGAAACATGCACTAAACCATCGATATACAGATCATCAAGACGCACAAAGAAACCAAATCCGGTGACGCTGGAAATCGTGCCTTTGAACACTTCGCCTACGTGATCCTGCATAAAGTCGCATTTCAGCCAGTCAGCAACATTGCGCGTGGCTTCATCGGCGCGGCGTTCAGTCATGGAGCAATGTTCGCCGAGTTGCAGCATCTCTTCCATCGAATAATGCCAGCCGCCGCTGGCAGTTGAGCCAGCTTTTTGACCAGAAAGAATAAATTTAATGCCGCGATGCAGCGAAAGGTCAGGATAGCGGCGGATCGGCGAGGTAAAGTGCGCGTAAGCGTCCAGCGCCAGACCAAAGTGACCGCGATTTTCTGGATCGTAAACTGCTTGTTTCATGGAACGCAGCAACATGGTTTGCAGCATTTCACGATCAGGGCGATCGGCGATAGCATCCATCAGTTTGGCGTAATCTTTTGGTTCTGGCTCTAAGCCGCCGCCTAGTGTCAATCCTAATTCTGCCAGCACGCTGCGTAATGATGCCAGATTGTCGCCTTTCGGACGATCATGAATACGGAACAGGGCGGGTTCTTCGGCGCGTTCAACGAATTTTGCCGCTGAGATATTTGCCAGAATCATGCACTCTTCAATGATCTTGTGCGCGTCATTACGTACTAACGGCTCAATGCGTTCGATACGGCGTTCTGCATTGAAGATAAATTTTGGTTCTTCAGTTTCAAAGGAGATCCCGCCGCGTTGTTCACGCGATTTATCCAGCACTTTATACAGCGCGTGCAGCTCTTCCAGCATCGGTACTAACGGCTGATAATGCTCGCGCAGTTCGGCGTCACCCTCAAGAATGTGGGCGACTTTGGTATAAGTCAGGCGCGCGTGAGAATTCATCACCGCTTCGTAGAAATCAAAAGAGGTCAGTTTGCCGGTTTTGGACACGGTCATTTCGCAAACCATGCACAAACGATCAACTTGCGGATTCAGCGAACACAGCCCGTTGGATAACACTTCCGGCAGCATCGGGATCACTTGCGACGGGAAATAAACTGAATTGCCGCGACTGCGCGCTTCGGCGTCCAGCGCAGTACCCGGACGCACATAATAACTCACATCAGCGATGGCTACCCATAAACGCCAGCCGCCGCCGCGTTTTTTCTCACAGCAAACGGCATCATCGAAATCGCGGGCATCTTCGCCGTCAATGGTGACTAACGGTAAATCGCGCAGATCGATGCGACCTTGTTTAGCTTTTTCCGGTACTTGTTCGCTCAAGCCATTGACTTCGTTCAGCACCGCTTCGGGCCAAATGTAAGGAATCTCGTGGGTACGCACGGCAATATCCACCGCCATTGATGTCCCCATATTATCGCCCAGCACTTCAACGATTTTACCGATAGCTTTGGTACGGCGCGTTGGGCGTTGAGTCAGTTCAACCACCACCACGTAGCCCATACGTGCGCCCATAATGCTTTCCGGCGGGATCAAAATATCAAAGTTCAAACGGCTATCGTCCGGCACCACAAAGCCAATTCCGGCATCGGTAAAGTATCGACCGACAATGGCGCTGGTTTTCGGTACTAATACCCGCACGATACGCGCTTCCTGACGACCTTTGCGATCCAGCGCCATTGGCTGAGCGAGTACAACATCGCCTTGAATTGCCAGTTTCATCTGTTCCGGCGAGAGATATAAATCCTCTTTCTTGCCTTCCACGCGCAGGAATCCGTAACCATCGCGGTGACCGATTACTGTACCTTTGACCATATCCAGACGCTCAGGCAGGGCATAGCATTGGCGGCGAGTGAACACTAACTGACCATCACGCTCCATCGCTCTTAAACGACGGCGCAGAGCTTCTTGCTGGTCTTCGCTTTCCAGCTCTAATGCTTCAACCAGTTCACTGCGGCTGGCAGGCGTTTGCCGCTTCGACAGTAAATCCAGAATATATTCACGGCTGGGGATTGGATCTCCGTACTTTTCAGTTTCACGAGCTAAGAAAGGGTCTTTTGACATTATGTAGCCTTATTTTTATCCGCTGATTTCACAGGGTGATCAATAACCGGACGATCGATAACCGGACGATCAATAAATAGCAGTGTTTGCAGTTCGTCATTATTATCGATGACATTGGCAAGAGTATAGCTGTCTAATTCTGTTAGAAAATTATTCACTGCTGTGTTTAATGCTAATTTTAGTCTACGGGCAGGAGTAATGTGACAAAATTCGGAACTGCAATTGATCAACGAAAGCGATTCCATTAAACGGATAAACAGCTATATTATTACGATAAATTTCAAATAATTATGCTGACTTTACGAATTATTCTTTATTATCAATACATTAACCTAATAACAAAAAACCGGGCAAAAGCCCGGCTTGATCGTGATAAATCTATACTGAATGTTACGCGTCAAATGGATCACGTAAAATCATGGTTTCAGTACGATCAGGACCAGTAGAAATAATATCTACAGGTACACCCGTTAACTCTTCAACACGTTTGATATAATTACGCGCGGCTTGAGGTAACTTGCTGAGTTCTTTCACACCGAAAGTGCTTTTAGACCAGCCCGGCAGCGTTTCATATACGGCTTCGATACCTTCCCATGCGTCAGCGTCCAGCGGTGTAACGTCAACCACTTTGCCGTCAGGCATACGATAACCGACACAAATCTTCACTTCTTTCAGACCATCTAATACATCGAGTTTGGTCATGCAGAAGCCAGATAAAGAGTTAAGCTGCACGGCACGGCGAACTGCCACAGAATCTAACCAGCCAGTACGACGGCGGCGACCGGTTGTTGCACCGTACTCATTGCCTTTTTCGCAAAGGAAATCACCAACTTCATCAAACAATTCAGTTGGGAATGGACCAGAACCAACGCGAGTTGAATAGGCTTTTACAATACCTAAAACATAATCAACATAACGCGGACCTAAGCCAGAACCGGTGGCAACGCCGCCAGCGGTGGTATTGGAAGAGGTAACATAAGGGAATGAACCGTGGTCGATGTCCAACAGCGTACCTTGTGCGCCTTCGAACATGATCAGATCGCCGTTTTTACGGGCGTTATCCAGCAATGTTGATACATCAACAACCATTGCTGTCAGTATGTCAGCAATTGCCAGCACATCATTCAGCACGGTTTGATAATCAACCGCATCAACTTTGTAATAATTCACTAGCTGGAAATTATGGTAATCCATGACTTCTTTCAGCTTAATAGCGAATGTCTCTTTATTAAACAGATCGCTTACACGCAAAGCACGGCGAGCCACTTTATCTTCATAAGCTGGTCCGATACCGCGTCCGGTGGTTCCGATTGCTTTAGCTCCGCGCGCTTTCTCACGCGCACCATCAAGCGCAACGTGATAAGGCAGGATCAGCGGGCAAGCACCTGAAATAAGCATACGCTCACGAACAGGAATGCCGCGCGCTTCCAATTCACGCATTTCGTTCATTAACGCTTCTGGAGAGAGAACTACACCGTTACCAATGATGCTGGTAACATTTTTGTGAAGAATACCTGAAGGAATTAAATGAAGAACGGTTTTTTCACCGTTAATTACTAGAGTATGACCTGCATTATGCCCGCCTTGATAGCGCACAACATACTTAGCCCGTTCAGTCAGTAAGTCAACAACCTTACCTTTACCCTCGTCACCCCATTGAGTGCCCAGTACGACGACGTTTTTACCCATCTCACTATTCACCAAGTCAGTTAAAAAAGAATTCTATCATTACGTTTCTTTACTTTCAGTCTTTTTTAACACAATTTTTGTGAGTTAGACCAGCGCTTATATTTTTCTTGATGAGAAAAGCCGTTTTTTTAATATCAACTTATTGTTTTAATTTAATTAATTATTTTTATGAACATAAAAAATACCTATAGATGATAAAGAAATAAAAACGATCACAAAGAAAACTTGCGTATATAATGAGCTAAAAACATAATGACTGAATCAATTCAGCTTAGATGAAGCCATAAACCGATGCTGATCACGCAGATTTATGTGCTGGAATTTATACAAAAAGCTGAAACGATTCATTGAGTTAATCCGTTAACAACGATAATATGTACTTTATGAACATTAAGTTATTTAAGCCGGATTGGGAGACAGCACATGAGTAGAAAGGTAGCGACGATTACCTTGAATCCGGCTTATGATCTGGTCGGAAGTTGTGCTGAATTACAGCTAGGTGAAGTCAATCACGTTCAGACCACCGGCTTACATGCGGCAGGGAAAGGTGTCAATGTCGCCAAAGTGCTAAAAAATTTGGGTATTGATGTCACGGTCGGCGGTTTTCTTGGGCGCGATAATCAAGATGGCTTTCAGCAATTATTCAGCGAACTGGGTATTGCCAACCGCTTTATGGTGGTTTCTGGTCGAACGCGGATTAATGTCAAACTGACGGAAAAATCCGGCGATGTAACCGACCTCAATTTCTCTGGTTTTGATGTTCCCGCACAGGACTGGGAACGCTTTGTGACGGATTCCCTCTCATGGCTTGGTCAGTTTGATATGGTCACCGTAAGCGGCAGTTTGCCACGCGGTGTTTCCGCTGATGCTTTTACTGAATGGATGCTGCGCCTGCGGAGCTTATGCCCTTGTATCGTTTTTGACAGCAGTCGTGAAGCGCTGGTTGCAGGACTGCGCGCTTCGCCGTGGCTGGTTAAACCGAATCGCCGCGAACTGGAGATTTGGGCGCATCGCCCGCTTCCGACATTAAGTGATGTTGTTAACGCCGCGCATGAACTGCGTGAACAGGGGATCGCGCATGTCGTGGTTTCATTAGGTGCAGAGGGGGCGTTGTGGGTGAACAATTCCGGCGCATGGTTGGCGCAGCCGCCATCTTGTGAAATAGTAAGCACTGTCGGTGCGGGTGATTCGATGGTGGCTGGGCTGATTTATGGCTTATTGATGCGTGAATCAAGCGAACACACTTTACGCCTTGCTACAGCGGTTGCTGCGTTAGCGGTCAGTCAGTCCAGCGTGGGGATTAACGATCGTCTTGAACTCGCTGCTATGATGTCTCGGATAAATTTAATCCCGTTCAATTAAGTGTTATTTCGCAAAGATAAAGATAATGGAGAAGTACGACTATGAGCGCCGTCCATTCCATTTATGAGGCTACACAATCACAAATTTTGCACCAGTTAACACTGTCTGCGCCAATGCTGATTTGGGTTCGGCGCGGGAAAAAACGTGTTACCGCAGGCAGCAGCCAATATTGGTGCAATACCGGGCAATGTCTGGCGCTGCCAATGTCTTATCAATTCGGTATTGAGAATATTCCGTCTGCAAAACAACACCTCTATTTCGCTCACTGTATCGTCCCGCCGAAAGCGTGGACAACCGGCTTTTTACAACGTTATGGCAGACTGCTTCCTGCACCAAAACAGCAGCAAATCGTCTTTGATCCATCAGGGCAGCTTGTGCGGCAACTGGAAGAATTTATTTATCTGATGACGATGGCTGAAAGCTCTGATTTAGCGATGGTGCGGGCAGAACACGCCTGGCAGCAAGTTTTATTTACGATGGTGACAGAACAAGTCGCTCACGTTTTGTACAGCCATCCGCAAGAGAATATGACCAACACCATCACCGCGATGTTACAAGCAGATCTTTCTTATCCGTGGTATATCGGTGATTTGGCGGATAGTTTACATATCAGTGAATCGACACTGCGGCGTAAACTGATCGAAGAAAAGACATCATTTACGCAGATATTGCATAACTTACGCATGAGTCATGCTGCACATTTGTTAATCACCACCAGTCACACCATTCAATATATTGCATTAGAAGTCAGTTACAGCTCCTCCTCCAAATTTACCGCCCGTTTTGAACAACAGTTTGGTATGACACCGAAAGCGTTACGTAAGACTATTTGATTTTTAATTTATTTAACCTGATTTTTGGATAACTAGTTATCTTTCATTATAAATTTCAAATAATTATGTTCTTTCTTGGGGCGGCAATCTGCCGCCCGCTAAACCACGGCAAAACCAATCAGTTGTCAGATAATATTGACCGAATCGGGACACAATCTGACGGCTGCGGGCGCGAAAATTTATCCTTTTTGTTAGATGATCATCGGCGTCATTTATCAAACAGGGAAATATAACGTGAAAAAAATTATAGTTAGCGCCATGTTATTGGCTTCGTCCGTTTGCAGCGTCAGTGCTGCTGAATTTACAGTTACCAGTCCGCAAATTAAACAGGGGCAATCGTTAGCGAATGAGCAGCTTTATGCCGGTTTTGGTTGCTCTGGCGGCAATGTTTCACCGGAACTAAACTGGCAGAATCCGCCAGCGGGAACGAAAAGTTTTGCTGTGTCAGTTTACGATCCCGCAGCGCCTACAGGTAGTGGCTGGTGGCACTGGATGGTTTTCAATATTCCGGCGCAAACCAATCAATTAGCTAAAGGCATCTCGGCTTCCGGTCAACGGTTGCCCGCAGGCGCGATTCAAGCCAGAACCGATTTTGGGCAATCAGCGTATGGTGGTGCATGTCCGCCGCAAGGGGATAAGGCTCACCCGTATATCTTCACCGTTTATGCCCTTAGCAGCGACAATATTCCGCTGGATAGCAATGCGCCGTCAGCGATGGTCGGTTTTATGATTCATAATAATTTGCTGGCAAAAACATCGATTACGGCTTATTCGCAACGCGGGCAATAAATCGGTTATTGGCTAAAGGAATGGTAAAACATATTGATAATAAGGAATAAAATATAAGGGCGGCAATTTGCCGTCCGCTGGTATCGGAATTATTCTGTTTAACGGTTGGTGATATTTGTACAAGTTCGGGCGGCAGATTGTCGTCCCTAACATAATGACCAACATATCCTCTCTTTATTTCGCTGTCTTACAACGTAAACATTTAGCATAGTGAGTTCGTTTTTCGTTGATTTAAAAGGAAGAGTTTCCTGCTGTATGGCGCGCTTTTTTTGACTATCCACACTTCTTTACAGTAACTTCATTTTTTCTCCACGCTTATCGGTTCAGCACCAGTTAGAATAACTATTCTTGTCATCATCGCAAGATGGGCGATATAGCAAACAAAAAACGATAAAAATAAAATGAGAGTGTGATGAGGAATTTTTTGCATGGCTAAGTTTTTTATTGATCGCCCGATTTTTGCCTGGGTTATTGCCATTATTATTAGTTTGTCAGGACTCCTCGCCCTTTATTCATTACCGGTTGAGCAGTATCCGAATCTTGCGCCGCCAACCGTCAGAATTTCTGCTAACTATCCGGGTGCATCGGCGAAAACGCTGGAAAACTCGGTAACGCAAGTGATCGAACAAAGTATGACAGGGCTGGATAACCTGTTGTACATGACTTCTCAAAGTAGCAGCACCGGTAACGCTTCCATTACGTTAACTTTTCTTGCGGGAACTGATCCCAACGAAGCGATGCAGCAAGTACAGAACAAGCTGCAAAGTGCCACCAGAAAGCTGCCGCAAGATGTACAGCAGCAGGGTGTGACGGTTTCTAAATCCGGTGATAGCAGTCTGATGACGCTGGCGGTGGTTTCCACCGATGGCAGTATGGATCGGCAAGATATTGCCGATTATCTGGTGAGTAATTTGCAAGATCCGATTAGCCGAATTAACGGTGTCGGCAGTGTTGATGTGTATGGTTCGCAATATGCCATGCGGATTTGGCTCGATCCTAACAAGCTGATTAATTATAAATTAACACCGCAAAATATTGTCGATGCTATTGCCAGTCAGAATAAACAGATCGCCGTAGGTCAGGTGGGCGGTACGCCGTCCGTCGAGGGACAGACGCTCAATGCCACCATGAATGCTCAAGCGCAGCTCGAAACACCGCAGCAGTTTCGCGACATTACTCTGCGTGTAAATCAGGACGGCTCGGTGGTGTCGCTGGGTGATGTTGCTACGATCGCGTTAGGGGCGGAGAACTACAATTATCTTAGCCGTTATAACGGTAAAACCGCAGCCGGTATGAGTATTACGCTGGCTTCCGGTGCTAATGAATTAGCCACAGATAAGCTGGTTAAAGACAAAATCAATGAATTAAGACCTTTTTTCCCTCATGGTTTAGAAGCGGAGTATTCCTACGAAACCACGCCGTTTGTAGAGGCGTCGATCCATGATGTAGTGAAAACCTTGTTTGAAGCGGTGTTGCTGGTTTTTCTGGTGATGTATCTGTTTTTGCAAAATTTCCGCGCAACACTGATTCCCACTATTGCGGTTCCTGTCGTGCTGCTCGGCACGTTTGCCATCTTGTATGCTTGCGGTTTTAGCGTAAATACGCTGACTATGTTTGCGATGGTGCTGGCGATCGGCTTGCTGGTTGATGATGCTATCGTGGTGGTCGAAAATGTCGAGCGCGTTATGGCAGTTGAGGGCTTATCACCGCGCGATGCCACACGTAAATCGATGGGGCAGATCCAAAGTGCATTGGTGGGGATCGCGCTGGTGCTTTCTGCGGTGTTTGTGCCGATGGCATTTCTTGGCGGTACGACAGGGGCGATTTATCGCCAGTTCTCGATCACTATTGTGTCGGCGATGGTGTTATCGGTGCTGGTGGCGTTGATCCTCACGCCTGCGCTGTGTGCCACGATGCTTAAACCGATTCCTAAAGGTCAGTTGCATGCTAAACGCGGTTTTTTCGGTTGGTTTAATCGTACATTCGATAGAAATGCTCATCGTTATGAGCAAGGTGTAGCGAAAGTTATCGCTCACAGCGGGCGCACTTTATTGCTCTATTTTTTGATTATCGGCGGCATGACGCTGCTGTTTATTAAATTGCCGACTTCGTTTTTGCCGCTGGAAGATCGCGGTGTGTTTATGACGCAGATCCAACTCCCGGTGGGTTCTACGCAGCAACAAACGCTAAAAGTGGTTGAGCGTGTTGAGCAATATATGCTGGAAGAGGAAAAGAAAAATGTTCGTTCGGTGTTTTCTGTCGTGGGATCGGGACCTGGCGGTAATGGTCAGAATGTCGCACGTATGTTTGTGCGTTTAAAAGACTGGAGTGAACGAACCTCCGCACAAGACAGCTCGTTTGCCATTATTGAGCGCGCCACGAAGGTATTTAATAACATTACCGAAGCCAGAGTTTTTGCCAGCAGCCCGCCTGCGATTTCAGGGTTAGGCAGCTCTTCTGGTTTTAATATGCAGTTGCAGGACAATGCCGGTTTAGGGCATGAACAACTGGTGGAAGCGCGCAATACCTTGCTGCGTCTGGCGAGTCAAAATCCATCGCTGACGCGCGTGCGTCATAATGGTTTAGATGATAGTCCGCAGTTGCAAGTCGATATTGATCAACGCAAAGCGCAGGCGTTAAACGTCAAAATTGATGATATTAACAGCACATTACGAACCGCGTGGGGTTCTACTTATGTGAATGACTTTATTAATCGCGGTCGCGTGAAGAAAGTCTATGTTCAGGGTGATGCTCCTTACCGTATGCAGCCGGACGATATTAACCGCTGGTATGTGAAAAATGGCAATAATGAAATGGTGCCATTCTCGGCATTTACTTCTACTTCATGGGTTTATGGTTCTCCGCGTTTAGAACGTTTCAACGGGAATTCGTCGCTGGAAATTGTCGGTGAAGCCGCGTCTGGCGTGAGTACCGGTACAGCGATGGATATTATGGCAGAGCTGGTGGCTCAACTCCCTGAGGGTATCGGGCAGCAGTGGACAGGCATGTCATTTCAGGAAAAATTATCCGGCTCACAAACTCCGGCGCTATTAGCCGTCTCGCTATTGGTGGTATTCCTCTGTCTGGCTGCGTTATATGAAAGCTGGTCGATTCCTTTCTCTGTGATGCTCGTTGTGCCGCTGGGAGTGATGGGAGCGGTTTGCGCTACGTATTTTCGCGGGCTGGAAAATGATATTTATTTTAAAGTGGGGATTTTGACCATTATTGGTTTATCCGCTAAAAATGCCATTTTGATTGTTGAGTTTGCTAATGATCTGCATCGCAACGGTAAGGATTTGATTTCCGCTACGCTGGAAGCCTGCCGTTATCGCTTACGTCCGATTCTGATGACGTCACTGGCGTTTATTTTCGGTGTTTTGCCGATGGCGATCAGTAACGGCGCGGGTTCTAGCAGCCAACATGCTGTTGGTACAGGCGTATTAGGCGGTATGCTTACTGCGACTTTCTTAGCCATATTTTTCGTTCCGTTGTTCTTTGTGCTGATACGGCGGCGTTTTCCGAGTACAGCGTTACAGCCTAAATCAGCCATAGATGATATTCAAAAGCCCTGAATGCCCGCTGTTTTCAGGCGGGTTACGGCAGCCTGAATTTGCGGGTGGTTAACAAAATCGTAGGCTTGTTGGGCACTTTTTGCGCCTAATTCCGGTTCGTTGCGCCAATCTGCGACGCTGCGGTTTTTGAGATTATCCCAACCCATTTGACGGATTTTTTCCTGCGAAATAAAGGTTAATCCTAACGAGCTTAACCATTGTGCGGCATCTCGCTGACGGGCGGTGTCGATATAACTGCTCAGCCGCTCTGCTAACTTTTTGTTTGCCGGATTAGTTTGTGCAAGTTCTGTTGGCGATAACATCAGCCATGATGTTGTGTCTTTCACCCAGTCAGTGCTTACTAACTGCTGCCATGTTTTATGGCTTAATCCTTTGAGATTTAGCCCCTGTTTACCACTTAGCCATGTCAGTCGGGCAATAAATTGTTGTTCGCAACTGTTTTCCGGTGTCCAACAACTTAAAGCATGATATTGCTGTTCATCAGGAGCATTGACTTCAGCGCGTTCAGCTAAACGCCAGACAACCTGCGTGATTTGCGCTACACCCAATCCCGCCAGCGCTAACTCGACGCGATCGCCGGGGCGAATATCCCATTTTTTCCAGTGTGCAGTCGAACCGATAGCAATTTTTCGCACCCATTTATCATCTAATTGAGTTGGCTCAATATTTACTACCGTTGAAACGCGGCCAGTTCTGCCAATGTTAAAACTAACGGATTGAACTTCCGCAATGACGTTTGGTGATGGGTATTTCCATGCCACTGCCCATGACGGCGGTTTTGCTACCCAATGCTGCCCTGCGGGACGCTTCCCCTGACGAATGACGATACCGTCTCTGACATACGGCAGCGATGATTCAAACCAGCGCTGATACCAGTTTTGTACTTGCTCAAATGATGTTACTGGTTGGGTATTTTCTGTGCCGTAATAAAAACCCATCTGTTTTAATAAACGCAAACGTGCAGGCATATCTTCAGGACCTTCGGGTAAATCCCACGCCCAAAATGCAATATGCTCTGCTGCCTGCGGTGATAAGACTTTGCTCATCATCGCACCGGCAACTTTTGCCCGCGCATTTTGCCCTCCGTCACGTTGTTGAATATGATTATCCATCAACCAGAATAATTCTCCCTGAACGACCAGCCGTTGTTGGGAAGAACGTTGTTGAGATGGAAGTTGTTCGAGATTAAGCTGCTGCGGAATTCCTTTGATATTTAAGGCATGAGCTGTCCAGTCCTCACCTTTAACACCATCGCCGCGACTAATCGCAGAGACCAGATGACCATTTTGATAAATCAACGTGGCAGCGACGCCATCAATTTTGGGCTGAACCCAGAGATCTTGCCGTTTCTCGATCCACTGTTTTACCGATGAAGCATCTGGTAATTTAGCCAACCCTGTGTGCATTACGGGGTGCAACATCGGGAATAACGGAATATCTTTTTTTGCCGGAGTGATGTCAGTTATCAAGTCAGCAAAACAGTGTTGCCAAATTTTTCGCTGATTCAGCAGATGATCGTAAATGCCATCGTCAACGGGCGAAAGCCCGCGAAAATAGTAGGCTTCGTCCCAACGGGCAAGCTGGGCATCAAGCACGCTGATTTCACGTATTGCTTGTGTCTGGTGCCATTGCGGGCAATCAACTGACCGTGCTAATACAGTATTTGGGGTTAAATAGAGTAATAACCAGCCAATAAATACGTTGATAAATAATTTAATAAATAGCTTGATGAACAGCCACATACGTATTCCTTGTAACTTTAACGTGAGTGATGAAATAACGTCATTACAAACGGAATTTAATGCAGCGAATAGCCAGAAAAACGTAATTTAGAATGAGTGTCGGAAAAAGAATTTTTTAGAATGTAATTTGCAATAAAGTTCGTGAAACAGCTCAAAATGAACAAAACTGGCGCGGGAATAGATAAAAATGATCCCTTATGGTACGAAGTGGCTGCACACGGTATACTATACCCTGCATCTTGAAAGCTATTAGATATGGCAACGATTTTCTTACGTTTTTTCGACAATTCAACGACAGTAAACAGACATCATCATGGTACAAGGTACTCTTTATATTATTTCTGCGCCAAGCGGTGCTGGGAAGTCCAGCCTTATTCAGGCGTTACTGAAAACTCAGCCTACTTATGATATGCAGGTATCGGTCTCACATACAACGCGCAGCCAGCGTCCGGGAGAAGTTGAGGGCGAACACTACTATTATGTGTCTGTTGATGAGTTTAAACGTTTGATTACAGAAGATGCGTTTTTAGAATATGCCGAAGTTTTTGGTAACTATTACGGTACTTCCCGACCAAAAATAGAACGTGTATTAGCGCAGGGGATTGATGTTTTTCTCGACATAGACTGGCAGGGCGCGCGCCAGATCCGAGAGAAAATGCCGCAAAGCCGCAGCATTTTTATTTTACCCCCATCGAAAGATGAATTAGTCCGTCGCCTGCAAGGGCGCGGGCAAGATAGTGATGAAGTGATTGCGTGCCGTATGAATAAAGCGGTGCAAGAGATTTCACACTACAACGAGTATGATTATCTGATTATCAACGATGACTTCGATTTAGCATTACATGACTTAAAAGCAATCATTCGTACTGAACGTTTGCGTTTAGACCGTCAAAAACTGCGAAATGAAGCGTTAATCAGCAAATTGTTGGCAGACTGACGCTGGTTTCAGTATTATGCCCAGTCCTTTCTTTATCTGTGGAGTTACACACTTATGGCACGCGTAACCGTTCAAGACGCTGTAGAAAAAATTGGTAATCGCTTTGACCTCGTTCTGGTTGCGGCTCGCCGCGCTCGTCAACTGCAAACTCAGGGCAAAGATCCTATGGTTGCAGAAGAGAACGATAAGTTTACGGTGATTGCGCTGCGTGAAATCGAAGAAGGTTTGATCAACGGTCAGATCCTTGATTCACACGCTCGTCAGGAACAGCAAGAGCAAGATGCCGCAGAAATGCAAGCTGTTACCGCGATTGTTGAAGGTCGTCGTTAATTCAGGCTGAATATCACTTTGTATCTGTTTGAAAGCCTTAACATACTGGCTAAACAATATCTGCCGGATGAGCAAATTGAGTGCCTCAAACAGGCATATATCGTTGCTCGCGATGCCCATGAGGGGCAATCCCGCTCAAGTGGTGAACCTTATATCACCCATCCTGTCGCTGTTGCCTGCATTCTGGCAGGTATGCGGCTGGACTGCGAAACACTGACGGCAGCACTGCTGCATGATGTGATCGAAGATACTTCCGTGACTTATGAAGATGTCGAGCAACGCTTTGGCAAAAGCGTTGCTGAACTGGTTGACGGTGTATCTAAGCTGGATAAACTGAAATTTCGCGATAAACGAGAAGCGCAGGCGGAAAACTTCCGCAAAATGATCATGGCGATGGTGCAGGATATTCGCGTCATTTTGATCAAACTCGCTGATCGTACCCACAATATGCGGACGCTGGGCGCTTTGCGTCCTGATAAACGTCGGCGCATTGCACGGGAAACCCTTGAAATCTATAGCCCGCTTGCCCATCGTTTAGGTATCCATCACCTGAAAATTGAATTGGAAGAGTTGGGTTTTGAAGCGCTCTATCCTAATCGTTACCGTGTTTTGAAAGAAGTGGTGAAAGCCGCGCGCGGTAATCGTAAAGAGATGATTCAGAAAATTCTGTCTGAAATTGATGGTCGCTTAAAAGAAGCGGGCATTGCCTGTCGTGTTAGCGGCAGGGAAAAACATCTCTACTCTATTTATCGGAAAATGCACCTGAAAGAGCAGCGTTTTCACTCCATTATGGATATTTACGCTTTCCGCGTTATCGTCAGTGAAGTGGATACGTGCTACCGCGTGATGGGGCAGGTTCATAGCTTGTACAAACCGCGTCCGGGTCGTATCAAAGATTATATTGCTATTCCGAAAGCCAATGGCTATCAATCACTGCATACTTCGCTGATTGGTCCGCACGGCGTGCCTGTTGAAGTGCAAATCCGTACCGAAGATATGGATCAGATGGCAGAAATGGGGGTTGCGGCACATTGGGCGTATAAACAGCAGGGCGAAACCGGCACGGCGGCACAAATTCGCGCCCAACGCTGGATGCAAAGTCTGCTGGAATTACAGCAAAGCGCTGGCAGTTCTTTTGAATTTATCGAAAGCGTTAAATCTGATCTGTTCCCTGATGAAATTTACGTCTTTACGCCGAAAGGTCGAATTGTCGAGCTGCAAGCGGGCGCAACACCGGTTGATTTTGCTTATGAAGTTCACACCGATATTGGTCATGCCTGTGTTGGTGCGCGCGTTGATCGCCAGCCTTATCCGCTGTCACAAGAGCTGCACAATGGTCAAACTGTCGAGATTATTACCGCGCCGGGCGCTCGACCAAATGCCGCGTGGTTAAATTTTGTCGTCAGTTCTAAAGCGCGTACCAAAATCCGCCAAATGCTGAAAAACCTGAAACGTGATGATGCTATCGGGTTGGGGCGTCGTCTGCTCAATCATGCCTTGGGGCAAGGGCAGAAAATCACTGATATTGATCCGAAAAATATCGATCATGAATTAAAACGCCTGAAACTCGCTTCTCTTGATGATCTGCTGGCAGAAGTCGGATTAGGTAACGTCATGAGTGTGATGATTGCTAAAAATCTGTTGAATGGCGATAGTAAGCCTGATGAAGAACCGGCGGTAAATGGTCGCAAACTGGCGATTCGCGGTGCTGACGGCATCTTGCTGACGTTTGCCAAATGTTGTCGTCCGATCCCCGGCGATCCGATTATTGCTCACGTTAGTCCGGGCAAAGGCTTAGTGATCCACCATGAGTCCTGTCGCAATATTCGCGGTTATCAGAAAGAGCCGGAAAAATTTATGGCGGTGGAGTGGGCGGAAGATACCGAACAAGAATTTATCGCTGAAATTAAAGTCGAGATGTTCAATCATCAGGGCGTTCTGGCGAATCTGACCGCAGAAATAAACTCAGCAAAATCGAATATTCAGAGCCTAAATACTGAAGAGAAAGACGGGCGTGTTTATATCGCCTATATTCGATTAACCACGTATAACCGTGTTCATCTGGCGAATATAATGCGTAAAATCCGTATTATGCCGGATGTGATTAAAGTCACCCGCAACCGAAATTAATCCTTATGTCGCCCGAACGTTACGCCCGGATACGCCATATGCTTGTGACCAGACAAATCGATCTCACGGTTTGTCTAGAGCAAGTGCATAAACCTCACAATGTTTCTGCCATTATTCGCACCGCTGATGCCGTTGGTGTTCATGAAGTTCACGCGGTATGGCCGCATGAGCGTATGCGTACTCAGGTGGCGAGTGCGGCGGGCAGTAACAGTTGGGTGCAAGTCAAAACTCATCGCGATATTCATTCCGCTGTCAGTTATATGAAACAGCAGGGAATGCAGATCCTCGCAACGAATCTGTCTGATAAAGCTGTTGATTTCCGTGAAATTGATTATACCTTGCCGACGTGTATTCTACTGGGACAGGAAAAAACCGGCATTACGCCAGAAGCGCTGGCATTGGCGGATCGCGATATTATTATCCCGATGATCGGCATGGTGCAGTCGCTTAATGTGTCTGTTGCTTCAGCACTGATTCTGTATGAAGCGCAACGCCAGCGTCAGGCGGCGGGTATGTATCAGCGGGAAACCAGCCCGTTAAGCGATGAAGAGCAGCAGCGTTTTTTGTTTGAGGGCGGCTATCCGGTGCTGGCAAACGTGGCAAAACGCAAAAATCTGCCGCGTCCGCATATCGACGATAACGGTGAAATTGTCGCTGATGAAGCATGGTGGACGGCAATGCAGGCGCTAAAACCAAAAGTGAGTGAGGACTGATATTCGATGAAAGGTCGCTTACTGGACGCCATTGCGCTAAATACCCTGTCTGGGGTTGGTGCTAGTCAAGCGGCTAAATTAGCGAAAATCGGTCTGCATAATATTCAAGATCTGCTGTTCCATCTTCCCCTGCGTTACGAAGATCACACCAAACTTTATCCTATCGGCGATTTATTACCCGGTTTGCATGTCACCGTTGAGGGAGAAGTGATCCGCAGCGATATTGCGTTTGGTCGCCGCAGAATGCTGACTTGCCAGATTACCGATGGGACAGGCGTACTCACGCTGCGTTTTTTTAACTTCAATGCGGCGATGAAAAACAGTTTATCTGCGGGTAAGCGCGTCAAAGCATACGGTGAAGTGAAACGCGGTACGCATAACGCGGAAATTATTCACCCTGAATACCGTATTCAAGGCGATCGCAGTGCTATCGAGCTGGAAGAAAATCTAACGCCGGTATATTCCACCACTGAAGGTGTGCGTCAAGCCTCATTGCGTAAGCTGACTGATCAGGCGCTTAAACTGCTGGAGACCTGCGCCATTAGTGAATTACTGCCGCCAGAGTTAAGCGGTAAATTGATTAGCTTGCCGGAAGCGTTGAAAACGTTGCACCGTCCGCCGCCAGATACGCAACTTGTCGATCTCGAACAAGGCAGACACCCCGCGCAAAAGCGCCTGATTCTGGAAGAGTTACTGGCGCATAATTTAAGTATGCTGGCTGCCCGTGCTGGCGCGCAGCGCTATAACGCGATGCCGTTGACTGATAACGGCTCGTTAAAACAGCAAATGCTGGCATCGCTACCGTTTAAACCCACTAATGCCCAAAACCGAGTTGTCAGCGATATTGAACAAGATCTGGCGAAATCGATCCCGATGATGCGCTTAGTGCAGGGCGATGTTGGCTCCGGTAAAACGCTGGTGGCAGCGCTGGCGGCGTTGATTGCTATTAGCAATGGTAAACAAGTGGCGTTGATGGCTCCGACTGAGCTATTAGCCGAACAACATGCCAATAATTTTCGCCAATGGTTTGAACCGTTGGGGATTAACGTGGGTTGGTTAGCCGGAAAACAGAAAGGAAAAGCGCGTCAGGCACAGATGGCAGCCGTTGCATCGGGCGAGGTCTCGATGGTAGTGGGTACTCACGCTATTTTTCAGGAGCAAGTGAAATTTTCCGGTCTGGCGTTGGTGATTATTGATGAACAGCACCGTTTTGGGGTACATCAACGCTTGGCGCTGTGGGAAAAAGGCGAAGAACAGGGTTTTCACCCGCACCAATTAGTGATGACTGCTACGCCAATACCGCGTACTTTAGCCATGACAGCTTATGCCGATATGGATACATCGATAATTGACGAGTTACCGCCGGGGCGCACGCCAGTAACAACGGTCGCCATTCCTGATTCCCGCCGTAATGATATTATCGATCGCGTGCGCGATGCCTGTAAGCAGGAAAACCGACAGGCTTACTGGGTTTGTACCTTGATCGACGAGTCAGAGGTATTGGAAGCACAAGCTGCCGAAGCTACCGCCGAAGAATTGAAAGCGGCATTGCCGGAGTTGAAAATCGGTTTAGTGCATGGGCGCATGAAATCACAGGAAAAGCAGGCGATCATGCAATCCTTTAAACAGGGCGAGATCCAACTGCTGGTGGCGACAACAGTGATTGAAGTTGGTGTTGATGTACCTAATGCCAGTCTGATGATTATCGAAAATCCCGAACGTCTTGGTCTGGCGCAGCTTCACCAGCTACGCGGGCGTGTTGGGCGCGGTGCGGTTGCCTCTCATTGTGTGCTGCTGTACAAAGCACCGCTAAGTAAAACCGCACAGAAACGCCTGCAAGTGCTGCGCGATAGCAATGATGGTTTTGTGATTGCACAAAAAGATCTCGAAATTCGCGGACCGGGAGAATTACTCGGCACTCGTCAAACCGGTATCACTGAATTTAAAGTGGCAGATTTACTGCGTGATCAAAGCATGATCCCCGAAGTTCAGCGCACTGCACGTTATATTCATCAACATCACCCGCAACTGGCTACAGCACTTATTGAGCGCTGGCTGCCGGAAAGTACCAAATACACTCACGCCTGATTTTTTTATTTGCAGCGTTATTTTTGTTGTGTTTAACCTGAACTCTGGATAAGAAATTATATTATTGCGATAAATTTCAAATAATTATGTCATTTCTCGTAAGGGCGACAACCTGTCGCCCGTAAACCCACCGCGTTGTTAATGCGGGCGACAGATTGTCGCCCCTTATATCTTGAGTACTTTCCTCACAGGAATTATGCTCCCCGACTGATCATCGGGATGTCATGGGTGAGATTGTGCCGCCCCTTGGGCATTAAGCTTGTTTTGTAGGTTAATCCCCCATGACATATCTCATATC